>DATAWQ010000106.1:0-91931 GCA_036267135.1 Streptosporangiaceae bacterium | reverse complement strand
TCATCGTCAGCCCCACTCTCCCCTCCAGCACCACCCCACCCTCCAGCACCACCCCACCCTCCAGCACCATCCCACCCTCCCCTCTCCCACCTTCCCCGTGACAACGTTGTCATCTGGTCATGGCCAGCCTGGGGCGCGGATTGGGAAGGATCGTGGTTGTTTCGGCGACCAAAATCCTTCTCGTTGACGGCGCATGGATTCCGTTAGGGCCCGCCAGGGCGCCGCATGGATGGCGCATGGACGGGCTGTTCTCGCCTTTTCCGCAGGTATCTCTGATGTGTCCTGCCGCGAGACGAGCGGCGGTGACCTTCATTCCGGCGTGGGAGGCGACCAGTGTCCGACGTGCTGTATATCGGGCTGACCATCGTGGTGTTCGGCGTGCTCTATCTCATTTTGAAGGGGGTCGAGCGGTTTGAGCGCTGAGAACTGGATCGGCCTTATCGGCGGGATCCTGCTGACCATTTACCTGTTCGTGGCTCTTGTGCTGCCTGAGAGGTTCTAGTGAATAGCACAGCCTCCGGCTGGCTGCAGTTTGCCCTGCTCGTCGCGGCTCTCGCCGTGTGTTACGTGCCGCTGGGCAACTACATCGCCCATATCTTCACGACCGACAAGGACTGGAAGGTCGAACGCTTCGTCTTCCGCCTGATGGGTGTCAACCGCGACACCGACCAGAAGTGGAGCACGTACGTCCGCAGCCTCCTGGCCTTCTCTGTGGTCAGCATCCTCTTCCTGTACGGGCTCGAGCGGCTGCAGCACTACATGCTCGGGTTCGTCGGGCCCAACTTCCCGCCGGTGACGCCGGACACGGCCTGGAACACCGCCGTGTCGTTCACGACGAACACGAACTGGCAGAACTACGCCGGCGAAGCCACGATGAACTACATCACCCAGATGAGCGGTCTGGTTGTGCAGCAGTTCATGTCGGCGGCGGTGGGCCTGTGCGTGGCTATCGCGATGATCCGGGGCTTCACCCGGTCGCGGACCAACAAGCTAGGCAACTTCTGGGTGGACGTGACCCGGTGCGTGATCCGGCTGCTGATCCCGCTGGCCATCGTGGGCGGCATCATCCTCATCGCGGGCGGCGCGATCGAGAACTTCCACGCCTACACCACGGTCACCACGCTGTCCGGGGCGCACCAGACGATCCCGGGTGGCCCGGTGGGGTCCTCGGAGATCATCAAGGACATGGGAAACAACGGAGGCGGCTGGTTCAACACGAACTCCGCACACCCGTTCGAGAATCCCAACCCGCTCACGAACATCTTCGAGATCTTCTCGTTGCTGCTGATCCCGTTCGCGACCCCGCGGGCCTTCGGGAAGATGGTCAAGGACAACAGGCAGGGTTACGCCCTGGTCGCGGTCATGGCGATCATCTGGGCCGTCGCGGTGGGCGGGATCAGCCTGTTCGAGGCGCACACCGGCACCGGCGGGACCGCCACGGTCGCCGCGCACGGTGCGATGGAGGGCGTGCAGACGCGGTTCGGCAGACCGGGCTGCTCGCTGTTCGCGGCGTCCACCACGGTGACGTCGACGGGCGCGGTCAACTGCTTCCATGATTCGCTGACGCCGTTCGGAGGCGGCATAGCCCTGTTCGACATCGCGCTCGGGGAGATCGCACCGGGCGGGATCGGGGCCGGCATGTACGGCATCCTGGTCCTGGCCATCGTCACGGTCTTCGTGGCCGGGCTGATGGTCGGCAGGACGCCGGAGTACATCGGCAAGAAGATCCGGCCGACCGAGATGAAGTACGCGGCCTTGTACTTTCTTACCTTGCCGGTGGTCATCCTGACCGCGGCGGGCCTGTCGATCGGGTTGAAGGTCGGGCAATCCGCAATCTTCAATCCCGGGCCGCATGGGCTGACCGAGATCGTCTACGCGTTCGCCTCGGAGGCTAACAACAACGGCTCGGCCTTCGCGGGACTGGGCACGGCCGCAACCTGGTACCAGGTGGTCGGCGGCATCGTGATGCTGCTCGGCCGGTTCGCACCGGAGATATTCGCGCTCGGCCTGGCCGGGTCGCTGGCTAGACAGGCCCCGGTGCCACAGAGCGCCGGCACCCTCGACACCAGAACGCCGCTGTTCGTCGGCATGGTCGTCGCCGTGGTCCTCGTGCTCGTCGGTCTGACCTACTTTCCCGCGCTCGCTCTGGGGCCGTTCGCGGAAGGACTCCACTGAATATGGCAATGACAACCAAGCCGGAGGCCCCGGCTAGCAAGGGCCGCAACACAGGCGAAGTATCCACCGCCAGGCTCGGCGGCGGGCTGCTCGACCCCAAGATGCTGTGGAAGTCCCTGCCCGACGCGGTCAAGAAGCTGGATCCCAGGGTCCAGATCAAGAACCCGGTCATGTTCGTGGTCGAGGTCGGCGCGGTGTTGACCCTCTACACCGCGATCACCAAGTCCTCGGTCTTCAACTGGACGATCGTGGTCTGGCTGTGGCTGACCGTGGTGTTCGCCAACTTGGCCGAGGCCGTGGCCGAGGGCCGCGGCAAGGCCCAGGCCGAGACGCTGCGGCGGGCCAAGCGGGAGACGATGGCCCGGCGGATCACCGGCTGGGCGCCGGGGGCGGACCCGGTGTCGCTGCACGAGGAGGCGGTGCCCGGCACTGGCCTGCAGCTCGGCGACCACGTGGTGGTGGAGGCCGGCGAGATCATCCCGGGCGACGGCGACGTGGTCGAGGGTGTCGCGTCGGTGGACGAGTCGGCCATCACCGGCGAGTCCGCGCCGGTGATCAGGGAGTCCGGCGGCGACCGGTCGGCGGTCACCGGCGGCACCAAGGTGCTGTCGGACCGGATCGTGGTGCAGATCACCTCCAAGCCCGGCGAGACGTTCATCGACCGGATGATCGCCCTGGTGGAAGGCGCGAAGCGGCAGAAGACGCCGAACGAGATCGCGCTGAACATCCTGCTCGCGTCGCTGACCGTCATCTTCATGCTGGCCGTGATCACACTGCAGCCGATGGCGTTCTACTCCGGCGCGCCGCAGAGCCTGGTGATTTTGGTCGCGCTGCTTGTGGCGCTGATCCCCACGACCATTGGGGCGCTGCTGTCGGCGATCGGCATCGCCGGCATGGACCGGCTGGTGCAGCGCAACGTGCTGGCCATGTCCGGCCGCGCGGTCGAGGCGGCGGGCGATGTGAACACGCTGCTGCTGGACAAGACCGGCACGATCACCATCGGCAACCGGCAGGCCACCGAGTTCCTGCCGGTGTCGGGGGTGACGCCCGAGGAGCTGGCCAACGCGGCGCAGCTGTCGAGTATGGCCGACTACACGCCGGAAGGCCGGTCGATCGTGGTGCTGGCCAAGAACGAGTACGGCCTGCGGGAGCGGACCGAGGGCGAGCTGCAGGGTGCGGAGTTCGTGGAGTTCACCGCGCAGACCCGGATGAGCGGCATCGACCTGGCCGACGGCCGGCAGGTCAGGAAGGGAGCCGCCGCGTCGGTCGCCGCCTGGGTGCATGAGGCCGGCGGCACCGTGCCGGACGAACTCGGCGCGGCGGTGGACGGGATCTCCTCGGTGGGCGGGACGCCGCTGGTGGTGGCCGAACGGCCCGCCTCGGGGCCGGCCCGTGCGCTCGGTGTCATCCACCTCAAGGACATCGTCAAGGAGGGCATCGCCGAGCGGTTCGCGGAGATGCGCAAGATGGGCATCCGCACCGTCATGATCACCGGCGATAACCCGCTGACCGCCAAGGCGATCGCGGACGAGTCCGGCGTGGACGACTTCCTCGCCGAGGCGACGCCGGAAGACAAGATGGCGCTGATCAAGAAGGAGCAGGAGGGCGGCAAGCTGGTCGCGATGACCGGCGACGGCACCAACGACGCGCCGGCGCTGGCCCAGGCCGACGTCGGCGTGGCCATGAACACCGGAACCTCGGCCGCCAAAGAGGCCGGGAACATGGTGGACCTGGACTCCAACCCGACGAAGCTCATCGAGATCGTGGAGATCGGCAAGCAGTTGCTGATCACCCGGGGGGCGCTCACCACGTTCTCCATCGCCAACGACGTGGCGAAGTACTTCGCCATGCTGCCGGCCATGTTCTCGGTGGCCTTCCCCGACCTGCAGAAGCTGAACATCCTGCACCTGCACAGCGCGCAGTCGGCGATCACCTCGGCGATCATCTTCAACGCGCTGGTCATCGTCGCGCTGATCCCGCTGGCGCTGCGCGGGGTGCGGTACCGGCCGGCGTCGGCCTCCTCGCTGCTACGCCGCAACCTGTGGATCTACGGCGTGGGCGGGCTGATCATCCCGTTCATCGGAATCAAGCTGATCGACCTCGTCATCATGAACATCCCTGGATTCGGGTGATCTAGAAAATGAACCGTCTACCCGGCTTTGTCCGCCAGCACCTCGCGGCGCTGCGAATGCTGCTGATCTTCACCGTGGTCACTGGGATCGTCTACCCGGTGTTCATGTGGGGCGTGGCGGAGGCAGCCTTCAACAAGCAGGCCAACGGCTCGATGGTGACCTACCACGGCCGTACGGTCGGCTCCAGCCTGCTGTGCCAGGAGTTCGTGTACCCGAACGGCAAGCCGATACCGAAGTACTTCCAGCCGCGGCCTTCGGACGCCATACTCGCGGGCGCCAAGGACGACTACGGCTGCGACCCGCGGTATTCGTCCGCATCCAACCTGGGGCCGGACAACCCCGCGCTGGTGAAGCTCATCAAGGGGTACCAGCAGCAGATCGCAGCGTTCGACCATGTGCCGGTGTCGCAGATCCCGCCGGACGCGGTGACCGCGTCGGGCTCGGGCCTCGACCCGGACATCTCGCCCGCCAACGCCGGCATCCAGGTGGACCGGGTGGCCGCGGCCAGGCACATCAGCCCGCCGGAAGTCATGGCCCTGGTCAAGCAGAACACGTCGGGCCGCACGCTGGGCTTCCTCGGCGAGCCGGGGGTGAACGTGCTCACCCTGAACATCGCGCTCGATGAGAAGTATCCGGTCGGCAGCGGAGGCTGAGCAGCCGATGGCGGAGACGCGTTCCGCCCCGGCTGGGGCGGAAGGACCTGGACCCGGTCCGGTCGCCTCGGTCGGGGCGGAGCGTCCGGCCGAGGCACCCGCTGCGGCGCGGCCGCAGCGGGTGCTGATCGTCGAGGACGAGCCTGCGCTGCTGCGGGCCCTGCGGATCAACATGCGGGCCCGCGGCTACGAGGTCGCCGCCGCCGCCACCGGTCAGGCCGCGCTGGCCGAGGCGACGCGGCGGCCGCCGGACGCGGTGCTGCTCGACCTCGGGCTGCCGGACTTGGACGGGGTCAGCGTGATCAAGCAGCTCCGCACCTGGTCTACGGCCCCGGTCATCGTGCTGTCCGGCCGGACCGGGTCGGGCGACAAGATCGGGGCCCTGGACGCCGGGGCCAACGACTACGTGACCAAGCCGTTCGACATCGAGGAGCTGCTGGCCCGGCTGCGGGCGGCGCTGCGCCGGGACGTGCCGGTGGGCGCCTCGGAGATCACGCTGGGCCGGTGGACGATCGACCTGATCGCGTATACCGCGACCACGGCCGACGGCGACATCGCGCACCTGACCCCGACGGAGTGGCGGCTGCTGGAGATCCTGCTGGCCCGGCCCGGGCAACTGGTGTCGGCCCACCGGATGCTGCACAGTGTGTGGGGACCCGGGTACGAGCGGAGCACGAACTATCTGCGCTTCCACATGGCCCGGCTGCGCCGCAAACTGGAGGAGGATCCGTCCCGGCCCAGGTACCTGCTGACCGAGCCTGGCATGGGCTACCGCTACCAGCCGGACGGCACCCCGCCGGGCCGCCACCCATGACCTTACGTGCAGGAATGCCGGACAGCCGGCAGACTGTTGGGAAGACGATGAACAGCACCGGCGACATCGAGCGGCCCGCGCCCAGCCAGAACGGCAGGCGCGGGCAACTGCGCATCTACCTCGGCTGCGCGGCGGGCGTGGGCAAGACCTACGCGCTGCTGTGTGAGGGTCACCGCCGGGCCGAACGCGGCGCCGACGTCGTGGTCGGGTTCGCCGAGACGCACGGGCGCAAGCACACGGCCGAGCTGCTGGACGGCCTGGACATCGTGCCGCGAGCCCAGCTCTCCTACCGCGGCAGCACGTTCGAGGAGATGGACCTCGACGCGGTGCTGGCCCGGCGGCCGGAGATCGCCCTCGTTGACGAGCTGGCCCACACCAACGTGCCCGGCAGCCGCCACGACAAGCGCTGGCAGGACGTCGAGTCGCTGCTGAAGGCCGGCATCGACGTGATCTCGGCGGTGAACGTCCAGCACCTGGAGTCGCTGAACGACGTGGTCAGCAAGATCACCGGGGTGCCGCAGCGGGAGACCGTGCCGGACGCGGTGGTGCGTGCGGCCGACCAGGTCGAGCTCGTCGACATGACGCCCGAGGCGCTGCGGCGGCGGATGGCGCACGGCAACATCTACCCGCCCGAGAAGATCGACGCCGCGCTGAACAACTACTTCAGGCCGGGCAACCTGACCGCGCTGCGCGAGCTGGCCCTGCTCTGGCTGGCTGACAAGGTGGACGAGGGCCTGCAGCGTTACCGGGCGGCGCACCGGATCCACGACACCTGGGAGGCCAGGGAGCGGGTCGTGGTGGCGCTCACCGGCGGCCCCGAGGGCGAGACCCTGATCAGGCGGGCGGCCAGGATCGCCGCGCGCAGCACCGGCGGCGAGATGCTAGCCGTGCACGTCACCAAGGCCGACGGCCTCACCGGGGCCGACCCGGCCGCGCTGGCCGGGCAGCGCCGCCTGGCCGAGTCGCTCGGCGGCACCTACCACCAGGTGGTCGGCGACAACATCGCCCAGTCCCTGCTCGAATTCGCCCGGGCCGAGAACACCACCCAGCTCGTGCTCGGGGTGAGCCGCCGGTCCTGGCTGTCCGCCCTGCTGACCGGTCCCGGCATCGGCAACCGGACGATCCGCGGCTCAGGCGACATCGACGTGCACATCGTGACCCACTCGCAGATGGGCCGCGGCCGCGGGCTGCCCAGCCTGACCGGCCGGTCGATCACGCCACGGCGCCGGATCGCCGCCTACCTGGTGGCCGTGCTGCTGCTGCCGCTGGTCACGCTGGCCCTGACCGGGCTGCGCAGCAACCTGAACCTGACCAGCGACGTGCTGGTCTACCTGGTGGCGATCGTCGCGGTCGCGCTGACCGGCGGGTTCATCCCGGCCCTGCTCGAGGCGGTGGCCGGGTCGCTGCTGCTCAACTACTTCTTCACGCCGCCGATACACCGCTGGACCATCGCCGAGGCCAACAACGTGCTGGCCCTCGGGGTGTTCGTCGTGGTGGGGTTGCTGGTGAGCTGGGTGGTGGACGTGGCCGCCCGGCGCACCAAGCAGGCGGCGCGGGCCACCGCCGAGTCCGAGCTGCTGGTCACGACCGCCGGCAACGTGCTGCGCGGCCAGCGAGCGGTGACCGCCGTGCTCGACCAGGTGCGCGAGGCCTTCGGCATGGAGTCGGTCACGCTGCTGGAGTCCTCGTCGGCGTCTGGTGGCGCGGCGCTGGACCCGTCGGCCGCCTGGACTGTGGTGGCCGCGTCCGGCGAGACCGCTGTCTCCAGCCCGGCCGAGGCCGACGTCGAGGTGCCTGTGAAGGGGGAAGGCCAAGCGGGAGCGCCAGGCCAAGCGGGAGCGCCAGGGAACACCCTGACGCTGGCGCTGCGCGGCCGGCCGCTGCCGGCCGCCGACCGCCGCGTGCTCGGTGCGTTCGCCGCCTATGCCGGGGTGGCGCTGGAGCAGCAGCGGCTGGCCGCCGAGGCCGAGGCGGCCCGGCCGATCGCGGCCGCCGACCGGATGCGCACCGCGCTGCTGCGCGCGGTGAGCCACGACCTGCGCACGCCGCTGGCCGCCGCGACGGCCGCGGTCACCAGCCTGCGCTCGGCCGACGTGCACTGGACCACCGAGGACCGCGACGAGCTGCTCGCCACCGCGGACGAGTCGCTGCAGACCCTCGCCCACCTGGTCGGCAACCTGCTGGACATGAGCAGGCTGCAGGCCGGCGTGCTGTCGGTGTTCCCCCGAGGGGTCGGCCTGGACGAGATCGTGGCCAGGTCGCTGGACGACATCGGCCCGGCCGGGCGGTCGGTGCTGGTGGACATTCCCGACACGGTGCCCGAGGTACTGGCCGACCCTGGCATCCTCGAGCGGGTGATCGCGAACCTGACCAGCAACGCGCTGCGCTACTCGCCGCCAGGCGACCCGCCGCTGCTGACCGCGAGCTCGCTCGGTGACCGGGTAGAACTACTGGTGATCGATCGCGGCCCCGGGGTGCCCGAGGCCGACCGGACCCGGATGTTCGTGCCCTTCCAGCGGCTCGGCGACACCGACAACACCACCGGGGTCGGGCTCGGCCTGGCCTTGTCCCGCGGCTTCACCGAGGCCATGGACGGCACGCTCGAACCCGAGGAAACCCCGGGCGGCGGGCTGACCATGATTCTCTCGCTGCCGGCCGCGAGTGTGCCGTCAGCGGATCCGCCGCCTGACGAAATCGGCACTGCGGGAATCGGCACTGCGGGAATCAGCACTGGGGGAATCGGCACTGCGGGCGTCGGGTCTGAGGTGTCCTCGCCTGGATTGCCTTCACCCGGGGCCAACTGATGGCACGGATTCTGGTGGTCGACGACGAACCACAGATCGTGCGGGCGCTGCGGATCAACCTGCGGGCCCGCTCCTATGAGGTGTCCACCGCGGCGACCGGGGCCGAGGCGCTGGACGTGGCGGCCAAGCACCCGCCCGACCTGGTGCTGCTCGATCTGGGTTTGCCCGGCGTGGACGGTCTCGACGTGATCAGGGGCCTGCGCGGCTGGACCACGGTGCCGATCATCGTGCTGTCCGGCCGGGCCGACAGCACCGACAAGGTGGAAGCGCTGGACGCCGGGGCCGACGACTACGTGACCAAGCCGTTCGGCATGGAGGAGCTGCTGGCCCGGATGCGGGCGACCTCCCGGCGGGCCAGCCCACGGGAGGAACAGCCCCGCGTGCGGGTGGGCGAGCTCACTGTGGACCTGGCGGCCAAGCGGGTATTCCGCGACGGTAACGCCGCCGATCCGGCCGCGGACATCCACCTCACGCCGACCGAGTGGCACCTGCTCGAAGTGCTGCTGCGCAACCCCGGCAAGCTGCTGTCCAGACGGCAACTCCTCAACGAGGTGTGGGGCCCCGGCTACGCGGACGCGACCGGAAACCTGCGGCTGTACATGACCCAGCTCCGCCGCAAGCTGGAACCCGACCCGCCCCGGCCGCGCTGGCTGATCACCGAGCCTGGCATGGGTTATCGTTACCAGCCCGGGCCGCCCGAGGGTACGAATTGCACGTAAGGCGCACCGGGCCGCACCATGAGAGCATGCGGCTTCGGGGCAGTGCGGGCGGGAAGGGGAGGCGGGCGGGGGGAAGGGGGAGATGGATGGGAGGCGGGGGGTGGCTGGCCGGTCTCAGTCCGCGCCGCCGGAAGTTCGTCACCGGCGTCTGCCTGCTCGTGGCCGCCGCGGCGGTCGCGATCGGCCTCAAGGCGGCCGGGGTGTTCAGCCCGGCCTCGGCCCGGGCTAACCCCAGGGCGCCCGGCGTGGTGGTGCTGGTCCCCGGCTACGGCGGAAGCGTCGCCGGGGTGGACGTGCTGGCCGCGCACATCCGCGGCTTCGGCATGTCCACCGAGGTGGTCAGCCTGCCCGGCCAGGGCACCGGCGACCTGGGTGCCCAGGCAGCCGTGCTCAACGGCTACGTGAACCAGGCGCTGCGCCGCAGTGCGGGCGAGGTGGACATCGTCGGCTACTCGGCCGGCGGCGTGGTCACCCGGCTGTGGGACGAGCAAGACAACGGGGCCCAGAAGGTGCGCCGGATCATCACGCTCGGCTCGCCGCTGAACGGCACCAAGATCGCCGCAGCGGGCAACGCTGCCGACGCCGGGGCCTGTCCGGAGGCCTGCCAGGAACTGGTGCCAGGCAGCACGCTGCTCACCAAGCTGAGCGGGGTGCCGCTAGGCTCGCGCCCTGGCTGGCTGTCGCTGTGGACCACCGACGACCAGACCGTCCGGCCACCAACCTCGGCCCGGCTGGCCGGTGCGGTGAACCTGCCGCTCCAGTCCGTATGCCCCGGCATCGTGATCACGCACGGCCAGTTGCCCGCCAGCCCGCTCGTCATCGGTATCGTGCTTCGTGCCCTGGGTTCCGGCCCGCTGACCGCTCCTGCGCAGTCCGCCTGCACCGAACTCCAGGCCCTGGGCCACGGCCCGGCCCCCGGCTCACGTTAGGAACCACCACGAACACATCACACACCCAAGCCCCGCAGACAAGCACGGGCGCGGAGACAAGCACGGGCCCGGAGGCAGGGTCGGCGGCGGAGGTGGCGGCGGTCACCGCGTTCTGGCGCGAACTCGGGCTGCCCGGACTGGTGGACGTGCACACCCACTTCATGCCGGGCAACGTGCTGGACAAGGTCTGGGCCGTGCTGGAGAGCGGCCAGGTCTCCGAGGGCCGGCCGTGGCCCATCGCCTACCGCCAGCCCGAGCACGACAGGGTCGAACTCCTGCGCGCCTTCGGGATCCGCCGGTTCAGCGCGCTGCTGTACCCGCACAAGCCCGGCATGGCCACCTGGCTGAACGCCTGGGCCTCCGACTTCGCGGCCCGCACCCCGGACGCGTGGCACAGCGCCACGTTCTTCGCCGAACCCGGCGCCGCCGCCTACGTGGCCGAGGCGATCGACGCGGGCGCCCGGCTGTTCAAGGCGCACGTCCAGGTGGGCGGCTACGACCCCAGGGACGCGCTGCTCGATCCGGTCTGGGGCCTCCTCACCGAAGCCGCCATCCCGGTCATCATCCACTGTGGCTCGGGTCCCGAGGCGGGCCCGTTCACCGGCCCCGGCCCGATCTCCGAGGTGCTCGCCCGACACCGCCGGCTGACCGCGATCATCGCCCACCTAGGCGCGCCCGAGTACGCCGCGTTCCTCGAACTCGCCGAACGCTACCCGGCCGTTCATCTGGACACGACGATGAACTTCACCGACTTCTTCGAGCACCTGGTCCCGTTCCCCGCAACCTTGCTGCCCAGGCTGGCCGCCGCGTCCGACCGCATCCTGCTAGGCAGCGACTTCCCCAACATCCCCTATCCCTACCTGCGCCAACTCCAAGGCCTAGCCCGCCTGGACCTCGGCGACGACTGGCTCCGCGCAGTCTGCCACGACAACGCCCTCCGCCTCCTAGGCCCCTAACCCCCCTCCCGGTCCCCCCTCCCGGTCCCCCCTCCCTTCCGCACCCCCCCGTCCCTCCCTCTCTTCACCTCACCCCGGCACCTCCCACTCCCTCGGCTCCCTCCCCCGTCACCGCCCACCTGGCCCGCCGGGCCGCCGAGATCTCATGATCAACTCCACTCTTCCCGCGCTGGAACCGAAAACGTGGGCGATTTACCCCATTTTGTACCCCGCGGGCACGGGAAAAGTGGGGATCTCCGCTATGACCGACCCCGGACGCGCGCTATCGGGGGCGTGGGGCACCCGGGGGGGACGGGCGGGAGGTCGGGATGCGGGCACCCCTGCACTGTTCGCCGCGGCAATGGGAACCCGACTGGCCGAGCGGTAGCACGGCGGGGAAGTCCGAGGGAACTGTGAACAGGCTCACGTCAATCCCGAGACGTTCCATAGCATCGGCGGGGGAAGTCTGAGAGAACTGTGAACAGGCTCACGTCAATCCCGAGCCGGTTCCGGGGAATTATGGTCCCCGGTGTGGTGCGAACGTCTGAGGCCTGGCATCATTAGTACCGATGAGTAATCAAAGCGCCCGCCGCTTCCCCGTGACCGTTACGCATCTTCCGGTCATTCGCTGCCAAATCTGCAAGCGAACCGTCGCACACCGTCCTGGTGAGGCCAGTCAGGTACTGACTGAACATTATCGCCGGGAACACCCAGAAGCGCTCACCGCCTCTGCCCAGTTACAGACCGGCAGAAGGGTTGCGCACCCTGGTTACGCGGTTGTCGTCGAAGGTTAAGTAGACGTTTTCGCGCAGCGTTTGACCTGGGCCGATGGTGCTCACGCGGCTAACTACGCCGCGACAAGACCGGCTCGGGGTTCTTGGCTGCAAACTTACCGGGCGGAACGGAAGTTGCACGCATTGGGGAAATTTCGCGGCCATGGCACGGCGGCCGAGCCCGCTTGCCACCGCCCCGCCGTGGTTTCCTGTAATCGCCGCGTGATGGGCGTCAATGCGAGAACCGCATGCGGCGGATGAGGGGCGCGAGTTCGGATCTTCTGGACGGGCTGAAGTGAATCCTTCGATGAGCCCCAGAGTCGGCTCGGCCTACTAAATACGACCGCGGTCACCCGGCATTGCCGTTCGCAAAACGCATTTTGGGTGGCGGATCCAGCTGGAGCAGCACAGTAGCCGGCCCGAGCGTCCCACCGCACATCCACCCCACCGCACATCCAGCCCAGCGGACAGTGGCCTAACCGACGGTTAAGGCGCGGGTCTACGTGGTAGCGGCCCGGCGAGACGCCGTGGCGCGGGCGGACCCGCCGGGCTCGGGTAGGCGGGCGCGGGCGGCCGTTGGGCGCGGGCTGGCACAGGGAGCGGGCTGGCACAGGGAGCGGGCTGGTGCAGGGAGCGGCTCGGATGGTGGCGCGGCGGGGGCGCCGGCTATCGTCGCGGCCGTGGAGCGGGTGGGCGTGGTGGTGGTGGGAGCCGGGGTGATGGGGTCCGCGGCCGCACGGGTTCTCGGCGCTCGCGGGGTGCGGACCGTGCTGCTGGAACAGTTCGGGCTGGGGCACGCGCGCGGGTCCTCGCATGGGGCGACGCGGATATTCCGGTTCGTCTATCCCGATCCCGGTTACGTCCGGATGGCACTGGCGGCGCGCGAGGCGTGGCTGCAACTGGAGGCGGCCGCCGGGCAGGAACTGCTGGTGACGACCGGTGGGGTGGACGCCGGGCCGGACGCCGAGGCCTGCGCGGCGGCGCTGCGCGCGTGCGGGGTGCGGCATTCGTGGCTGACCGGCGGTGAGCTGCGCGAGCGTTTCCCGCAGGTCGCCGCCGAGCCGGGTGAGCGGATGCTGTTTCAGCCCGACGCGGGAACCCTGCTGGCGGGCCGAGCGGTCGCGGCGTTGCAGGAGCTGGCCCGGCGGGACGGGGTGTCGATCGCAGACCAGACCCCGGTGCTCGGCCTTGATCCCGCGGGCGAAGGAGTGCTAGTGCGCACGGCGGCGGGCGAAATCTCGGCACGGGTGGCGGTGGTCGCCGCGGGCGGGTGGAACGGGCCGCTGCTGGCGGGGGTGGTCCCCAGGGTGCCCAGGCTCACGGTCACGCTGCAGCAGATCCGGTACTTCTCGGCGCGGGCTGAGGACGGCGGTTCGGCGCAGGCCGGGGACAGGTGGCCGACGTTCATCGAATCGCAGGCCGGACGGCCGACGTGGTACACGGTGCCGGCGGCCGGGGAGGCCCCGGGGGTCAAGGTCGCGTCGCACGCTCCTGGCCGGGTGGTCGATCCCGGCGCCGGGCCGTTCGACCGGATCGACCCGGCGCTGGAGGCCGAGGCCGCGCAGTACGTGCGGCGGCGCCTGCCGGGCCTGGACCCGGCCGGGTTCGGCGCGGAGACCTGCCTGTACACGTGGACCGAGAACGAGGACTTCGTGGTGGACCGGGTGGGCCCGGTGGTGGTCGGCGGCGGTGGCAGCGGGCACGCGTTCAAGTTCGGCCCTGTGCTCGGGGAAATGCTGGCCGACCTGGCCATGGGCCAGGAGCCCCGCGTCCCACTCGACCGTTTCTCGCTGTCCCGCACCCCGTCGGCCGGGCCAGCGTGACCGCGACTCGCCGGCCGGTTAAGCCGTGACGTCCTTGGTGGAGAAGTTGGCCCAGGCGGCGGCCAGGAACACCAGGACGTAGACGGCCTGGATCCCGAACCCGCGCTGGATATCTCGCCAGAAGATCGGCTGCCGGAAGAAATCGATCCAGGCCAGCCAGTACCTGGTGGGCAGGTACGGTTGCACCGCCGAGGCCGCGTTCAGGGTGACCAGCACCTCGCTGCCCACCAGCACCGCGAGCGCACCGAACGCGGCCCCGAGCACGGAGTCGGTGACCGTGGACAGGAACAGCGCGATGGCCGCCACGCCGAGCATCGACACGGTGATGAGCGCCACCGCCCCGACGACGCGCTCGATGAGCTGGGTCAGCGTGAGCGGTGCGCCGGACAGCGAGGTCGCGCTGGCGGCGGGCTGCACCCCGGCGGTAGGGATGCCCGCCGAGACGCTGCCCGGCCGGCCCACGGCTTCGGGTGGGCGGGAGCCGAAGAGCAGTACGCCGGTGATGAACGAGGTCAGCGTGACCGAGATGACGGCCAGCAGCACGTAGGTTATGACCGCCACCAGCTTGGCCACCAGCAGCTTGGTCCGCCCGACCGGCCTGATCAGCAGGTAGCGGAGGGTTCCCGTGTTGGCCTCGCCCGCGATCGAGTCGCCGGCCACCAGGGCGACGGCGACCGGCAGGAAGACCGGCAGGACTAGGGCGAGCGCCGCCGCGGGGAACAGCGACCCGTCCTCCACCACCGCGGACAAGAAGGCCGCGCCCTGGCCGGGAGGTGGCGCCAGGTGGGTAACGGCGATGAACACCGCGACCGCCACCGGCAGCGCGCACAGCAGCAGGATGCTGATCCAGGTGCGCGGCCTGCGCAGCAGCTTGACCAGCTCCACGGAGATCATTTCTCGCGGTCACCCCCGTCGACCTGATCGCTGCCGGTCCCGGTGATCTCAAGCACCACTTCTTCGAGCGTGCGGCGCTGGGCGTTCATCGAGGTGACCCTTATCCCCTCGCGGACCAGCCGCTCGTTGAGCGCGGCCGGGTCGTCGTGCCGCACCACCAGCCTGGCACCGTTGCGCCCTTCGACCCGCCCGTCGAGCAGGGCCACGGCCTGGCCGGCGTCCGGCGTCTCCACGATGACCCGGCCGGTGGGCGCGCGCAGGCCGGCCAGGTCCTCCTGCAGCACGAGCCTGCCGCGGTCCAGCACACCCACCCTGGTGCACAGCAGTTCCACCTCGGCCAGCAGGTGGCTGGACAGGAAGACCGTGGCACCCGCCTCGTTCAGCTCGATCAGCAGCCTCCTGAAGTCACGCAAGCCTCGCGGGTCCAGCCCGTTACCCGGCTCGTCCAGGATGAGCAGCTTGGGCTGGCGAACCAGGGCCGCGGCCAGGCCCAGACGCTGGCGCATGCCCAGCGAGTACGCCTTGACTGGCCGACGGTCGATGCCGCCGAGCCCCACCAGGCTCAGCGCCTGCTCGATCCGCTCGCGGCGGGTGCCTCGGCGGCCGCCAGGCCCGGCCGCGTCGAACAGGCGCAGGTTGGCCCGGCCGGACAAATGCGGGTAGGCGGCGGGCTCCTCCACCAGGGCGCCGATCTGGGGCAGCACCTCGGACACCTTCCTGGGCACCGGCCGTCCCAGTACCTCGATCTCCCCGCTGGTGGCGTACACGAGGCCGAGCAGCATCCGGACCAGCGTGGTCTTGCCCGACCCGTTCGGCCCCAGCAGCCCGTAACGATCACCGGCCCGCACGTCGAGGTCGATGCCGTCGACGGCCAGCACGGCGCCGTAGCGCTTGGTGATGGACCGGGTGACGATCACAGGCGGCCTACCAGGGATCCCGGGCGAGCTGGCTCGCCGCCTGCCGCAGGATCTGGCGGTTCACGAAACCGGCCAGTATGAACGTGCCGGCCCCCGCCCTCGGGTGCAGCATCACCGCGTTGATGATGCGGGTGCTGATCGCCACGCCATACCAGTGCGGGCCCTTCAGCGGCATGCCGCCGTCCGAGCGGGCGTCGTCGATCAGGCCCAGCCCGGTGGAGCCGTCGATCTCCAGCACGGCGAACGTGGCCAGGCCGTGGCCGTAGATGCCAACCTGGTTGAACCCCGTCGGGGCCATGACCCGCGCCCGCCCCGCCAGGCTGCCCGGCAGGATCACCGGGCCGAGGTCGTTCAGCGCGCCGGACAGATCCGAGGCGTCGGTCTGGGTGAAGGCGGTGCCGGGACCGCGCTGCGGGGTCAGCGTGGCCTGGTTCGGCCGCCACGTGCTCACCTGCAAGAACTGGGTCTCGATGGCCGGCTGGGTGGTGCCGCGGCCGAACACTTCGACCTGGAGCGGCAGCCAGGTGCCCGGCTCGGCCCAGATGTCGACCTGCGCGATGGTGGAGTCCGGGTCGCCGGGCGTCAGTCGCAGGCCGGTCGCCGCGATACCCGCCACCCGGTGTGGCGCCAGCCCAGTCACCCGCGCCCGCGGCCCGGCCTCCCGCAGCAGCCGGATGGCCAGGGCCGGCGGATCGAGGTCGGCCGCCCGCGGCAGCCGTACCGGATACTGGCCGAGCACCTGAGTGAGCAGCTCACTGTTGGAATTCCACAGGTAGGCACCGTGCGCGGTCTCGTAGGTGTCGTTCTCCCCCACGTCGGCCAGCACGTCGACGCGCCATCGGTTCGGTGCGGCTTGCCAGATGCGCATCCGGGTCACGCCGTCGAGCAGCGAAGCGACGCCGCCGAACCCGTCCAGGCCGGTGGGCAGCCCGAACGACGCGTCGCTCTCCGCGTACCCGGCGAACGACTGGTCTTCGGCGGCCAGAATGTGCGTGCGCAGTTCGGCCGCGGCCACGTGCGGGACGGTCACCGGCAGCGCGCTGTCGATGGTCGGCATCGCGCACAGCAGGGCCACCCCTCCTGCGACCAGGGCCCATCGTCGTCGCGTCTGACCCGCGACCACGCTCACCCGGCAGCCCCACCCCTCCCGGCGCCGGGCAGCCGACGCGGCGAATCGCCCGCTGCCGCGCTGTTTGGCCCGCAATGACCGTGTCTCACGAGTGCAACGATACGTGAGCCTCCCGGCCTGCGCCGATAACGTTGTCATATGGAACCAGGTGGCAGCAGCACGCGTCCAACCGCTGTGCGCCAAACATCCGAGCGCCAAACACCCGAGCGCCAAACATCCGAGCGCCAAACATCCGAGCGCCGAACACCCGAGCCCCGAACACCGGAAACCGCCGAGGCGGAGTACGACGGTCGCGGACGTCCCACCATGAAGGACGTGGCCGCCAGGGCCGGGGTGGCGCTGAAGACCGTGTCCCGGGTGGTCAACGACGAGCCCGGCGTGACGCCAGGCACCGCCGAGCGGGTCCGCGCCGCCATCGAGGCCCTAGGGTTCCGGCGCAACGACAGCGCGCGCGTGCTCCGCAAGGGCCAGACGGCCTCGATCGGCCTGGTGCTCGAGGACATCGGCGACCCCTTCTACTCGGCCTTGTCACGGGCGGTGGAGGACGTCGCGCACCGGCACGGCTCGCTGCTGTTCACCGGGTCGAGCGACGAGGATCCGCTCCGGGAGCGCGAGCTGACGCTGGCCTTTTGCGCACGCCGGGTGGACGGGCTGATCATCATCCCGGCGTCGGCGGACCACACCTACCTGCTGCCGGAGATCGCGGCCGGGGTGGCCGCGGTGTTCGTGGACCGCCCAGCCGGGATGATCGACGCGGACGTCGTGCTGTCCGACAACACCGGCGGCACCCACCAGGGGGTGCGGCACCTGATCGAGCACGGGCACCGGCGGATCGGCTACATCGGCGACGACCCTGGCATCTACACCGCGGCGCTGCGGCACCGCGGCTACACCGGCGCGATGGCGGAGGCAGGCCTGTCGCCCCGCGAGGCGTGGACCGTCATGGCGCCGCCCGATCCGGCCAGGGTGCGCGAGGCGCTGACCGTCATGCTGGCCGGGCCGGACCCGGTCACGGCCCTGTTCTGTGGCAACAACCGGGTGACCGTGCTGGCGCTGCGCGAACTCGCGGCCCTGGGCCGGACCCTGTCGCTGGTGGGGTTCGACGATCTCGAGCTAGCCGATCTGCTCACGCCGGGCATCACGGTGGTGGCGCAGGATCCAGCGGAGATGGGCCGAATCGCGGCGGAACTGCTGTTCCGGCGGCTGGCCGGGGAAGGTGGGCCGGCCCAGCGTATCGAGCTGGTCACCCGCCTGGTTGAACGCGGCTCTGGGGAGATAACACCGGAGCCGCCGGGGAACTAGCGCCCGGCGTTACCGCCGGGGCGCGGCGCACTACTACGTCAGCGTCAGCGAGACCAAGGCGATGACCAGGGCCACGCCGACCACGATGGCGGCGAGCAGCATCACCTTGCTGCGCGGAGCCCGCATCGCGTAGCTTGGCTCGGGCGCGCCCCCGCCCTCTTGCGCAAAGGCGCGGAACGCCTCTGTGCTGTGGCTTGGGTCTGTCATGTTCTCAGGCATAACGGCGACTGTAACGGGTCAGGACCGGCATAGCACGGTCATCGTGATATCTTCACGCCCGTTTCGCGGGCCTGCGTGGCTGGTCAGCGGTCCGTAAACACGTGGGAGAAGGTCACGTCGGCCCGGTCCACCAACCGGGAAAGCACGATGACGCTGCGGGTGCGCACGACGATCGGCTCGGCACTGATCCGCTCGACCACCTTCTCGAAGTGCCGCATGTCAGCGGCCCTGATGTGCAGCAGGGCGTCCGCCTCCCCGGTGACCGTGCAGGCCCCGGCCACCTCGGGGTGCCGGTTGACCGCGGCGCCGATCTCGGCCGGTGAGGTGCGGCCGCGGCAGAACAGCTCGACGTAGGCTTCGGTGGTCCAGCCGAGCATGGACGCGTCCACCCGGGCCGAAAACCCGGTGATCGCGCCGGAGGCCCGCAATCGGTCCACCCGGCGCTTTACCGCGGGGGCGGACAGCCCCACGCGCGCCCCGATCTCGGCGTAGCTTGACCGCGCGTTCTCGACGAGCGCAGAGATGATCTCCCCGTCGAGTTCATCAAGGCTCATGATCACTTCCCGGCTCAGTGGGTCAATTGTTCCCTGCACGGTCGGGGGTGGCCACGGACATGGCCGCAGGCTGCTCTTCCATCGAGATCATCGCACCTGTTGGCCCATCCCCGGGCTGGGTAGAGGATCGTAAAGGAAAAGCTTCTCCGAGGTCAAGAATAAGTCAAGTATGCCGGTGGACGTGACCACATTTCACCCGGAGGCGGGAAACGCGTACCTTGACGCCGTGAGGTCTGTGCGGATCCTGGGTGGCATCCGGCTGATCGACATCGCGGCGACGGCCGTTGTGATCGCCGCAGTGGAGCTCAACGTGGCCACGGCCACCGGTCCCGGCCAGAAACCGCTGAACGCGGTGGCCTATTTGTTCGGCGCCGTCCTTCCCCTGCCGATACTGATCCGCAGACGATGGCCGCTGCGTGAACTGGCCGGCTGCGCACTGCTGATGCTGGTCTATTACATACTCGACCGGCGCAACATCTCACCGGCGCCCCTGCTCTGCCTGCCGTTGTACGACGCCACGGTGGCCGGGGCTCTGGTCTGGGCGATCGTCATCCCGGCCGCCTACATGATCGTCGGATTCTTCGTGGTGGACGCGTCCACCCATCAGGGCGTGGCCTCGCTGGCCGCCGAGTTCCTCCAGTCGATCGCCGTGCTGTTCCTGGCCGTCGCGCTCGGCGAAGTGGTGCGGGGCAGGCGAGCCTTGGCCGCCGAGACCGTCGGCCGGTTGCGCCTGGCCACGGAGGAGCGTGAGGCGGAGGCGGCCCGCCGGGTGGCGGAGGAACGGCTCAGGATCGCCCGCGATCTGCACGATACGATCGCGCACAGCATGGCCACGATCACCGTCCAGGCCGGCTCGGCGCTGCACGTGCTCGACGGCGCTCAGCCCGGCGGCGGGGCCAGGGCGGCGCCCGATGGCCTGCGGGATTCACTGGCCGCGATCAGGCAGACCAGCAAGAACGCGCTCACCGACATCCGCGCCACGCTGGGCAGGCTACGGCGCGAGGACGGCGCGGTGGAGGCGGGCGGGGAACCTGGCCAGGTGGAAGAAGGGGGAATGGGGAGGCGGGTGAGTGGCCTAAACGGCCTGACCGCACTGGCCGACGCGGTCACCGCGGCGGGCGCACCGGTGCGGCTGACCGTCGAGGGCGAACAGGTCGCGCTGCCCGCGGTCGTGGATCAGGCCGCGTACCGGATCCTGCAGGAATCGCTGACCAACGTGCTCAGGCACGCCGGCCCAGAGGCGAGCGCCACGGTACGGCTGAGCTTCGGCCCAGACGCACTGACCATCAGCGTCTGCGACGACGGCGGCGGCCCGGCCGTCGGCAGCCGCGAGGCGGCGGGCCAGACCGCGGCCGAAGGCAACGGGCCGGCCGGGGCTGGGCATGGGATCACCGGGATGACGGAGCGAGCGGCGGCCCTCGGTGGTGAGCTCACGGCGGGTCCCAGGCCCGAGGGTGGCTTCGAGATCGTGGCGCGGCTGCCTATCGAGCCTGCCGACGCGGTGGGGTCGGCTGCCCAGACGGGAACCGCGTCATGATCCGGGTGCTGCTGGCTGATGATCAGGCGCTGCTGCGGGCGGGCTTCCGGATGCTGCTGGAGACCGCTGACGACATCACGATCGTGGGTGAGGCGGCCAACGGGGGCGTCGCGGTCGCGCTCACCCGCGAACTGCGGCCCGACGTGGTGCTGATGGACCTGCGTATGCCGGAGGTGGACGGCCTGACCGCGCTGGGCCGGATCACCGGCGACCCGGCCCTCGGCTCGGTACGGGTGGTGGTGCTGACCACGTTCGACGACGAGGCGAGCGTGTTCGGCGCGCTGCGCGCCGGCGCCAGCGGGTTTCTGGTCAAGGACGTCGAACCAGAAGAACTGCTGCAGGCCGTGCGGGTGGTGGCGCGCGGCGACGCATTGCTGTCCCCCGGCGTGACCCGTTCGATCATCGCCGCGTTCGCCGCAGATCCTGGCGCGCTCCCCCGCCTGCCGGGACCGGTCTGGTCCAGCGTGGTACCCACCGTGGACCCTGGGGTGGCCGCGCTCACCAGCCGGGAGCGGGAGGTCATCGCGCTGGTCGCGGCGGGCCTGTCCAACGATGAGATCGCCACCAAGCTGACGGTGAGCCCGCTGACCGCGAAGACGCACGTGAGCCGGTCGATGACCAAGCTGAACGCGCGCGACCGGGCGCAACTGGTCGTGCTCGCATACGAACACGGCCTGGCTCAGCCCGGCCAGGGGCGGGCCCGGCTGGGGTAGATTGGGGCTTGGTGCGGGAGGGCACCACCGGGTCCGCGGGAAGGACTGAGTCCACCTCCGCTGGTTGACGTAGGCTTCTCGCTGGACGGCTGATCCGTCTTCGCCCGAGCCTGGAACGCGGGCCCCGGCTCCGGAGGAGACCGCCGTGCCCCAGCTTCCCGCCCACCCCCATCTGGATCAGCTCCGTCGTCAGGCTCGTGAGCTGCACCGCGCCGCCGCGGCTGGCGACGAATCCGCGCTGCAGCGGCTCCGCGCCGCCGCGGCCGATACCAACTCGGGCCCGGTCACGCTGTCGGCTGCCCAGCTCGCCCTGGCCAGGGAGTACGGCTTCGCGAGCTGGCCCAGGCTCAAGGACGAGGTGGAACGCCGCCACGCAGCCGAAGCGCCCGACCGCACCGGCGCACCGGCGCAGGTCCCGGTCCCGGTCGCAGAGCCCGGTGACGGCGACGCCGACGAGCTGATCGCCGGCCAGTACGCCGACCGGCCGCACCTGCGCCCCGTGCTCGACGCGGTGCTGGCCGCGGCGCCGGCACTCGGGCCGCTGACTGTGGTGGCGCGCCGGACCTGTGTGTCCCTGCTCTCTGCGGGCCGCACGTTCGCCGTGGTGCAGCCGACGGCCAAGAGCCGGGTGGATCTGGGCTTCCGGCTGGAGGGCACCGAGCCCGGCGGCCGCCTGCGGGTGGCCAGGAACATCGGCAGCGGCACGATCAACCTCAGGATCGCGCTGACCGCCCCCGGCGAGGTCGACGACGAGGTGATCGGCTGGCTGCGGCGCGCCTACGAGCAGAGCGTCGCCCCGCCGGCGCCGCGCCAGCCGGCCCGGCGCCCCGCACCCGTGGTGGGCGAGATGACCGTGCGGATCGACGGCACCGACCTGCCCGGGCTGACCTGCCAGCCCGAACCAGACGGCCCGGCGCACCGCAATATCCACGTCGCGCTGCACGGCAAGAGCCAGGACCGCTCCGCGCTGCTCATGCCCGGCCAGCCCTGGCTGGCCACCGAGCCGGCGCCCGCCGATGTGCCCTCGGTCCGCTGGGAGGTCCTAGTCAAGGTCCGGCGGGGCGAGGACGGCTTCGACTTCGGCGGCCCGTTCGTGCGGGGCGACCGCACCGACCGCCATCTGGGCCTGGCCTGGGGCGACGTGCCTGGCGACGGAACGCTGCGACTGTTCCGCGGGGCCAAGCTCCGGCTCGTTGATGTCGATCCCAGCCTGATCGAGCAGGCCCTGCGCCCGGGCCTGCGGCTGGTCGCGCGGGTACGGCTGACCGACGCGAAGGGCAACCCGATCTGCGCTCGCCTGCACCCGCCGTATCTCACCTGGACCACCGAGGCCGCCGACCGGTAGCGGTGGCATTCCAGGTCAGACCGTGGTGGCGATGCCA
The DNA here is from genome assembly GCA_036267135.1 of Streptosporangiaceae bacterium. Lineage (GTDB taxonomy): Bacteria > Actinomycetota > Actinomycetes > Streptosporangiales > Streptosporangiaceae > PALSA-505. The sequence goes on along the minus strand of DATAWQ010000106.1, from coordinate 69,527 downwards.
CCGTCCACCGGGATGACGGCGCCGGTCACATAGGCGCCCGCCCGGGAGGACAGGTAGATCGCGACGCCAGCCATGTCGTCGGGCCGGCCGATCCGGCGCAGCGGGGCGGCCTCGGCGATCGCCTCGCCGAACGCTTCCAGCGTGGCCGCCATCATCTTCGACTCGAACGGCCCGGGGGCGATCGCGTTGACCGTGACGTGCCGGGGGCCGAGCTCGCGGGCCAGCACCCTGGTCAGGTGGTGCAGCCCGGCCTTGCTGGCCGAGTAGGCGTAGGTCGGCAACTGCGACACACGGAGCCCGTCGATGCTGCCGATGTTGATCACCCTGGCCGGGTCGTCGTGCGTCCCGGCCGCTTCGAGCAACGGCAGGAACGCCCTGGTCAGGTAGAACGGCGCCTTCAGGTTGAGGTCGGTGACCTTGTCCCAGGCCTCGGCGGGGAACTCCTCGAGCGGTGCGCCCCAGGTCGCCCCGGCGTTGTTGACCAGCACGTGCAGCGACGGCTCGCGCTGGCTGACCTCGGCGGCCAGCCGCAGGCACTCCGCTTCGGTGGCCACGTTGGCCGGGATGGCGTGGACTGGCCCGTAGGCGCTGAGTTCCTGCTCGGCGGCGGCGCAGCCCTCGGGTTTGCGTGAGCTGATGTACACCCGCGCGCCCGCCTGCAGCAGGCCGCGCGCGATCATCAGGCCGATGCCGCGGGTGCCACCGGTGACCACGGCTGTCTTTCCGGACAGGTCAAAGAGATCCATGACCGTCTCTTATACCTATTTTCTGAATTGACGGCCAGAGGCCAGCGTCACCGGAGCCTGCCCCAAGGTGTCCCGGTGGCCAGCCCGCGCCCCAGTCGGGCGGCCCCGTAGGGTGCTGGAATGGACGAGCGGGTGCGGGTCAACCAGAAGCGCTGGGACGTGCTGGCCGAGCGGCACGGCCAGGGCGCCGACACGTTCTACGACGTGCCGGGGTTCCTGGCGGGCGGCTCATCGCTGCTCGGCCGGGAGCGCGCCGAGGTGGCCGCGGCGGTGGGTCGGTGGCCGGGCTCGACCTGCTGCGCCCGTCGTCCGTGACCAGCACCGACCGGCCGCGGTCAGCGATCGTCAGCGAGCGGCGAGGAAGTCGAGGATGCGGCGAAGGAGGAGCGCAGCGGCCGGCGGGTCGTAGGACGGGAGCGAGTTGTCCGCGAACAGGTGCTGGTCGCCTGAGTACAGAAAAAGTTCGGCGTCCTTGGCCTGCTTGACGAGTTCGCGGGCTGCGTCGAGGTCGCCCTCGCCGGCGAACTCGGGGTCGGCGTCCATGCCGTGGATCTGGACCGGCACGTCGTCCGGCCACGCAGGCCCGAACTCCGACACCGGGACGCAGGACTCCAGCAGCAGGGCGCCCTTGGCGCCCGGCCTGGTCTGCGCCAGCTTCTGAGCGGACAGCACGCCCATCGAGTTGCCGGCGTACACCAAGGCGGCGGGCAGCGCCTCAGCGGCTCGGACGCCCCGGTCGATGATCTCCCCGAACCCGATCTCGCGGGCGTGGTCCACCCCGGTCGCCACGCTGTCGAACGTTCGCCCGTCGTAGAGATCGGGGGTGTGCACCGTGTGTCCCCCGGCCCGGATCTGGTCGGCGAAGGCGAGGAAACCCGGTGTCTGCCCGAGCGCGTGATGGAACAGCAACACCTCGGCCATGGCTGGCGGTCCCCTTCCTGTCGTTATATGTAAATCGGCGTCCAGGTAAATCAGGCGTCGATGCGGAACTGGACGCGGGCGATGTCGTCGCAGATCTTGGCGAAGATCTCGCGGCGGAGCCGGTTGTGCTCGTCGTCGGCGTCGTACACCCGGTACGCGTCCTCGTCGCTCCAGTCGTTGGTGATCGCGAAGCTCCAGCCGCCGTCGCGCAGTCCCGAGTCGGCCCCCACGTGCATCGCCAGCAGCCCGGGAAAGCGGAGCGCGGCGATGCCCGCCAGGCCTTCCTGCAAAAGGGCAGCATCGGCCGCACGCTGAGCGGGGTCCGTGGCCTGCCGCAGGCGGCCGACCACCACGTTCCGGATCATTGTCACCTCGCTATGTGCATGTTCGAGCGATCGTGCGCCCCCATGGGCATGCTGCCAGTCTGGCAGGCGCCACCGACAGCCGCAGTCAGCGAACCCCGTGCTCACGGGTGCGAACGGTTACCGCAGGTGGGTGTCTGAAGCGAGCATGACGGCATCCTGGCCGTCGATGGCGGTGATCGCACACGGTGGGATGCCCGCCGCGAGCAGACCGGGCGGCAGGCCGTCGTCTCCGAGTAGGTTGCGCAGCAGTTCGATGGTGACGCCGCCGTGGGTGACCGCGGCGACCGGGCCTGGCTGGTGCTGCAGGCTAGCCAGGAAGTCCTGTAGCCGGTCTCCAGCGTGCCGGGCTGACTGCCCGCCCGCGGGTACCAGGTCACGGTCGTGGCTAGTGCGCGCCCACACCGCCAGGAACGCGTCGAGGGGGATACTGCCGTCCCAGTTCAGCCGCTCGGCCAGCCGGGCGTCGCGGTGGGCTGTCAGCCTGGTCGCCGCGGCGATGTGACCGGCGGTCTGCTGCGCCCGGCGCAGTGGGCTGGTCCACAGGGCCGTGATGTCCTGGCCAGCCAGCCACCGGCCGGTGCGCGTCGCCTGTTCGCGTCCGTGCTGGGTCAGGCCCGGATCGCCAGGGGAACGCCGTTTGTCCGCATGCTGTACCAGGTAGACCAGTGTCACGCCGGCCATCGTGCCCCACCTGCCAGCTACGGATCCACCCAGAAACCGCGCGCCGTTCAGTCGATGGGGCCGAGGTAGGTCCAGTGTCGGCCTTGCCGGGCGAATCTGCTTGTCTCCGCGAGGACGCCACGCTGCCCTTGCCGGACGTACGTGGCCCGGAACTGCACCGTGCCAGTGGAGTCGAAGAGTCCGCCGTCGCGCGTTTGCAGGACGGCGAGGCGGGTCCATCGCAGTGCCGGGTCCAGGCTGAGAGTCTGCGGGCGGCCTGACGGGTGCCAGGTGCGCAGGAGGTAACCGGCGTCCCCGACGGCGAATGCACTGTAGCGGGCGCGCATCAGCAACTCAGCGGTCGGCGCAGATGCGCCTGCGTGCAGTCTCCCGCAGCACGACTCATAGTCCTCGCCCAGGCCGCAGGGACACGCGCGTCCGTCCATGCTGACAATTTTCGCAAGGGCACATCAACGGCCAGAACAGCAGGTGCCCGGAGCCGTTATCTGGTGAACGTGAGGTGGGTGACGCCGCCGGGGGTCGAGACCGCCTCCACGTCGTACTGCTGCTCCAGCCCCTCCAGGCCGTCCCACAGCCGAACCCCGCGGCCGAGCAGGATCGGCACCTGCACGACGTGCAGGTGGTCGACGAGACCGGCGGCGACGAACGCGCGCATCATGGTCGGACCCCCGCCGATGCGGACGTCCTGACCGGCGGCTGCGTCCCGCGCCACCTCGAGTGCATCCGCTGGCGCGGCGTCCAGGAAGTGGAACGTCGTACCACCGTCCATCTCCAGCGGCGGGCGCGGACGGTGGGTCAGGACGTACGTCGGCGTGTGGAACGGCGGGTTGTCACCCCACCACCCGCGCCACTGCGGGTCGTCCTGCCAGCCCGGAGGGCCGAACTTGCCCGCGCCCATGATCTCCGCGCCGATCCCGGGTCCGTGCCGATCGGCCATCGCGTGATCGACACCCTCGGTGCCGCCTGACTCGCCAAGGACTTCGCGGCGGCCGAACCGGGTGGCGAACATCCACTCGTGGAGCCGATGCCCGGCGTGGCCGAACGGCGTGTCGGCGGCCTGCCCCTCGCCGGTGGCGAACCCGTCGAGCGAGATCGAGAAGTTGTGGATGCGCACGCGCGACATGGCGGCTCCTTCGGGTGGTGGTCGTGGTGGTCGGTCAGACTGGTTGACCTGTCCCGTGGCGAGTTTTCACCGGCCGACGGCGACCCGGTCCAATTCTGGCTGGCGGCGCTGACATTCCCGGTGAATGACGCGTCGAGCGCGTCAGGTCTGCAGCCAGGCGGTGTAGAAGATGGCGAGGCCGAGCGCCACGCACAGGCCGGAGATCAGCCAGAACCTGATGACGATCGTCGTGTCCGTCCAGCCGAGCAATTCGAAGTGATGCTGCAGCGGCGCCATCTTGAAGACCCGTTTCCCTTGTCCGGTTCTGATCCTGGTTACCTTGAAGACGGTCACCTGAATCACGTCGGACATGGTGATGATCACGAACAGGCCGCCGAGGATCATCAGCAGCAACTGCGTCTTGGTGCAGATCGCAAGGCCGGCCAGCGCTCCGCCCAAGGCCAGCGACCCGGTGTCCCCCATGATGATCTTCGCGGGCGGCGCATTCCACCAGAGGTACCCAATACAGGCGCCGAGGACCGCAGCCGCGACCACCGCCAGGTCGAGCGGGTCACGCACCTGATAGCACTGCCGCAGCACGGGGCCGGCGCAGTCGTTGCCCTCCTGCCAGATCCCGATGAGCACGTAGGCGGCCAGCACCAGGATGGTCGCGCCGGTCGCCAGCCCATCCAGCCCGTCGGTCAGGTTCACGGCGTTCGAGGTGCCAACCACCATGATGACTGCCCAGATGACGAACGGCAGCGTGCCGATAGCCGGGCCGAAGTCCCGCAGGAACGATAGGTGCGCGTCAGCGGGCGTCAGGCCGATTTTGTCGGGATACTGCAGCACCTCCGCCGCGAACACAGCCGCCACCATGAACTGGCCGCCCAGCTTCGCCCGGCTGCGCAGCCCGACACTGGTCTGCCGGAAGATCTTGAGATAGTCGTCTATGAACCCGACCAGGGCCAGGCCCGTCATCATCAGCAGCACAAGGACGCCCGAAGGCGTAAACGGATCGTCGGTCGCCGCGTGCGCTGCCACATAGCCGATGAGCGCCGCGATCACGAAGACCGCGCCGCCCATGGTGGGCGTACCCCGTTTCGTCTCGTGCGACCGGAGACCCTCGACCCGGATCGGCTGACCATAGCCATGCTGCCGCATCAGCCTGATCAACAGCGGCGTTCCGAACAGCGCGATGAGCAGTGCCACCGCCCCCGCGACGATGATCGTTTTCAACCGCGCGGCCCCGCGCCTGTGCTCGCCGACGGCCGCCTGGGCCACGACGTTCCACGGCGGTTCACGCCGAGCAGGCTATCCGAGTCTTACCCGTGCATAGTTCCAGTTCTCCGGATATGAGCGGGATTCCGGCCTCGCGCGCGGCGGCAAATTGGTGTAAAGGGATTGGCATGCTGGGGCGTTTTGCAGGCGTGAAGTCCAAGCAGACGGAGTTCGCCGAGTTCTACGAGGCAACCCGGGATGAGTGCCTGCGCATCGTGCTGCTCAACGTGGGAAACCTGGCGCTGGCCGAGGACCTGGTCGCGGAGGGTTTCACCCGGGCCTGGACGGGCTGGCGCACCGTGCGCGATCACCCGGCCCCGCGGGCCTGGGTGATCAAGACCGCGCTGAACACCCACGTGTCCTGGTGGCGGCGGCGCCGGAGGGAAACCAGCCTGGACGGCTATGACACGGCGGGAGCCGCCGACCTGCTGTCCACGCTGGACCGCTCGATGGTGACCGCGTTGCGGCGGCTTCCGGTCCGGCAACGGCAGGTGGTCGCGCTGCGGCTGCTGCTCGACCTGGACAACGAGACGACGGCCCAGACGCTGGGCATCTCACCCGGCACGGTCAGCTCGCACCTGCACCGGGCCCTTGGCACGCTGCGCGGCGACGCCGCGATCGGGGGCTGGCGAGGGGCGCCGGGCGGCGGAGGTCGCCGTCTGGTACCGGCCTCGCTGGCGGAAACAGGAGATCACTGATGAACGATCACGAAGCACAGACGCCAGTCCACGGACGGCTCAGCCGGGCGCGGGACGCGCTGGGCGGCGTGCATATGGATCTGCCGGTGTCGGCGATCGTGGCCAGGGGGCGGGCCCGGCAGCGGCGGCGCTGGCAGGCCGGTGGCACCTTCGCCTGCGCGGCACTGGCCGTCGGCGTGCTGCTCAGCCAGACGCTGCCCGGCGGCGGTCCGGCCACGGCCGGCACCGGGGTAGCCAAAGCCCAAACGGTCGCGTACGTGGTGCGGCACGTGGAGAGCGCGTTCGACAACGAGCAGCGGGTCTTCCACGGGCAGACCTCCGGGAACTGGGGGGACACCACGACCTGGTCTTACGGCCGCCAAGGCCTGTTCGAGGAGTTCACCGGGGCATCTTGCGGCCACGCGACGGCCCGCGGGTGGTGTACGCACCACGGCGGTTCCGAGCCTTTTCTGACCGACGGCACCACGCTCGTACACGGTCGGCTCAGCGACGCGTACGTCACGTACTTCAACCACCGGTACAGCTTGTCACCGGTTCAGGAAGAGCCGCCGAGTGCCTGCTCGAAGCAGGCCGCGCTGACCATGGGCGGCCCGCCGCCCACAGAGCCGCACTGGTCGTCGTTCGTCCACGCCACCCTGGCCTGCGGGGTGGCCAGCGTGACCGGCCACGTCCGGGTGGATGGCCAGGAGACCATCAGGATCACCGGCCGCCCGGTGACGGTCCGGCTGTCGCCGGCGTACGGCATGGTCGTCCACGCGAAGTGGGTCAAGGCCGATTGGACCTGGTACGTCAACCCCACGACCTACCTGCCGGTCCGGATTTACGGGGCCACCACCACCTACGGGGGGAGCGCAGCCCGGTACACCTCCTCGTCGGTGACCGACGTGAGCTGGCTGCCGCCGACCCGGGCCAACATCGCCAAGACTCTCGTCACCATCCCCGCCGGGTTCCAGCACTGGACGGGCAACCCCGGCAACCAGTAACAGCCAGCCACTTCCCTCTTTCCGCGCCTGCCCGGTGGGTCGCGCACGCCCTGCCCCCTGCCCGGATACCCGCACCTCAGGAGGAATCATGCGGTTTGCCCTACGGTCCCAGCAGCGGCCAGTACTGGCGGCGGTGGCCGCCCTGGCCGCGACCGCGCTGGTCCCGGTCACACTGGCGGCGGCCCCGGTCTCGCCGGCGGGCGCGGCCAGCGGCAGGACGGCCGCTATGGGCCCGGTGGTGCGGCTCGAGGCCGCCCAGCGCAACGTCACGATCGGCAGCTCGCACGGGTTCGTGCAGATGGATCCCGGCGTCTGGGTGGAGTCGCTCGGCTCGGCGCTGCAGTTCGACGTGCAGCGGGCCGCCTACACCAAGCCGGTCACGCTCACACAGATCATCCAGACACCGTGGGGCTCGGTGCGGCGCAGGCCGCTGCCCGCCTCGATGCTGGACGGCTGGGACGGCCTCAAGCACTTCGTCCGCCTGACGGTGCGCAACGCCAGCGGCTCGGTGGTCGCCTCGCCCTGGCTCACGTTCTGCCCCAATACGTACGACCCCGAGCGGGCCAGCTCGGCCGGCCCGGCCAGCGAGCCCTACCCGCAGGCGTGTGGCCTGGACCCGTTCCCGCTGTCGCTGGTGTGGGGGATCGCCAAGGGCTGGGCGGCCGACCCCGCCGAAGACTACCCGCCGTCTCCGCTCGGTCCCGGGCCCTTCATGCACCTGAACCCCGGCAAGTACCAGGTGACCGAGAGCGTCGCCCCGGCCTACGTGCGGGCGCTGCACATCGCGAGCGGTGCGGCCGCCGCGACCGTGGCGGTCACGGTGGTCAAGGGCGCGGTGTCCACCGGACCCGGGGGCAGCCGCGGGGGCGGTAAGGATGTACCGGCCCCGCGGTCGCCGGCCCGGGTGCCGTACCTGGCCCATCCGCCGGCCTCGATCCTGCCCGACGTGGTGCCGTTGCCGTCCTGGGGGATCAGCACCACGGCCACCCACTCCGGCCTGGACCTGCTGAACTTCGGGGCCACCGTGTGGGTTAGTGGCAACGGCCCGCTCGACGTGGAGGGCTTCCGCTCCCCCGGCTCGCCCATCATGAAGGCCTACCAGTACTACTGGCGCGACGGCCGGGTCATCGGCCGCACCAGGGCCGGGATCATGCGGTACGACAACCAGAACGGTCACCACCACTGGCACTTCGAGCAGTTCGCCAGGTACGTGCTGCTGAACTCGGCCAAGAAGCAGGCGGTGCGCAGCCACAAGGTGGGGTTTTGCATCGCGCCCAGCGACCCGGTGGACCTGCTGGCACCGAACGCGCAGTGGCAGCCATCGCTGCTCGGGCTGGTCGGCCAGTGCGGTACGCCCACGGCGCTGTGGGTGCGCGAGATGATGCCGGTGGGCTGGGGCGACACCTACTTCCAGACCATAGCTGGGCAGTCGTTCAGCATCACTAACGTGCCCAACGGCACGTACTACATCGAACTGGACGTCAACCCGGTGGGCCTGCTGCACGAGACGACCACCGCCAACGACGTCTCGCTGCGCAAGGTGATACTTGGCGGCACGCCGGGCCACCGCACCGTACAGGTGCCGGCCTGGCACGGCATCGACCCGGAATCCTGACCGGTCGGCGCCGGCCAGCGAGGGCGTAGCGGCCCGCTGGGCCGCTACGCGTGGTCGCCGGTGACGGCGACCGCGCGGACCGGGAAGGAAGCCATGCCCCGGACCGGGGCGGGCAGCGCGATCAGCCTGGCGCCGGTGTCGGGTACCGATTCGAGGTTGGTCAGGTGCTCGATGATGGGGATGCCCGCGCCGAGTAGCCCCTGGTGGGCAGGGCGGGCCGGGTCGGCCGGGTTGTCGATGTTGAGCGAGTCGGTGCCCCAGTGCGCCGCCCAGCCGGCGTGCACGAGCACCGCCGCGTCCCGCAGCCGACCGGGGTCGCCGAGGTCGGCGGCGGTGACAGCCGTACCGGACTGGTCGCGGACACCGGGCCGGTCGCGGAACACCGGCCCCGTCGCCGCGGTTGCGGCATTGGGTGGGTCGGGTTCGGGCTGAGGTACGGCCTGCGACCCCCGGACGGCGAGAGGGAGCGGATATGCCAGGCAGTCTGCGGGATCAGCTCGGACGGTTCGGAATCTGGCAAGGCAGCTCGACGCTCACAGCCGGGCTGGCCGCCGAGATCGAACGGCTCGGGTTCGGCGCGCTCTGGATCGGCGGCTCACCAGACGGTGACCTGGCCCAACCGGAAGAATTCCTGGGCGCGACCAGCACTCTGGCCGTCGGCACCAGCATCGTCAACATGTGGAGGGACGACGCGCACACGGTGGCGCGCTCGTTCGCCCGGCTGGAAGACCGCCACCCAGGCCGGTTCGTGCTCGGCGTGGGAGCCGGGCACCGGGAGGCCACCCAGCAGTACGCGCGGCCGTACGACACCCTGGCCGCCTATGTCGGCAGCCTGCTCGACGACGGGGTCCCGGCCGGCCGCCTGGTGCTCGCCGCGCTGGGCCCCAAGGTGCTCAGGCTGGCCGCCGAGCGCACCGCCGGCGCCATCCCCTACCTGGTCCCGCCCGAGCACACCCGCCAGGCACGGGATCTGCTGGGCCCGGGGCCACTGCTCGCACCCGAACACAAGGCCATCGTGGACACCGACACCGAGCGGGCCAGGGCGCTCGGCCGGGCCCGGGTGCGCAACCCCTATCTCGGCCTGGTCAACTACACCGGCAACCTGCGCCGGCTGGGCTGGGGCGAGGCCGACCTGGCCGACGGCGGAAGCGACGCGCTGATCGATGCGCTGGTCGCGCACGGCAGCGCGGATCAGGTGGCGTCCCGGCTGAGCGCGCATCTGGACGCGGGCGCGGACCACGTGGCCGTCCAGTTGCTCACCGAGCCCGACGTCGACCCGGTGCCCGGATACCGCCGGCTGGCGGCGGCCCTGAACCTGTAGAACAGGTGGTCACTCGGGGTTGGGGCGGAACTGGACGCTGGCCTCGGCCGTGTGCACGGCGAACGTGAACGACTCGGTGAAGTACAGCTCCACCTGGTCGGCGTCGTGGCCCAGGTAGCCGATCGACAGGTCCTGCCCGAGGTACATCTCGAAGTCGCCGCCCCGGGTGGACACCAGGAACGCGCCGTCGATGGCCGGCCCGAAGACGATGTCATCCACCAGCCGGACCAGGTGGTCACGCACCGGGTAGCCGTGGTCTGAGGTCTCGCTCACCGCCGTGTAGACGTCGGCGCTGAGCAGCAGCGCATAGGGGCCGCCGACGCTGACCCGGCGCAGCGTGGCCAGCGCGCTGGCCACCGTGTCGGGGTAAGCGCGCACGTCCGCGGGCAGGATGAACTCGGGGTTGGACGAGCTCGCCCTGACGCCGGTGATGCCGCCGGCCGCGTACCCGTCGAAGACGGCGTGGTCCTCGGCGAAGGCGATGCTCCGCGCCGCGTCCTTGACCGGCTGCCAGTCCGGGTCCTGCGCGCCGCGTTCGACGCTGTCGATATCGCGCCGGTTCAGGGTGAACGGCGCCCGGAACTCCACGACCGGCTGCGACTGGCGGGCCCAGGCGACCACCCGGTCATCGGGCGCGGCGATGTCGGCCAGGTGGCCGGTGCCGACCGCGGCCAGGGTGGGGCCCGCTGGGCCCTGGACGTCCGCCACCCGGCGGCCGGCCAGGTTCAGCGTGAACGTGCGCTTGGCCTCCTCCTCGATGTCGGCCCAGGCCGCATCGGAGATCGGGGCAAGCTCGCGGTGCAGGTTATTCATCGCTGGGTGCTCCTTTTCAGCGTGCCTATCCCCAGCGAACCATCGCCGGTGGCTGATGTTCCGCTCGCGGGCTGGGCAGTGAAGGGGGAAGGGGAGGTGGGCGGGTCGTCGAGAAAGTCGGCGCACGGCGCGAAGAACGTGGTGCCGGTGAGGGCGGTGGAGAAGTCCAGGATGCGGTCGTAGTTCCCGGGCGGATTGCCGATGAACATGTTGGTCAGCATCTGCTCGGGGACGGACGGGGTGGCCGCGTACGCGATGTAGAAGGTGCCGAACTCGCCCCGGCTGGGCGCGCCGAACGGCATGTTCGCGCGCACGATCTGCCGCTGCGTGCCGTCCGGGTCGGTGATGGTGTTCAGCGCGACGTGCGAATTCGACGGCTTGACGTCGTCGGGCATCTCGATGTCAGCCAGCTTGCTGCGGCCGATGACCTTTTCCTGATCCTCGACGGTCAGCGCGTTCCAGTCGCTCATGTCGTGCACGTACTTCTGCACCATGACGTAGCTGCCGCCGGCGAAGTCCGGGTCCTCGGGCCCGACCAGGGCGGCGGCCGCGGCCGCCACGCCGTCCGGGTTCTCCGTGCCGTCCACGAACCCGATGAGGTCGCGTTCGTCGAAGTAGCGGAACCCCTGCACCTCGTCCTGGACGGTCACCGAGCCCGCCAGCCGGTACATCACCTGGGCGATGAACTCGAAGCACAGGTCCATCCGGTTGGCCCGCACGTGGAACAGCAGGTCGCCCGCCGTGGACACGGCCCGGTGCCTGGCCCCGGTCAGCTCGCGGAACGGGTGCAGCTCGGCGGGTCGCGGGCCGTCGAACAGGCGGTCCCAGGCGGCCGAGCCGATCGCGGTGACGCAGGCCAGGCGGCCCTCGGGTATCCGGAATCCGACCGACCGCCGCAGACCGGACAGGTCCGCGATGAGGTCACGGACGGTGGACTCGCCACCGGGGTCGATGGTCACGACCAGGAAGATCGCGGCCGTGGTCAGCGGGGTGAGCACCGGCTGAGGCGTGACCGCGGGCAGGCCCGGCGGGCCCAGCGGGGCCGAAACCTCCGGCTGCTCTGGCACAGTCATCGCACGCTCTCCCCTGGCCGGCGTGAAGGCCCAGTTTCGCACAGTGGATCAGTCCGGTGAGAGAAGGGGCGGGTGGGCCGCACCAGCCACATAACAGCGGGGGAAATGTCGCTTGTTGATTCAAGTAGTAGTAAAGTATGATCCTGTTAAGGGTAAAGCCAGATGGACGCAGGTTCGGGCCTGACGGCGTGGGTGCACCCCACCGCCGCATGGAGGTTCGGCCCAGCGTCGGCCTGGAAAGTGGAGCCGGCATCGGTCCCGGGGTGCAAACCGACGTCGGTGTGGGGGGGATTTCTAGTCGGCCAGCGCCGCTGCCCCGGTATCTGCCCGCGGGGCAGCGGTGCTTGGTCAGCTTGGCGGGGAGCGCGATCCGGCCCTCTCGGACCCGCGAATCCGGACCAGCCAGGGGTCCGTAGCGGGTTCGTGAGAGGCGCGTTAACCGTCAACGCCGCTGCCCTGTGCCTGTCTCCGGGGCAGCGGCACCTTTTCGTCCCGGGCTGGACCCGCACCCGAGGTCCGGCCCGGGACGTTTGTGTGTGCCCGCTGCCACCGCGGGAGTACTACGCCCGTGGTACGCCGCCGACGGCCAAGAGACTCCACTGGTAGGACGCCACGAACCGGTCCAGCGACGAGCATCGGAGATGACTTTTCGCATCGATCGGGGAGAGCTTCATGTCACACGGACACGACACGGGCCGCGCAGGCGGGCTGGGCGCCGGCCCGGCGAACGCGGACGGCGCGGGCGCGGGCCGGCCAAGCGGAGTGGGGCGAGTGGGCCTCATCGGGGGGCTTGGCCGGGCCTGCTACCGGCACCGGGTCATCACGCTGCTGGTCTGGGTGGCCGCAGTGGCCAGCCTGATCGCGCTGTGGACCCAGTTCGGCGCGGCCGCCGACAACAGCTTCACCGGCAGCGACCCGGGCCAGGCCATACTCGACCAGCACTTCGCGCGCCAGTCGGGTGACGCGCTCACGCTGGCCATCACGTCCACGGGCGGCATCACCTCACCGGCCACGCAGGCTCGGGTGACGGCGGCGCTCCGGCCGTTCGCGCACGCGCCGCACGTCACGTCGGTCGCCAACCCGTACACCACACCGGGGCACGTCTCGCCGGACAGGCACGTGGCGTTCGCCACCGTCCAGTTCGACCTGCCGTCGGCCAGCATCCCGGGCGGCGAGGTCACGTCGCTGATGAACGACGCGCGCGCCGCCTCCGGGGCCGGCGTGACGTTCAGCCTGGGCGGCGACCTGGTCGACCAGGCGGAGACCCCGTACGGCGGCCCGACCGAGGGCATCGGGGTCACCGCGGCCGCGATCGTGCTGCTGATCGCGTTCGGCTCGCTGCTGGCCATGGGGCTGCCGGTGGCCACGGCACTGCTCGGCATCGGCGCCGGGCTTTCGCTGATCGCGCTGCTCGGCCACGTGTTCCCGGCGCCCTCGTTCTCCCCCATCATCGCCTCGCTGATCGGCCTCGGCGTCGGCGTGGACTACGCGCTGTTCATCGTCACCCGCTTCCGTGAAGGGCTGCGAAGCGGAGCAGACCCGCAGGACGCGGCGGTGCTGGCGATGCGCACCGCCGGGCGGTCCGTGCTCACCGCCGGCACCATCGTGGTGATCGGGATGTTCGGCCTGTTCGTGCTGCGCCAGTCGCTGATGAACGGGGTCGCGGTGGCCGCGGCGGCCACGGTCGCGATGACCGTGCTCGCGTCGCTCACTCTGCTGCCCGCGCTGCTCGGCTTCACCGGAACCCGGCTGGCCAAGCCTTCCCGGCTGACCCGCCTGCTCCGCCGCCGTAAGAGCAAGAGCCAGCCACCACAGGGCCCGGCCGCGGAGCGCTGGGCCGGGGTCGTGCAGCGCCACCCGGTGATCGCCGCCGTGACGGCCACCGCGATCATCGCCGTGCTCGCCGCCCCGGCGCTCGGCATGAAGCTGAACATGCCGGACGAGTCCACCCAGGGCCGCGCCACCATGGGTTACGCCAGCTACGCGGCCATGGCGCGCGGCTTCGGCCCCGGGTTCGACGCGCCGCTGATCATCGCGGCCACGCTGCCCGGGGCGCAAGGTGCTGGTGGGGTAGCCCGGCTGGCGGACGCGGTCCGGAGCACGCCCGGGGTGGCGCGGGTGACCGCGCCGGCGTCGAGCCGGGACGGAAAGGCAGTGATGCTGATCGCCTACCCGGCCACCAGCGAGCAGAACCCGGCGACGAACACGCTGGTCAACCGGGTGTCCGGCACGGTCATCCCGCACGCGGTGGCCGGCACCGGCATCCGCGCCTACGTCACCGGCCCCAACGCGGCCAACGTGACCTTCGCCAACCAGATCGGCCAGCGGCTGCCCTGGCTGATCGCGATCGTGGTCGGGCTGGCCATGGTGCTGCTGCTCGTGGTGTTCCGGTCGGTGGTGATCGCGATCAAGGCGGCGGTGATGAACCTGCTGTCGATCACGGCCGCCTACGGCGTGCTGGTCATGGTGGCCCAGCACGGGTGGCTGCGCGGTCTGTTCGGCTTCCCCGAGACGATGCCGGTCACCACCTGGGTGCCGATGTTCCTGTTCGTCATCCTGTTCGGGCTGTCCATGGACTACGAGGTGTTCCTGCTGTCGCGCATCCGCGAGTTCTACGACGCCAGCGGCGACAACGCGCGTTCGGTGGCCCGCGGGCTGGCCAGCACGGCCCGGGTGATCAGCGCCGCCGCGGCGATCATGGTCGTGGTCTTCCTGTCCAACGTGCTCGGCGCGGACGTCTCGGTGAAGCAGATCGGCCTGGGCCTGGCGGTGGCCGTGTTCGTCGACGCGACCGTGGTGCGCCTGGTGCTGGTGCCCGCCGTGATGGAACTGCTCGGCGCCGCGAACTGGTGGCTGCCGCGGCCGCTGGCCAGGCTGCTGCCCTGCATCCCGCACGCGGACGGCCAGGGAGACCAGGCCGTCGGCCTCAGGTCGGGGTGGGCGCGTCAGGATCGGGCCCGGAGTCAGGCACAGGTTCAAGGTCGGGCACGGGATTTTGGTTGAGCTTGCCGTTCAGCTTGGCCCGCGCATTCGCCACCACGTAGGCGATGTCGCGCGGGTAGTGCCGCACCGCGGCCAGCATGATCAGGCCGCCGAGCGCGTATAGCGGGCAGACCGCGACGATGGCCCAGTGCAGCCCGACCGAACTGGAGGCCGAATGCGAGGTGATGGCCACCGAGATCACGCCGATGAGGTAGGGCCCAGCGTAGGACCCGGTGCGCACCACCTGCCTGACCATGGCCCCGCGGCCGCGCAGTTCGGGCGGGACCACGTCGGTGCACAGCGCCTCGGCCGGGGCGATCGGCAGCGTGAGCATGATCCCGCCGATGAAGATCAGCGGCGCACCGAGCCACAGGTTGCCGATGGCGAAGGCCGGAGCCAGCACCAGCGTGGCCGCGATCGCCCCGTAGGCGACCACGTAGACCCGGGCGTTCACGTGCCCGCGCCGCAGCAGCCGGTCGGACAGGAAGCCCCCGGCCAGAATCCCGATCGCCGACCCGGCGCCGAGCACGGTGGACAGCAGCCCGGCCAGCGCGGGCCCGAGGTGGTGCACCCGCTCGAAGTACGTCACCCCCCAGAACGACAGCCCGTACAGCAGCAACTGGGAGACGGTGAGCGACAGCGTGCCGAACCACATGGACGGAATCCGCATCAGGTGCCGCAGCGCCTCGCGCTGGCCGATGTGCCCGGCCGGCGGCGGCGGTCCCTTCCTGGGGGCGGGCAGCGCGAGCATCCCGCCGGTGGCCAGGCAGGCGACGTCGGGCGCGGCCATCGCCGTGGCAGGCTCGTTCTTTTCCGCTGCCTCAGCGAGCGGGGCGGCCTGCCCCAGCTCGGCCTCGAAACCGGCGTCCTGATGACCGCGCATGGGCTCGCGCAGCAGGAACACGAACCAGATGGCGACCAGTACCCCGATCGGCACCCACAGGTAAAAGGCCCAGCGCCAGCCGTTGACCGGGCCGCCGATGTCGACCGCGATGCCGCCGCCGAGCAGGCCGATGAACGCACCCACGATCGCCCCGGCCTGGTACACGCCCATCGCCTCGGACCGGCGGCGGACCGGGAAGTAGTCAGACAGCAGGCTGATCGCCACCGGCGGGGTGCCCTCGGCGGCGCCGGTGACCAGCCGGGACGTGATCAGCACCACGAACGTGGTCGCGCCCGCCCCGACCCCCATGGCCAGCGTCCACACCAGCGCCACGCCGGCGAGCACCCAGGTGCGGCGACGGCGGTCGGCCAGCATGCCGAGCGGGATCGCGCCGAGCGCGCCCGCCGCGGCCATGACCAGCGGGATCAGCCCGACCACCTGGTCGGAAAGCCCGAACTGCTGCTCAAGTCCGTGCACGGCCTGGGCCAGCGCCGACTGGTCGCCCTGCACCAGCATCGTGGTCGCGGCCAGCCCGGCCAGAGCCAGCCCGCCCCCCGTCCGCACGCGAGTGGACGACGGCTTGAGCTTGCCCAGCAGCGTCATCCCTCGCACGCAGCCGAGAGTACTTGGCTAACCGGAGGCCGATAACCTGATCGGACATCTACGAACGGAAGCAGGATCATGGCTCGCCTAGGTGGCATGTATGGTCCGGACACAACTTTCCTCGGAGTGCCGCAGGCAAACCTGGAGGAGCCGGCCAGCTACGCCGACGCTGATGTGGTGATCATCGGCGCGCCGTTCGACGCAGGTACTTCGCACCGGCCCGGCGCCCGGTTCGGTCCGCAGGCCATCCGCGGCACGGACTACCTGGCGCACGACGGGTCCAGACCGCATCTGGCCCTGGGCGTGGATCCGCTGACCGACATGAAGGTGGTCGACGCGGGCGACGTGCTGATGCCGGGGGCCGACATGGAAGGCTCGCTGAAGCGGCTCGAAGAGGCGGTGCACCAGATCTGCCAGGCCGGCGCGCTGCCCATGATCCTGGGCGGCGATCACACGATCGCCCTGCCGGACGCGACCGGGGTGGCCAGGCACGTCGGCTGGGGCCGGGTTTCGATGATCCACTTCGACGCGCACGCGGACACCGGGGACACCGAGTGGGGCGGGCTGCTGCACGGCCACGGCACCCCGATGCGGCGGCTGATCGAGTCCGGCGCGGTGCGCGGCGACCGGTTCCTGCAGCTCGGCCTGCGCGGTTACTGGCCCGAGCCGGAGACCCTGGACTGGATGGCCGGCCAGCGGATGCGCAGCTTCGAGATGACCGAGGTGGTCACGCGCGGGCTGGACGCCTGCCTGGACGAGGCGTTCACGATCGCCACCGACGACTGCGACGGCGTGTTCCTGTCCGTCGACATCGATGTCGTCGATCCCGGCATGGCCCCCGGCACCGGCACGCCCGAACCCGGCGGGCTGACCGGCCGGGCCCTGCTCGACGCGGTCCGCCGGATCGCGATGGAGATGCCGCTGGCCGGCGTGGACGTGGTCGAGGTGTCGCCGCCCTTCGATCACGCCGAAGTGACCGCGTTCCTGGCCAACCGGGTGGTGCTGGAGGCGCTGTCCGGCTTCGCCTGGCGCCGCCGGCGTGCGGCCGGGCAGCCGGTCCGGGCGCCGCAGGCGCCACTGCTGGACGGCCGGGGCCGGGCCGACGGCCAGGATCAAGGTGGCCACCGTTCATTATCTTAAAGATTCAATTAATGAACGGTGGCCAACTGATAGATCGCATCTATATTCCTAACCATGCTCGACTTGACAAGACTGCGGGTGCTGGAGGCGGTGGCCAGGAACGGGACGGTGACGGCCGCGGCCAGGGAGCTCAACTACGCACAGCCGTCGGTCAGCCATCACCTGGCCAGGCTGGAGGCGGAGACCGGGGCGACGCTGTTCCAGCGGGCCGGGCGCGGCATCAGGCTGACCGACGCGGGGCGGCTGCTGGCCGAGCGGGCGGCGGAGATCCTGGGCCGGATGGACGCGGCCGAGAACGAACTGGCCGCGCACGTGGGGCTGCGGGAGGGGCGTGTGCGCCTGGCCGCGTTCCCTTCAGCGCTCGGGACGCTGGTCCCCGCGGCCGCGGCCAGGCTGCACGCCTTGCACCCGGGCATCGACCTGATGCTGACCGAAGCCGAACCGCCGGAGGCGCTGCGGATGCTGCGCGCGGGCTACGTCGACGTCGCGGTCATCTTCAGGCACGAGACGGACAGCACCCCCGGGGAAGAAGAGGACGACGGAACGCGTGGGATCTTGCTCCTGGACGAGCCGGTGTATCTGATCATGCCGGGTCCAGCCTCGGCTGAGGCGGGTCCGGTGGAGCTGACCGGATACGCGGCGGAGCGCTGGATCGCTGGCTGCGAGCGCTGCCGGAACCACCTGCTGCGGCAGTGCGCGCAGGCCGGATTCGTCCCGAAGATCGCGTTCACCACGGATGACTACGTGGCGGTGCAGGCGCTGGTCGCGGCCGGTCTGGGGGTGGCCACGCTGCCAGGGCTCGCGCTGCGGTCGGCGCGTCATCCGGGAGTGTGCGCCCGGGCGTTGCCCGGCACGCGCAGACGCGTATTCGCGCAGGTCTACGGCGCGCCGCCGGATCCGCCCGCGACGACCCTCTTGCTTGAGGTGCTGGCCGAGTCTGCCGACCCGGGTGATGCTGTGGAGCTTGATGGCGCGGGGGCCCGCCCGGGTGCGGACGGGCCCCCGTCGCTCGCTTGATCTAGCCCAGCGAGCCGGTGAGCGCGCCGAGGACGGGCACGACGCCCGCCGCGCCTTGCAGCAGGCCGCTGCCCGAGGCGACGTTCGGCAGCTCCCCCGTTAGCCCGCTCGAGTCGCCCAGGGGCGACGCCGAGCGGAGGCTGCCGATTGTTCCCGTCGCGCCGGACAGCGTGCCAGCCTGGTCCACCGGGTTGCTCCCGGTGAGGTCTTTCTGGTCGTTCGCGGCCGGCAGGGCCGAGCCCAGTGGGGACGCCTGGGTCAGGCCGCCGAGCAGGCCAAGACCCGACGCGCTGCCGAGCAGGCCGCTGAGGCCGGACGTGCCACCGGCCACCGGGAGCAGCCCGGAGACCATCTGCAGGTTGCTAAGACCGGCCGCCTCGTGGGTCACGGCGGGCAGGCCTTGCGCCGGGGCCGAGCTGGCCGCGAACGCCGCGCCTGCCGCGAATACGCTGGTCGCAAGCGCGGACATGGTGGCGAGCCCGCCAAGGACGATGTGCCGTTTTGTCACGACATACTCCATTTCAACGCCGAACATGAGGATTTTCGGCTCAAGGATCATGCGGAAGGGAAGCCGGATCGCAGGGCCCGGACGCCACTTGGGGGGCGGCGTCGGCCTCGCCGTATTACCGGTCTCATGAGCCGCGTAGGACGCTAGCACACTTAGCGTAGTCGGTTCGTCACTCTCTGAGATTGCCTGGTGGGTCGGCGGTTCGGCGTTATGGGCCTGTGTACTCATGAGGCACATGGGTGTGGCCCCGGCACATGCCGGGGCCACACCCATCGTGCCGGTTGCGTGCGGACTGTGGTTGAGTGCGGACCGTGGTTGAGTGCGGACCGCGTCTGAGACCGGTCCGCGCCGGCGATGGTTGTTACTTGGTGCTGCTGGCCTTGGCCGCCTTGGCGGCAGCTTCGTCGCGGGCGACGGCGCGCTGCAGGCTCTTGATCTGAGTGGCGGCCGTGCGCAGGTTCACGATCTCCTTGCTCAGGTGGTTCAGGCCGGGCAGTTCCTTGCTCAGGCTGAGACCGGCCGGGGCGGCGGAGGCCGCGTTGGTGGCCGAGCCGAGGCCGGGCACGGCGCTGGTCAAGCCGCCGAGACCGCCGGTGAGCCCGCCGGTCAGGCCGCCCAGAGCGCCGGTGGCGCCGCCCGCGGCGTTGGGCCCGCCGGTGACGTTGCCCAGCCCACCGGTGACGCCGCCGAGCGCGCCGGTGACCGAGCCGAGGCTGCCGGTCAGGCTGGAGATCAGCCCGCCCACGATCGGCAGCCCGCTGAGCAGGGTGAGCACTGTGTTCAGCAGGCTGCTGAGCAGTGAGGAAAGCCCGGACAGGCCGGGCACGGCGCCGGTGACGCCGGACGTCAGCCCGCCCACCGCGCCGGTGGCGCCGGAGACCGCGCCAGTGGCGCCCGAGACCGCGCCGGTGGCACCGGAGACGGCGCCGGTGGCGGCGTTGGTCGCTCCCGAGGCACTCTTCGGTGCTCCGGTGACACCCTTCAGCGCGCCCGTGGCCGCGTTGGCCGTATTGGTGGCACCGCTCGTGGCCGGCGCTGCGGCCGCGGCGGGCTTGGGCGTCGTGGATGTCACGGCGGCGTTAGCCACGCCCGTTGTGAAAATCGTGCAAGCGAGGGCGGTAACCGATGCGATGCCCCCGAGAACGATGCGTTTGTTCACTGACACACTCCATTCCGAACGAGATGGGAGGATGCCATGGCCGTGATGCGGCTGTTACAGACCCCCGAACACGCCGCGTACTTACCCGACTACCGTTCGTGTTCAAACATGATCCATTTGCCGGCGGGTCACATCCGGCGCTCGTGCCCGGCCCAGTAGGGATCGCGCAGTTCACGCTTGCGTAGCTTGCCGGTCGGATCGCGTGGCATTTCGGCGGTGAAGTCGATGGTCTTCGGCCATTTCAGCCTGGCCAGCCGACCGTCGAGTGAAGCCAGCAGTTCGGCCGCGAGCCCGGGTCCGGCGTTTTGCCCTTCGGCCGGCTGAACCACGGCCTTGACCTGCTCGCCCCAGTCCTCGTCCGGTACGCCGAAGACGGCCACGTCGGCGACCTTGGGATTGGCCATGAGCTCGGCTTCTATCTCGGCCGGGTAGATGTTGACCCCGCCCGAGATGATCAGATCGGCCTTCCGGTCACACAGGAACAGGAATCCGTCGTCGTCGAGGAACCCGATGTCGCCGACGGTGAAGAACTCCCGCCGCCGGCTGGCCGCGGTCTTGCCTGGGTCGCCCTTGTAGACGAAACCGGCCTCGCTCAGCTTCATGTAGACCGTGCCGGGGACTCCGGCCGGGCACTCATTGCCCTCGTCGTCGGTGATCAGGATCGCGCTGCTCGGCCAGGGCCGGCCCACCGTGCCCGGCCGCGCCAGCCAGTCGCCCGGCGTGGCCACGGTGCCGCCGCCCTCGGTGGCCGCGTAATACTCGTAGACGCACGGCCCCCACCAGTCCAGCATGGCCTGCTTGATCTTGACCGGGCACGGCGCGGCCGCGTGGACGAGCCACCGCATAGACGACAGGTCGTAGCGGCGCCTGACCGGCTCAGGCAGGGTCAGCATGCGCTTGAACTGGGTGGGCACCATGTGGGTGCTGGTCACGCGGTAACGATCGACCAGGGCCAGGGTCTGCTCGGCGTCCCACTTGTCCATGTAGACCAGCGTGTGCCCCATGTGCAGCGCGGCGCCGCTGAACACGGTCACCGCGGTGTGGTAGTTCGGCGACGTGACCAGGTGGACGCCGGGAGGTCCGGCGGTGACGCCGAACATCTGCAGCAGCGCGAGGCCGGTCAGCACGGCCTCCTCGGGCGCCGACTCGGTCCGCGGCCTGCGCACGCCCTTGGGGCGGCCGGTCGTGCCCGACGTGTAGTGCATGCTGAGGCCGGCGGTGCGCTCGGCTGGCATCGAGGCGGGCTGACCGGCCCGCAGGCTGGTCACAAGGGTGAAACCTGGTATGTGCCCGTAGCCGAAACAGGCGCTGGCCGGGAGCCCGGTCGCGGTCGCGGCTTGCGTCGCCGTGGCGGCGAACCGCTCGTGCGCGAAGAATGCCTTCGTCTCGGCGTCACGGACGATGTACTCGATCTCGGCCGCGGTGAAGTGCCAGTTGATAGGCGTGACGTACCAGCCGGACTGCAGGGCCGCGAGGTATACCTCGAGCGCGGCGACCCCGTTAGGCAGGACTGCCGCCACACCGTCCCCCGGGCGCAGGCCCAGTTGCCGCAGCCCATGGGTGATCTGGTTGACCCTGGCCAGCAGGCTGGCCGCGGTGTGCTCCGTCCCGTCCGGGTCGACGGCCGCGACCCAGTCCGGGCGCTCCTGCGCGATCCGCCAGAACCCCGTCGAGTCCATAGCCCGCTCACCTCCCTGGCCGGTTCACCCTCCCGGCCGGTTCACCCTCCCGGCCGGTTCACTCCCTGGCCGTTCACCCTCCCGGCCGTTCGCTCCCTGGCCGTTCGCTCCCTGGCCGTTCACCCTCCTGGCGGGTCGATCCTGACGCGGCCGATGAGCCGTTCGTAGGCGACGATGTCCAGTTCGTCCGCCTCCCCGGCTACTACTGCCCCACTGATCTCGCCTGTCCCAGCAGTCCCAGCAAGCCCGGCTGTCCCGGTCGCCTCAACCGCCTCGGTGGCCGAGGCGCCGAGCGCGACCGCGTGCCGGAGCCGGTCCGGCCACGACCAGCCAAGCAGGACCCCGGGCACCAGCCCAGCCACCAGGGCATGCCGCGGCCACGGCGCACCGGCCACACCGGGCAGCTTGGCCTGCCACTGACCCTCCGCCGTGATCGCGTGCACCACATGATCCGACAGCAGCGCCACCGCCCCCGCACCCCCCGCCACCAGCGCCCCCGGATCGGGCACCTCGCTGGCCGGGATCACCAGCGCGGGCCGCCGCGCCGCCCCGAACCCCAGCTCAGGCCCACCCGCGTCCAAGATCGCCGGCACCCCGGCCTCGGCCGCATACGTAGCCAGCGTCCCGTAGATCTCCGCAGGCATCCCGGCCGGCAGGCTGCCACACAGCACCACCGCGGTCGCACCACTCAGCAGCCTGCGGTAGTCCGCGGCGAACCGGCCCAGTTCCTCGGTGGTGATGTAAGGACCGGGCTCGGTGAAGCTGAGCGTGCGGCCCGCCGCCACGTCCCGCACCTCCAGCAGTCGCCGCGACTCGTGCCCGATCCAGGTGAACTCCGTCGGTATCCCCCGCCGGGACAGATCGTCCCTGATCCTCTCCCCCGCCGCACCCCCGGCCAGGCCCGCGGCCACCACCTCATGACCGAACATGTGCAGCACCCGGGCCACCGCCACACCACGGCCCGCAGCCCAGTGCCGCACACCGGACACCTCGTTCGGGGTATCCCACGTCACATGCCGCGCCTGGTAGGAGACACCAAGCGCGGCGTTCAGCGTGATGGTGACGATCACGCGCGATCCTCGGCCCGCTGGAGTGGCATTACAGCCGATCTTAAATATCCGCCGCCGTGGATGTTACGGCGGTGCGGATGTTTCCGAAGTTCTGAAGGCTTCAGAGTTTCGAAAGTTGCGGAGTTTCGAAAGTTGCGGAGACCTGAAGGCTGCGCGGCGAGTCGACCCCGCTCTACCTGCACGACCCGGCCGCGCACCGCCGGATCCACGCCCTGATGCCCCAAGCCAAGCTGATCGCGGTGCTGCGCGATCCGGTGGAGCGCGCCCACTCCAACTGGACGCACCTGTGGTCGGCCGGGCTGGAGCCGATCGGCGACTTCGTCCGGGCCTGCGAGGAGGAGCCGCGCCGGTGCGCTCCTCGTAGTTTTCCTCGGCGGTGGCCCGGCCGTCGTAGTAGGCGATGATCTTGTCCTGGGCGAACTCGACCGCGCTGACCTCGCTGTCTAGGTCGTCCCTGTCGAAGATCACATTGACATGCTAGAGAGCATCGTGCGTGGCTGCTTCGGCAACGGCCAACGGATCCGGCGCCGGCCCGCGGATTTCAGGGGGGGCCAGGTCCGGCGCCTCCGGCCCAGCGTCCGGAACCGTGCTGGTTACCGCCCCTAGTGTCACTGGGACGGACGATCGGAACTTCCTGACCTCGCGCGGGATCATGGCCAGGGCGGACGCCACGAGTATGATCGCGGCCGCCCCGTATTGGGTGGGTGAGACACCGATCGCGGCCGCGATCGGCCCGGCGGCGAGTGCGCCCACCGGCATCGCCATGATCGATCCGAACGCGTCGTAGGCCGACACCCGGGCCAGCCGGTCCGGCGGCACATTCGTCGTCATCGTGACGGTCCACACGACCATCATGCACTCGAGCGCGATCCCCACCCCGAACGAGCAGAGACAGACCAGCGGCAGCGGCCACAGCGCCGCTAGGGAAAACGTTGGGATGGCGATCACCATGCCGATGGCGGCCACGAACAGCACGGGGCGACGCGGTATGAACCGCAGCGCCACGAGCCCCCCGCCGATCAGGCCGACCGATTCCGACGCGGTGATCGCACCCCAGGCCGCGGGGCCGCCCAGATGGGCCCGCGCCGTCGCCGGGCCCAGCACCTGGAACGCTCCGTACCAGGCCATCATGACCGCCGAATACTGCAGCACGGTCACCCAGAACCAGGTGCGCGAGCGAACCTCCGACCAGCCGTCGCGAAGCTCATGGATGATGCCGTGCGACACCGTCCGCTCGCTCCCGGTCGCCCGCAGCATGAGCAGCACGGGAACGGTCCCGGTCATGCCGAGCCCGCAGATGGCCAGCGCCCAGCCGGGGCCGATCGCCGCGACCACCAGGCCGGCGACAGCGGCGCCGCCCATCTGCCCACCGTTCATCGCCAGCCTGCTCAGCGCGCTCGCCTGCGTCAGCAGGCCGTCGGGCACGATCTTGGGCAGCAGGGCCTGCGAGGCCGGGTAGAACACAGCGATGCCCGCGCCGGTCACGCACTCCAGCGCGATCATCTGCCACAGCCGGGCATGACCGCTGAGGACCAGCAGGCCGAAGCCCCCCTCCCCCAGTGCGATCATGAGATTCCCCACGATGATCACGCGCTGCGGTGGCAAGCGATCGGCGAACACCCCACCGATCAGGGTAAACACCAGCGATGGGGCGATCTGGGCAGCGAGCACATAGGACAGGTCGGCGGTCGACCGGGTGATGTCCAGCACGGCGAAGGCCACGCCGACGATCGAGAATCCCACCGCGGCCGGGGCGAGCAGCCGATCGGCCAGCAGAAGCCTGAAGTCCCGCAGCGCCAGCACGGGAAACCGGCTGGTCAGGGCGCGCGCAGGCATGACGGCACATCCGTTCGAGTGGTCGGGTTACCTTCGAAGGTAACCGTGGCCAATCGACGGGGGCAAACGCATTTCCGCCCGGTGCCAGACCCGTGACCAGGCGTGACCTAGAGCCTGGCGGCGTCGCTAGTACGCCGCAGGCAAGGCGGCCAGGCCCGCTGGTCGGGTAATCGTCACCTCAGACCATTATGCGCTCCGGGCCTCACCGGGCTTCGACCGCCTCAGCAGTGTCCGCTCGGCCAGCGTCCAGGCCGTGGTGGTGGCCAGGTACAGCCCGGCCGCCAGCGGAACGAACGCCGCCATGACGACGGTCACGTACGGCACCAGCCGGGTCAGCACGCCCGTCCATCCCGCGGGCTGGAGCGCACCGGTCCCAACTGCGCCCGCCTGCCCCACCGAGGACTTCCGCCCGGCCACGTTCCCCGGCACGGCGACCGACGTGCTGCCCGAGGATGTGAGGCGCCGCGTCACCCGGGCCGACAGCCAGCCGACGGCGGCCAGCAGCACGAACAGGCCGGCGAACACCGCGCCCTGGGCGCTGAGTGGTCCGGTTCCGCTCAGCCAGTGGCTGCCGAGGGTCGCACCGAACAGATCGTGGCTGAGCAGCGTGTTGGCGGCCCCGCCGATCTTCGGCGTCCGGAACAGCAGGTACATGACGCTGAGGAAGGGCCACTGCAGCAGCGTCGGCAGACAGCCGGCGTACATGCTCGTGCCCTCGGCTTGGTACAGCGCCGTCAGTTCGCGCTGCAGTCTTTCCGGGTGCCTGGCGTGCTTCGTGCGCAGCGCCCGCACCCGCGGCGCCATCCTGGCCTGCGCATCCATCCCGCGCATCGCGCGGTAGCTGAGCGGCAACACGAGCAGGCGGATGGCCATGGTGAACAGCACGATCGCGGCCGCGGCAGCCAGGCCGCCGAGCAGCGGGGTCAGCACGTGGGCGATGGCGGACACGACGTGATACGCGGCGTCAATGGGGACGCCAAAAAACGTGGACATGATGAGCAACCCTCCAGCGGGTCGTTAGCTTCAGATGACGGCTGGAGGCGGCCGCATAACGGCGCAGAATGGGTCGGAGTCCCGAAGGGGAATCTCCGCGATCTCGGTTAAGCGGCCGCCTGGGCCGCCGAAGGCGCGCGGGGACGGGGGCGTCCGGCCGCGTCCGGGTCACGCTGCCGCAAGAACGCAGCGTGCCAGGACTTCTCACGCAGGGCCCGGGCCCGGCGCAGCAGCGGGGCCGCCGTGGAGAGCCGGTTGAGCCTGGCCCCGCCCGCCAGACATGCGAGCGCAGCCACCAGCACGGCGCCGGCCAGCATCGTCATCGCCGGGCCGGGCGGCGAAGTCAGCAGATGCCCGGTCGCCCACCAGAGGTCAGCGAGCAGTGTGAGCACGCCACCCAGCGCCGTCACCACCACCGCCACCTCCACGCACGAGAAGGCACCTACTCCCCAGCCTACGCCGCCCCCGCCAGCCACCACCGTCGCGACGTCGGCCCGCCCGTCTATTCGGAGAGAAAGGGTCGCTGGGGAGCGATACCAAGTCTCCGAATTGATGAACCGGCCTCATAGAAAACGATTATCAACGTCGTAGGGGCCGGGTCACAGGGGGGGTCGTAGGGGCCGGGTCACAAGGGGGTGGTGGGCCGGGCTCGCCCGGTGGGGCCGGTGGAGTGCGAGGCGAGTGCGGGGTTCGAGCCATCCGTCAGCACGAAGACCTCTACGTGCTCTGACACATACAGCTCTTCAAGATCATGGGGCGGGTTGGACACGGTCGAGCAACAAGCGGCGCGGGCCGATGCGGTGGGGCCGGGATGCGGCGAACGGCGTGGCCAGGGAGCAGGATGGGACACCGATGCCCCCGCGGCCCGGGGCGACGGGCGGCGTGGGCCGATGCGGTGGGCCGGATTGGGGACGCGGGGCGGGGAGACGCGGGGCGGGGAGACGCGCGGTGGGTGTGGCTAGGGTGGAGGGTTATGCGAGCGGTGGTGGGTGGGGTGGCGGATGTGTGCTGCGTGGGGGTGTTTGTGGTTCTTGGGCGGGCTAGCCATGCCGAGGGGGAGACGGTGGCCGGGGTGGCGCGCACCTTGTGGCCGTTTCTCGCGGGCTGGCGGTGGGGTGGGTGGTGGTGCGGGGGTGGCGCCGGCCGGGGGCGATCGTGCCGACCGGAACGGGAGTCTGGCTGAGCACGGTCGCGGTAGGGATGGTGTTGCGGGCGGCGTCGGGGCAGGGCGTCGCGGTGGCGTTCGTGTTCGTGGCGATGGCGTTCCTCGGGTTGTTCATGCTGGGCTGGCGGGTCCTCACTCGCAGATTTGCGACATCGACACCGACCTGAAGCTCGATGTCGCAAACCCGCTAGCCGCTGCCCCCGGAGTCCAGCCATGCTGGGCAGATGCACGAGGATTTCGAGCGGTGTCTGCGCGCCGTCCACGCCAAGGACGCCCGGTTCGACGGCTGGTTCTTCATCGGGGTGAGCAGCACCGGCATCTACTGCCGGCCGAGTTGCCCGGTGGTGCCCCCCAAGCCCAGGCACATGGGGTTCTACCCGAGCGCGGCCGCCGCCCAGCAGGCCGGGTTCCGCGCGTGCAAGCGCTGCCGGCCCGACGCGAGCCCGGGCTCACCGGAATGGAACGTCCGCGCCGACGTGGTCGCCCGGGCCATGCGCCTGATCGCGGACGGCGTGGTGGACCGGGAGGGTGTGCCGGGGCTGGCGGCCAGGCTCGGTTACAGCACCCGGCAGATCCAGCGGCAGTTGCTGGCCGAACTGGGGGCGGGACCGCTGGCTCTGGCCAGGGCGCAGCGGGCGCAGACCGCGCGGCTGCTGATCGAGACCACCGCGCTCCCCATGGCTGACCTGGCGTTCGCGGCCGGGTTCGCCAGCATCCGGGCGTTCAACGAGGCCGTTAGGGAAGTGTTCGCCCTCACCCCGACGGACCTGCGGCACCGAGCGGCCCGCGGTCACCCGGCCGCGCACGGGAGCGAGCTTTCGCTGCGGCTGCCGCTGCGCACCCCGTTCCACCCGGACAACCTGTTCGGCCACCTGGTCGCGACCGCCGTGCCGGGGGTCGAGGAATGGCGGGACGGGGCGTTCCGGCGCACGTTGCGGCTGCCACACGGGCACGGCGTGGTGTCGCTGCGGCCGCTGCCCGACCACGTGGCCTGCCAGCTCGCCGTGACCGACCTGCGGGATCTGGCCACGGCGGTCAGCCGGTGCCGGCGGCTGCTCGACCTGGATGCCGACCCGGTGGCCGCGGCCGACGTGCTGTCGGCGGATCCGCTGCTCGCGCCGCTGGTGGCCAAGGCGCCTGGCCGCCGGGTGCCGCGCACCGTGGACGCGGCCGAGTTCGCGCTTCGGGCGGTGCTCGGGCAGCAGGTGTCCACGGCGGCGGCGAGCACGCACGGGGCCCGGCTCGCGACGGCACTCGGCGAGCCGGTAGAAGATCCGGCGGGCGGCCTGACCAGGCTGTTCCCCGAGCCAGCCCGGCTTGCGGAGGCGGAAACCGCGCTGCTGGCCATGCCGCGGACCCGGCGCGAGACGATCACCGGCCTGGCGGCGGCGCTGGCGGCCGGGGACGTCGACCTGAGCCCGGGCGGCGACTGGCCGCGGGCCCGCGAACGGCTCATCGCGCGGCCGGGCATCGGCCCGTGGACGGTCGAGATGATCGCGATGCGCGGGCTTGGCGACCCGGACGCCTTCCCCGCCACCGACCTGGGGGTGCGCGCCGCGGCCCGCGAACTCGGCCTGCCGCCCAGCCCCGCGGCGCTGACCAGGCTGGCCTCGGCCTGGCGCCCGTGGCGGGCTTACGCGGTCCAGTACCTGTGGGCCACCGGCGGGCACGCCATTAACCAGATGCCGGCCTGACCGGTTCCCAGCGCTTGATTGTGACCTGAACGGTGGCCATACAACGTGGACGCAGAAGGAGAACGTTAATGATCTCGAAGAACGGCGCGGCGCGGCTGGCCTGCACCACGATCGGCAGCCCGCTCGGGCCGCTGATGCTGATGGCCGACGACGACGCACTGGCCGGCCTGTACATGAACGGGCGGGCCCCGGCCAAGGTGCTGGCCGCCACGGTGCTGGCCGCCACGGGCACCGGCAGCGACGCGGGTGAGAAGGTGTTCGCCGAGACGGCCCGCCAGCTCGGCGAGTACTTCGACGGCGACCGGCAGGTGTTCGACCTGCCGCTGGCCCTGCACGGCACCGCGTTCCAGCGGACCGTCTGGGAAGCGTTGCTCGGCATCGGGTACGGCCGGACGGTGTCCTACGGGCAGCTCGCGGACCAGATCGGCCGGCCGACGGCGTCGCGGGCGGTCGGGCTGGCCAACGGGCGGAACCCGGTGAGCATCATCGTGCCGTGCCACCGCGTGGTGGGCAGCGACGGCAGCCTGACCGGCTACGGCGGCGGCGTGGACAACAAGCGGCGGCTGCTCGACCTGGAGCAGCGGGTCACCGGGGCCTGCCTGCCCGGCTGAACAGGCTGGGCGCCTGGACGGACTGGGTGAACGACGAGGCGGGGGCGCTGGGCCGCAGCGGTGGGCGATCCACGACACAATGGGCTGATCGCTACGAGGGGGAGGGGGGTTCGTGGTTCCCGGCAACTTCACGGGGTACTTCGCCGCCACGGCGACCGCGGCTGGGGTCCTGATCGGCCTGCTGTTCGTGGCCGTGGCGCTAAGGCCGGACTCCATCTTCGGCGAGCACGCGCCGGCGGCCGGCCGGGCCCAGGCAGGGTCCGCCTTCACCGCCCTGGTCAACTGCTTCTTCGTGTCCCTGGTCGCGCTCATCCCGCAGGCCGGGGTGGGCGGCGTGTCGGTCATCGTGGCGATCATCGCCCTGTCGGCCACGTACCGGCTGCACCGCGAGGTGGCCAAGCAAGAACTGCAGTTGTGGATGCTGACGATCAGCATGGCCATGTACCTGTTCCAGTTCGGAGTGGGCCTGGCCGTCCTGTTCGACGAGTCGAACACCGGACTGGTCTACTGGGTGGCGTACATCATGATCGGCCAGTTCAGCTCGGCGCTCGGCCGGGCCTGGTCGCTGCTGGAGGGCAAGCACCTGCTCTCGTCCGCCCACCAGCAGCGGACCGGGCACCGCCCGGCGCGGCCTGGCCCGGACCCGGCGTGGCCGGGCAGTGACAATGTGGGCAGTGACACCGTGGGCAGTGACACCGTGGGCAGGGGCGCGGCGGAAGGTGACTGACGGCCCTCGGTCGGTCAGCTACGACCGCATCGCGCCGCCGCCCGGTGCGGGTGCTGCGGGCCCCGGTGGGCGGGTGACTAGACTCGCCCCTTGTGTCCGGTTCACACGATGACGCCGTCCGCGAGCAGTTCCGCCTCCAGGCCGCGACGTTCACCGATCAGGGGTTCGCGGCCAGGGGCCTGGACTGGATCGTCGACGAGCTGACCCCGTCGGCGGACGAACAGGTGCTCGACGTGGCCGCGGGCGCGGCTCACCTGGGCCGGGCGCTGGCCCCGCACGTGGCTCACGTCAGTGCGCTCGACCTGACCCCGGAGATGCTGGAGCAGGGGCGGCGACTGGCCGAAGCGGACGGGCTGCGCAATGTGGTCTTCCTGCTGGGCAACGCCACCGCGCTGCCCTGGATCGACCGCCAGTTCGACCTGGTGGCCTGCCGGATCGCGCTGCATCAGGTGGCCGACCCGGCCGCCGTGGTGCGCGAAATGGTGCGCGTCACCAGGGCTGACGGTCGGATCGGGATCATCGACATGATCGCCGACGAGGACCCTGAGGTGGCCGCGGAGACCAACCGGCTCGAACGGCTGCGCGACCCCAGCCACGGCCGCACGCTCACCGGGCCCGAGATCGGTGGCCTGCTGGCCGAGGCCGGGGCCGTGGTCACCAGGACCGCGCGCCGGGACAACCCGCTGGACTTCGAAGACTGGATGGAGCGGACCCAGACGTCCGTCGCCACCAGGGACGCCCTACGCGAACGAATCGGCCGTGAACTGGCTGGTGGCGCGCCAACCGGGCTGTGCCCACGGCGAAATCCGGACGGAATCGTCATTTTGTGCCATATCTGGGCAACCATTACGGCCACGCCCCGGTAGTTACATAGTTCCAGATCAACGACGTTCTTAGTAGTGTTCGTGCTGCCGGCCTCACCGGGGGGCCACGGGGTTAGGGGAGGCCGTGTGAGTGCCGCTATGACCGCCAGGCGTGATACGCCGTCGGCGATCGAGCTTCACGGGGTGCACAAGCGCTTCGGTCATGTCGAGGCGGTGAAGGGCATCGACCTGGACATCGCCTCCGGGGAGATCGTGGCCTTCCTCGGCCCGAACGGCGCCGGCAAGACCTCGACCATCGACATCATCCTCGGCCTGTCCCGGCCCAACGAGGGCTCGGTGTCGGTCTACGGCCTGGAACCCCGGCAGGCGATCAGCCGCGGGCTGGTCTCGGCGGTGCTGCAGACCGGCGGGCTGCTGAAGGATCTCACCGTGGGCGAGACCGCCCGCTACACCGCGAGCCTGTTCGCGCAGACCAAGCCCGTGGCGGACGTGCTCAAGCGGGCCGGTATCGCCGACATCGCCGACCGCCTGGTCGGCAAGTGCTCAGGCGGGGAGCAGCAACGGCTGCGGTTCGCCATGGCGCTGCTGCCCGACCCGGAACTGTTGATCCTGGACGAGCCGACCACCGGAATGGACGTGGAGGGGCGGCGCAGCTTCTGGACCTCGATCCGGCAGGACGCCGAACTGGGCCGCACAGTGCTGTTCGCCACCCACTATCTGGAGGAGGCCGACGCCTACGCGGACCGGATCATCTTGATCCGGCACGGGCAGATCGTCGCCGACGGCACGTCGGCGGAGGTCAAGGCCCTAGCGTCCGGGCGGACGGTGCGGGCCACGCTGCCCGGCGCAGACGAGACCAAGCTGCACGAGATCCCCGGCGTGGACACCGTCGAGGTCCGGGGCGACACCGTGCTGCTGCACGCCAGCGACAGTGACGCGGTGGCCAGGTACCTGCTCAACAACACGCAGGCTCACGACCTCGAAATCACCACTCGCGCACTCGAGGACGCTTTCATCGCGCTGACCAGCGACGACACCGAGGCCAGCCACACGGGGGCGATGTCATCATGACCACGGGAACCTTCGGCGCCTCCGGCGTGAGCTCGCGGCGGGTCCCGCCGCTGGGCGGACTCAACCTCACCGCGCTCAGCATCGAGGTCCGCAGGCTGCTGCGCAATAAGCGCACCGCCATCTTCGCGGTGATCATGCCCTGTGTGCTCTTTCTCGCGTTCGGGCTCAACAAGGCCTACGCCAACCAGGGCAACGGCAGGGGCACGTACGGCAACGTGTCGGCGTTCATCCTGATCAGCATGGCGCTGTACGGATCGGTGCTGGCCACCACCAGCGGCGGGGCCATGGTCTCGATCGAGCGCGCGGCGGGGTGGAGCCGGCAGCTCCGGCTGACCCCGCTGGCACCGCCGGCCTACATCTTCATCAAGATGCTCACCGCCATGGTGCTTGGTGCGGCCTCGGTGCTCGCGGTGTTCATCGTCGGGGTGGCCACCGGCAAGCCCTCGATGCCGGTGTGGCTGTGGATCGTCAGCGCGCTGTGCGTGTGGGTCGGCTCACTGATCTTCGCGGCGTTCGGGCTGTTCATGGGCTACCTGCTGCCGACCGAGAACGCGATGCAGTTCCTGGGCTTCGCGCTGCTGCTGTTCTCCTTCGGCGGCGGCCTGTTCATCCCGCTCAGCCAGTTCCCGCACGTGCTGCAGGTGATCGCCGAATTCACTCCGCTGTACGGCCTCAACCAGCTTGTCCACGCGCCGCTGCTCAACGGCAGCGTGCACGTGGCCTGGGTCGGCAACGCTGTCGCGTGGCTGGTCATCTTCGCGGGCGGCGCGGCCTGGCGCTTCCGCAAGGACACCGGCCGGGTCTGATCGCCCGGCCGGGCGGCCCGCCCGACCCGGCTGGCCCGGTCAGCCCGACGCCATGCCCTGCAGGCCGATGGTGGCGATCAGGGCCAGCTTGCTGGCGTCCGCGCTGGCCGGGTCGGCGGTGTAGACGATGATCCGCAGGTCGCTGCCGGTCACGGTGAGGACGTCACAGTCCAGCGTGATCGGGCCGGCTTCGGGATGGCGGACGGTCTTGCGGTCGGCGTGGCGAGAGCCGACGCGGTGCTCCTGCCACACCTCGGCGAACCTGGGGCTGGACCGGCGCAGGTCGGCGATCAGGCCGTGCAGCCCGGCGTCGTCTGGGTACCGGCCCGCCGCGTCCCTGAGGTCGGCGGCCATGGAGCGCTCGAAATCGGGCGCCTCCTCGGGAGCGTGCACCACCCGGCTGGCCGCCTCGGACGGCCGGGTGAAGTAGCGCCAGATCAGGTTGCGATCCCGGCCCACCCAGCTCGACGGGTCTCCCATCAGCGCCGCCCAGGTCGGGTTCCACACGATCAGCGTCCAGGCCGCGTCGTAGACGGCCACCGCCGCGTCACCCAGCCGGTCGATCAGGCGCTGCACGCCCGGCGGAATGTGCGCGGAAATGGTGGTCCGGCTCGGCGGCGCCTGCCCGCCCTGGCGGTAGAGGTGATCCCGCTCGCCCGGGGTGAGCCGCAGCGCACGGGCCAGGCTGGCCAGCACCTGCGGCGACGGGCTGGCGGCCCGGCCCTGCTCCAGCCGGACGAGGTAGTCCACCGAGATGCCGGCCAGCGCGGCCAGTTCCTCGCGGCGCAGCCCCGGGCTGCGCCTGGCGCCGCCCGGCGCGAGGCCCGCCGCCGATGGCGCGAGCCGGTCCCGCCAGGCCCGCAGGGTGGTGCCAAGGTCGTCCCGGTGGCCGGTCATCCTCCGAGTCTGCTCCTTTCCCGGCCGGCCTGCCTGGTACTGCTGGTCCCACGGTCCGCCATTGACCTGGCTGGCGCCGCGTCAGCCGTTCATTCTGTTAATCATGACGATCACGTTGATCACAGGAGCGAACAAGGGACTTGGCCGGGAGACCGCCCGGCGTCTCATCGAGAAGGGCCACACCGTCTACGTGGGCGCCCGCGACCGGGAGCGCGGCGCCGCGGCGGCCGAGGAACTGGGCGCGCGGGCGCTGCTGGTCGACGTCACCGACGAGGCCTCGGTCGCGGCGGCTGCCGCCCGGCTGGAGGCCGAGCACGGGCACCTGGACGTGCTGGTGAACAACGCGGGCATACCCGGCGGGTTCAAGCCGGCCGCCGCGACCACCGCCGCGGACCTGCTGGCGGTCTACGACACGAACGTGTTCGGCGTGGTCCGGGTGACGCACGCCATGCTGCCGCTGCTGGAGCGGTCGGACGCGCCGGTGATCGTGAACGTCAGCAGCGGGATGGGCTCGCTGGCCGTCACCACCGACCCCGACCGCCTGGAGTCCACGCTGCGCAGCCTGGCGTACCCGTCGTCGAAGAGCGCGCTCAACATGCTGACCAGCCAGTACGCCAAGACCTTGGCGGGGATGCGGATCAACGTGGTGGACCCCGGGTACACGGCCACCGACCTGAACGGCCACCGCGGCGCGAAGACCGTGGAGCAGGGGGCGGAAGCCATCGTGCGGATGGCCCTGATCGGCCCGGACGGGCCCACCGGCACGTTCACCGACGAGAACGGGCCGGTGCCCTGGTAACCACCGGGCCTGCTCCTGACCACTAGCCTCCGGTACCGGCTATCGGTCAGGAAGACGCCGGTAGCTGCGCCGGAACTGCGTGTCGGCGACGGGCCAGCGCTCGCCGCCGCGGCCTTCTACTACCCAGTCCCCCCGATGGGCGGTAGCTTGCCCTTCCATCGTCCGCAGCACCACCCGCTCGGCGACCTGCCAGGCTTGGCATGTTCCGGTGCGGAGCCAGCGCTCGCCGCCGAGTGGTTTGTGGCTGTTGCGGAACTCCGTGTCCCTGATGGTGCGCTCATCACCGGAGCCGTCGCGGACGCTCCAGTCACCGATCTCACCGCTGAGTTCGTCGCCCGTGCGCCGGGTCCACCGCCGGCGCGACCGCAGCGGCCGGGCCTGGACGGTACCGATCCGCTCGAATGTGGCGGCGTGGCTGGGGCCGCCTTCGGCCACGACCGGCATGAAGCCGACGTCCTCCAGCCTGGCTAGCTGTGAGCGCAGGTAGTCGACGCCGGCCCGGCGATCGGCGGCGGGCAGGCTGGGCCACGGCACGATTCTCCGGTTCACCCGCTCGGCGCCGGACCCCGTGGCGGTGTTGCTGACAGCCGACCATCCGGCGGCTACCCGCCGGTCGTACCAGCGGGTGTGCTCCACGTGGGCGACCTCCTCGAGTTCACGGTCGGTGAGCTCGATAAAGCTGCCGGGCGGGACGGACCGCCCGGGCACCCACCGCCGCCCACGGTCCGCCACCGCGGCCATGATGGAGCGGATCTGGAGGATGTTGTCCTGCTGGATAAAGGCGTCCAGATCGGCCCACGGCCGTCCGGTCACCGGCCTCGGCTCGTCGGGCAACGGCGGGTGGCTCAGCCGGTAACACTCGTGCCAGTGCCGCGCCACCCTCGTCCACACATCCTCAGGCACCTGACCGTCAACAAGGAACGCCCGCTGGAACGGCTGCAGCATATCGAAGATGGCGCCGCTGCGGCCCGGCCCGTCGGACGCGAGCACGAACACCGGCACCCCAGGATGCAGCCGCGCCACACGCCCGGCCTCGTGTTTACCGTGCTCGGTCAGCGTGTCGGCGACCACCACCGTGGTGGCGGCGGCCCGGTCGGGGGCCATGTCATCGAGCAGAGCCAGCAGCTCGCCGTCCCAGGCCCGCGGCTCGGCCCGCACCGCCGGCAGCGAGGTCGTCATGGTCGAGGGTGAGGTGGCGAGGTATTCACGGCGCAGATCCTCGGCCCGCTCGTCGAGGAGCACAACGCGTTGCAGCGCAAGAGGCGCCGGTGAGCGACGGCCGTCCCCGTCCAGATCGAGCCCGGGCGGGCGGGCCGCGCTGCCCAGCGTGGCCGCGTGGACGAGTTCCGCATGTTCCCAGGCTCGGCGGGCCAGTTCCCTGAGCACAGCCAGCGCGAGAGTGCTGTCGCCACACAGCATCAACTGCGCCGACCCGGTGTGGTAGATCCGCTCGGCCAGCAGGCAGGCGGTGGTCTCGTAGGCGCTCAGCGCGTCTTCGAAGCAGTGACTGGAAGCACCCACGTGCCAGCCACGCCAATGGTCGGCGTGCCGTGGATCATCGATCCGGGCGACGAGGTGCGGCTGTTTCTCCGGATCCGGCCGATAGCGGACCAGGATCTCCTTCACCGTGACCAGGACCGCTTCGTTCTCCGGCACGTCCTCACGCAGTGCGTACACACGCCGGAGGGCACATCCCCGGCCGCCAGCGATGATGGGCAGCAGGACGCGCCGGGAGGCCGGCTGTCCTATCATCACTCGCGCTCCGGTGGCCCGGGCGTCGTCGAGCAAAGGGTGCCCGCTTTCCGGCTCGATGACCACGATGCTGGCTGGCCGGCCGGTCCCGGCGAGCAGTTGCAGCAGCGGGAGCGTCATGGCATCCAACCCGGTGAAGATGACCGCATCGCGGACCAGGCGGGCTCTGAGCCGGCCCAACGGCTCGCGCCACAGCACCGCCGCCACGGCCGTGGCGCCGATCAGAGTGGCCGCGAGGCAGATGATCTCCGCCATTTGCAGGGCGAGCGGCGGCGGGCCGGGACAGGAGTTCGTCTGGTAGACCGATGGCGGGTTGCCCACGTAGAGGCCGAGCAGCCAGGCGACCACAGCAGTTTTGGTCTGGCCACCCCGGCAAGGCGTCAGCGACGCGATGCCCAGCACCGCACCGATCAGCACCATCGCGACCACCGTGGTCAGCCCGACCAACTGCGGCTGGAGCCGGCGCGGCCACCAATAGCACGCCAGGGCCGCGAACCACAGCGCCAGCAGGGTCACCGATGCCTCGTCGTTGTCGGACTGAAGCCAGGCCCGCCACCACATGTGGCCGAGGTAGATCCAGCGCGGATCGTGCGCGGAGACCCAGGCGCCCCAGGCCAGGAAGCCAGTCAGCCCCGCGGCGAGTAAGGCGGGAACCAGCCACACGGCCCGGCGGCTGAGCCGCATCCCCCTGACCCGGATCGTTCTCACGCCGCTCCTGTCACGCGCACGATCGATCGGGGAACCACCCTCTGCCCACGGAATTAACATCACCAAAAGGCGACCCACTGTAACCAAAAGTTATATGAAGCTTACTTGGAAGTAAGAGCTAGGTGCGATAATGGGGTTGCCGGAACGCCAGTAGAAGGTCACCCCTACCGCCAGTGGTCAAGATGCCTGATGACAAGCAGACCAATCATCGCCTAGTCTGACAACTGGACCGGCAAGCCTCACTGTGCATGGG
The DNA here is from genome assembly GCA_036267135.1 of Streptosporangiaceae bacterium. GTDB lineage: Bacteria > Actinomycetota > Actinomycetes > Streptosporangiales > Streptosporangiaceae > PALSA-505. The sequence continues at coordinate 32,754 of DATAWQ010000106.1, read as the reverse complement.
GAAGGAGGCCTTGTGAAATCTGACGCTGAGTCCACACGGGGAACTGATGTCCCGTCGTCGATCCCCGACCTCCGGGACATAAAACTGGGACAGCTAGCCGATGGAAGCACGGGCGCTAGCGACATTGCGGCGAGCCTCGTAGGACGGTACGTGACAGCGAGAGAAAACCCTACACACGTACCAGTTCTGACCTTCGGATCTGCTATCTGAGTCAATAGCATGTCAGCGGCGGTAAGCCAGTACGTGCTCAAGGTGCACAGCAGGTGTGACCTGGCATGTGACCATTGTTATGTATACAGGCACGCCGATCAGAGCTGGCAGCAAAAACCCAAGAAGCTGGCCGTCACCACCGCCCGGCATGCAGCTGAGCGCATAGCCGAACACGCGGTCACGCATGGACTCGGGGACGTTCACGTGGTCCTGCACGGAGGGGAACCACTACTGCTGGGCTATGACGGGATTAGTCACGTACTTGGGCTTCTTCGATCTTCGATCGAGCCAGTTACCAGGCTCAACCTGCGAATACAGACCAATGGCCTGCTGCTGGACGAGGAATTGTGCGGGCTGTTTGCGTCCTATGGCGTACAGGTCGGTATATCACTTGACGGCGACCGAGTTTCCCATGATCGGCATCGCACATTTTCGAACGGCCGCGGCAGCCACGAAGATGTTCTCCGGGCGCTCGCCTTGCTGAGGGAGCCAGAATACCGCCACCTGTATGCGGGCATTTTGTGCACGGTAGATCTAGAAAATGACCCAATCGCGGTCTACGAGGCGCTGCTGGCAGAAAGCCCGCCCGGCGTGGATCTGCTTCTCCCCCACGCGACATGGGACCGGCCGCCCCGCCGTCCCGCGAATGTGCATGCCCCGTATGCAGAATGGCTCGGCCGTATCCATACGCGCTGGGTGGCCGACGGCCGTCCGGTGCCCATCCGCCTCTTCGATTCGATGCGCTCGGCCGCGGCGGGCTACCGAAGCTGGTCCGAGGCCGTCGGGCTCGACCCGGTCGATCTCCTGGTGATCGAGACCGACGGCGGCTGGGAACAAGCCGACTCGCTGAAGACCGCGTACCACGGCGCGCCGGCCACCGGGTTCAACGTGTTCTCCCACTCGGTCGACGACGCCGTCGCGCACCCCGCTGTGGCCGCGCGGCGGGCAGGCATCGGTGCGCTGTGCGGGACCTGCCGGGCCTGCCCGGTGGTACGGACCTGCGGCGGCGGGATGTACGCACACCGGCACAGGTCACGCAACGGCTTCGATAACCCTTCGGTGTACTGCGAGGACCTCAAGGCGCTGATCCCGCAGGTGACGATGCCGCGCAAGCCTCATCCCGCGGCGCCCGCCCGCGCCCGTGACCCGGTTGCGAACCACACGCTGCCGGCCACCGCCTTCGAACGGCTGGCCGCGGGCCCTGGTGACGCGGCCACGATGAGGGCGCTGGCCGAGGCCCGCTGGTCGGTCACCCGGGCACTGGTGGCCAAGGCCGCGGCCGGGGTGGTGGGTGACGGCGCACTCGGCGCCGCCGCGGCGCGTGGTTGGGCCCTGCTCAGCCGGCTGGATGGGGAGCGGCCCGCCGCCGTCCGTGAGATCCTCACGTACCCCTACGTCCAGGCCTGGGCGATGAGGTGCCTTCAGGCCGGGCCGGATGGCCAATCGGGACTGGATGGTGCGCATATCGCGGGGGTGGCGGCCGCGACCGCGCTACGGGCCGGGATCACGGCCGAACTCATGCTCCCCGTCCGGGCGGGATCGATCTACCTGCCGGGCCTGGGCGCACTCGACGTGGACGGCGGGGACGAGCCCATCGCGCCGGTGCGGCTATCCCCGGCCGGTATCGCCACAACGCTCCCGGTCAGGGGCTGGCGGGGGGTGCGGCACTTCGGGTGGCCGAGGATGGCGCCGACCGTCGACGACGTCGACCCCTTCCGCCATTGCGGCCAGTGGCAGCCCACCGGCCGGCTGCCGCACGCCGCCTGGCGGAGATGGCGAACAGCGCTGGCCGCCGCCTGCAGGCAGCTGACATCCCTGGTCCCGGCCTACACCGAGGTGCTCAGCGCTGGCCTGCGGTCGGTGGTGCCGGTGGAACCCAGCTCGGCCGGGTACAGCCAGAGCGCGACCGCTCCCCATGCGTTCGGCGCCGTGGCGTTGGCCCTCCCCCCCGACGTGGACACGCTCAGCGTCCTTCTCCTGCACGAGATGCAGCATGTCAAGCTGGGCGTCCTGGGCGAGCTGTACTCGTTGTTCGACCGGGCCGACGGCCGGCTCTACCGGGTGCCCTGGCGGGCTGACCCGAGGCCTGTCGAAGGTGTTCTGCACGGCACCTACGCCCATCTGGCGATCGCCGAGTTCTGGCTGGCCAAGGCCCGGATGCACGCGGACGTCGAAGCCCATAGGCGCTTTGCCACGTACCGCGACTGGGTGGCCGAGGTCAGCGATGCGCTGCTAGACGCCCATGCGCTGGGCCCCATGGGGGAACGGTTCGTCGGCGGCATGCGGTCCCGGGTCCGGGCGCTGGGGTCATGAACCGTGAGCCTGGGCCAGGGGGTCACCGGCCGACCGGCGCCAGCCGGGATCAGCTGGCCGCTAGCTTGCGCGAGCTGGGGGTTCAGCCGGGCCAGCACCTGCTCATCCACTGTTCGCTGCGTGCGATCGGACCGGTAGACGGTGGCCCGGCCACGCTCCTGGGGGCCATTAAGCAAGCAGCTGGCGAGCAGGCCACCCTGGTGGTGCCCACCCAGACCACGCTGAACTCTCTGACCTCCAGGGCCTTCCTGACCGCCACGGACAGCCTCGACGAACCTGGGCGGACCCGGTTTGTCGCCGAGATGCCGGGGTTCGACCGTGCCACCACACCGTCTACCGGCATGGGCGCGCTGGCCGAGCACCTGCGGACCCGGCCGGCCGCGAAGCGCAGCAGCCACCCGCAGAGTTCCTTCGCGGCGCTGGGGCCGGGCGCGGCCGCCTGCACGTCCGTGCATGACCTGGACTGCCACCTCGGCGAGCGCTCTCCGCTGGGGTGGCTGTACGCGAACGACGCGGCCATCGCACTGCTGGGCGTGGGCTACTCGGCCTGCACCGCTTTCCACCTGGCCGAGTACTGCTGGCCAGGCCCACGTCCGGCCAAGACCTATCGCTGCTTCACGGCGGGACCCAGTGGCCGGGAAGAACACACGTTCACCGACCTCGACCTCGACGACAGCGATTTCGAACGGCTCGGTATGGCTGCTGAGGCGGCGTTGTTCATCCGCCCCGGCCGGATAGGTTTGGGGGCTGCCCGGCTGTTGCCATTGGGAGAGGCGGTCGATTTCGCCGTAACTTGGTTCCAGGAACATCGTGGGCAGGTGCCCCTGCGATGAGCAAGCACCCACCCTTTCTCTTGAGGCCACGTATTCGGTACGATGGCCTGACCATCGAGGGGGCAGGAGGCTGGGCACGCGATGGCAGGGGACGGCTCTCATGGAATGCCCTTCTTCCTCAGCTATGCCCGTACCCCAACTATTACTCCGGATTTCGGGGCAGCGCTCGCCCCGGATCAAAGAGTTCAACAATTCTTCGCAGAGCTGTACGTAAATGTCTCGCAACTGATAAGCCTGCCTGTTGGCGTGGAGCCCGGGTTCATGGACCGCACGATGCGTGGCGGTGTCAGATGGACACAGGAGTTACTGCAGACGCTCGGGACCTGCCAGATTATCATTCCATTGCTATCGCCAAGGTACCTGACCAGCGAATGGTGCGGGATGGAGTGTCACGCTTTCATGCAGCGCACACTCCAGAGGGAAGGCCAAAGTGGTTCCCAGAACCAGGAATGCATAATTCCCCTGATCTGGGTACCACTCCAGGGCGGAGAACCACCCGAACCACTCGATGCGGGCATAGTATTCTCGCCCGGCTCACCCGACGTGGAGAGAAACTACCATGCAGATGGGGTGTTTGGCATGCTGCAGCAGAACCAGGAAACCGAGTGGAAGGTGGTAGCCTGGCAACTGGCCAAACACATAGCACACGTCTACAGCAATCAATACCTAGAGCACAAAGAGTTCAAACTCGAGGACCTGCGAACTATTTTCGGGGGTGGCACCCATGACTGACAATAGCAGTTGCTTCTTCCTCAGTTATGCCCACTCCCCGCCGCTGAACCTGGCATCAGCTCCTGACCCAGACGACTGGGTGGAAGAATTCTTTGCCGACCTCAATGCCGCAGTCGAACGGCATCCTTCGTGGCGGCCCGGCCTCGGCCCGGGATTCTATGACCGGCAGATACCGGCTGGCGCGAACTGGAAAGAATCAATAAGCCGGGCATTAAGGTCGACCCAGGTATTTGTCCCGCTCTACTCCTCGGGGTACGTCGAAAGAACCTGGCCAGCCACTGAATGGGTCCGGTTCCGCGCCCGCATGCAACACGCCGGCGTAGCTGAGCCGGAGCACCGGTTCGTACCTGTGCTGTGGACCCCGCTCTTCAGCGCTAAGCCGCCGGATTTCGATGCAGCGCTGGCCCTCGGCGCCGACCAGCCCGACTATGCGGACAATGGTCTCCAGGCGCTCATGAGGTTCCGTCCCTACCAGGACTCGTATCGCGCCGTGCTGAACAATCTGGCGAACCGGATCGTCACGGTCGCGCATGAATCTCCGCTCCAGCCGTCAGACGTCCCGGACATCGACATGATGGAAAGCGAGTTCCTGACCAAGGCACACCTGGCTATCTTCTCCGTGGAAATTGCCGCGCCAACAGCCCCGACGCTGCCGGGAGGCCGTGACCGCTCTCAGTACGGTGACAGCGGCGCCGAATGGTCCCCCTTCCCCAAACAGCGGCTTCCGCTGGGCGAATACGTGAGGCAGATCGCGGAACGGCTCGACTTCGACGTCGACGTGAGCAACCTCGGGGAGCATGACGAAGGGAAAGACCGCAGGCCTGGGGTCATCTTGATCGACCCCTGGTACATCGCCGACGATGATCGGCGCTCGCTGCTCGAAGCTAACGTCAGCCACACGCCGGAATGGGTGCTGCCGCTCGTTGTGGTCGGGCCGCCGCAGGATACGCTGACGGATAGTTACACCCAGCAGGTGCTGGATATGGTGAGAACGCCCGGACGCTGCGCCAGGTCCCTCGAAGCGATCGACACCATGACGCCGAAGCTCATAGCCGAGGCGGAACGGCGGTACTTCAGAAACAGCGGCGGAACACCGTCGACGCAGCGAGCGATGATACGGGGCCGGCAGCGCACCAGGCCCAGCCTGCGTGGACCCATACCACCCGTCCAGCCCAAGACCGAACCTGATATCCCAGGGAAGACAACAGGTGACTGAAGCATCGGATGACCCTTCGCCGCAAAACGGGCAGATAATTACTTTCTACTCATTTAAGGGTGGGACCGGGCGATCGATGGGCGTCGCCAACGTGGCGTGGGTGCTCGCGGCCAACGGCAAGCGGGTGCTGGTGGCCGACTGGGACCTGGAGTCACCGGGCGTGCACCGGTTCTTCCGGCCCTTCCTGGATCCCAGGGCAGGTGAACGGCCAGGGATCATCGACTTCATCCGCAAGTATGAATGGGCGGCGGACGAATTCTTCAAACAACTGTCCGCCACCAGTGACCAAGAACTGAAGAAGTCCTCAGAAGGCAGGCTGAAGAAACTAATTGCCGAGCACGTACGGGTAGACGGCTACGTCATCCCCCTGAACTGGAGCTACCCAGGCCAGGGGACGCTCGACTTTTTGTCCGCCGGCAAGCAGACCAGCGAATACCAGGCCGCGCTGAGCGCGCTGGACTGGGAAACCTTCTACAACAGGCTATGCGGTGCTGAGTTCTTCGAGGCCCTCCGCGCGCATCTGAAGCAGCGCTACGACTACGTGCTCATCGACAGCAGGACCGGGCTCAGCGACGTGGCTGACATCTGCACCATCGACCTGCCCGATGTCCTGGTGGACTGCTTCACGCTGAGCATCCAGGGGACCGAAGGAGCGGCCACGGTCGCGAGCCTCATCAAGGCCAACTCCCTCCTGCGCAGCATCAGGATCCTTCCGGTGCCGATGCGTATCGACCTGGCCGAGCAGCAGAAGGCCGAAGAAGCACTGGCGCTGGCCGCCCGGCTGTTCGAGGGGCTGCCAGCGGGCATGTCTGACGGGCAACGGCGCGAGTACTGGGCTTCCATCGGTGTCCCATACCGGCCGTTCTACGCCTACGAGGAGACCCTCGCCATCTTCGGAGACCCTCCGGGCGCCCCCACGTCCCTGCTGTCGTCCTTCGAGCGGATCACGGCTCAGGTCACTGAGGGGGCGGTAGACAGGCTGCCGCCCATGGAGGAGTCGTTGCGACTGCGGACCAGGCTGCGGTTCAGCCGCAGTCAGAACGTGACGGCCGAGGAGGTGGTGCTCGACTTCCTGGCCGAGGACCAACTCTGGGCCGAATGGATCGCCTCGGTCCTGGCCGGGGCGGGGATCGCCGTCCGGTGGGCCAGCGAGGCGCCGGTCACCGAACCGGGCCGCACCGGCTCGTCACGCACCATCGCCCTGGTGACCGCGGCCTACATAAACCACCTTCAGGATGCCGCCCTGGGCCGTCCGCTGGACCTGGCCTTGGTCGTCACCGATACGCGCCTGCCTCATCAGATGAGCGAAGTCCCCGTGGTCTTCTTGGAAGGTCTTTCCGAGAACCGTGCCGCCGACCTGCTGGTCGATCGGCTGGATGGACATCGCGTGCCCGGGGTACCCGTCGCAGGCGTCCGCTATCCAGGTGGCACAAGGTCCCAGATCGTCGAGATCCCGGTGCGCAATGCCAATTTCACCGGCCGCGAGAAGGACCTGCGAGAGCTTCGCACGGAGTTGCGGGCCCGCGGCGTCGCCGTAGTGTCACCGGTGGCGCTGCGCGGTCTGGGTGGGGTGGGCAAGACGCAGGTGGCGCTGGAGTACGCGCACCGGTTCAAGGCCGACTACGACATGGTGTGGTGGATCAACTGCGGGCAACCGCAATACGTAGACGTGCAACTCGCTGACCTGGGTCGAGCCTTGCGGAAGGAGTTCGGCATCCCGGTGCCCGAAGAGGGCAGCGCACCAGAGGTGGCCAGGACGATGCTCAGCCTGCTAGCCGACTGGGAGGGACGCTGGCTGATCGTTTATGACAACGCCGAAGACATCGCGACGATACAGCCGTTCCTCGCCACCGGGCACGGTCACGTACTCATAACGTCGCGCAGTTCGCGGTGGGCGGCCCACGGGCCGTCACTCGAAATCGACGTGTTCAGCCGCGATGAGAGTGTCCAGCACTTGCGCCAGCGGCTTCCGGCCATCAGCGACACAGAGGCCGTGCAGGTCGCCATCGCTCTCGGCGACCTGCCGCTGGCGGTGGCCACGGCAGGCGCCTGGCTTGCCGAGACCGGTAACCCGGTCCCGGAGTACCTGCTCCAACTGGAGCGCCAGCCGACCCGTACGCTGTCCCAGAGCCTGCCGGGCGGCGAGCCGGTCGAGGTGTCCAAGACGTGGGACGTCTCACTCGACCAGCTGCAGAAATCGTCCGCGGAGGCAGCCAGGCTCTTCGAGTTCTGTTCGGTGATGTCGCCGGACATCAGCCTGGAACTCATCTATAGCAACGCTATGGCGATGCTGCTGGCCAGGCACGAGCGGGCCTATTCCGACTCGATGCTCATCGGCAGCTACGTGCGGCAGATCGACCGGCTCGCGCTGATCAAGCTGGACACCAACCTGCGCCAGATTCACGTGCACCGCCTGGTTCAGGAGGTGGTCAGGGACCGGATGTCGCAGGAGCAGATCACTATCACGCGGCAGCAAGTGCACGAGATCATGACCGCGGCCCGGCCCGAGGGCGACGTGGACGACCCGAAGACCTGGGGCCGTTTCCGGGTCATCTTCCCGCACTTGAGGCCGTCCGGCGCCATGCTGTCCAGGCAGGAGAACGTGCGCCAGTTGTTCATCGACCGGGTGCGTTATCTGTGGCAGCGCGGCGACCTGGAACGTGGCCTGCGCCGAGCCAAGGAGATCGAAGCGGCCTGGGAGGGGTTGCTGGCCGACCAAGACGACAAGGAACTGGCCGGATCGCTGCAGATGCAACTGCTGCGGCTGCGGTTCAACATGGCGAACATCCTGCGTGACCTGGCGCAGTTCGAGAAATCCAGGACCCTGGACGAGGCCACGCTGGCCGAGCAGCAGGAACTGCTCAGTCCGGAACACCCGCACGCGCTGATGACGGCGGGCAGCCTGGCGGCAGACCTCCGGGCGCTTGGGGAGTACGACCGTGCTCTCGAACTCGACCGCAGCACCTACGCGTCCTGGCAGAACGGGTACGGCGACGACTACCCAGGCACGCTGAGCGCTGCGCACAACTGCTCGGTTTCGCTCCGGCTCAGCGGAAATTTCAGGAACGCCCTAGCCACCGACAGGACCACCCTCGACCGGCGCAAGCTCATTCTCGGCGACGAGCACCCCAGGACCCTGGCCTCTGACGCTGCGGTAGCCCGCGACCTGCTCGAAGAGGGCCACTACGAGGACGTGGCCAGCCAGGCCAAGGAGTTGTGGTCACGCTGCCGGACCGAACTCGGGGACGACGACCGGGCCACACTGAACGCGAGAGTTCTGCTCGGTGTGGCCCTGCGGTCGGCGGGGCATCCCGAGGAAGCGGCGAATCACATCGACGAGGCCAGGCGCAGCCTCACCCGGGGATTCGGCGGTAACAGTAGCGACGCGCTGGCTGCCCGGCTGAGCCACGCGAACAACCTGCTGGCCCTGCACAAGGTCCCGGAGGCGGCTGAGCGGGTCCAGAGTGTGCTGAGCGTCTACGAGGAACGGTTGGGGCCCACCCACCCACACTCGCTCACCTGCAAGCTGAACCTGGCTTCCACCCGGTGCCTGCAGGAGAGCTACGGCCCGGCGCTGGAGCTAGCCCAGGCTGCGTCAGGTGGGCTCGAACAGCGACTGGGCGAGGACCACCCTTATACGCTGGCCGCGAAGATGACGCTGGCGGCGGTGCTGGCCAGCGTCGGCCGTCATGCCGATGCCGCGAAGCTGGAAGCAGAGATCTACCCGAAGTTCGAGCGGGTGCTGGGTGCGCAGCATCCGGACACCTTGCGCTGCCGGGCGAACACGCTGCTGACGCTGCACGAGCAAGGAACCAGCGGGGCGTCCGCAGACCGGCAGCAGGTCATCGAGAAACTCGCGACTTTGCTGGGCTCAGAACACCCAGACATCGCTGCGCTGATCAGCGGCGGCCGTCTTTTGCGGGTAATCGACCCACAGCCGTTCTGATATTCCGCACACGCTATACGGATATCGCACCCATCGGCTGGGACCGCGATTTCCCGCTCACGGTGCAGACGATCCAGCGCAAGACTTCCGGCAGGATACGGACAGAAGCGAAATGCGCGGTCTCTGACCGCTCCTCGAGGACGCTCTGGTGGATTCTTTTCGCCAGCCAGTACGTATGGTTGATAGGAGAGAAGACATCATCCGTACCGTGCCAGAGCATAACGGGAATCTTTATCGAGGAAACATCAAAACCCCAAGGGCTCCGCAAGGCAACTACATCGTCGATCCAGCCTGTCGCAGACTTTTGCAGCGCTTTCGCATGCGTTTCGGCAATGATCCGGCGCAGCCCGATGTCCTCGACGACCTCCCTGTCATCGGCGTCAAGCTCTGACCCGAGCGACCTGAGCAGACTCTCTGGATCGTTGCGCAATTCCGCGGCCATGGCATCTGCCATGAGCTCCAATTGATCCTCGCCTGTCCGATATGCCCGCACATTGGACTCGACCATTCCGTCCCACCAGTCCAGCCCTTCGGCGTCAATGGGAGCGAGGCTGCCCAGGGCGGCGGCGCATTCAACGCGCCCCCTGAGGAGAGCGGCGCAGGCCAAGGCGTGCGGACCACCTCCGGAACGACCGACAACGCTAAACGTGTCAATCCCGAGAGAATCTGCGATTTCGGCGATATCGCTGGCTATATGGCCTACGGTGCGGCCGTGCTGCCGGTCTGAATCGCCATAGCCCGGCCGGTCGTGACAAATAAGCTTAATACCAAGTCGATAAAGGACGATCCCTCGGGGGCGCGGACCATTGCGGGCACCAGGCGTGCCGTGGAACAAGAACACAGGTTTTCCTTCGGGAGCACCCAAGGTTTCAACCGACAGCCTGCGCCCGTCCGCGGCTATGACCACCTGCGCCACGGTAGCCTCCCATGTCCCCACCTGGCCCGCTGCCAGATCGCCTGGGGCAGTCTCGAGTGGGTCAGCTTCTTATATTTAACCACGGACACACAAGATCACCCCAGATCATCTAGCGATCAGGAGTGATCGACACAGCAGAAGACAGTCTTCCACCCCGAGAAGGCGACTTCCAGGGTTTCGGAAGATTGGCGATCACATCGTCCCGTCGTGCGTGCATTACCCGGTTGTATGCCTTCCTAGCCAAATCCGCGCGGCGCGGCAGGGCAACCCCAGATCCCATCTCCGTCCCCCAGTCACGCCACCGCCGACCGGGGCGATCAGCTCACACGATGGCCACACGGCCAGCCTGCCGCGACGTCACCTGGGCGGCCGCGGCCTACACCAGCAGGGTGGTACCGACGATCAGCGTGAGTGTGGACCCGAGGAGCCAGAGGAAGGCCCAGAAACCTTTGAACAGGTGGGTGTGCGCCCGGAGGTTCTGAGCGTCCCCGGCGCCCGTCCAGTGCGCGAGCACCATGGTGAACCCGGAGATGAGCAGCAGCCAGGTCATGCCGTAGGCGACGAGCACCTGGAAACCGAGGTCCGCATAGCGCACGGTCAGGTAAAGCAGGAATCCTGCGGTCACGATCCAGACCGGCGCGAACCAGCCACGGGCCACGATCAGGAGAATGGCCAGCCCCAGGAGGTACAGCCACAGTACGGCGACAATATGCCCCATCGCGATCAGCTTGGCCGCGCCCAATCCCAGCAGACCAGGGCTGAGATATCCGGCCACACTCACCAGGAAACTGTAATCGCCCTGGTGAAGGGTGAGTCCGTCCCCGTTCATTTGCATCTTCACGCTCATGACCCGGTGCCCCACCAGCACGGCCATCAGGGCGTGGCCGCCTTCGTGGGCCGCCGTGTTGAGGTGCTGGCCCAGGTCCCACAGCGCAGGCAGGAACGCCACGACCGCGGCCGCCAGGCCGATGAGTAAGGCCACCTCGCCGTTCAGCCGTCCCTGCAGAGCCCCGATTCGCTGCAGGTCATCCGCCCATGGCGATGCTGCCATCCGGACCATCTCCCCCGAGTACGCCCCGGAACTAAGCGTGACACATGGGCCCGCGGTGTGGCTATTGGCGGAGTCGGCTCAAGTTGTTTCCCGACCTGGAATCACCAGGTGACATATATCCTCACCGGGCCGCTGGGGAATTCCCTATTTCCAGCGGAAACGGTCGTCACAGCGCTGGCCGGGCCTGCTCGCCGGCTCGGTGAGCGGAGCGCTGACCTGACCCTGGGCGACAACGGCGCCGTCAGCGGAAAGCAGTTCGATCGTCACCCGGCTGTTGGTGGCCGGGGGCTGGACGGCAGGGCGGGTTCGGACCTGGGTGCCGCGCAGGCCCGCCCAGGCCGCGTCGGCCAGCTCGTCAGTGAACGAGGTCAGCGGCGCGGACACGTGCCCCGCCAGCCAGCGCCGGGCGATCGCGTGCGCCGGGCCGCCGACGATCGCGGTGATCACCAGCATCGAAGTGGGCCGGATCTCACCGCGCTCGGCCAGTGGCGCCATCCACTGCCGGAACGCGGCGGCCAGCTCGCGGTTGAGCTGGTTCAGCTCGGCCCCGCCCGCCGAGCCCGATGAGGGATGGCCGCGCAGGTAGACGAACCGGGCCAGGTCGGGATGCTCCTGCGTCCAGCGGAGCTGGTGACCGATCGCCGTGCGCACCGCGGCCCGCAGCGAGTCGGGCTGGCGCGCCAGCAGTTCCCACAGGCCTTGCTGGAACGAGGCGATCGCCGCCACGTAGAGGGCGTCCGCGATCGCCTCCTTGGTGGCGAAGTGGTGAAAGAGCGCACCGTTGGAGGTGCCGCTGCGCTGTCTGATGCGCGCGATCGTGGTCTGCTCGTACCCGTCTTCGGTGAAGCAGGCGAGTGCCGCGTCGAGTATCCGCTGGCGGGTATCCGTCGGTGCCATCACGACAAGAGTACTACTCCGGAGTAGCACTCTGTTAGGGTTTGGCTGGTGGATGATCGGGCGCGGGCGTGGCTGGTGAGTGGTCAGGCACGGCATGTGGGCAGGAGGGTGTGAGTGATGGGTGACTACGAACTGGCGCACGGGTACGAGACGGTCAACCTGTACCGCCGGGGCGGCGTGGCCAAGATCGAGCTCAACCGGCCCGAGCGGATGAACGCGTGGAACGCGCAGTTCGGGTACGACCTGCGGGACGCGATCGCGGCCACCGGTGACGACCCCGAGGTCCGCGCGGTGCTGATCACCGGGGCCGGGCAGGCCTTCTCCAGCGGGGCGGACCTGAAGGACGCGCCGCGGCTCAACAGCGCAGGCCAGGTGGATCTCTACGGCGTCCTGACCGAGCGCTACCACCCGATCATCACCGGGATCCGGCGGATGCCCAAGCCGGTCGTGGCCGCCGTCAACGGTCCCGCCGCCGGGATCGGCCTGTCCCTGGCCCTGGTGTGCGACCTGATCCTGGCCGCCGAGTCGAGCTACTTCCTGCTCGCCTTCGTCAACCTCGGGCTGGTGCCGGACGGTGGCTCGTCGATGCTCGTGCCGGCGCGGGTGGGCTTCACCCGGGCCGCGCAGATGGCGCTGCTGGGCGAGCGGGTCACGGCGGGCCAGGCGCTGGACTGGGGGTTGATCAACCAGGTCTGGCCGGACGCCGAACTCGGCACCGCGGCCGACGCGCTGGCCGCGCGCCTGGCCGAGGGGCCGACCCTGTCCTACGCCGGCACCAAGCGCCAGCTCAACCACTGGCTCTTCCGCCAGATGGACGAGCAACTCGAGTTCGAGGCCGGCGTCCAGCAGGAAATGGCCGGCTCCCACGACTTCGCCGAAGGCGCCGTCTCCTTCGTGGAGAAGCGCCCGCCCCGCTTCACCGGCGCGTGATCGTCACCACTTGCCCGCCACCTGCCGGGTGGCGGCGTTCACCCGGTTCCACGTGTTGATCATCGCGATGTGCATTATCAGGGAGGCGAGGGCCTGCTCGTCAAAGTGCTTGGCGGCCGTCTCGTAGATCTCGTCGGGAACCGGGTCCTCGCGGTCGCTGAGCCGGGTGACGGCCTCGGTCAGCGCCAGCGCGGCGCGCTCGGCCTCGGTGAAGAACGGCGCGTCCCGCCAGGCCGCGACGGACCAGATCCGGTCGTCGCTCTCGCCCGCTTTCTTGAGCGCACGCGAGTGCATGTGAACGCAGACACTGCAGCCGTTGATCTGGCTGGCCCGCAGGTGGACCAGCTCGGCCAGGGTGTGCGAGATGCCGCCGCCGGTGTCCGCGGACTTGGCCAGCGCCTGCAGGGCGTCGAACGCGCCAGGAAGGCTCAGGGCCGGGTTAGCCATGCGTGCTTGCATGATGGTGTCTCCTTGTCACATCGACCTTGATTGAGGTGTCACCAAGACGACACATCAATACGAAGGAACGTGACCGATGACCGAGCCAGATTTCCTGCTGGAAGGCTTCGAGGAGAACCGGACCCGGCTGCGGGCGGTGGCCTACCGGATGCTCGGCTCGCTGGCCGAAGCCGAGGACGCCGTCCAGGAGACCTGGCTGCGGATGAACCGGGCCGACACCAGCGACGTCGGCAACCTCGGCGCCTGGCTGACCACCGTCACCGCCCGGATCTGCCTGAACATGCTGCGCTCACGCAAAGCGCGGCGTGAAGAGCCGTTGGATGTGCACGTGCCCGACCCGGTGATCAGCCGCGCCGACGGCGCGACGACGCCCGAGGACGAGGCGTTGCTGGCCGACTCGGTCGGGCTGGCTCTGCACGTGGTGCTGGACACGCTGAGCCCGGCCGAGCGGCTGGCCTTCGTCCTGCATGACATGTTCGGCCTGCCGTTCGACGAGATCGGGCCTCTGGTGGGACGCCCCCCGGCCACGGCGCGGCAGCTCGCCAGCCGGGCCAGGCGCCGGGTGCGGGGCGCCGAGGTGCCCTCCCCTGACCCCGATGTCGGGCGCCAGCGGGAGGTGGTCGACGCCTTCTTCGCGGCGGCGCGGCACGGTGACTTCGACGGGCTCGTCGCCGTCCTCGATCCAGATGTCGTGCTGCGGTCGGACGGCGGGACGGCCCGTCCGGAAGCCTCCGTGGTGGCCCACGGGGCGGCGGCTGTGGCCGGCCGGGCGCTCAGGTTCTACCAGCCCACCTCGCTGATCCGCCCGGCCCTGGTGAACGGCGCCGCCGGTGTGGTCATCACCGTGGGTGGGCGGCCGGCCGCGGTGCTTGGATTCACCGTCTCGCGCGGCAAGATCGTGGAAATCGACACGCTCGCCGACCCCGACCGGCTGGCCCGCCTCGACCTGACCGTCCTGGGCGCCTGACGACCACTGAGTTAATGACCACTGGGCTAGCTGACGTTCACGCCGCGGTCGCCGGCCACGCGCAGGAGCACGGCGGTCCAGGTGCGGTAGGGGCGCCACTTGTCGGCGACGGCTTCCAGTTCGGCGCGCGACATGGGGTCGGGGCCGGTGCGGTAGAAGCGGGCGGCGTAGGTCGGCAGCCGGGGCTCGTTGTAGGTCATCATGTCGGTGACCCCGGTGGCGCGCATGACGATCAGCGTGCCGTAGGTGGGCCCGATGCCGGACAGTTGCTGCACCTGAGTCAGCGCCTCCTCGGCGTCGAGCGCCGCCAGCCGTCCCGGGTCGAGCAAGCCGTCGAGTGCGGTCCGGGCGATCGCGTGCAGCCGGTCGATCCGCACCGGGTCCAGGCCGGGGAAGCCGTCGACGGCCAGCAACTGGTCCGGGGTCGGGAAGGCGGCGGTGGCCTGACCGCCGACCTCGAAGACACGGCCCTCCGTCTGGGCCAGCCGGGTGCGGATGGCGGCGGCCTGGGTGTGGTGCCGCCGGGTCGAGATGATCGACCAGGTAGCGGCCTCGTAGGGCGAGTGGAACAGGACGGGGCGCAGGCCAGGGAGCGCGGCTTGCAGGCCGCCGACGACCGGGTCACGCTGGCCCACCGCCAGCCACTCGGCCCCGGAGTGGTCCAGGGACAGGATCCGGGCCACCTGGCGCTTGACCGCGTCGATGTCCACGTCCGAGTCGCCGGTGACGGACGCGTGCACGGCGCCGGGGGTGGGCTGGGTCAGATGGACGCCCACCTGATGGGCCAGGTCGTCGGTGACGAAGGCGAGCCGCATCTGGCCGCCATCCGGCTGGGGCCGGCCGGCGTTCGGGCCGAAGTCGAAGCTGGCCGCCGCATCCAGCGAGAACGCCGCGTCGGGCCTGATGGTGAACGTGGTCATGGTGAACGCTCCCCCCTGATATCAGGCACGTTACGCGTGGGCACCGACAAACCAAGCAGGCAAACGTTCGTGTTCGTGTCAGGATGTTCGGGTGGCGGCAGCAGGGTTCGATCTGGTGGTCCGGGGCGGCGCGGTGGTGGGTCCGGCCCGGCCGGGGGCGGCCGGGCAGCAGGAGGTTGCGGACGCCGGGATCCGGGACGGGCGGATAGCCCAGATCGGCGGCCCGATGGCCGGCCGGGACGAGATCGACGCCCGGGGCCTGCTGGTTCTGCCCGGGGGTATCGACGCCCATGTGCACCTGGTGTGTGCGGCGGTGCGCGAGGCGATCGCGGTCGCATACCCGGACGAGCCGGTGTGGGTGGACGACTTCTGGACCGGTTCGCTGGCGGCCTTCGCCGGAGGGATCACCACCGTCGGGAACATGACGTTCGGGCTGCCCGGCGAGTCGATGAGCACGGCGCTGACCCGGGAACTGGAGAGCGCGAGCACCGAGGCGGCGGCGGACTTCCTGCTGCACCCCGTGCTGGCGGACCTGGGTGAGGCGGCCGTTGAGGAAG
Organism: Streptosporangiaceae bacterium; assembly: GCA_036267135.1. Lineage (GTDB taxonomy): Bacteria > Actinomycetota > Actinomycetes > Streptosporangiales > Streptosporangiaceae > PALSA-505. The sequence goes on along the minus strand of DATAWQ010000106.1, from coordinate 16,807 downwards.
TCGGCAAGCTGGCCACCGAGGGGCACAACACGGTCAAGGTGTTCCTGTCACACCCGGACTCCGCCGCCGGGACGCCGGGGCTGGCCGAGGCGATCACGGCGGCCGGGCAGGCCGGGTCGCTGACGCTGCTGCACTGCGAGGACGCCGGCATCCTGAAGCGGACCGGCCAGGAGCTCATCGACGCGGGCCACGGCGCGGTCAGCCACTTCCCCGAGGCGAGACCGCTGCGGGCGGAGACCGAGGCGGTGGACCAGGCCATCGCGCTGGCCCGGGACACCGGCTCCCCGGTGTACATCGTGCACCTGTCCAGCGCGGCCGCCCTGGACCGGTGCCGGGCGGCGCGGGCGGACGGCCTGCCGGTCTACGTCGAGACCAGGCCGCTGTACCTGCACCTGACCAGCGAGCGGTTCGCCGAACCCGACGCGGGCAAGTACGTGGGCGCGCCGCCGCTGCGCGAGCCCGCGGACAAGGACGCGCTGTGGGCCGGGATGGCCAACGGCGACGTGGACACGCTGTGCAGCGACCACGCGGCCTGGACGCTGGCGACCAAGCTGGACCCCGCGCTGGACGTGGTGACGGCCCGGCAAGGCGTGGCCGACCTGGAGACGCTGATGCCCATGCTGTACAGCGAGGGCGTGGCGGCCGGGCGGATCTCACTGACCCGGTTCGTCGAGCTGACCTCGGCCAACGCGGCGAAGCTGTTCGGGCTCTACCCGCGCAAGGGCGTGATCGCGGTCGGTTCGGACGCCGACCTGGCGCTGTGGGACCCGAAGCTGACCCGGGTGATCGACGGGACGGCCATGCAGTCGCGGGCCCGGTACTCGGTGTACGACGGGTGGACCGTGCGGGGCTGGCCTAGGTTCGTGGTCCGCCGCGGCCAGGTCGTGCTGGCCGAGGGCCTTAGCCTGGCCCGCCCCGGCCAGGGCCAGTGGCTGCGCCGCGGCCGGACCCAGGCCTGCCGGGACTGATTGCGCGGGCGGCGACGTCAGCGTCCGTGCGGGCGGCGAACGTCAGCGTGCGTGAAGGGGTGGGTCGAACCCATACATTACGAATGGCGTTAGTGCCTCAGCCCGGCGCAGACGGGGGCGAGACGAGACCGCGGGAGTAGGCGTAGCTGACGGCCTGGGCGCGGTCGCGGGCCTGGATCTTGGTGAGCAAGTGGTTGATGTGACTCTTCACGGTGGCCTCGCTGACCACGAGGCGGCCGGCGATCTCGGTGTTGGACAGGCCTTCGGCGATGAGCGCGAGCACCTCGGCCTCGCGCGGGGTGAGGCCGTCGGGCAGCCGGGTGACGGCGGGCTTGGCGCGGGCGGCCGGGCCGGAGGCGATCGCGTCGACCAGGTGATGCTGCACGGCCGGGTCGATCGCGGCCTGGTCGTCGAGCACCTGCTCGATGGCGCGGCGGATCTCCTCGGCTCCCGCGTCCTTGGTCAGGTAGCCGCGGGCGCCGGCCCGGAGCGCTTCCAGCACGGACCGGTCATCGGCGTAGGTGGTGAGCACGATGACCTTGACCTGGGGCGCCTGCTCGCGAAGCTGCCTGGTGGCCTCGACGCCGTCGCAGCGCGGCATGCGCAGGTCCATGAGGACGACGTCGGGCGCCAGGTCGCGGGCCAGGGCGACGGCTTCGTCGCCGTCGGCCGCGGCGCCCACCACCTCGATCCCGGGCAGCAGGCCGAGGACCATGGTCAGGCCCTCGCGGACCACGCGCTGGTCGTCGGCGGTCAGGACCCGGATGGGGGCGGCTACTGGCTCGCTCGGTGCTGGTGATTCGCTCGCCGTCGGCTCGCTCATGCTGGTACCTGCAATTCGACTCGGAATCCGGTGCCGGTGGGGGCGGCGGTGAGCGACCCGCCGAGCAGTTCGGCCCGTTCGCGCATGCCGGTCAACCCGTAGCCGCCGCCACTGTCTTTGACGGCACTGTTCGTGAGGGGGGACGGGGCGTGGTCCGCGGGACGGCCGCCGGTCGGCTGGGCGCCGTTCGCACCGAAGTCCTCCACGGTGAGACAGGTGCGGTCGGCGGCGTAGACCAGCCTGACGTCGACCCGCTGCGGGTGGGCGTGCTTGCGCACGTTGGTCAGCGCCTCCTGGGCGACCCGGTAGACGGCCAGCCTGGCTTCGGAGTCCAGCTCGTGCGCTGGGCCGCAGACGGCGAGCTCGCACGGGATGCCGCTGTCGCGCTGGAACTGATCGACCAGCGGGCCGAGCTGCTCGGGTCCTGGCAGATCGTCGTCGCGCAGCAGGCCGATGGCGCGCCTGGCCTCAGCCAGGCCGCTCTTGCCGAGGTGGTGGGCGCGCTCGATGATCTCCGGCAGCCGGGGGTCGGCCGGGTTCTCGTTGGCCAGCATGCGGGCGCCTTCGAGCTGGAGCATCAGCCCGGACAGCGAGTGCGCGAGCACGTCGTGCATCTCGCGGGCCAGCCGTTGCCGCTCGGCCAGGGCGACGGCCCGCTGCTCCATTCGCTCGGCCTGCTCGTGGCCCATCCGGACCGAGATGATCAGGGTGACGATGGCGAAGGCGCCGGCGAACAGGAAGCCCGACAGCGCGCCGTTCAGCGCCGTCCCTTTACCGCGCGCCTGGCTCAGCCCGACCACGCAGGCCGCGGCCAGGGCCAGGGCCGCGGTGGGGGGCAGCGGCAGCAGCCGGTACGTCAGCATGACGGAGAGGAACAGTCCGACCGGGCCGGTGGCGCCGGTCTGCAGGAAGGCCAGCGCCGCCGCGGTGCCGAACAGCCCGAGCAGGAAGACGACGTGCGCCCACGCCAGCGGGCTGCGCAGGAAGATCCGGTCGCGGAGCGCCGCTTCGGCCTGGTCCTTGGTGAACTGCGCCGCCACCCCGCTGGCCATGAACAGCCAGATGGCGAGGATGACCGAGGCCTGGTGGCGATGCTCCAGGTCGGTCACGCCCACGACCAGGACGGTGATGACCGGCGCCAGCCAGCGCCAGCGCAACATGAGCAGCGGGCCTACCGGCCCGGCCGTCCCGTAGGGCGTTCTGGCCGGGGCCTGCATGCGTCCCGGATCGTCGCTCACAGGACGAACTGTACGGCGGGCGCCCCGGGCGGCGCGTCTGCCGCAGGGTGGACACCGGGTTCTCCACCCGTGGGTTGACACGTCTCGGCCCGCCGCCCTATCCCGCGACAGTCCGGCAGTTCAAACTCCGCGCCGATGATCTACCCGGGGGCCGGCGAGCAGCCTGGAGGCATCGGATTCAAACCCTGGTGAAAGGACTCACCGTGTTGCTCCTGCTGGGTGTCAAGACCCACCCCGTCGTCCGGATTCTGCTTGGTGCTGCCCTGACCGTCGCCGGTGTTCTGCTGCACATGCGGCTGCTGTGGCTGCCCGGCGCGCTGCTGGTGGTCTGGGGTGCCTGCAACTGGGTGCGCCAGGCGCGTGTCGCCGCCCGCCGTCACGCCGAGACCGCGCTCAGGAACGGGGCCGCGCGATGAGCGCGATCCTCACCCAGGACCTGACCAAGATGTACGGGGACCTCGCGGCCCTGAACGGCGTGAGCTTCGAGGTCCCCGAGGGCCAGTGCGTGGCCATGCTCGGCCCGAATGGCGCGGGCAAGACCACCACCATCGAGATCCTGGAGGGCTTCATCGCCCCGACCAGCGGGACGGCCCGGGTGCTCGGCTCTGACCCGCGCCGCGGGAACCGGAGCTGGCGGGCCAGGATCGGGCTGGTCATGCAGTCCACCAGCCTCGACGGCGAGCTGTCGGTGCGGGATCTGCTCGGCACGTTCGGCGGGCAGTACCCCAACCCGCTGCCGGTGCCCGCGGTGCTCGACATGGTCGATCTGGCCGATGAGGCGGACACCCAGTTCAGCGCGTTGTCCGGCGGGCAGCAGCGCCGGGTGGACGTCGCGGTTGGGATCATCGGCCGGCCCGACATCCTGTTCCTGGACGAACCAACCACCGGCCTGGACCCCGAGGCCCGCAGGCACGTGTGGACCGGGATCGAGAACCTGGCCGCCACCGGCATGACCGTGCTGCTGACCACGCACTACATGGAAGAGGCCAGCCAGCTCGCGGACCGGCTCATCGTGATCTCGGACGGCAAGCTCCTGACCGACACGACCCCGGACGAGCTGCGGTCCCGGGCCGGGCAGGTGGTCGTCCGGTACCCGCTTCCGCCGTCCGCCCCGGTGACCTCGCTGCCGGCCCGGCTGGCTGACGGTCTCGATAAAGAACGGACGGTGGTGACCATGCGCACTGATGACGTAGCCGCCGTCCTGCATGACCTCATGAGCTGGGCCGACGCACACGGTCTCGACCTGAGCGGCCTGGAAGTCGTGCCGCCGAGCCTGGAAGACGCCTACCTCGCCATCACCGGCGACCACGCCAAGGAGAACCAGTCATGAACGCGATGACCGCCGCACCCGCCTCGCGGGAGCAGGCCGAGCCGCACCGGCTGCCAAGCAGCGGAGCGGTGCTGCTCACCCAGATCCGTTACCAGCTGCGGCTGCTCGTGCGCACGCCGCGCGCCATGGTCGCCGGGCTGCTGCTGCCCTCGCTGCTGCTGGTCGTCTCGGACACCGGGCACGGCACGATCGCGCCGGGGCGGCTGGCTGGGCTGGCGATCCTGGGCGTGACCATCACGGCCTGGAGCACCAACGGCATTTCCCTGGTGACGGCGCGGGAGGCCGGTGTGCTGAAGCGCTGGCGGGCCACGCCGATGCCGCCCTGGTGCTACTTCGTGGGCCGCGTGGTCGCCACCGTGGTCATCGGGACGCTGGCCGGCGCCGTCACCATGGTGCTGGGCGTGCTCCTCTACCACACCCACATGTCGGCCCCGATTGCCCTGGGCGTGCTTGTCAGCCTGGCGCTGGGCGCGCTGGCCTGGTCCGCGGCCGCGATGGCGGTCACCGGGTTCATCCCCAACGTGGCCAGTGCCTGGCCGATCCTCATGCTCATCTACCTGCCGGTGGTCCTGATCTCCGGCGTGTTCGGCGGGATCACCGACGAGCCGCACTGGCTGACATCGCTGGCCAGCTACCTGCCAGCCCAGCCGGTGATCAACGCAGCCACCCGGGCGCTGCAGTACTCGGCGGGACGGAGCCTGTTCTCGGTGCGCGACATCGTGGTACTGGCCTGCTGGACGGTGGGCGGCCTGGTCGCCTCGCGGTTCCTGTTCCGGTGGCAGCCGACCCGGCGGGCCACCGCCCGCCCGGCCCGGTCGGCCGGTGCGGCGCGATAATTCGTGCGGGCCGGCCGGACCGTCATGCCAGGATTGACCGATGCGAGTGACACATATAGACCACGTGCAGCTAGCCATGCCGTCTGGCCAGGAAGAACAGGCGCGAGCCTTCTACGAGACCCTGCTGGGGCTCCCGTGGGTGGCCAAGCCGGAGCATCTGGCCAGACGTGGTGGCTGCTGGTTCGGCGACGACGATGTGAAGGTGCACCTGGGCGTCGAGCCGGACTTCCGGCCGGCCCGCAAGGCCCACCCGGCCCTGCTGGTGGACGACCTGACCGCGCTGGCCGGGCGGCTGTCGGCGGCCGGTGTGGAGATCAAGCGCGACGAGCCGCTCGAAGGTTACGACCGGATGTTCGTGAACGACCCGTTCGGCAACCGGATCGAGCTGATGGAGAAGCTCACCTAGCCATGCCCGTGCCCCGTTCCTTCGACGACCTGGTGGCCGAGGCGGCGCTCGACGACGAGACCGGTGGCGGCGAGGTGCTGGCCGGGGTGCCGGCGCTGCCGCCGCTGATGGCGGCCACGGAGTCCTGGCCGCCGAACGTCACCCCGGGCCCGATCCGCCTCGGCGACCCAGTAACCCTGATCGCCGCCGACCTGGCAGGGCGGGAGGTGGCACCGCCGCTTGGTATATAATATGTCTAGTCTGTCTAGACATTGGAGCGCAGATGCGGTGGCAGGTACAGGAGGCCAAGCAGCGTCTCAGTGAACTGCTGCGGGCTGCACAGGACGAGGGGCCGCAGGTGGTCACCAGGCACGGCGAGGAGATCGCCGTGGTCATCGACGTCGAGGAGTACCGGCATCTGCGGGGCGAGACGGCCGAGTTCAAGGACTATCTGCGGGCGGGCCCCGGATTCGACGACCTGGCTCTGACCCGATCCGGCGAACTACCGCGGGCCACCGACTGGGCCGGTGAGGCGTGACCTACCTGCTCGACACCAACATCATTTCCGAGATCCGCAAACGGCGGCCCAATCCCCAGGTCCTGGCCTGGTGGGATCGGGTCGCCTCGGCGGACATCTTCCTCAGCGCGCTGACGATCGGCGAGATCCGGCTCGGTATTGAACGACTGCGGCGCAAGGACGGCGCCCAGGCCGACTACCTGACCCGGTGGCTGAACGACCTGCGCGCCACGTATGCCGATCACATCGTCGCCGTGGACACGCAAATCGCCGAAGAGTGGGGGCGGATGAACGTGCCCGACCCGCTTCCCGTCATCGACGGACTGCTGGCGGCGACCGCCCGCGTCAGGGGATGGGTCCTGGTGACCAGGAACACCGCCGACCTGGCGGGGCGGGATGTGGTGTTGCTCAATCCGTTCGATCCGCTGGGTCGCTGACCAGGATGGCTTTGACGCCGCCAGAGGCGAAGTGGTCGCGCAGGACCTCGGGGGCGTTGTCCAGGGAGTCCAGCGTGGTGGTGACCGTCTCTGGGTGCAGGCGGCCACTGGTGACCAGGTCGAGCACGGGCGGGATCAGGGTGCGGGCGTGCGCGCGGCCGAGGTGCAGGGTGGCGTTGCGCGCGTACATGGCCAGCGTGGGGATGCGGGTGGCCCGGTGCAGCGTGCCCGCGTTGCTGCAGATGCCATCGGGCGCGGTCGCGGCCAGGGCCAGCCGGTGGCCGGCCGGGTGCGCGCTGATGTCGGCCACCAGCGTCGCGGGCTTGTGTCCGCGCAGGTCCTTGGGATGGAGCACGTCCAGGCCCAGCCGCCGGGCTTGCGCGGCGACCGCCGGCCTGCGGTCCACCACGGTCACCGTGACCACACCCAGGGCGCGGGCGATCAGGCCGACGTAGAGCGGCACGCTGCCGGCGAACATGGTGCGCCTGGTGACGCTGCCGATGATCAGGATCTCCGACCGGGCGTCCGGGGCGCGCAGCCGGGGCAGGTAGGGCGCCACGTGCCGGTAGGCGTCGGACACGTTGTCGGCGACGCTGGCGGCCGTGGCCGGGGCGACGCCGGGCGGCAACGGCACGAGCATGGCGTCCGCGTACGGCACGGCCAGCAGGTCGCTGTAGGCGCCGCCCCAGTGCCCGCCGGTGACGCCGAAGCCGTACATGGCCACCGGCGGCACGCTCTGGCAGTTGCCGGTGTGGCCGGCCCGGCAGGCCGGGCAGGTCCCGCAGCTGATCTGGAACGGGACGATCACCCGCTGGCCCGGGGTCACGGTGGCGACCCGGGCGCCGGTCTCGACCACTTCGGCCACGCACTCGTGCCCGAGGTGCACAGGCAGCGGGAACGGGCTGGCGCCGAAGGCGATCAGCGGATCGAGGTCGCAGGTGGCCACCGCCAGCGGGCGGACGATCGCGCCCTCGGGGCCCGGCAGGGGCGGCGCGGGCGCGCTGGTCCAGTGCAGCCGGCCGCCGGGCGACGCGGTGAGCGCGCGCATGGCCGGGCGGGTGGGACGGCGGCGCTGGGCGGCCCGGTCGGCGGCGGCGTGGGCCAGCCGGTTCAGCCGGTCACCGGCGCCGCGCTCCAGCGCCACCCGCCCGGCCGAACTGGCGCGCGGGGCGAGCAGCCCGGCGTAGTGCCGCAGCGCGCTGCGGGGCCGGTTGCGCGCCCCGGGCTGCTTCGACTCGGCAGTTGGAAGACCTGTGCGTGCTATCACACCTACTAGTCTTCATGATCACGGGGCAGGCGGAGCGGGCGGGGCGGGTGGAGGCGGCGGCGGGGGAGTTAGTACTCCCTGGCGGCGGTGAGGCGGTCGCGGACGGATTTGGTCAGGGGGTGGTCGGGGGGGAGGGAACGCTCGCACTCGGTGAGGGTCCACTCCAGGGTGGTGATCGCGTCGATGACGCGGCCGCCGGTCTGGTAGGCCGCGGCCAGGTTGGCCCGGGCGAGCAGGGTGTCGGGGTGCTCGCGGCCGTAGACGCGCAGGTAGCTGGCCAGCGTCTTCTCGTACAACGGTATGGCCTGCACCATGCGGCCGGCCGCGTGGTAGGCGGCGGCGAGGTTGCCGAGGGCCACCAGGGTGTCGGGGTGGTCGTCGCCCTGGATCTTCTCGCGGCCGGCCAGGGTCCGCTCGTACAGGAGTATCGCCTCCTTGTACTTGCGGGCGGCGTGGTAGGCGGAGGCCAGGTTGGCGCGGGCGGTCAGCGTGTCGGGGTGGTCGGGCCCGAGGGTGCGCTCGCGTTCGGCCAGCGTCTGCTTGTAGAGCGGCAGCGCCTCTTTCATCCGGCCGGCCGACCGGTAGGCGAAGGCCAGGCCGGCCCGGGCCGCGATCGTGTCGGGGTGGGCGGGACCGTGCAGGCGCTCGCATTCGCGGAGAGTCTCCTCCTGCAGGCTGACCGCGTGCTTCGGCCGCCCGGCCGCCTGCAGGGCCGAGGCCAGGTCGGCGCGCAGGGCCAGCGTGCTGGGGTGCTGCGGGCCGAGCGCGGTCTCGTGGGCGGTGAGCGCGGACTCGTACCCGCTGACCGCGTCGTCCAGACGGCCGGCCGTCAGGTAGGCCCTGGCCAGGTCGGTGCGCGAGGTCAGTGTGTCCGGGTGGGCCTTGCCCAGGGCCCATTCCCGGCCGGCCAGCGTGCTCTCCTGCAGTGAGATCGCCTCGGTGTGCAGCCCGCTGGCCAGGCAGGCCTGACCGAGCCTGCTGCGGGTGGTGAGCGTGTCAGCGTGCCGCCAGCCGAGCACCCGCCCGCGTTCGGCCAGGCCCTGCTCGTAGACCACGACCGCGTCGCCGGGACGGCCGGCCGCCTCGAGCGCGCCGGCCAGTTTGTCGCCGGCCAGCAGCGAGCTGGGGTGCCCGGAGCCGAGCAGCTTGGCGCCGGTGGCGGCCAGATCCTCCCAGTACTCGACGGCCGGGCCGGTCAGCCGGGCGGCGTCCAGGCTGACGCCCGCCCGCAGCAGCACGGGGTGCCCGTCCGGGATCCACAGCTTCTCGCCGACCGCCGCCCGCAGCGCTTCGGTGCAGGCCCGCAGGGCCCGGGCCTGGCCGGGCGGCAGGGTCTTCGGCCAGGCCTGAACCAGCGCGTCGGCCGCCGCCCTGACCGCCTGATCGAGCTGGGCGGCGGGGATCATCTGACGGATCGCGTACTGGACCAGTTCGTGCATCCACACCGCGGGCGCCGGGCCGCCGGAGTCCAGTGCGACCAGGCCGACCCTGGCGAGGTTGGCCAGCACGCCGTGCACCTGCTCGGCCGCGGCCTGGTCGCCGGAGATGTACTCGCAGGCGGCCCGGCTGGTCAGCACGGTCTCGGGTATGCCGTCCTGGCCGAGCAGCGCGATGAGCAGCAGCGCAGGCCAGGCCAGCCCGGCCGGGTACAGGATGTCGGCGCGCTCCAGGGACAGCAGCCAGGTGGCCGACACGATGGCGAAGTGCTCGCCGTCCGCGGTCATCCGGCGCTTGCGCTCGCCGTAGCCGAGCCGGTACTCGCGGCACCCGATCCGGGAGTCGATCATCATCGACGCCGCCTGCGCCACCGCCAACGGCAGCCCGGCCAGGTCGGTGGCCAGGTCGAGCACGCCGGTGCGCTGGTCGGGGTCGCCGGCCAGCCGGGCGGCCAGGTAACTCACCGATTCGCGGGGGCTGAACGTGCCGATCTGGACGACCCGGCGCTTGGGCGCGGTCAGCGACTCGGCGGGCAGCCTGGTGGTGAGCAGCACCCGCCCGCTGGCGCCGCTCGGCCACAGGCCTTCCAGGGCGGCCAGGTCGGTGAGCCCGTCGATCACCACCAGCCACGGCCTCGTCGTTTCGGCCAGCCAGGCCAGGAACCTGGCCGCGGTCTTCCCCGCTTCCTCGCGCGGGGGGTGGACGCCGATCGCGTCGAACGCCCGCACGTAGCCGGTCAGTATCGCGTCGCGGCTGGAGCCCTGCGTCCAGACGAGCAACTCGACCGCGCCGGACTGCCAGAGGTTGCGGGCCGCCGCCACGGCGAGCTGCGTCTTGCCGGTGCCACCGCCCGGGGCCGGCGGCGCGGCGGGCTGGGCGGACGGCTGGGACTGGGCTGTCTGGGACTGGGCTGTCTGGAGCTGGGCTGTCTTGAGCGGGGACGGCTTGAGCGGGGACAGCTTGGGCTGGGATTGCGTGCTGGCCGGGGACTGGCTGGCCGGCTGGCCCTGGTCGGCGAGCACCAGGGTCTCGCCCGGCGGCAGGCTGGTGATGTAGCCCAGGCCGGTCTCCGGCCTGGGGTTGTAAGCCTCGGCCAACGGCGGCAGCTCACCGGACAACACTGGCCAGGCCACCTGGTCCGGCGTCGTGCCTGCCAGGTCGGCCGGATCGGCCGGATCGGTCAGCGTCATGCCGTCGTCCACTGCCACGTGCACACCTCGGAAATCCCCACGTCGATGTGCGCCCAGACCCTTTGGCAACAAATTGGGATGATGTGGAGCCAGATTACGACGAGGCGTGGGGTGTCATGTGGGATTTGCTCAACTATGACCTGGCGTGTCCGGGCGGGTGCTGGCCGCCGTGTTCACGCTGGGTGACCGACTGGGCGGGCCTCGCGCAGCCGTTCATTAAGATCTCACGGCTACGTCCCCGGTTGGCGGGTCAGCCGGACCACAGGGCTAGCCGGACCACAGGGCTAGCCGGACCACAGGGCGTCGAGTGCGGCGTCCACGCGGGCGGCGAGCGGGGCGGTGCGGGGCAGCAGCGGCTCGGGGGGCGCGGCCTCGGCGGACTCGCAGGCGGCCAGGGCCCCGGCGTCGAGGAAGCGGCTGACCTGGCCGTAGCCGTGCCGGTCGTCGCGGCCCATCCGGTGCACGTGCAGGCGCAGCGGCACGTACAGGTAGAGCTGGTCGCGGGCCCGGGTGACCGCGACGTAGAACAGCCGGTGCTCCTCGGCCAGCCCCTCCGGGCTGCCGAGGGCCATGTCGCTGGGCACGGCGCCGTCCACCAGGTGCGGCAGGTGCACGATGGGCCATTCGAGGCCCTTGGCCGAGTGGACGGTCGAGATGATCAGGAAGTCCTCGTCCAGCCGGGGCGGCCCGGCCAGGTCGGACGTGGAGGACGGCGGGTCGAGGGCCAGCTCGACCAGGGCGTCGTGCAAAGACGGCCGGCTGGCCGCCGCGTCGGCCAGCCGCGTCAGGTCGGCGATCCTGATGTCGGCGTCCATGTAACGGGCGCGCAGTGGCTCCTCCAGCGCGGCCAGCACCGCGGCGGCCCGCTCCCCCGTCCGCTCCAGCGTGGTGGCCCGGTCCAGGCCGGCGACGGTCGCGGCCAGGGCCGGGCGGGCCCGCTTGGGCGCCGTCTCCACGGCGTCGCGCCACCGGTCCAGCGGGCCTGGCTCGGGCAGGCGGAGGGACGCGATCACCCGGCGGGCGGTGGCCGGCCCGACGCCCTCGTGCAGCCGGAGCAGCCGGAACCAGGCCACGTCGTCGGCCGGGTTGGCGACCACCCTGGCCGCGGCCATGAAGTCCTTGACGTGCGCCGCCTCGGTGAACCGCAGGCCGCCGTACTTCACGAACGGGATACCGCGGGCGGTCAGCTCGATTTCGAGCACGTCGCTGTGGTGGGCCGCCCGCACCAGGACGGCCTGCTCCTGCAGGTCGACGCCGTCCTCGTGCGCCTCGAGCACCCTGGCGCAGATCTCGCGGGCCTGGGTGGCCTCGTCGTGGCAGCGCACCAGCAACGGGGCCGCGCCGGCGCCACGGGCGCCGCTGAGGGTCAGTTCGAGGCCGGCCGACTGCGGGCGGACCGCGTTGGCCAGCCGCAGCACCGCTTGCTTGGACCGGTAGTTGCGGTCCAGCCTGATCACGGTCAGGTCGGGGAAGTCGCCGGACAGCCGGCGCAGGTGCTCTGGGTCGGCGCCGCGGAACGCGTAGATGGCCTGGGCGTCGTCGCCCACACAGGTCAGGCAGCCGCCGGGGGGCTGCAGCAGCCGGACGATGTCGGCCTGCACGGCGTTGACGTCCTGGTACTCGTCGACCAGCACGGCGTCGAACATGCCGCGCAGCACCGGGCCGGTGCCCGGGTCGGCCAGCGCCGCCCGCCACAGCAGCAGCAGGTCGTCGAAGTCGACCAGGCCGTGGCTCCGCTTGTGCGCGACATAAGCCCGGAACAGGTCGGAGAGCTGACCGGTGAAGTCGGTGCACCAGGGGTAGCCCTTGCGCACGACGTCGGCGACCGGCGTCTGGGTGTTCACGCACCTGGTGTAGATGTCGGCGCAGACGCCGGCCCGCGGGACCCGCCGCTGGGCCTCGGTGGCGACCAGGCCGTGTTCCTCCCGGCGGGCGTCCAGCAGGTCGGTCACGTCACCGGGATCGACGACCGTGAACTCCGGCGGCAGGGCGAACGCCTCGGCGTGCTGGCGGATGATCCGGTGGGCGATGGCGTGGAACGTGCCGCCGGTGATCCTGGCGTTCGCGGCCCGCAGGCCCGGGGCCGCACGGGACAGCATGTCGTCGGCGGCGCGGCGGGTGAAGGTCAGCAGCAGGATGCGGTTGGCCGGTATCCCCTGCGCGTGCAGCCACGCCGCCCGGGCGACCAGCGTGCGCGTCTTCCCCGTGCCGGCCCCGGCCAGGATCAGCAGCGGCCCGCCTTGATGCGCGGCGGCCTGCTGCTGTTGTTCGTTCAGCCCGTCCATGCCGTAGGGGGTCTTTCCGGCCAAAAGAGCAGAGTTCGCCGACTCGAACATGAAGACGAATGTAGGCCAGGCCGGCCGTCCAGGCCCGGCCGCCACGCGGGGCGCGGGCAAAGGCACCGGGAAAGGCGGCCCAATTCCGGCATAGCCGGGGCGTCGCCCTAGCGTCTTCACGGGCTCCCCGCCCGCACCGATGTGCTCCCGGTCGAGCTGATCGTCAGGGAGTCGGCCGGTCCGCCCGCGGTCACGGCAGGGATGTGAACCGGTGGGTAGAGATCCAGGACCGGCCCAGCGTGTCACGGTCAAGCAGCAGGTCGGCGGCCTTGACCGCCTGGACCAGGCGGGGTGAGCGGGCGTCCATGATGGCACTGGTCAGCCCGCAGGCGATCGCCATCGGCAGGAACGTGGCGCCGATCGTGACCCGGTCGGGCAGGCCGAACGACACGTTGGAAGCGCCGAGCGTCATGTTCAGGCCGAGCTCGTCGTGGATCAGCGCGATCGTCTCCAGCGTGCGCAGCACCATCGAGGTGTCCGCGCCGACCGGAACGGCCAGCGGGTCGATGATGACGTCCTCGAGCGCGATACCGTGCCGGCCGACCGCCACGTCCAGGATCTTGCGGGTCAGTTCCAGCCTGCGCCGGGGGTCCGCCGGGATCACCCGTTCGTCGCTGGGCAGCGCGATCACGGCCGCGCCGTGCCGCTTCACCAGCGGCAGGATGGCGTCCAGGCGCTCGTCGTCGGCGGTGACCGAGTTGACCAGCGCCTTGCCCTGGTAGGCCGACAGCCCGGCTTCGAGCACTTCCACGCTCGGCGAGTCCAGGCACAGCGGCAGGTCGCAGCGGTCCTGCACGATCCGCACCGTGCGCACCATCAGCTCGGTCTCGTCGGCGTGCGGCACTTCCACGTTGACGTCGAGGACCATGGCCCCGCCGTTCACCTGCTCGGCGACGTCGGCCTCCAGCCGGGAAAAGTCGCCGTGCCGCAACTGCTCCTGGAACAGCCTGCGGCCGCTCGGGTTGATCCGTTCCCCCACGATGCAGAACGGCTGTTCGGGGCCCATGACGACCTCGGCTGACCGGGAACGGAGCACCGTTTCCATTGCGGTTAGTTTCCTCCGCTCTGCGGCCGGGCCGTCGCCGCGCAGCGCGGCCGGGGCCGGTGCGGGCGTGGGTTCACTACCCGATCCTAAGTTCGCCGGGCGGTGGCCGACGCGGGCCCCGGCCAGACGAGGGGCAGACAATCCCGGATGGGCAGGTCTTTCCGGATCTTCGCGATCGTGCCTATACGATCTGTCTTCATGACCGAACTGCCGTCGTTGTCGCTGGCAGAGTGGGTTGTGCTCACCGTGATCGGCGAGCGGCCCGCGCATGGTTTCGCCGTCTCGGTGCTGACGGATCGCGACGGTGAACTCGGCCGGATCTGGCATATTCCCCGGCCGGCCATCTACCGGGCGCTGGGCCGGGTGGAGGCGGCCGGCCTGGTGACCCCCGACGCGGTCGAGCCGGGCCGGGGGCCGCAGCGCACCATTTACAGCGTCACGCAGGCCGGCCGGGAAGCGGTGGAGGCCTGGCTGGGCACGCCGGTGCGGCACGTGCGGGACGTCAGGTCGCACCTGCTGATGAAGCTGGCCCTGCTGGACCGGGCCGGACGCGATCCGGTGGACCTGCTCATCCGCCAGCGCGCGGTGCTGGAGCCGATCGTCGCCGCGATCAGGGCCGAATCCACCGAGCGGAAGGGTTTCGACGCCACCCTGCTGGCCTGGCGGCGGGCCACCGCGGACGCCACGCTGAGCTTCCTGGACGACGTCATACCGCCGGCCTGACCGGCCGGCTCCCGGTTTCGCGTCGCAACATGAGACCAGAAACCGTGTTCGGGCCGGCTCCCCTTGCGGTGGCCCCGTGACCTGTAGTCCCATGGGGACTATCCATCGGTAGTCCCATTGCGACTACCACGGGGCCCGCCGCGCGGGCGGAGGAGATGAGCGTTCATGACGGTAACCCTGGAGCGAAGCGTAGAAGAGTTCATTGCCAGGCCACGGCAGCTCTTTATCAACGGCCAGTGGGCAGACGCGGCATCAGGGAAGACCTTCGAGACACCCAACCCGGCCACCGGTGAGACGCTGGCCCGGGTGGCCGAAGGGGACGCGGAAGACATCAACCGGGCCGTGCGGGCCGCGCGGGCCGCGTTCGACTCCGGCCCGTGGAGCCGGATGACCCCGTCCGAGCGCGGGCGCATCATCTGGCGCATCGGCGACCTCATCCTGGAGCACACCCAGGAACTGGCCCAGCTCGAATCGCTGGACAACGGCAAGCCGGTCGCCGTGGCCGCGGCGGCCGACGTCCCGCTGGCCGCCGACCTGTTCCACTACATGGCCGGCTGGGCCACCAAGATCGAAGGCAACACGATCAACATCTCGGTGCCCTACATGCCGGGCGCCAACTTCCACTCCTACACGCTGCGCGAGCCGGTCGGCGTGGTCGGGCAGATCATCCCGTGGAACTTCCCGCTGCTGATGGCGGCCTGGAAGCTCGGGCCCGCCCTGTGCACGGGCAACACCGTGATACTCAAGCCGGCCGAGCAGACCCCGCTGACCGCGCTCAAGCTGGCCGAGCTGATCGCCGAGGCCGGCGTGCCCGACGGCGTGGTGAACGTGATCCCGGGCTTCGGCGAGACCGCCGGCGCCGCGCTGGCCGCCCACCGCGATGTGGACAAGGTGGCCTTCACCGGCTCCACCGAGGTCGGACGGCTGATCGTGCAGGCGGCCGCGGGCAACCTCAAGAAGGTCTCGCTCGAACTCGGCGGCAAGAGCCCGAACATCGTCTTCGACGACGCCCAGGACGACGCGGTCGAGGGCGCCGCCAACGCGATCTTCTTCAACCACGGCCAGTGCTGTGTCGCGGGCTCGCGGCTGTTCGTCCAGGAGGACAAGTTCGACGAGGTGGTCGACGGCGTGGCCGAGATCGCCAAGTCGATCAAGCTCGGTCCTGGCATGGACGAGGGCACCCAGATGGGCCCGCTCGTCTCTGAAGAGCAGTTCCGCCGGGTGACCGGGTACCTGGAGTCGGGCAAGGCGGACGGCGCCACCTCCCTGGCCGGCGGCGGCCGGTTCGGTGACAAGGGCTACTTCGTCGAGCCCACCGTCATCACGAACACCCGCCCGGACATGAAGATCGTCCGCGAGGAGATCTTCGGCCCGGTCGTGGTGGCCGCGCCGTTCCAGACCCTGGACGACATCGCCGCCGCCGCCAATGACAGCGAATACGGACTCGGCGCCGGCATCTGGACCAGGGACATCTCCAAGGCGCACGCGCTGGCCAAGATGCTGCGGGCCGGCACGGTCTGGATCAACTGCTACAACGTGTTCGACGCGTCGCTGCCGTTCGGCGGCTACAAGCAGTCCGGCTGGGGCCGCGAGATGGGCCACGAGGTGCTCGAGGCCTACACCGAGGTCAAGGCGGTCACCACGCAACTGTGACCCCCGCGCACCACCCGCCCGCTCCGCTGGTACTCAGCGGAGCGGGCGGTTTTTACCTAGCCGGAACTGAGTAGCGGTGCTCAGGCCCGGCGCGGGCCGGACGCCGACGATGAAGCCATGAGCACTCCACTGCGACCGCGAACCACCAGCGCCTTCTACCTGCAATCGACGATCTCCTTCGGGATCTCGCTCACCGTCACCCTGGTCGGCATCGCCTACCTGCACGACTCCCGGTGGGTCCGCGCCTTCCTGGCCCTGGGCCTGCTCTACATGGTGACCTCGAGCTTCACGCTGGCCAAGTGCGTGCGTGACCGCCAGGAAGAGACCGCCCTCGTCAGCCGCGTCGACCAGGCCAGGCTCGACAAACTCCTCGCCGAGCAAGACCTCCTCCGCGTCGCCCACCCCATCCACTAACCAGGCCCATTTTCACTCTTCCCGTGCTGTTGGGGTACAAAAGGGACGAATAGGACCGAAATTTTGTTCCAGCGCGGGAAAAGTGGTCGCCGGGGGCCTGTGCGGGGTGCGGACGCGCGCCGGGGTGCCGGCGGGCGTGTGGGCGGTGGGGAGGGCGGGCCGGACGCGCGCGACGGGGGCGGGGGGTGTCCGGAGTGGGAGGGTGGGT
>DATAWQ010000105.1:0-36181 GCA_036267135.1 Streptosporangiaceae bacterium | reverse complement strand
TCCCGCTGGTCATCCTGGGCGGCAAGGAGTACGGCTCGGGCTCGTCGCGGGACTGGGCGGCCAAGGGCACGATGCTGCTCGGCGTGCGGGCCGTGCTGGTGGAGTCGTTCGAGCGCATCCACCGGTCCAACCTGATCGGCATGGGTGTGCTGCCGCTGCAGTTCCAGCCGGGCGAGTCGGTCAAGTCGCTGGGCCTGACCGGGCACGAGACGTTCGACATCACCGGGATCGAGGAGATCAGCTCGGGCCCGGCGCCGCGTGAGGTGACCGTGGTGGCCCACGGTGAGGCCAGTGAAGGCCAGCGCGGGGCCGAGCGGGAGTTCCGCGCGGTGGTCAGGATCGACACGCCGGGGGAGGCCGAGTACTTCAGGCACGGCGGGATCATGCAGTTCGTGCTGCGAACGCTCCTGGCCAGGAACTGAGCACCCGGCAGACATCGCTCGGGGGGCCGGCCAGCGCCGGCCCCCATCCCGTGCGCCGTGCGGGCACCGTCCTGCTGGTGGTCGGCATCATGGTGCTCGCGCTCAACCTGCGGGCGGCGATCACCAGCCTGCCGCCGGTGTTCCCCGGCCTGGCCGCCCGGCTGCACCTGTCCCCGGCCGAGGTGACCGCGCGGGCCACCATCCCGGTGCTGTGCTTCGGCCTGTTCTCACCGGTGGCGGCGCGGCTGAGCCGCAGGTTCGGCGAGGAGCGGGTGCTGCTCGGGGCGCTCGCCCTGCTGGCCGCCGGGCTGGCCCTGCGCGGCGCGTTTCCCGGCGGGATGCTGTACCCCGGCACGGTGCTCGGCATGGCCGCGATCGCGCTGATGAACGTGCTGCTGCCCAGCCTGATCAAGCGGCGTCAGCCGAGCCGGGCCGGCCTGCTGATCGGGTCTTACCTGCTCTGCCTGGCCGTGGGCTCGGTGTTCGGGTCGCTGCTGGCGGTGCCGCTGTACCGGGACACCGCGCACGCCGCCTGGCTCGGCGGGCCAATCAGGTTCACCCTCTGGCTGTGGGCGGTACCGGCGGTGATCGCGTTCGCGGTCTGGCTGCCGCAGGCGCGTTACCGCACGCTGCCCGGCGCGGCGGGCGGTGGCGCGGGCGGCGTGGCCCGCAGCTCGGTGGCCAGGCACCCGCTGGCCTGGCAGGTGACCGTGTTCATGGGCATGCAGAGCCTGACCTACTACGCGGCGCTGTCCTGGCTGCCCACGCTGTTCCAGGACCGCGGCATGAGCGCGGCGCAGGCCGGCGATCTGAGCGCGCTGATGAACCTCGGCAACGCGGTGACCGCCCTGCTCATCCCGGTCATCGCGCACCGGATGGCCAGCCAGCGGGCGCTGGCGGTGCCCACCGTGATAGCCACCGCGGCGGGCTTCGCCGGGGCGCTGTACTCCCCGCTGGGCGGCGCCTGGGCCTGGGTGCTGCTGCTCGGCCTCAGCCAGGGCGCCTCGCTGAGCCTGGCCATCTTCTTCACCGTGGCCCGGGCCCCCGACCCGATGACCGCCGCGTCGCTGTCCGCGCTGGCCCAGGGCGGCGGTTACCTGCTGGCCACCACCGGGCCGCTCGCGGTGGGGCTGCTGCACGCGGCCACCGGCGGCTGGGGCGTGCCGATCATGCTGCTGCTCGTGCTGTGCGTGGCCGAACTGATCGCTGGCTGGCTGGCCGGCCGCGACCGTGTCCTGCCGGCCGGCGGCGCGCCACCTCCGGCCGCTAGCGCACAACGCTAGGATGCGGCGGTGGTCTCGGTCGTCTTTGCCCTGCTGACCGCGCTGGCCAATGGGTCGGCGTCGGTCTGCCAGCGGCTTGCGGCCAGTCAGGCGCCGGCGTCGCGGGCGCTGCACCTCTCGCTGCTCCGCTTCCTGGTCCGGCGCAAGGTATGGCTGGCCGGGGTCGGGCTGACGATCCTGGCCGCGGTGTGCCAGGCCACCGCGCTGGCCACCGGCCCGGTGGCGCTGGTGCAGCCGATCTTCATCATCGAGCTGCCGTTCACTCTGCTGCTGGCCAGCAGGCTGTACCGGCGCCCGATCCCGCGGCTGACCTGGGCGGCCGTCATCCTGGTCACGGTCAGCCTGGGGGCCGGGCTGGCCGCCGCCGCGCCGTCCGGCGGCGGCACGCACGCCCCGCCGCAGGTGTGGCTGGTGACCCTGATCGTCACCGGGTGCTTCGAGGCCGTGCTGATCGGGCTGGGGGTGCGGCTGAGCGGGGACGCGAGGGCCGCGGCGTTCGCGCTGGCCGCCGCGTGCGGTTACGCGCTGACCGCCACGCTGCTGAAGACCGCGATGGCGGCGCTGGACCACGGGGTGGCGCAGTTCTTCACCAGCTGGCAGCTCTACGGCGCCGCGGCGGCCGGCGTCGGCTCGCTGTTCCTGCTGCAGAACAGCTTGCAGGCGGGCTCGCTGGTCGCGGCCCAGCCGCCGCTCACCCTCGGCGACGCGCTGATCAGCGTGTCGTTCGGGGTGACCGTGTTCGGCGAGGACATGCGGACCGGCGGCTGGCTGGCCGCCGAGATCGTGGCCGTGCTGCTGATCAGCGTCGGCTGCGTGCAGCTGTCCCGCTCGCTGGCGCACACCCACGCCCTCGATTCGCGGTTACCCGCCCCCGCCGTCTCTCTCGCCCGGGGCTAGCCGGCGAAGGTGTTCGGGGGCAGGCCGCGGGCGCCCGTCCCGGTGACCAGGAACACCGAACCAGCCAGCGGCTGCCCGGCCAGTTCGGCCTCGCCGAGCCCTTCGCGCGAAGACGTCACGTACAGGTCGCCGAGGCCGTCGCCTCCGAACGTGACGCTGGTGACCAGCCGCACCGGGAGCTCGATCACCAGGTCGAGGCGGCCGTCGGCGGTGTATCTGCGGACCGAGCCGCCCCCGGCCATGGCGATCCATACCGCCCCGTCGGCGTCCACGGTCAGCCCGTCCGGCCTGCCCGGCACGTCGTGCAGGTCCACGAACGTCCGCCGCTCCGACGCCGCGCCGGTGGCCAGGTCGTAGTCCAGCACGTCCACCCGTTCCAGCGGGGTGTCGGCGAAGTAAAGCAGGCCGCCCGCGGGGCTCCAGCCCAGGCCGTTGGACAGCGTCACGGCGTCGATCAGGGTGCTCACCTGCCCGGCCGGCTCCATCCGGTACAGCGCGCAGGCGCCGGGATCCCTGGCGTAGGTGAGCGTGCCGGCCAGGAACCGGCCGGCCGGGTCGCACTTGCCGTCGTTCATCCGGTCCCCGCGCCCGCCGGCCCAGAGCCATCCGAGCGTGCCGGCCCGCTCGTCCAGCGTGGCGAAGCCCACCCCCGCGGCCAGCACCAGCCCGCCGGAGCGTCTGGCCGCCACCGCCCCCACCGGGACGTTCACGTGGGTGACGCGATCCTGGCCGGTGGCGGCGTCGAGCCGGTGCACGTCCCCGGCCATGATGTCCACCCAAAGCAGCGACCCGGTGCCCGGGTCCCAGATCGGGCTCTCGGCCAGGAACGCGGGCGCAGTGACCGGGACGGGCCGTTCGCTCATCCGCCGGTCCCGGCGGCGGACTGCGTGGTTCCTGCGGCAGGACCGGCCGCGGCTGACCCGGCGGCGAGGCCTTCGGCGGTCAGGGTGTCGACCAGGCTGGCCCGCTCGGCAGCCGACAGCCCGGTTCCCGGCGGGACCGGGTGGGCCTGGCAGACGCCGGCGATCTCCAGCGCGGCCTTCCAGCCCGCCGGGGGAGCGCCGCGCCGGCAGGCACCGGTGATCCTGGTCAGCCGGCGTTGCAGACCGAGCGCCGCGGCCACGTCCCCCGCGGCGAAAGCCCGGCAGACGCCGCTGGTCAGCTCGGGCACCAGGTTGGCGCTGGCCCCGATGATGCCGGCCGCGCCGTGCGTCAGCCCCACCACGAGGAGCGTGTCGGCGCCAGTGAGCACGCGGAACTCGGCGCCCTCGGTGGCCGCGATGACCTGGGCCTGGTACTCCATGTCACGGCTGGAGTCCTTGATCCCGGCTATCGCCGGGTGCGCGGCCAGCCGCCCGACCACCGCGGGCGGGAGGCTGATCTTGGTGTACACCGGGATGTTGTACAGCAGCAGCGGGATGGGGGCGCGCTCGGCCACGGTTTCGTAGACCCGCAGCACCCCGTCGTCGGTCAGCGGGTAGTACGACGGGGGCGCCACCAGCGCCGCGGTGGCCCCGGCCTCGGCCAGCCCTTCTAGTTCGGCGGGCCCCTCGCCGGGCGTGACCAGGGGGAGCCCGGGGATCACTGGCATGCCCGGCGGCGCCAGCGCGCGCACCCGCCTGGTGATCTCGCGGCGCTGCGCCCGGGTGAATCTGGCCCCTTCGCCGGTGGAGCCGAGCGGGCTGATCCCGTCGACACCGCCGGAGACCACCCGCTGGACCAGCCGCTCGAGCCCGCCCTCGTCGAGCGACCCGTCCGCGTGGACCGGAGTAGCCAGCGCCACCATCGCGCCGGCCGGGAGGAAACTCGCGCCCGTCGTCATCGGCATCCCTTCGGTGCAGGCCCGTCATGGCGATGCCGATGCTATCGGGTGGCCGCAGCGGCCGAGGGGCTGCGGATGCTGTGGCCCCGCTATGGCCGGCGGCGGGCGTAGGTCACGTTGATGACGCCAATGATGATCCAGATCAGCGCGGTCAGCAGGAAGGCCGCCCCGCCCGGCCCGGACTTCGTGAACCCGTTGCCCGTGGCGACGTTCGTCTCGCTGGACAGCAGCACGGTCAGGCTCGCCAATATGGCCGCGGCCAGCGAGCCCAGGGGCACCAGGACCGATGGCCGCCCGGCGCGTGCGGCCTGCCGCTGGGCCCGGCGCATGTGCCGGCAGGACAGATGCGGATCGGCCTGGTACGGCGCGGGCTCGTCCATCTCGGCCGCCAGCCTGCGGTCTACCTGAGCCGCGATGCGGCTGTCGATCTCGTCGCCGATGCGTTCCACCAGGCCCTCGGCCAGCGCCTGATCGTATGCCGGGCCGAGAGCCTGCTGCGCGGCCACCGAAGCAGCGATTTCCTCGCGGTGATTGGCCTGCATGCCGTCTCCATCCGTTCCACCGTTCCTGCCGACACGCTATGAGCCCGCACCAGCGCGAGGAATCCTGCTAGCACCCTTATCGGCGTTGGTGCTAGCCCTACCCGACGTAACCGGTTGACATCGCGGCGGCCCGACGGCAGAGTAAAGCACAAGAGTTCAGAGGTCAGACCACTGAGATGGTGAAGGTTCGGAGCGTGGCTGGGCGGTTCGCCCGCGATGGCGCGCCGTCGGCCCCTCCCGCGAGATCATCGACGCCGCACCGGGGCCACTGACCGGCTGGGCTACCTACGACATGCCCGTCGTGCGGCGCTGGCACAACGGCCAGAACATGATCATCATCGGCGACGCCGCCCACGCGACCGCGCCATCGGCCGGGCAGGGTGCCTCGATGGCGCTGGAGGACGCCGTCATCCTCGCCCAATGCCTGCGGGACTGCCCGGGCACATCCGCCGCGTTCGGCACGTTCGAGTCGCTGCGCCGCGATCGGGTGGAAAAGATCGTCAAGCACGGCGCCCGGGGATCCAATTCCAAGGCCGCGGGCCCGGCCGCGCGGGTCATCCGCGACCTGATTCTGCCGATCGCCTTCCGCCGCGCCGCCAAGGACGGCGGAAAGTCCATGAGCTGGCTGCAGGGCCACCACATCGACTTCGGCGAACGGATCAGGCCGGCCCGGTGAAGGGCCTCTGGCCGCTCTAGTCCTGGCCGGCCTAGTCCCGGCTGCCCTGCCCGCGCAGCCGGCTGAGAGCGGCCTTGCGGGCGCTATTGATGTGAGTGAGTGCCGCCCGCCTGGCCGCGACCTGGTTGCCCGACATGACCGCGGCCAGGATCCGTGCGTGCTCGCCGCGGGACTTCTCCAGGCGGCCGGGCAGGCGCAGCGTGGTGCCCATGCCGGCCGCCAGTATCTCCTGCAGCACCCCCTGGGTCCTGGCCAGGAAGCGGTTGCCGGCCGCCTCCACGATGCGCAGGTGGAACGCCGCGTCCAGGTCCTGCAGGCGCCGCCAGTCAAGCCCGTCGGCCGCGCTGCCCGCGTTCGCGGCCTCCATCAGGGCCTCGTAGGCCGCCTGCACGGCGGCGAGTTTCCTGTCCTCCCCGTTCTTGGCCGCCCAGGCGGCCGCGGGCAACTCGAGCACCTCCCGCATGTCGAACAGTTCGCGCAGGCTCACCTCCTCGGCGAGCAGTGCGTCGCGCAGGCTGCGGGTGGTGGCCGGATCGGCCACGAACACCCCAGAGCCGTGCCTGATGTCCACCCAGCCGCGGGCCTTCAGCGCCTGCAGGGCCTCGCGGAGCGACGGGCGGGAGGTGCCGAGCATCGCGGCCAGCTCGCGCTCGGGCGGCAGCCGGTCGCCCGGCCTGAGCCGGTCGCTGCCGATCACCTCGAGGATCCGGCGGGCAATCAGGTCGGACACGGTGCCCTGGCGCAACGGAGTCCAGAGCTGGTCGTCGTCGGACACGGCCGCCCCTTAGCACGCCGACAATGGTCATGCCACTTTACCTCTGCGACCGAGTTCCGCCTAGCCGTGCCTTTGCCGTCGTGCCCGCCGTCCTGCCGTCCTGCCTGCCTGCCCGCCCTCGTCTTGCCGGGCGAAGGGGCCTGCGTTATTCTCCAAAACAAGTGGTAAGACCTCTATCCATGGGAGATGCTCATGCCGGACGCACCAGGGTTCCTGGCCCACCGGGAGGGTGACCTCGTCGGCGTCGCCGTGCGGGATCTCGATCCAGGACCGGTGCAGGGTGCTTACCTCAGCGGCCCGGCCACGCTGAGCGTCCAGCTCACCGAGGCAATCCCGCTGGGGCACAAGCTGGCGCTGACCGACATCACCACCGGGCAGGAGATCATCGAATACGGCCAGCGGGTAGGCCTGGCCACCAAGGACATTCGCCAGGGCGATCACGTCCACGTGCACAACGTGAGGAGCGCACGGCTGTGAAACAGCGCACGCTGACCGGGTTCCGCCGGGAGAACGGGGCGGTCGGGATCAGGAACCACACCGTCATCGTGCCGGTGGACGACCTGTCCAACGCCGCCGCCGAGGGGGTGGCCAAGCTGGTGCCCGGGACGCTGGCCCTGCCGCACGCCTACGGCAGGCTCCAGTTCGGCGCCGACCTCGACCTCACCTTCGCCACCCTGGCCGGCAACGCGGCCAACCCCAACGTGGCCTCGGCCGTGGTCATCGGCATCGAGCCGAACTGGACCGAGCGGCTGGTCTCCGCCATCGCCAAGACCGGCAAGCGGGTACAGGGTTTCTCTATCGAGCGGCACGGCGATCTGCGGACGGTTGAGAACGCGGCCCGCGTCGCCGCGCAGTTCCTGCAGGACGATTCCGAACGAACCCGGGAGCCCGTCGAGCGCGGCGAGATCATGCTCTCCATCAAGTGCGGTGAATCCGACACCACCAGTGGCCTCGGCTCCTGCCCGACCACCGCCGAAGCGGTCGATCGCTGGATCGAGGCCGGGGGCACCGTGCTGTTCGGTGAGACGAGCGAGCTGACCGGGGGCGAGCATCTGATCGCCGAGCGGTGCGCCAGCGAAGAGGTCAGGCAGAAGTTCCAGCGCATCTACGACAGCTACCTGGAGATGATCGGCCGGGCCGGCGCCGACCTGCTCGGCTCGCAGCCGACCCAGGGCAACATCCGCGGCGGCCTGTCCACCATCGAGGAGAAGGCGATGGGCAACATCGCCAAGACCGGCACCAAGCCGGTGGTCGGCGCGCTGGAGGCCGCGCAAGTCCCGGCGTCTGGTCCTGGCCTCTACTTCATGGACACCTCCTCGGCCGCGGCCGAGTGCGTCACGCTGATGGCAGCGGCCGGCGCCGTCCTGCACCTGTTCCCCACCGGCCAGGGCAACGTGATCGGGCATCCGGTGGAGCCGGTGGTCAAGCTGACCGCCAACCCGCTGACCGCGCGGACCATGACCGAGCACATCGACCTGGACTGCTCCGGCCTGCTGGCCAGGGAGTACGACCTGGCCGAAGCTGGGGACCGGTTCATGGAGATCTGCGACAGGACCGTCAACGGCAGGCTCACCTGCGCGGAGGCCATCGGGCACCGGGAGTTCGCGCTCACCCGCCTGTACCAGAGCGCTTGATGATCGCTTCTGGCACTGAACCGCCGGAAGATAATGAACGGCTGCGCCGCGAACCGGTGGACGTCGCGATCACCGAGGACGTGTGGGGCCTGCCACTGGAGGAACTGGCCAGGACCCGGTCTGTGCTGCGCAGTCCGGCTGCCTGGCAAAGCGCCGCCGATCTGGCCGCCGTCGCCAGCCGCGCCCGCGCCCTGCCCGCGGCAAGATCGCGACCTTCGCCCAGCAGGGTGGCCGACGCCACGCTGGCCGAACTGAGTGAGCTGGCCGGCCAGCTCGGCGTCCCCGTCTAGGATCCTGACCGTACTGAGGGGGGTGTACGCGGATCCGGTGGTCACCCGTTCTGCCTCTGTCTGCACTAGACCGCCCGCCGAGACCCTGCCCTCAGGGGAGATCAGCAGCCGGTCCGGCCGGGGCCGATGGGGGGCCAGGAAGCAGGCCAAGCGCATCCACCACGGCGAGGGCCGCGGCCCGGTTACGCACTCCAAGCTTGCGGAACAGGCGAGTCTGGATGTTCTCGACGGTCTTGGGGGATATCCCAAGGGCCCGGGCGGTCTGCCGGATCGAGTATCCGCAGGCGGCGGATTGAAGGATGTCGCTCTCTCGTGCGGTCAGCTCGGGCAGTTCGCCGTTATCGGTCATGTGCTGGCCAAAACCGGTCCGCACGACTTTGATGAGCGAGCGCATCGGCACGGAGTCGACCACAAGATAGCCCTGGCTGACCATTCGCAGCACGGCGAGAAAGTAGTCATTTATCCTGTCGGCCGGTACCAGCGAGTTACTCCCGCTGGTTAATGCCCCGGCGAGTTCAGGTGAGCCGAGCGGCTCACTGTGCACCACGATCGCCGGCCCGCCGAGTTCTTCGGCTAGGTCCCAGTCGGCCGGTTCCGGATTCACGAGCGCGGCTACGATCGGGCCACGATTCCAGCGCGCCCAGTGTGAGTCAGCCAGCGGCCCGTGCCCCCGTACCAGAACGAACGGCAGCCCGTTCGCGGTCAGGGCGGCCACCACCTGGTCAAGGGCTGGGCACGGCTGGCCGGACACTATGGTCAGCACCGGGAAGTCGTTGCTGGCCGTCGCCGGTGGCCTGGGGGGTTGGCCGGCGCCCTGGTCCAGCATGCCGAGCGACGCGGCCCGGGAGACCGCCTGCGCGCTGCTGTTCACGCCCAGCTTCGCGTAGACGCGGCGCTTGAGGTTCTCCACCGTGAGGGGACTGATTCCCAGCAGGACCGCCATCTCGGCGACGCTGTGCCCGGAACTCGTCAAGGTCACGAGCTCGAGTTCCCGGTCGGTCAGGCCACCGTGGCCGATGTGAGCGCGCAGCGCGTTTTTGCGGCGCAGCGACGCCAACACGCCTGCGAGGCCATGCGATTCAGGAACAAGCGAGGTAATGCCCGCCCGGCAGGCGAGCGTGAGATCCGGCTCGGAAGCCTCCCGGTAGATCACGATCACGTTCAGCCAGGGAAAATGCTGCAATAGCTTGTCCGCGAGTACGGCGAACTCGCTCAGCCGCCGCTCCGCGTCGAGGATCACGGTGTCTGGCCTGCCCAGTTCGCACAGCGCTGGGAGGTCCTCTGGCTCTGCGACCTTACCCACGACGGTAAGGTCCGGCCGGGTGGCCAGACACGTAGCGAGCGTGTCGCGGAGCAGCCGTCGCGACGACTGCAGGGCCACCCGGACGGTGACGCGAGGGGGAGCCGCAGTCATCGTCTGGCCTAATACCCTGGTGGTTTTACGCCTATGGATTGATGTGCTGGCCAACTTACGCGGGGCTGACCTATTACGGCGACATAACAGACATATACGCCGATTCCTGCCCTGTTGTCGGGATATTCTATGCATATGCCCAGCTCAGGCCGCCGGAGATGGCGAATCAAGAGCCTTGCGGATGAGTTTCATTTCGGTCTGGACGGCGGCGCCGGCCACCCGAACCCGATGATTGAATGACCGCAAGTGTGCGAGCGAGGCTGACCCAGCCTGCTCCGCGGTCAGCTTCGCGCGGGCCCGGTTGGCCTGGGCCAGTGCCTTGGCCGTGGGGGCGACGGCGGGCGGGAACGTGATGCCCGCCAGGCTCCTGCCGAAAGCCTGCTCGGCTGTCACTTCCGCGGTCAGGGCCGCTTGCGCCGCCACGAGGTTGCCCCGCTCGTTGGCGGTGTAGGCGGCCTCGTCGGCATTCAGTTGCTGGCGGGCCGGAGTCATGATCGCCATGTAGTGGCTGGCCAGCATCTGTGCGGTAGTGCATTGCCGGCCGGAGGGAGACAGGTTGGGCTCGCACCCGGCCGCGGCCAGTGCGGCTTGATGGCGCCCGCCGATGCCCATCGCGTAGATGAGGCCCGCGATCAACAGCAGGGCGGCGAGGGAGCAACTAGCCGTGAGTATGACCCGGCCGGCCGTCGTCGGCTCCTGGCCGCCGCCGGCGTGCGCCTCGCTCATCAGTTCCCTTCCTGACCCATCGGCTAACGATTGCTGCCTTACTCGGCGCTGGGGTGCTCCGTGAAAGAGCCGATTCCCTTGAAGATCTCCTCGTTGACGATGAAGGCGAAACCGAGCAGGAAGAGCGCGAAAAGTGGCACGACGGTCATGTATACGAGCCAGCCCCGGCCCTCCTTTTGGCGAGCGACGATCCAGCGCTTGACCGGTGGCAGCCTGAGGGTGAGCAGGAAGAGGCTGCACGCCGAGTACTGGTAGAGGCGCTGATGGAAGATGGGGTCACCGTCGCCGGCGAAGCCCGAGCCATTTGCCCCGCTCTGGAAGCCGAATCCCTCCAGCAGGATCAGGTGTGCGGCGAGCAGCGCCCAGATCGCATAGGTGAGCCGCTGCAACCGCTTCCAGTACCGGCCGAGCTTGCGCTGCGCCCACGGGTTGCTCGTGATCAGGAGGGGGATGACCAGCATCACCATGATGAATCCCATGAGCTCGAAAACGTGCCCGGCCAATCGGCCGAACACACCTCCGGCGAAGTCATCGGTGATACCGGCAGCGGTTGCGTCGCCGATGGCGCAGCACGCCATCATGATCCCGTACCAGCGCCGCAGCGGGATGAACCAATGCTGCCTGGTGAGCGTCGCGACGGGGGTGACCAGCAGGCACAGGAACAGGCAGATCTCGGCTCCGGTCCCCAGCGTGTCGTCGACCGACACCGCGAAGGTGTTGCTGTTCAGCGTGAGAAGCGCGGGCAGCATCAAGAACAGGGGGGCCAGCGCGGGAGCGCCGAGCAGGACGAGTGCGACCGCCTTCCGCTTGATCCGGGAGCCGCCGAACTTGAAGTCCACCTCCATCCATTCGTCCACACGGCTCTTGGCGGTCCGCTGCTGCGGCTGGTGGTCATCCTCCTTCCGCGCGCCCATGACATCGTCTGGATATAGATCCGGCTCGCGGGTACCGGGCCCGCCATACGGGGCTGGTTGGTAGTTATCCGCGGCCAGTTCGTTTTCTGCCCGTCTGCCGACCAGGCTCTTGGCCATCGTGACTCTCCCTCCTTTCCCGCTATTTGCTAGTGACCGGTGTGCACAGTGACCGTGCTGTGCGGGCTCGGCTGCACCTTGATGTGGCTGGCCCGTGCTTTGGTATCACTGGGCTTGGGTGCACCCGGCTGGCCTGGGCCCTGATTCTCTTGAAGGCCGTTGGGGCCTGTCTCACCCGTCCCAGTCGCCCGGAAGATGAAGAAGTCAAACCCGTGCAGGTGTACCTCCATGACACCCGCGACGACCGCGACCAGGAACAAGGCTGACGTCGCGATCACCGCGATGCGCATGGCGGCAACCTGCCGGCCCCGCCCGGACGCGGGACCCTTGGCCGGCCGCGCTCCGGGCCCCCGGGCCGGCCTGTCCGCAGGTGCCGCATGCGGCCGTGCCTTCGGCCGGCTGGGCGGGTTTGCCGCTGGGTGCACCGCTGGGGGCGTCGCTGGGCGCACCGCCGGCCGCCGGGCCGGCCGTATCGGTGCGAAGGCCAGGTCGGGGAAAGTGTCCGTGATGCGCGCGGCGAACTCGCCGAGTTCAGTTTGCATCGACATGACCGCCGTGCGCACTTCGGCGGCTTCCATTTCAGCCGCATCGCGCACCGCGTCGGCCTGCGCCGCCGCCTGCTGCCTGATCTTGTCAGCTTCCCGCCTGGCCGCTTCGCGTATCTGCTCGGCCTCGCAGGCGACCTGCCGTGTGATCATGGCGGCCTGGTAGGAGGCCTGCTGCGTTATGGCGGCGGCCTCGTAGTCGGCGACCGAAAGGAGCCTGGCCACCATTGAGAGCGAGTCGCTGCGCTGTGGCGCCACGGTCCCCCGGCGGACGCGATAGCCCCCTGGCGCAGGTTCATCCCAGGCCGGATGGCCTGGTCCAGGGGAACCGTGCCCGGCCGGCCTGGGTTCGCCAGTTGTGTCCCGGGACTCCCAGGACTCCCAGCCACTGCGGACCTCGAACTCCAGAGGTTCCATCCGACCACCTTCCTGTGCGCGACCGGGGGTCCAGGAGAGTGCCCACCGGCACATCCCAGGGAACCGGGCAGCCTTGCAGCGAGAATTGGCTGTCTATAGCCGGGGGGGTAGTGCGGCCACGACCGGGTGATCCTTGCGGATCTTGCCGGCTCTGGACGCTCCGCCCGGTGAGCCGAGATCCTGAAAGAACTCGACGTTGACCGAGTAGAAGTCCTTCCACTGGACGGGCACGTCAGCCTCGAAGGAAATGGCCTCCACCGGGCAGACCGGTTCACAAGCGCCGCAGTCCACGCACTCGTCCGGGTGGATGTAGAGCATGCGCTCGCCCTCGTAGATGCAATCCACGGGGCACTCTTCGACGCAGGTCTTGTCGAGCAGGTCGACGCAGGGCAGCGCAATGACGTAGGTCATCTCGAACTCCCCTCAGTTGCCAGATTGGCGCAAACGTGCAGTATTAGCGCAAACATGCAGTATTAGCGCAAACATGCGGTGGAGTCTGCGGCCGGGCACTAATTAATTCTGAATGTAAAACCCAGGTAGAATTCGATC
Organism: Streptosporangiaceae bacterium; assembly: GCA_036267135.1. Taxonomy (GTDB): domain Bacteria; phylum Actinomycetota; class Actinomycetes; order Streptosporangiales; family Streptosporangiaceae; genus PALSA-505. The sequence continues at coordinate 23,158 of DATAWQ010000105.1, read as the reverse complement.
CTTTCTCACTAGCAATATAGGGTACGTGAGTAACTATCGGATAGGAATGGACATGTGTGGGGAGACGGAAACCCCTTAGGGGGGTACGGCCGATAGCGGTGCGTATCTCGGGGAGATCACAGCGTGAATGGCGGGGATTCGCTAGACTGAGCCAGGTGCAAGGTCAGGTGCGGTGGGGGATCATCGGCACGGCCAGGATCGCGCGCAGCGCCTTCCTGCCCGCGGTGGCGGAGGCGGGCGGGGTCGCCGCCGCGGTGGCTGGACGGGACACCGCCCGCGTCACCGAGTGGGCCCGGGTCAACGGTATCGGCCGGGCCGTCACCGGCTACCAGTCGCTCATCGACGACCCCGAGGTGGACGCGCTCTATATTCCGCTGCCCAACGCCCTGCACGCCGAGTGGACGATAGCCGCGCTGCGGGCGGGTAAGCCGGTGCTGTGCGAGAAACCGCTCACCGGTTCGCCCGCCGAGACCGAGCGGGTGCTCACCGTGGCCGCGCAGACCGGCACCCCGCTCTGGGAAGCGTTCGTGTTCCCCTTCCACGACCAGATGGCCCGGATCCGCGACCTGCTCGCCGCCGGGGCGATCGGTGACCTGCGGGAGATCCAGTCCAACTACCACTTCCCGCTGCGCGACACCGAGCACGACATCAGGATGTCGGCGGCGCTGGCCGGCGGCGCACTCTACGACGTCGGGTGCTACCCGGTCTGGCTGGCCCGGCACCTGTTCGCCGCCGACCCCGAGACGGTCCAGGGCGGCGTCATCTGGGATCCGGGCGGGGTGGACCTGGCCAGCTGGGGCCACCTCGGCTTCCCCGGTGACCGCAGGCTGCTGATGTCCTGCGGCTTCCGCCGCGCGCAGGACACGTTCAGCCGGCTGCTCGGCACCGCGGGGCAGATCCACATCACTAACGCGTTCCACCCCGGCCCGGCCGACCGGTTCGAGGTGCACGCGGCCGGGCGGGACCCGGTCGTGCACCCGGGCGCCGGGCAGGACCGGTACTCGTTCACCCCGGCCATCCGGCATATCGAGGCCGTCGTCCGGCACCGGGAAGAGCCGCGCTGGCTGGCCACCGGCACCTCACTCGGCTCCGCCCGCGCGCTGGCCGATCTCGCCGCCAGCGCGGGCCAGCCAGATTAACAAAGCAGGCTGCCCGCGGCCCGCCTATGGCCGACGAGTGAATCCGGTCAGCGGGCCAGCCGCTCGGTGACCGCGGCGCGCAGCGGCTCCAGCCGGGCCGCGGCCGCCCGCCGCGCACCGGCCAGGTCGCCGGGCACCGGCTCGACCACCTCGAAGTACACCTTGAGCTTGGGTTCTGTCCCGCTCGGCCGGATCACGACCCTGGCGCTGTCCAGGCGGTAGGTGATCACATCGGACGGCGGCAGGCCCCGCCCCCCGCCGGCCAGATCCTCGGCCGCGAGCACCTCGGCCGCGCCCAGCGTGGCCGGGGGAGCGGCGCGCAGCGCCGTCATCACCTCGCCGGGGGCGTGGGTGCGCACGGTGAGCTGCGCGGTCAGGTGCACGCCGTGCGCCCGCTCCAGGTCGTCGTAGGCGTCCAGCAGCGACCGCCCGGCCTGCCGTTCACGGGCCGCCAGGCCGAGCATGGCCAGGGCGGCGCCCATGCCGTCCTTGTCCCTGACCACGTCGCCGACCGCGTAGCCGAGCGCCTCCTCGTAGCCGAACACGAACCGGCGGCCCGGCTGGCCGTGTTCCGAGCTGCTGGGTCCCAACCGGCGCTGGCCACCCCGGACGATCCACTTGAACCCGGTCAGCGTCTCGGCGTGCCGGGCCCCGGCCGCGACCGCGATCTTCGAAAGCAGCGTCGATGACACGATCGTGGTCACCACCAGCCGCTGGCCGGGATCGGGCTGATCCGCGGTCTGCTCCAGCAGGTAGGCCCCGAGTAGCGCGCCGGCCTGGTCGCCGGTGAACCGCCGCCACGCCCCGCCGTCCGCCGGATCGGGCACGGCGACGGCGAGCCGGTCCCCGTCGGGGTCGCTGGCCAGCACCAGGCCGGCCTCGGCCCGGCGGGCCTCGGCGAACGCCAGGTCGAGCGCGCCTGGCTCCTCCGGGTTGGGAAAGGCGACGGTCGGGAAATCCGGGTCGGGATCCGCCTGGGCCGCGACCACGTCCGGCGCGGGGAACCCGGCCCGCGCGATGGCCGCCAGCATCAGCGGGCGCGCCACGCCGTGCATGGCCGTGTAGACCACCCGCAGCGGCGGCCCGGTCTGCGGTGAGGCAGACTCGCCTGAGACAAGCACTGGCGGGGTGGCGCCGGGCAGCCCGGTGATCGCGGTCAGGTAGGCCTCGGCCAGCTCGCCGCCGTGCCGGATGATGAGCGGGTCGTCCAGGGCGGCGATCGGCAGCGCGGACAGCGGGCCGAGCGCGAGGATCGCCGCCTCGATCTCGGCGTCGGCGGGCGGGATGATCTGCGCCCCGTCGGCCAGGTAGAGCTTGTAGCCGTTGTCGGCGGCCGGGTTGTGGCTCGCGGTGATCATCACGCCGGCCGCGGCGGCCAGCCGCCTGACCGAGAACGCGAGCAGCGGCGTCGGGCCTGGCCGGGGCAGCAGGTGCACCCGCAGGCCCGCGCCCGCCAGCACGCTGGCTGCTTCGTCGGCGAACTCGGCGGAGCGGTGCCTGGCATCGCAGCCGATCACCACGCCCGCCCGGAAGACGCCGGGCTCGCGCTGGGCCAGCCAGCCGGCCAGAGCCGCCGTGGCCCCCCTGACCACCGCCCGGTTCATCCGGTTCGGTCCGGCCGCCACCGCCCCACGCAGCCCTGCGGTGCCGAACTCCAGCCTGCCGCCGAACCGGTCGGCCAGTTCGGCCGCGGCCGCCGGCCCGCCGTCGGCCAGCAGCGCCCGCAGTTCGTCCCGGTCACCCGGATCGGGATCGTCGGCGATCCACGCCTCCACCCCGGCCCGCAGTTCGCTGGGGATCGGGCCGGCCCCGGCCGGGGTCATACCGGCTGAGCTCGTATCGGTGGAGCCCATTCAGATGGCCCGGGGGAGTACCGCGGCCAGCAGCGCGCCCATCCGGTCCGCGGCGGCCTGGCCCGCGGCGACCACGTCGGTATGGTCGAGATCCCCGCTGCCAAGACCGGCCGCGGGGTTGGTGACCAGCGAGATGCCCAGCACTTCGGCACCGAGGTGACGGGCCGCGATCGCCTCGAGGACCGTCGACATGCCCACCAGGTCGGCGCCGAGCGCGCGGAGCATCCGGATCTCGGCGGGCGTCTCGTAGTGCGGGCCGGGCAGCCCGGCGTAGACGCCCTCGGGCAGTTCGGGCTCGGCTTCCTGGGCCAGCCGCCGCAACCGCGCCGAGTAGGTCTCGGTGAGGTCGGCGAACCTGGCCGGGTAGCCCTCGGGTGGGGGAGGCCCGGCCAGCGGGGAACGGCCGGTGAGGTTCAAGTGGTCGTGCAGCAGGACCGGCTGTCCGACCGGGTATCCGCTGATCCCGCCGGCCGCGTTGGTCAGCACGACCACCCGGCAGCCCGCGGCGACCGCGGTGCGCACGCCGTGCACCACCGTGTCCGGCGAATGCCCCTCGTACAGGTGCGCCCGGCCGAGGAAGACCAGCACCCGCACCCCGCCGACCGGCACCGACCTGATCAGCCCGGCGTGCCCGGCCACCGTGGGCGGCGGAAAACCGCCGAGATCGGCCACCGGCACCTCGGCCTCGGCCGTGCCGATCGCCGCGGCCGCCGAGGCCCAGCCCGAGCCGAGTACCACGGCCACGTCGTGCCGCGGCTGGCGGGTGCGTTCGGCGAGCGTGGCCGCGCTCGCCGCCGCGGCCGCGTAAGGTCCTGGTCCGGATGCCAACGGGTTCATGCCTTGATGTACGGCTTCCCGTCGGCCGCCGGCGGCCTGACTCTGCCGACCAGACCGGCCACCGCCAGGATCGTCGCCACGTACGGCGTCATCGCCAAGATCTGGGCCGGCACCGGCACGTTCAGCAATCCCAGCACGTATCCGAGCTGCTTGCTGAAGCCGAACAGCAGCGCCGCGCCCACGGAGCCGAGTGGGGTCCACCGGCCGAAGATCATCGCGGCCAGCCCGATGTAGCCGAAGCCGTTGCTCATGCCCGGCGTGAACGTGCCGACCGAGCCAACGGTGAGATACGCCCCGCCGAGCCCCGCGACCATGCCGCCGAGTATGACGTTGCGGTACCGGGTCCAGAAGACTTTGATCCCAACCGTGTCCGCGGCGATGGGGTGCTCGCCCACGGCCCGGACCCGCAGTCCCCACCTGGTGTAGAACAGGCCCACCTGGATCAGGATGATCAGAGCGTAGGTGAAGTACAGGAAGATCGAGGAGTCGAAGAGAATCGGCCCGATGATCGGGATGTCCCCGAGCAGGGGGATCTTGAGGGTGCCGAAGAAGTTCCCGGTGTTGAGCGTGTTCGAGTACGGCGCCATCACCCGGTCGTAGAGGTATTCGGTCAGGCCGAGGCCCAGTGTGGTGATGACGACACCGAGAATGACCTGGTCAACCCGGTATTTGATGGCGAAGACGGCGAGCAGCGCGCCGACCAGGCCGCCGGCCAGGCATCCGCCTACCACGCCACCCCAGTCGCCGAGCAGGCTCGCGAACGCGGCGCCCGCGAACGCTCCGCAGATGAGCTGGCCCTCGATCGCGATGTTGATCACCCCGGACCGCTCGCACAGGCAGCCGGACAGGGCGCCGAGCACCAGCGGGATGGCCGCGAGCATCGTCCCCTGCAGCAGCAGGATGACGTTCAGCGGGCCCACCGAGTTGGCCGCGTCAGCCCAGCACAGCAACGCAAGGACGAAGGTCAGCAGGGCGACGCCGATGGTGAGCCGCCTGACCCCAGGGGCCGGGTCGGAGACCGCGCGCCATAGACCGGTGGCGATGCAGATCGCACCCAGCACGAAGCAAGCCGGCCCGGCGGCCACGTGGATGCTCGGCACGTTGACGCCAGAACCCGCCGTCAGGGCGAACACCGCATCCCCGGCGCGTGCGTTCACGCCAAACGGGGCGATGTCGAGGACGCCGAGGAGGACGAAGGTGCCGGCGGCCAGATAGCGCCGGCTGGTGGCCGTCGGCGCGCGCACGGCTGTGAGGAGGGTCATCCGCCCCACCCCTTTCCGGCGATCTCCATGCCTGAACTCGCCGCCCGGAGCCGGAAGATCGCTCTGATCAGCGGCGGGGCGGCCACGAACAGCACTACGAGACTCTCGATCACCTGGACGATGTCGGCGGGCACCGTCGTGGACGCCGCCATCGCGGTACCGCCGGTGTCGAGCGCGCCGAACAGCAAGGCCGCCAGCACGATGCCGAACGGCTTGGCCCGGCCGAGCAGCGCGACCGTGATGGCTTCGATGCCGTAGGTGCCGTAGGTGCTGGTAGTGAGCGGTGGGGGTGGGATGCCGCCGCCCAGCACCACCGGGAGCGCGGCCAGGCCCGCCAGCCCGCCCGCGATCGCCATCACCATCACCCAGACCCGCTCGACCTTCATGCCGGCCGTCTTGGCCGCGCTCGGGTTGGCCCCGACCGTGCGGAACTGGAAGCCGAGCGGGCTGCGGGACAGCAGCCAGGCCACCGCGCCGGCGGCGGCCAGCGCGATCAGGAACCCCGCGTTGGCTTGCGGCGGCGGCCCGCCCACATGCCACAGGTAGGCACTCGAGTGGACCGGCGTGGCGATCTGGTTGTACTGGTGTGGCTGCTGCAGCGCCTTCGGCGTGGACAGCAGGTAGGAGAGCAGTGCTTCCATCACGTAGTTGAGCATGATCGTGACGATCACTTCGTGGGCGCCGGTGCGGGCCTTGAGGGCACCGACCAGCCAGCCCATGGCCGCGCCGCCGACAGCGGCGCCGATCACGCAGACCACCACGTGGATGAACGCCGGCAGGTTGAGCGCGAAACCCAGCCAGGCGGCGATCAGGGCACCCCCGATGAACTGGCTGGTCGCGCCGATGTTGAACAGGCCTACCCGGAAGGCGATCCCGACCGAAAGACCGGTCAGGATCAACGGGGTGGCCGCGAACACGGTCAGCGACAGCGGGTAGAAGATGGCCGCGATCGAGCCGCCGTGGAACGCCGCGGAGACCGTGGACGGGCTGAAGATGGCGCCTTCGAACATCGCCGAATAGGCCGCCGCCACCGAATTCCAGGTAGCCGAGAACGCCCCACCCGGCGCGTAGCCGAACGAATCCCAGGCGCGCAGCACGACCGGGTCGCTGACCACGATCAGGATGCCGCTGAGCACCAGCGCCGCGAAGATGGCCAGGATCGTGACGGCCACCGGGCTGCCCTGGGTGATCGATTGGATGATCACGTTGCTGGCCAGCGCCCCCCGCGCCTGCCTCGGCTCGCCCGGCTCCGCGGGTTCGGCGGGCTCCGCGGGTTCCGCGGGCTCAGCAGGGTCGGCGGGCTCAGCAGGGTCGGCGGCTGCCTCCGGCGGGGCCGCCGGGACTGGCTCGCTCTGCCGTGCGGCGTTCTCGGATGTTCCGGCGGTGGGCGGGACGGCGGGATCCGGCCCGTCGGGCTCGTCCGCTCCTCCCGCGTCTATGTGATCGCTCATGTTCCTTGCTCCTGGGCCTCGTGGGCCCCGCTCTCGCCCTCACCCTCGCCTACATCTGCACCCGCACCCGCACCCGCCATCATCAGGCCAAGCTCGGCCTCCGGAGTGTCCGGCGAGCAGAATCCGACGATGCGGCCTTCGTACATGACCGCGATCCGGTCGGCCAGCGCGTAGATTTCGTCGAGTTCGGACGACACCAGCACCACGGCGAGGCCGCGATCTCGCTGGGCCACGATCCGCCGGTGGACGAACTCGATCGACCCCACGTCCAGGCCCCTGGTCGGCTGGCTGGCCAGCAGCAGTTTTACCTCGCGGCCGAGTTCCCTGGCCGCGATCACCTTCTGCTGGTTGCCGCCCGACAACGTGCTCACCGGGGTCATGATCGAACTGGTCCGCACGTCGTACTCGCGAACCCGGCGGGTGGCGGATTCGCGGATGGCGTCGAGGTTCAGGGCGAAGCGGGAGGCATAGGGAGGCTGGTCGTAGACGTCCAGCACCATGTTCTCGGCCACGGAGAACTCACCGACCAGGCCGTCTTCCTGACGGTCCTCGGGGATGTAGGCGATGCCCGCCAGCAGCCGGGCATGGGTGGAGGCCTCGCCGAGGTCGGCTCCACCCAGGCGCACCGACCCGGTCGAAGGCCGCAAGCCCATGATGGCCTCGCTCAGCTCGGTCTGGCCGTTGCCCTGGACTCCGGCCAGGCCCAGAACCTCGCCCGCCCGGACCTGGAACGAGACATCACGCACCGACTCTTCGCCGTGCTCGCCGGTGACGCTCAGCCCGGCCACGTCGAGCACCACGTCGCCGGGCTTGGCCGCGGTCTTGCTGACCCGTAGCTGCACCGAGCGTCCCACCATCAAAGAGGCGAGCTCGGCGTCGCTGGCGCTGGGCGGGCGTTCGCCGACCACCTGGCCGCGCCGGATGACCGTGATCGTGTCCGCGATCTCCTGGACTTCCTTGAGCTTGTGCGAGATGAAGATGATGGACCGGCCGTCGGCGCGCAGCTCACGCATGATCCGGAACAGGTCCTGCGCCTCCTGGGGCGTCAGCACCGCGGTCGGCTCGTCCAGCACGAGCAGCCTCGCGTCGCGGAGCAGCGCCTTGATGATCTCCACCCGCTGCTGAACCCCGACCGGCACGTCCTCGATCAAGGCATCGGGATCGACCCGCAGGCCGAATCGCTCGGAGAGTTCGCGCACGTCCCGGCGGGTCCGGCGGCGGTCGAGCAGGCCTGGCCCGCGCACCCGCTCCACGCCGAGCGTGACGTTTTCGGCCACGGTGAACACCGGCACCAGCATGAAGTGCTGGTGCACCATCCCGATCCCGGCGTTGATCGCGTCCCGGGGCGAGTGAATGCGCACCTGCTTGCCGTCGAGAAGGATCTCGCCCTCGTCCGGCTGCACCAAGCCGTAGAGCACGTTCATCAACGTGGTCTTGCCTGCGCCATTCTCGCCGAGCAGCGCCCGGATTTCCCCCGGCTGCACCACGAGGTCGATGTGGTCGTTGGCCACGAGATCGCCGAACCGTTTGGTGATACCGCGCAGCTCGAGTTTCAACGGCGCCCTCTCTCAGCTGACATCCGGCGACAGCCGGGCCGGTGGCCTGGGTGATCAGACCCGGGGCGACCGGCCCGGCTGCCCCTGCGTGGTGCCTGACGCCTGGTTTACACCGGGCTCTTGGTGGCGGGCACGATCGTGCCGTTTTCGATCTTCGTCTTGATCGTGTCCAGCTGGGACTGCAGGGAAGCGGGAATCTTGCCGGCCCAGCTGTGGTACGGGGCCAGCACTGCGCCGCCGTTGGCCAGCGTGCCGACGTAGGCGCCGCCGTGGAAGCTCCCGCCGGCCGCTTCACTCACCGCGTTCTCGACCGAGGTCGAGATGCCCTTCTCGACGCTGGTGATGAAGTACTGGCAGTACTGGGCCGCGCTGGTGCAGCCGTCGGTGTCCACCCAGAACATGTTGACGTTCTTGCCCGACGAGTCGGCCGACTTGACCGCGGCGGCGCTGCCGAGCCCGTCACCGCCGGCGACAGGGAAGATGATGTCAGCCCCGGCGCCGATGAACGTGTTGGTCAGGGTCTGCGCGCTGCCGAGGTCGGTGAAGCTGCCGATGAAGCTGCCCTTCTGGGTCTTCTCGTTCCAGCCGAGCACCTTCACGTTGGCGTGATTCTGGCTGTTGTAGTACTGCACGCCGTCCCAGAACCCGTCCATGTAGATCGTGACCGTGCCGAAGTTCTCACCGCCGTAGGTGGCGACCACGTGCGTTTTGCTCATGCCGGCCGCCAGATAGCCCCCGAGGAAGGCGTCCTGCGCCGTGTTATAGGTCAGCTGGTCGATGTTGGGCTCTACCGGCTTGGCTAGGCATTCCGAGGCGTACGAGCAGTCCACGATCGCGAACTTCTGCTTTGGGTTGGCCTTCGCCGCGGCTTCGGTCGCCGGACCCATCAGGAAGCCGACGGTCACGATGATCCCGCACTTGTCGCGGATGAACGTGGTGATGTTCGTGGCGTAGTCCGACGACGACGTGGAGGGCAGGTACGTGGCCGAGATATTGCTCGACTTGGCCGCGGCGGCCTTGATGCCGGCGTACGACGCCTGGTTGAACGACTTGTCGTTGATCCCGCCCGTGTCGGTGACCATGCAGGCCTTGAACTTGGCCGCGGTCGACGACCCCGATGACTTCGCCGGTTTGGCGCACCCGGTAACGACGACGGCCAGCACGCTCACCACGGCGGCCGTCTTGGTTAGTGCTCTCACTCAATACCTCCGATTCCAGGCATCTCACGACCCCCATGGGACTGGCGGGTCCTCCTCTTCCCGGACCCACACAGCGGTTCCAGAGTGCCGGGGGTGCCCGGCATAGGGATGATCGCAGGCTAGACCTGGGCAGTCATCCGGGAAAGTCGGCAGGCAATGATCGTAGTCACCTTTGCCAAATCGCAACCAGAGATCACGCAGCGATAGGGGCGGCAGTTTCTCCCGGCCCTCTTGGCCGCGCTGTTATCGTGTGCAGCGATCATGTGCCGTCGTGCCGGAGGCGCGCCAGCGAGCGTCGTGCCGGAGGCGCGCCAGAAGGCCGTCGTGCCGGAGGCGCGCCAGCAAGCGTCGTGCCGGAGGTGCGCCAGAAGGCCGTCGTGCCGGAGGCGCGCCAGAAGGCAGAGGGGATTGTGCGATGCCTATTGACTGGGAGGCGCTGCGGGCTTCCGCCACCGAGGTGGCCCACCGGGCCTACGCGCCTTACTCCAAACTGCGGGTCGGGGCGGCGGGCCTGACCGCGGACGGCCGGGTGATCACCGGCTGCAACGTCGAGAACGCCTCCTACGGGCTGACCCTGTGCGCCGAATGCGGCCTGGTGTCCGCCTTGCACGCCACCCAGCAGGCCGCGCAGCCGCCGGCCCTGGTCGCGGTCAGCGTGGTGGCCGGTGACGGCCAGCCGCTGGTGCCGTGCGGGCGCTGCCGTCAGCTCCTGCTCGAGGCCGGCGGCCCCGGGCTGCTGCTCGACGCCGACGGTGGTCCCCAGGAGCTCGACCGCCTACTGCCCGGCGCGTTCGCGACCGCCGATCTGGAGGCCAGACGGGAGGAGGCGCCCGATGCCTGAGGCCGTCGACCTGATCGTGGCCAAGCGGGACGGCGGTCGGCTGTCCGAGGCGGATATCCGCTGGCTGATCAGTGGCTATGCGGCTGGGGAGATCCCGGACGAGCAGGTTTCCGCCCTGCTGATGGCCATCTTCCTTAATGGTTTCGATAAGAGTGAACTGCGCACCTGGACCGCCGCCATGGTGGACTCAGGAGAGCGGCTGGACCTGAGTGGCGTGCCCTGGCCGACCGTGGACAAGCACTCGACCGGCGGGGTGGGGGATAAGGTCTCGCTGATCCTCGCGCCGCTGGTGGCCAGTTGCGGCGCCGCGGTGCCCCAACTGTCCGGCCGCGGGCTCGGCCACACCGGCGGCACCCTGGACAAGCTGGAGGCGATCCCCGGCTGGCGGGCCGGCCTGGCCCCCGACGAGATGATCGACGTGCTCACCCGGGTCGGCTGTGTGATCTGTGCCGCGGGTCCCGGCCTGGCCCCGGCCGACCGCAAGCTGTACGCGCTGCGCGACGTGACGGGGACCGTCGAGTCCGTCCCGCTGATCGCGAGTTCCATCATGTCCAAGAAGATCGCCGAGGGCACGTCGGCGCTCGTGCTGGACGTGAAGGTCGGCAGCGGCGCGTTCATGCGCGACGTCGGCCGCGCGCGCGAACTGGCGGAGACCATGGTGGCACTGGGCGCCGAGCACGGTGTGCGGACATCGGCGCTGCTCACCAGCATGGACGTGCCGCTCGGCCGGGCTGTCGGCAACGCCGTCGAGGTCGAGGAGGCGGTCGCGACCCTGCAGGGGCAGGGCCCGGCGGACCTCACCGAGGTCACCTTGGCGCTGGCGGCCGAGATGCTGAAGCTGGCCGGGGTGGACGCCGACCCGGCCGCAGCCCTGGCCGACGGCCGCGCGCTGGCCAAGTTCAGGGAGATGATCGCCGCGCAGGGCGGGGACCTGTCCGCGCCGCTGCCGCACGCCGCGTTCTCCCAGACCGTGGCCGCACCCAGCAGCGGGTGGCTGGACCGGCTGGACGCCCGCGCCGTCGGGGTCGCGGCCTGGCTGGCCGGCGCGGGCCGGTCCCGCAAGGAGGACCCCGTCGATCCCACGGCCGGGGTCGTCTGCCTGCTCAAGCCCGGTGATCAGGTGGAACGCAGGCAGCCTGTGCTGGAATTGCGCGGCAGCGACCTAGACCGGGTCACCCAGGCCAGGAGGCTGCTCGAGGAGGCGTTCGGGGTCGGGCCCGAGCCGCCGCAGCCGCGGCCGCTCATCCTGGACCGGATCGGGCCAGGTGGCGCGGAATAGGGGAGGGGAATAATAGCCAGATGCCGCCAACCGTCGAGGAAATCCGGGCCGCGCCCAAGGTGCTGCTGCACGACCACCTGGACGGTGGCCTGCGCCCCGCCACCGTCGTCGACCTGGCCAGGGAGATCGGCTACACCCAGCTCCCGTCCAGCGATCCCGTCGAGGTCGCGCGCTGGCTCACCCGGGGGGCCAACCGTGGCCACCTGAAGTACTACCTGGACGCGTTCCAGCACACGGTCGCGGTGATGCAGACCCGGGACGCGCTGGTCCGGGTGGCCGCCGAGTGCGCCGAGGACCTCGCCGCCGACGGCGTCGTCTACGCCGAGGTCAGGTTCGCGCCCGAATTGCACGTCGCGGGCGGGCTGACCCTGGACCAGGTGGTCGAGGCGGTGCTCGAGGGATTCAGGCGCGGCAGCGAGGGCCGCGGCATCACGGTCTACGCCCTGCTCACCGCCATGCGCACGGCGGCCAGGTCGCTGGAGATCGCCGAGCTGGCGGTGCGCCACCGGGACGAGGGCGTGGTCGGGTTCGACATCGCCGGCGCCGAGGCGGGCAGCCCGCCGAGCAGGCACCTGGACGCGTTCCAGTACGTGGCGCGGGAGAACTTCCACATCACCATTCACGCCGGCGAGGGGTTCGGGCTGCCGTCCATCTGGGAGGCGCTGCAGTGGTGCGGGGCCGAACGGCTCGGCCACGGCGTCAGGATCGTCGACGACATCCGGGTGTCATCGGACGGCACCGTCGGCCTGGGCAGGCTGGCCAGCTACGTGCGGGACCGGCGGATCCCGCTGGAGCTGTGCCCGACGTCCAACGTGCAGACCGGCGCCGCGCCGTCGCTGGCCGAGCACCCGATCGGCCTGCTGCGCCAGCTTTCCTTCCGGGTGACGGTCAACACCGACAACCGGCTGATGAGCGACGTCACCCTGTCGTCGGAGTTCCACGCCCTGGCCGAGACGTTCGGTTACGGCTGGTCCGACTTCGAATGGCTCACCATCAACTCCATGAAGAGCGCGTTCGCCCCGTTCGACCAGCGGCTGCACATCATCAATACCAAGATCAAGCCGGGCTTCGCGATAGCGCGGGCCGCCAGCGACGCCATCGTGCGTCTGGCCCCGATCGACATAGAACCGGCAAGGTAGCCTCGGGCTGTGCAGATTGAATCGAGTGCCAGGGCCGTCGCCCCGTGGCTGGCCGGGGCGGTCGGGACCGAGATCTCCGACGCCGCGCTCCGCCAGGTTCTGCTCGGGCTGCCCGGTGTCGATCAGGTGGCCACCCAGGAGCGGACGGCGAGCCTGGCCACCAGGTCCATCAAGAAGGACGCCAAGCTGTGGGCGCTCACCATGGCGGTGCGGATGGTGGACCTGACCACGCTGGAAGGCGCGGACACCCCGGGCAAGGTGCGGGACCTGTGCGTGAAGGCCCGTCGGCCCGATCCGGCCGACCCGGCGGTGCCGCCGGTCGCGGCGGTCTGCATCTACCCGGATCTGGTTGGCATAGCCCGCGCCGAACTGGCGGGCGGTGACGATCGGGGCAGGGACGTTGCCGTGGCCTCGGTGGCGACCGCGTTCCCGTCCGGCCGCGCGTCGCTCGCGGTGAAACTGGCCGATGTGGCGGACGCGGTGAACGCCGGGGCCGACGAGGTGGACATGGTCATCGACCGCGGCGCCTTCCTGTCTGGCCGCTACGGGCAGGTCTACGAGGAGATCCGCGCCGTCCGTGACGCCTGCGGGCCCGCCCACCTCAAGGTGATACTGGAGACCGGCGAGCTGGCCACGCTGGACAACGTGGCGCGCGCGTCCTGGCTGGCGATGCTGGCCGGCGCCGACTTCATCAAGACGTCGACGGGCAAGGTGTCGCCGGCGGCCACCCCCGCGGTCACCCACGTCATGCTGGCCGCCGCCCGCGACTTCGCCGAGGCCACCGGCCGGCGGGTCGGGGTCAAGGTGGCCGGGGGAGTCCGCACCGCCAAGGACGCGATTCGCTATCTGGTGCTGGTGCGGGAGACCGCGGGCGAGGACTGGCTGACCCCTGACCTGTTCAGGATCGGCGCCTCCAGCCTGCTCAACGACCTGCTCATGCAGCGCAGCAAGCAGCTCACCGGCGTGTACGCCGGCCCCGACTACTTCACCCTGTGAGGGGCAGCACGTGACTGGTGCTCAAACCACGGGTACTCAAACCACGGGTACTCAAACCCCCTGGGAGTACGCTCCCGCCCCGCAGGAGCGGGAGATCGTCACGATTGCCCCTTCCTACGGGCTCTTCGTGAACGGCGAGTTCGCCCCGGCCGCCGACGGCCGCACGTTCACCACGGTCAACCCGGCCACCGAGGAGCCGCTGACCGAGGTGGCGCTGGCCGGCCAGGCCGACGTGGACCGGGCGGTGCGGGCCGCCCGCACCGCCTACGACAAGGTCTGGGGGCCGATGCCGGGCGCCCAGCGGGCCAAGTACATCTACCGGATCGCCCGGATCATCGCCGAGCGCGCGCGTGAGTTCGCGGTGCTGGAGAGCATCGACAACGGCAAGCCCATCAAGGAATCCCGCGACGTGGACGTGCCGCTGGCCAGCGCGCACTTCTTCTACCACGCGGGCTGGGCGGACAAGCTGGAGTACGCGGGCTACGGCACCAGGCCGGTCGGGGTGGCCGGCCAGGTCATCCCGTGGAACTTCCCGCTGCTCATGGCCGCGTGGAAGCTGGCGCCCGCGCTCGCGGCCGGCAACACCTGCGTGCTCAAGCCGGCCGAGACCACACCGCTGACCGCGCTGCTGCTGGCCGAGGTGTTCCAGCAGGCGGGCCTGCCCGAAGGCGTGGTCAATATCGTCACCGGCGCCGGCGAGACCGGTGCCGCCGTGGTGTCCCACCCGGACGTGGACAAGGTCGCCTTCACCGGCTCCACCGAGGTGGGCAAGCAGATCCTGCGCGCCGCCGCGGGCACGGGCAAGAAGCTGACCATGGAACTCGGCGGCAAGGCGGCCAACGTGGTCTTCGACGACGCCCCGATGGAGGGCGCGGTCGAGGGCATCGTGAACGGCATCTTCTTCAACCAGGGGCACGTGTGCTGCGCGGGATCGCGGCTGCTGGTCCAGGAGTCGGTGGCCGACGCACTGCTCGACCGGCTGCGCCGGCGCCTGGGCACGCTGCGGCTCGGCGACCCGCTGGACAAGAACACCGACATCGGCGCGATCAACTCGCGCGACCAGCTCGACAAGATCCGCGAGCTGTCCGCGGCCGGTGAGGCGGAGGGGGCCCAGCGCTGGTCCCCGCCCTGCCAGCTACCCGACCGGGGTTACTGGTTCGCGCCTACCCTGTTCACCGGGGTCAGCCAGTCGCACCGGATCGCCCGCGAGGAAATCTTCGGGCCGGTGCTGTCCGTGCTCACCTTCCGCACGCCCGAAGAAGCCGTGGCCAAGGCCAACAACACGCCGTACGGGCTGTCGGCGGGCGTGTGGACGGAGAAGGGCAGCCGGATCCTCTGGCTGGCCCAGCGGCTGCGGGCCGGGGTGGTGTGGGCCAACACCTACAACCGGTTCGACCCGGGCAGCCCGTTTGGCGGCTACCGCGAGTCCGGCTTCGGCCGCGAGGGCGGTCGGCACGGTCTGGAGGCTTACCTCAGTGCCTGACACAACAGTCCCCCCTGGTACCACAGTCTCCCCCGGTACCACGGCCCCCCCCAGCACCACGGGCCCCCCCAGCACCACGGGCCCCCCCAGTACCGCGGGGCCCGACAGCAGGCTGGCGGTACGCAAAACGTACAAGCTCTACATCGGCGGCGCGTTCCCGCGCTCGGAGTCGGGCCGCACGTACCTGGTCAGCGACGCCGGCGGGGCCGAACTGGCCAATGCCGCCCAGGCCTCGCGTAAGGACGCCAGGGACGCGGTGGTCGCGGCCCGCGCCGCCACACCGAAATGGTCGGCCGCGACCGCCTACAACCGGGGGCAGGTGCTCTACCGGGTGGCCGAGATGCTGGAAGGCCGGGCCGCCCAGTTCGCCGCCGAAGTGGCCGCGGCCGAGGGGATCAGCGCGGATGAGGCCGCCCGGCGCGTGGCGGCAGCTATCGACCGGTGGGTCTGGTACGCCGGCTGGACGGACAAGGTGGCGCAGGTCGCCGGCGGGTCCAATGCGGTGGCCGGCCCGTATTTCAACTTCAGCGTGCCCGAGCCGACCGGCGTGGTGGCCGTGCTCGCCCCCCAGGAATCGAGCCTGCTCGGCCTGGTCAGCGTCGTCGCCCCGATCATCGCCACCGGCAACGCGGCAGTCGTGGTGGCCAGCCAGGACCGCCCGCTGCCCTCGATCACGCTGGCCGAGGTGCTCGCCACCTCCGACCTGCCCGGCGGCGTGGTCAACGTGCTGACCGGCCGCACCGCCGAACTGGCCCCCGTGCTGGCCGGGCACATGGACGTGAACGCCATCGACCTCACCGGCGCCGAGCCCGCGGCCAGAGCCGAACTCGAGCGGCTGGCCGCGGACAGCATCAAGCGCGTGTTCGCCGCGGCCGACGACTGGGCCGCCTCACCAACCCCCCGGCGGATGCTGGCCTTCCTGGAGACGAAGACCGTCTGGCATCCGATGGGAACTTAACCCTGCTGGTCGAACAGTGCTGCTGGTCAGGCAGTGCTGCTGGTCAGGCAGCGCGGGAGTCCTCGCGAACGCCCGCGGCCCGGTTGATGATCTGCCGGACCACGGTCCCGCCGACGCCGCCGAGCCCGCCGCTCATGCTGCTCAGGCCGACGCGGGACGCCTGCCTGACCACCGGCTCGGCTACCGACATCGCCTCGCCGATCAGCCGGTGGGCCTCGGGGGAGGAGACGATCGCGGTGATCGACGCCTTCAGCCGCTCCACCCCGCCCTTCCCGTCGTTGGCACCGACCAGGTAACCGACCACAAAACCTATGACCGTTTCCATTCCTGCCGCCTCAAACTCGTCGTCGGATTGGCTGGGTCACGACGCCCGCGGGCGCCTTACATCTCGCGAAGCTCGAGGTACCGCTTCACGTCGGGCAGCGACTGAACGACCAGGGCGAGCACGGCCGCGACCACCGCTGCCTTCACCAGGTTGCTGATCATGACATTTCCTCCTTGTGACCGGATGCATGACCTTCCGCGAGCCGTCCCGGTTCGACCGGCTCGATCTCATCGGGTGAGAAGTACAGGAACCTGCCCTGAATGCGCTGCAGTTCCTGCTCGAGAGCGTCGCTGACCAGGGTCACCGCCACGTGCACCTGCCCATCGACGTCGAAGAGCACGGCTTCTACGTCTGCTTCGCGCCCGGCCAGGAACAGATCCTGGGCATCAGCGCGCCGGGCTCCCGGCCGCAGGACGACCTTGCTGCCCCTCGCGACCTTCGCGCCACCGATCACCACGTGATCTGTCTCCGGCGACACCGAACTGTCCGATCCCGGATCCCACCAGGGCGTGGAGGGTGACGTGACCGCGTTGTCGTCCGTAGGCGTCACGTACTGCGGGGGAGCCGCGGGCTTACGTGACACCGGGCCGGCCGACGGCTCCAGGTACCTGATAGCGCCGTGCATCTTCTCGAGCATCTCGGGCGGCAGCCCGTCCAGCCGGTCCAGCAGGTCGGCGGCGCGCGGATCGGTCATCCGGGCCTCGGCCTTCTCGGCGTCGGTCAGCGTGAGCGTGCGCAGGGTGAGAATCTCGTCGATCTCGGTGGCGTCGAACAGGTCGCCCGCGCTCTCCGCCGCGATCTCCGGGTGGTCGTAGAGGATGATGGGGGAGGACATCATCAGGTTGCCGCAGTCGGCAGGCCCGGCCAGCACTGGCCAGGTACCGGTGTTCGTGCATCCGGCGACCAGTTGCGAGGCCCACTCAGGCGGGTCGGTCATGGACAGGAAGGTCCCGTCGGCCCCGATGAGCAGGTGCGCCGAGATCAGCGCGTGCCCTAGCCCGTCGGCCCGGTTGCCCAGTGTTCCCCTGGGCAACGTGTGGTTCTCCAGGCTGATCCGAAGGCGCATCACCCCGTAGGGGCCCGGGATCCGTTCGGCTTCGGCCTTGATCACCGCGTCGAGCTCGCCCCAGCGGTGTGTCAGCCTGCCCACGGCGATCCCGTCGGCGTCGGTCAGTTCCTCGATCTCCTGCCCGGTGTCGACGTGCACAGGGAACTGCGCACCGCCGTCCAGCAGGTCGGCCAGCGGCACCGTGACCTCGAACTCGCGGTCGCTGGCCTCGTCCCACGGGCTGTATTCGGAGCCGTCCACCAGCAGCGAATCCACGTCGCGCAGCTCGCCCGTGACCGGATGCGGGGCCTGTACGGTCCGCCGCCTCAAATGCAGGAACCTGGCCAGGACCCACAGGCTGCCACCGTCGCGGGCTTCGAGCAGGCACTCGGTCCGGCTGGCCGATGGTTCGTGTGAATCGACCGCCTGGTAGGCGGGAGGCATCAGCACCCCGAACTGGAACCTGGCCTGATTCTTCTGCGCCGATTTGCGGTACGGGTACAGCAGGTAGCCCTCGTACAAGATGGCGTCGGCGACCTTGCGCGCCTGCTCGAGATGCTCAGCATCCACGATCATGGCTGGCGCTCCGGCCCCAAAGGTTCCGCCACCTGCTCGAGCAGCGCTTGCAGGGTCGCGTCCCACGTGGGGATGGCCCGCCGGTTCTTGAATCGCTGCAGTTCGTTCAGCGTCTGCGTGCTCATCTTGATCCAGGCGGCATTGGGGAAATGCACGTCGATGGCCTCGCGCCAGGTGGCCACGGGGATCCGGCAGGGCGCCTCTTTGCTCCACGGCACCAGCTGAACCGAGATCCTGCCGTCGCTCACCGCGAATACCGTCCCGCTGAACAGCAGCAGCAGCGGTATCTCGCCGGCCTCCAGGCTGGTGAAGTACCGCGCCGAGGCCAGTTCCAGGTCGTAGCTGAACGGAACCGGCAGCTCGATCTCGGTGCTCCCCGTGAAGCCGGGCACCATGACGGACACGGTGGTGAACTGAAACGGCTTGAGCGTGTCGGCCCAGCGATCGGTGTCGCCGAAGAGGTCGTTCAGCCGTTGCTCCTCCTCGGCGGAGTAGCGGCGCCTGGCGGGCTCGATCCTGATCTGGCAGCGCAGCGCGATCGTCTCGACCCGCTGGCCGCTGGTTTCGCTGATCCGCAGCGTCAGTGACATGGACGGCACTACGGCGTACCGATCGGGATGGGCGCCGATACAGTCGAATACCAGCTCAGCCATGTCAGGAAGGCTCCTGGCTGAATACCTTGGCCTGGGACCTGACCTTGCCGAGGAATTCGGCGATGCTCTGCTGAGCCTCTGTCCCGCCGTCGAATCCCTTCCAGAGCATGCGCATCCGCCCGGCTAGCTCGTAGCAGGTGTCAATGGGGACGACGAAGTGCTCGATCACGTTGGTCTTGTCGGTACGGGTGATGAGTGCCGCCTCCACGTCGGGCTCGATGGCGGCCAGCAGCGGATGAGCCTGCGCGATCCGCTCCCACGCGCTCAGGTCGAGCCTGCACTCGGTGACGCCGGCCGGGCTCGGGTAGAAGCCGACCACCTCGCCGGCCTGCGTGCTGTGCAGGAAAAACGCCAGTCCCACCGGGACTTCGAGCTCGTCCCACTCGTTCGCGGCCATGGGCAGGGACGGGTCATACAGGTAGCGGTCCGGAACCCGGCGGTAACGCCCGCCGCCGGCCTGCGGATTCTCGAACAGCAGATAACACGGGCGGCACACGCACAGCAGCGAGGACTTCTCCAGATCCGCCACGTGGCTGTGGTCGGGGAGGATCTCGGCCAGGCACATCTCGCACGCCTCGTCGGGCCTCGCGGCCGCGGTGGCGCGGATCTTGTCCAGCACCGCGGCTGGTGCGCCGGGCAGCAGGGGTGCCGTGGGCACGCCGGCCGCCGGCTGCCCTGCTAGCTGACCAGGCTCTGCTAGCTGACCAGGCTCTGCTAGCTGGCCAGGTACGGCTGGCGGCTGAGCGCTGGGGACGAACCTGCGCAAGCCCGTGGGGCCGGTCATGACCGCACAGCCGCTGGAATCGCCACCCGCACACCCTGGCTGTCGGTGAGCAGTGGCAGCGGCTCGAGATGCAGGGTGGGATCGTCGATCCCGCGCCCGGCGGCCCGGACGTCGTACGTGGAGCCACAGGAACAGGTCAGTACTTCGCGGTCCAGTTGCCCGTCCGCCAGGGACGACCCGCACGACGCGCATCCGTCGCGGTAGGCGTACAGAGTGCCACGGACCGAGCAGACCATCACAGGCAGGCCGGCCGCCGACGCGCTGACCGGCCGGGAACTCGGTGGCCCGATGTCCGGCAGGGTGACCCAGCCGCCCTGGCCGTCCTGCGGTCCGGCCCCATCGGCCGGGTCGGCGGAATCGAGACCTTCCGGGCGGCGGCCGATCTGCAGCAACGCCGGCGACGGCGGAGCCGGTTCGGTCATGCCCTCCACGGCCACCTCGGTGACCTCGGGTGCCGCATCCTTCACCGCGTCCTCGATGGCCAGCCGCACGGTGACCGTCGAGGACGGGCATCCGTGGCAGCTTCCCTCCAGCCGCAAGTGCGCTACACCATCGGTTACCCCTACGTATTCGACCCCACCCGCGTGCGAGCCCAGGTAGGGCCTGACCTGGTCCAGCGCCCGCTGGATCCGCGCGTCCACGCCGAGCGGGTGCAGGTTGTGCAGCAGCAGCAGGCTCTCCACGAGCGGGTCTTCGCCGAGTGTGTCCAGCAGTGCGGTGCCCATCGGCCCGGCGTCGCGGAGCACGGCCGCGATGCGGCCGAGGCCGTCACCGTACATGCCGATCAGCAGGCCGACTAGTTCCTCGGCAGCGGCGGCAGCCTTGCCGTCATCCGAGCGCAGAAAGCCGAGAATCTCCTCGATCCGGTCCCCGACCTGCTTGACGCGGGTCATCTGCTTCGCCTCCGTAGGACTTGGCGGCACCTCCTGGGACGGTGTCCCTGGCCGTGCCACACGCTAACCGGCCGTGCCGCAAAGTTCAGCCGCCATGTGCCGAGCATCTGCCCGGCACATGGCGACCGTCAATCGCCCTGTGCTATCTGGCCGGTGGGCTGACTGGCCGGTGGGCCGCCCGAACCTCAGGTCTGCAGGAGGACTGACATCGGCGAGTGCACCTTGTCCAGCGACTTGCCGTTGCCCATGTACATGTGGACACCACACGGCAGGCACGGGTCAAAGCTGCGCACGGCCCGCATGATGTCGATGCCCTTGAAGTTCTCCGGTGCGTTCTCCTCGAAGATCGGGGTGTTCTGCACGGCGTCCTCGTAGGGCCCCGGAGTCCCGTAGACGTCACGCACGCTGGCGTTCCACGGGGTCGGCGGGTATGGGTGGTAGTTCGCGATCTTCCCGCCGCGGATCACCATGTGGTGCGACAGAACGCCGCGCACCGCCTCGGTGAACCCGCAACTGTTCGCCTCGTCCGGAACGGTGAACGGCTCCCAGGTCTTGGTGTGGCCGGACCGGAGTTCGGCGAGGGCCTTGTCCATGAAGTGCAGGGCCGCGGCCGCCGCGTAGGCCTGGAAGTAGGTCCGGGCCCGGTCACGCTCGATCGCGTTGGACAGCGGCCTGCCCTGCTTGTCGGTCGGGATCTTCCACTCGAAGCTGACCTCGGGCTTGCTCATCGTGCGGGGCAGGTTGATCTGCACGCTGTGGCCGGTGGACTTGATGTATCCGATGTCCACGAGCCCGCCGAGGGCCGTCGCCCACAGCCGGGGCAGCGGGCCGCCGCCGGTGTCGGCCGCGATGTGGTCGGTGCCGTCGAACCAGCGTGGTGACATGACCCAGCTGTACTTGTCGTCGAAGTTGCGCTTTTGCGGCCTGGGGATCGTGTGCTGGTTCCACGGGTGATTACGGTCCACCGGGTTGCCCAGCGGGTCGTTCTTGACGAACATCTCCTGGTCTTCCCACGACTCGTAGTACGAGGAGCCGAGCAGGATGCGGATCCCGAGGTTGATCTCGACCAGGTCGTTGGTGAGGAGCTGCCCGTCCCTGATGACGCCGGGGCTGACGAACATCTTCCGGCCCCAGTTGGTCATGTTGCGGTAGGTGAAGTCGCAGTACTCCGGGTCGTTGAGGCTGCCCCAGCAGACCATGTCGGCGCGGCGCCTGCCGACTTCCTCGTAGCCCGGCAGGGCCTCGTAGAAGAAGTCGAACAGGTCGTTGTGCATGGGCACCACGGCCTTCATGAACTCCACGTAGCGCATCAGCCGGGTGAGGTAATCGGTGAAGAGCTGGATGGTCGGCGTCGTGCCCACACCACCCGGGTACAGGGTCGAGGGATGTACGTGGCGCCCCTCCATCAGGCAGAACATCTCGCGGGTGTACCGGCTGACCTGCAGCGCCTCGCGGTAGAACGCGCCTTCGAGCGGGTTCAGCGTCCGCATGATGTCGCCGATGGTGGCGTAGCCGTGCTCCGCCGCGTGCGGTGCCTCGGTGCGGTTGGCGAGTTCGAGCACGCCGGGGTTGGTCTCCCCGACCATCTTCTCGCAGAAGTCCACCCCGACCAGGTTCTCCTGGAAGATGTTGTGGTCGAACATGTACTCTGCGGCCTCGCCGAGGTTGATGATCCACTCGCCGAGGTGCGGCGGCCGCACGCCGTAGGCCATGTTCTGGTTGTAAACCGAGCAGGTCGCGTGGTTGTCACCGCAGATCCCGCAGATGCGGCTGGTGATGAAGTGCGCGTCCCTGGGGTCCTTGCCCTTCATGAAGATGCTGTAGCCGCGGAAGATCGACGAGGTGCTGTGGCACTCGACGACCCGCTTCTGAGCGAAGTCAATCTTGGTGTAGATGCCGAGGCTGCCCACGATCCTGGTGATCGGGTCCCACGCCATCTCCACAATGCCGGTGTCTTCGGCCGTTGTCATATCAGTAGTCCCCTCTTACCAGGTCTTCTTGAAGCCGGTCAGGAGCTCGTCGCCCTTCTTGCGCCACTTGGGCTCCTCGTCGGCTGTCTTCGCGGTGAAGCTGCGCAGCGTGCGGATCACGGTGCCGTACATGCTGCTCGCCGTCGTCGAGACCCGGGCGCCTGGCGGCTCGTCCATGAACGGCATGAACTTGTCGGGGAACCCTGGCATCGTGCAGGCGATACAGATACCGCCCACGTTCGGGCAGCCTCCCACCCCGTTGATCCAGCCTCGCTTGGGGACGTTGCACTTGACCACCGGCCCCCAGCAGCCCAGCTTGACCAGGCACTTGGGCGACCCGTACTCGGTGGCGAAGTCGCCCTGCTCGTAGTAGCCCGCGCGGTCGCAGCCCTCGTGCACGGTGGCGCCGAACAGCCACGTCGGGCGCAGCGCCTCGTCCAGCGGGATCATCGGCGCCTGGCCTGCCACCTGGTACAGCAGGTAGAGGATGGTCTCGGACAGGTTGTCCGGGTGGGTCGGGCAGCCCGGCACGCACACGATCGGCAGGCCCGCCTTCGACCGCCAGTCCCAGCCGAGGTAGTCGGGCACCCCCATCGCGCCGGTCGGGTTACCTGCCATCGCGTGGATGCCGCCGTAGGTGGCGCAGGTGCCCGCCGCGAGGATGGCGGTGGCCTTGGGCGCGAGCCGGTCGAGCCACTCGTTGGTGGTCATCGGCTGGCCGGTGGCCGGGTTATTGCCGAACCCGCACCAGTAGCCCTCGGGCTTGATCGCCTCGTTGGGGATGGACCCCTCGACGACCAGCACGAACGGGTCAAGCTCGCCGCGATCGGCCTTGTGCCACCACTCGATGAAGTTGTCGGCCCCGGTCTCCGGGCCGCACTCGAAGTCGATTAGCGGCCAGTGCACGGCGACCTTG
>DATAWQ010000104.1:0-8099 GCA_036267135.1 Streptosporangiaceae bacterium | reverse complement strand
GAAAGCGGCGGGGAAGCGGCGGCCGAGGGCGTGCTGGGCTCGCCAGCCCGTGCAGTGCGCCGGTACGATGACCTCGGGCGCGAGGGACTCCAGGTCGTCGAGTATCCGGGGGATGAGCGGCTCGAACAGCGCGCCGTTCAGGTGGAACCCGCCGATCACCGCGTACAGCGGGCGGTCGCCGGTCAGCCGCTGGGCGTACCGGCAGATGTTGACCACCCCGGCGTGGCCGCATCCGGTGAGCACCACCAGGCCCTTGTCCTTGACGTCGATGATGAGGGCCTGGTCGTCGAGCACGAGCGGATCCGGCTGCCAGCCCCCGTGCAACCAAGCTTGCTGCGGCGGGAAGCCAGGCTCGTAGCCGGTGATGCGGGGCACCTCGCCGGTGACCAGGACCGATCGGTGGAACAGGAAGCTGGGCTGCCGTTCCTCGATGATCTCGAACCCGGCGCCGGTGAGGGCCTGGCGGCTGGTGGTGGGGATTTCCCTGGGCTCGTTACCCGGGATGGCCAGCCGGCGGCGCCGCCAGAAGTGCGGGTGGATGAGCACCGGCAGGCTGGCCGGGCCCAGCAGGCGGATCAGGCCGTCGAGCCCGGCGGTGTGGTCGAAGTGGCCGTGGCTGCACACGATGGCTTCGAGGCCGGAGGCGTCCACGTTCAGCCGGCGCATGTTGCCGGTGATCCCGTCGGGGCTGGCCCCGGTGTCGTACAGGATCTGATGCCGTGAGCCGTTCTTGGACACGGTCACCAGGGCCGAGAAACCGTGCTCGGCCACCAGCGCGTCCGGGGTCTGGCCGCCTTCCATGGTGCGCGACGGCCTGGGGCCGCCCGAGCCCAGTGCCGGGCGCCGGGCCGGGCCCTGGTCCGGCATGAGCATGTCGGCGACGTTGTCCATCAGCGTGGTCACCACGACCGAGTCGACCGGCTCGGGCTCGATCACGACCGCGGGCTCGAAGTCGTGCAGCACCGCCGCACCGGGCTGATAGGACCACGCGGACGGCGTGTTGTCGGTACACACGGGGCGCATCCTCCGTCTTAGGCCTGACTGTCTTTATACAGTCGGGTACGGGGGTGAGGCGGTGACCGCGGGCGATCTCGGGTTCGACCTGCTGGCCGGGGCCGCCGTGGTGATCGCCGCGATCGTCGCGGCCCGGCTGGCGCACAGTGCCGGCCTGCCCGCCCTGCTGGTCTTCCTCGGTCTCGGCCTGGCGCTGGGCGAGGCCGGGCTCGGTGTCAAGTTCGACAACGCCGCGCTGGCGGAGGTGCTCGGCCTCGGCGCCCTGGTGCTGATCCTGGCCGAGGGCGGGCTGACCACGAACTGGGCGCACGCACGGGCGGCCGCGCCCGCGGCGCTGGCCCTGGCCACCGTGGGCGTGGCGGTGAGCGCCGGCATCGCCGCGGTCTGTGTGCACGCGATGCTGGGGCTGTCCTGGCGGGACGCGCTGCTGCTCGGCGCGATCCTCGCCCCGACGGACGCGGCGGCCGTGTTCTCGGTCCTGCGCAGGCTGCCGCTGCCGCGGAAGCTGTCCGGGATGCTCGAAGGCGAGTCCGGGCTGAACGATCCGCTGGCCGTGCTCGCGGTGACACTGCTCAGCGCGGGGCCAGGCCACCATGCGCCGGGCGCGGCGCTGATCGTCGGCGAGATCGTCTGGGAACTGGCCGCCGGGGTCGCGATCGGGCTGGCCGTGGGCCTGCTCGGCCTGCTGTTCCTGCGGCGGGTCGCCCTGCCGGCCTCCGGCCTCTACCCGGTCGCCGTGCTGGCGCTGATCGTGGCCGGCTACGGCGCGGCGACGCTGTCGCACGGCAGCGGCTTCCTGGCCGTCTACGTAGCCGCGGTGACGCTGGGGAACGCGCGGCTGCCGCACGGCCCTGCCACCCGGGGTTTCGCCGAGGGGATCGGCTGGCTGGCCCAGATCGGGCTGTTCGTCATGCTCGGCCTGCTCGCTTCCCCGGCCCGGCTGCCCGCGCAGATCCTGCCCGCGCTGGTGGCCGGCCTGGTGCTGGTGCTGCTGGCCCGGCCCGCCGCGGTGCTGGCCGCCACCCTGCCGTTCCGGCTGCCAGCGCGCCAGCAGGCGTTCCTGTCCTGGGCCGGCTTGCGCGGGGCGGTGCCCATCGTGCTGGCCACCATCCCGCTCAGCGCGCACGTGCCGAACGCGACCCGCCTGTTCGACATCGTGTTTATCGTGGTCGGCGTGTTCACGTTGCTGCAGGGGCCCACGCTGCCCTGGGCGGCGCGGCGGCTGGACGTGACCGCCCCGGCGGAGCCGCTGGAGATCAGCGTGGAGGCGGCGCCGCTGGAGGAGTTGCACGCCGACCTGCTGACCGCCCAGATCCCGGACGAGTCGCGGCTGCGGGGCGTGGAGATCTTCGAGTTGCGGCTGCCCAGCCAGGCCAACCTGGCGCTGATCGTGCGCGACGGACAGGGACTCGTGCCCGGCCCGACCACCGCCCTGGAGATCGGCGACCGGCTGCTCATCGTGGTCCCGGCCTCGGTCAGGGAGCAGACCGAACGGCGGCTGCGCGCGGTCAGCCGGGCCGGGAAGCTGGCCGGCTGGTTCGGCGAGCACGGCCTGTGACGTGCACGGCGGTGACGTGCGTGCCGGGGCCAGGTCGGGTGATCACTTGCCTCCGGTCACCACTCGCAGTTCGTCGAGCGATTCCCGGATGAACCGCGCCAGGTCCGGTTCGCCGTTCTCGTCTGGGCCGCCGGGTTCGCCGGGGGCGCTGACCCAGCGTTCGAACGCGATCCTGAAGACAGTGGTCCCCGCCTCGGCGGCCAGGCTCGCGGCCTGGTCCGGCACGCCGCGCTCCCGCAACGCGCCGGCCACCGCCGCCGCGAGCGAGGCGAGCTTGATCAGTTCGCGCTCCTGAAGTTCCGGGGTCGCGGCGATGACGGCCTGACGCTGCCTGCTGAAGTCACGGTGCTCCTGGAGCATGCCCCCGGCGGCCTCATAGGCCGCGGCGACCACGTCGATCGGTGCCGCGGATCCGGGCGCGGCGGCCACGGTTTCGACGATCAGATCCCGCAGCTCGCCCTGACCCCAGAACAGGACCTCGCGCTTGTCGGCGAAGTGCCGGAAGAACGTGCGCTCGGTGAGCCCGGCCCGCCGGGCTATGTCCGCCACCGTGGCCTGCTCGAACCCGCGCTCGACGAACAGTTCCAGGGCTGCCTGCACAAGCCGGCCGCGCCCGTTCGGTTCCCATCGCGCCATAGACCCCGATCGTACTCGATGACAGTGACTGACATCAGGTGTGCTACCGTGATGACAGTAACTGACATCGACTCATGTGGAGGTCTTCTCATGCGCATATTCGTCACCGGTGCGTCCGGCTGGGTCGGTTCCGCCGTCGTCCCCGAGCTGATCAGCGCGGGCCACGAGGTCACCGGCCTGGCCCGTTCGGACGCTTCCGCCGAGGCACTGACCGCGGCTGGCGCTCAGGTGCACCGGGGTTCCCTTGATGACACCGCCAGCCTGCGCAGTGGCGCTGCCGCCGCGGACGGCGTCATCCACCTGGCGTTCAAGCACGACTTCGGTGACTTCGCCGGCTCGGCCGCGACCGACCTGAGCGCTGTCGAGACGATGGGCGCCGCCCTCGAAGGCTCCGGCAGGCCGCTCGTGATCACCTCGGGAACCCTGATGCTCACCATGATCGCGCCGGGGCGACTCGGCACCGAAGCCGATGTGCCGGGCCCGGAAGCGGCCCACCTGCCCCGGGTCGCGTCGGAAAGCGCGGTGATCGCGCTGGCCGGGCGCGGCGTCCGCACGTCGGTCGTCCGGCTCGCGCCGACCGTGCACGCCCGCGGCGACGGCGGCTTCGTCCCGCGCCTGATCGACATCGCCCGGGCCAAGGGCGTCGCGGCCTACGTCGGTGACGGCGCCAGCCGCTGGCCGGCCGTGCACCGGCTCGACGCGGCCAACCTGTTCCGGCTGGGCCTGGAGAAGGCTCCGGCGGGCTCGGTGCTGCACGGCGCCGGCGAGGAGGGCGTGCCCTTCCGCGACATAGCCGCCGCCATCGGCCGCCACCTGGACGTGCCGGTGGTCAGCATCTCTCCCGAAGAGGCCGAGGCCCACTTCGGTTTCCTCGCCGCCTTCGTACCGCTCGACAACCCGACGTCGAGTGCGAAGACCCAGGAGTTGCTGGGATGGCGGCCCACGCACCCCACCCTCCTCGCCGACCTCGACGAGGGCTTCTACTTCGGCGCCGGGGCGGGCTCGAAGTACTCGGACTGATCCCGGCCGCCTCCGCTGAGCACCCCAGCGCAGAACCTAGCCGAGCGGAGAACACGGGCGGGCCGGACGGGAAGTGGCCCGGTCAGCCACTCCCGCCCGGCCCGGCCAGTAGCGGAAGGTATGGGCTCAGCCGCTGCTGGTCCAGGTGTTGCTGAAACCACCGCTGCTGTTGATCGAGCTGGTGGTGTCCTCGCCGGTGATGAAGATGCCCTGCGGGCTTTGCGACCCGAGGGAGGTCCCGTTCACCGCGGAACTGGAGTAGGTGATGGTGCCGAAGTCGGTCAGCGGGAGCGGGCCCTCGCTCGACGACGGCGCTTCGGTGATGACCTCGGCCGAGGAGCGGGCCAGGCCGGACTGCTTCTTGGAGATGGTCTTGGTCCAGCCCTGGGTGTGGTCGGTCAGGGTCAGGGTGTAGGTGTTGGTCCCGCTGAACGTCACCGTGCCGGTGAAGCTGTCCCCAGCCCGCACCGTGTTGCTGAAGTTCACCGGGTAGGCCGGATACATCTCATACCAGGAGTAGTAGGAGGGGGTTCGGCCATCGCAGTCGACCTCGGAGCCGGTCTGCTCGACCGAGTCGCTGCTGTAGCCGTCCAGGCCCACCCAGAAGCTGGAGTAGGTGCCTCCGGAACTGCACTTGCCGGTTGGCTCGGTCCAGTTGGCCGTCACGCTGGTGAACTTGCCGTTGGAGCCGGTGACGGCGTAGCCGGACCAGTTGGAACTGCCGACCTGGGCGTCGATGTGGTTCAAACCGGGCTTCAGCCCATGCAGCCCTAGAGTGCCGCCGGGGTTGAACCCATGAACGGCTGGATAAGTGGCGTGTGGGGCGGTGGCCGCGGAAGCGGCACCCGCGCTCGCGATCATCGTGCCGGACGCCACGGCCAGAGCAAGCAGCGGCGCGAGCCAGCGACGGGACATAAACGGCCTCTCTTCTCGCTGTCGTCCGGATGGTGCGGATCGCATAGCGGAGTCGATCCGTCACATCCAGTGGTTAAACCGGACGCTACATCGAGAAACCGTGCAAGTTAATACATAACTTCATCTTATGTACCGATGTAATGGGTCTACCGATGCGCCGTGGGCTCGGCGGGGCGGCCCCGGCCCAGCACGAGCAGGGCCGCTGCCGTGCTGGCCGCATGGACCTGGCCGCCGCGGCGGCCAGATCCTCACCCGGATCCGCGATACCCGACGGCAGTTCCCAGCCCCAGGAATCGGGGATGAAGCGGTGCCGCCACAGCAGCAGCACGCGATCCTCGTCGTCCAGCCCGGCGGTGAGCACGAGCGGGGGGAGCCGGAGCAGATAGTGGTCAAGCTGCCGGCCGCCGGGCAGCTCCACCTCGGCCAGCTTGAGCTGGAACCAGGGCGTCTCGACGATCGGCTTCTCA
The DNA here is from genome assembly GCA_036267135.1 of Streptosporangiaceae bacterium. Classification (GTDB taxonomy): domain Bacteria; phylum Actinomycetota; class Actinomycetes; order Streptosporangiales; family Streptosporangiaceae; genus PALSA-505. The sequence goes on along the minus strand of DATAWQ010000104.1, from coordinate 2,489 downwards.
CCTAGATTTTTCCAGCCCACGTCAGGCATTCTGCCAGCTCAGCGTCAAACCCGGGCATCCCCGCGTGACCGGTCGGCGGGACGTCACCTCGCCCCCAGGACGCGGTAACGCAGGTGCGGCCGAAACCGACGCCGCGCAGCGCCGTCTGCTGCAGCGTTTCATCGCCGCGCACGAACAGGGCGACCCAGAGGCGCTGATCGCCATGCTCCGCGATGACGTACGGCTGGCCATATCCCCCCAGGTCGGGGAGTGGAATGGCCGGCCAGGGGTGGGCGACGCGCTCCGGGGTGGCATGAAAGCTCTCGGCCACTGGCGGCTGCTGCCGATCATGGCCAACCGGCAGCCGGGCGCAGCGGGGTACCTTCGCCGCCGCGGCGAAAGCGCGTTCTCCCCGTTCGTGCTCACCCTATTGCGCCTCCAGCAGGGCCGCCTGATCGACATCGCAGCCTTCGAGCAGCCATCGATGTTTCCCGCGTTTGGCCTGCCCGCCAGCCTGTGACCAACAGATATTCTGGATGACGTGGACAGCCGGGCGAGTGACAAAATCCCCGGAGCCAGGGTGCGCGTCAAACGGCACGCACCAGAGCCGTCCTCAGCCGAGGCCAAACCACGGGAGTGGCTGGCGCTGGCCGGCGGAGCTGTTCAGGAAGCCAAGACCGAAGGGTCTGCTCTGGCCCTCGTCGGACGCCCGCTGCCGTACCAGCCGGGCCGCTCCGAGCGGCGCAGCGGCGTGCCCGCCGAGGTCATAACCTCCGACCACGTGCCTAATTCTTGTACGTGCTCGTGGGGGTATTCCCGCGGAAAGCTCACCTTGAAGTACTACAACGCATCATGCCGGGTGCATCCGGAGACCCCCTGACCACGGTAGGGCGTTCGGGGATCAGCCGAAGGTGAAGTCGAAGGCCTGGACGCCGGGCGACGCGCGCAGCAGCAGCTTCCCGCGGACCTCCGAGCCGGCCCGGTACAGCGTGTACAGCCGCGGGACCCCGGACACATGGATGGTCTGCACGGCATGACCGTTGACCGACACGTCCAGCGTGCCGGAGCCGCCCAGCACCAGGTACACGTCCTGCGCGAGGAAACCCAGCTCGAGCTGGGCCCCGGACCCCGCGGTGGCCTCTTGCGCGTGGTCGGTCCAGGTCCCGGACAGCCCCATCGCGCCGAGCGGGAGCGACGCCGGGAACTCGTAGCGGGCGGGCGCGTTCCGCGTCACCTGATCGGGGACCAGATACTGCAGCCGGTCGAACCCGACGTAGGTTTCCGGGCTCATCTCACCGGTGGGGGTCAGGTTCGGCACCCCGGTCGCGGCCGGCAGGGCGACACGGGGGTGGGCCTCGTCCAGCAACTGGCGGATCAGCTGTTCGGTGTTGGAGTAGCCGCCCTCGCCGAAGGTGACGTGCCGCACGTCGCCCTTCGCGTCGATCAGGTAGTCGGCCGGCCAGTACTCGTTGTCGTACGCGTTCCAGGTGCCGTAGTCGTCGTCCACCGCGACCGGGTAGCGCACGCCGAGCGACGCGGACTCGGCCCGCACGTTGGACACGACGTGCTCGAAGGCGAACTCAGGGGTGTGCACGCCCACCACCACGAAACCGTCCTTGGCATACTCCCGGTACCACGCCTCGACGTGCGGCAGCGTCCGCTGGCAGTTGATGCACGAGTAGGTCCAGAAGTCGACCAGGACCACCTTGCCGCGCAGTCCGCGCAGGCTCAACGGCTTGCCGCCGGGCGTGTTCAGCCAGGCCGTGACGCGGCTGAAGTTCGGCGCGGGGCCGCAGTTGACCAGTGTGGTCGCGGTCGACGGACACTTGGACAGGCTGGTGTGCGGCGCGCCGGTGATCGCGTTGAGCTGCTTGCGGACGGTGGCCGACCCCTGCAGCGCGCTGGAGTAGCCGGGCACGTCACGCTGGAGGCCGCCGAACAGGTTGAACGCGATGGCCACCGCGACCACCACGAGCACCACCCCGCCGACCCGGCGGACCTGCGGCGCCTGGCGGCGGATGGCCCGGATCCGGCCGGTGAGCTGACTGCCCGCCACCGCCACGGCCAGCAGCGGCGCCGCGGTGCCGAGGACGGGGAGGGTGGCGGCCTTCGGGGCCGGGATCTCCGACTGGTCGGTGGCGAAGGCGTTGGCGTGCTCGCCGCTCAGCGACTGCAGCTGCTTGGTGATCGAGGCGCTCCCCTCCACGTGGTTCTCGAGCGCCGAGGTGTACCCGGGCACGGCGCGCTGCAGCGGGTCGAACGCGCCGAAGGCGATCGCGAGCGTGGTCGCCGCGAGCACCACGCCCCCGACCCGACGGACCGTGGGCAGGTGCGTGCGGAGCCGCTGCCATCCGGTGGCGGCCCGTTGGGCGAGCACCGCGAAGAACAGGAGCGGGAGCGCCGCACCGACGGCGTAGAAGAGCGTGACGAAGAGCGAGGAAGCGCTCACCCGGTGGTTCGCCGCGGCGACCGAGATCGCCGCGAGGACCGGGCCGGCACAGGGGACGAAG
>DATAWQ010000103.1:0-15966 GCA_036267135.1 Streptosporangiaceae bacterium | reverse complement strand
GTTCGACCACGAGCACTACGACCAGGAGCGCTGGCCGGCCTGGCGGGACTGGGCCGCCGGTGCCAGCAGCATCCCGTCCCGCGCGATCGCGCTGGAACGGCTGCGACTCCTGGATGTGCTGACCGGCTGAACTTGCTGGGTGCCGTTACCGCCCGAACCAGACCCGGGCCAGGGCGAACAGGCCCACCAGCAGCATCCAGCCGCCGGCCATCGCGATCACGTCCACCCCCATCCACACCGTCGTCAGCCCGGCCGAGCCGGTGACCGCCGGGCCCGACCTGCGGGCCGGCGCCCTGGTCCAGGTCAGGCTGGCCGGGTTCGGCCGCTGGTCGCTGGACGTCCCGGTGGCCTACCGGCAGCGCGCCGCCGCCGGTGAGCCCATCGCCACCGCGCTCGGCGCGCTCAGGTCGCTGCCCGCCCCGTCCTTGGCTAGCACCGTGTCCTTGGCTAGCACCGTGTCGCCGCCGGCGTAGCGCCGCACGAACCGGCGCAGCACCGCCGGCGGGTGGCTGACCTCGCTGCGGTAAGCGAGCGACTTGAGTTCGTCGGCCTCCTCCGGCTCGAAGTACCCGGCGTGCTTGTACACGTCGATCCGGGTACACAGGCCCTCGGCGTCAAGTTCGGGATGGAACTGGGTGGCGTACACGTTCGAGCCGATCCGGAAGGCCTGCACCGGGCAGCCGGGCGAACTGGCCAGCCGCACCGCGTGACCGGGCAGCTTGCTGATGGCCTCCTTGTGCCCGACGAACGCGTCGAACGCGGCGGGCAGCCCGCCCAGCAGAGCGTCCTGCCGCCCCTCCGGGGTCAGCGTGATCTGGACGCATCCGACCGCCTCGGCGTACCGGCGGTCCACGATCGCACCCTCGTGCTGGCCGAGCAGCCCGATGCCGTAACAGGCGCCGAGGAACGGGAAGTCCTCGCTCACCACCCGGTCGAGCAGCCCGAGCAGTTCGGCCTCGACCCGCCGCTGCACCGGCGACTTCAGCTCGGCGGGCTCGCTGTAGTTGAACGGCCCGCCGCCGACCAGGATCCCCGACCAGTCCCGCAGATCGACGTCACCGAGCGCCCGCTGCTCCAGTCGCACCCGGCGCAGATCGCCCTCGCTCAGCCCGGTGAAGCCCAGAAAGGCCTCGTACTCGTTGTCGGCGGCGGCGTCTTCGGCCCGGGTGGCCAGCAGCAGTAAGGGTCTCATCAGATCACCATAATGAGCGGGCGTCCCTCCCGCACCCCCTAGCCGCCGGGGCAAAACCGCATAATGAGGCAATGCCCGCCGCCCGAACCGCCGAAGCCGCCCGCACCGAAGACGCCATCACCGAAGCCGTCCTCCGCGACCAGTGCACCCGGTTCCTCACCGGGCACGGGCCGACCCGCGCCGCCGACCTGCTGGCCAGCATCCCGGCCGGCACGGAGGTGGACCGCTACGGCGACGGCGGTGTCGTGACCGAACTGGAGACCGAGGTCGCCGGGTTGCTGGGCAAGCCTGCCGCCGTGTTCCTGCCCAGCGGGACCATGGCCCAGCAGGCGGTGCTGCGGGTGCACGCCGACCTGCGCCAGCGCCGGACGGTCGTCTTCCATCCCATGTGCCATCTGCACAACCACGAGGCGGAGGGGTACGTGCGCCTGCACGGCCTCACCGGCCGCCCGGCCGGCGAACCCAACCGGCTGATCACCATGGACGACCTGACCCCGATCGCCGAGCCGCCCGCGGCCCTGCTGCTCGAACTGCCCCAGCGCGACCTCGGTGGCCAGCAGCCGGCCTGGGATGACCTGCAGGCCCAGGTGGGGTGGGCCAAGAGCCACGGCGCGGCCGTGCACCTGGACGGCGCCAGGCTGTGGGAGTCGGCCACCGGGTACGGCAAGTCGCTGGAGGAGGTCGCGGCCCTGTTCGACACCGTCTACGTGTCCTTCTACAAGATCATCGGTGCGCTGCCGGGCTGCTGCGTGGCCGGGCCGGCCGATGTCATCGCCGCGGTGGCCGAATGGCGGCACCGAATGGGCGGCCGGCTGTTCGGCCTGTGGCCGAACGCCGCGTCGGCCCGCACCTGCCTGAAGCGCCGCCTCCCGCTGATGCCCAGCTACCTCGACCACGCCCGGGCCATCGCCACCGAGCTGGCCGCCCTGCCGGGCGTGCGGGTGGTACCCGACCCGCCGCAGGTCTCGATGATGCACCTGTTCCTGGCCACCACCGGTGAACGTTATGCGGCGGCCGCCCGCCTGCTGGCCACCGGGCAGCGGATCTGGGTCCCGCCGCACGCCGCGCCCACCGCCGACCCCGGTACCCAGCGCCTCGAGCTCTCCGTCGGCGACGCCACCCTGGAACTGTCCCCGGCCCAGGTCCGCGACCTCGTCGCGGACCTGCTCAGGTGAGTTCGCCCAGGTACTGCGGCAGCATCCGGTGCCAGGTGGGCCAGTCGTGCTCGTACTGCGGCCCCCAGTTGTCCACCCGGTTCCAGATCTCCTTGGCGCCGAGTGCGTCGGCCATCCGCCACGATTCGCCCATGTCCTCGTGCGCCCCTTCGCCGGACGCGAGGATGACCCGCCGCGACCGCAGCCGATCCAGCTGCGCCCCGTTCATCCCGGGCAGGAACTGCAGCGGCGCGGCGAAGTACAGGTCCTGGCTCCAGGCCTCGTTGTAGAAGCGCTCGATCCGGTAGGTGCCGCTCATCCCGATCGCCGCCCCGAACACGTCCGGATACCGGCACAGCACGGCGACCGCGTTGAACGCGCCGATGGACGCGCCGGTGGTGATCACGTCGATGGGCTGGCCGCCCAGGTCGGCGTGGATGGCGGGCAGCACCTCCCACCGGATGCACTCGTGGAACTGGTTGAGCACCCGCATCCGGTGCTCCACCGAGTCCCTCTTCAAGATCATTGACTGCCCGGCCACGCTGTCCACCGAGTACAGCTTGACCTTGCCCTCGGCCAGCAGCGGCGCGCACGCGTCGATCAGGCCGAACCGCTCGATCTCCTCGGCGTCCCCGCCCGCCGAGGGGAACACCAGCACCGGCGACCCGAACGTCCCCCACCGCACCAGGCTGATCTCGGCCTCTAGCCGGCCGGAGTACCAGAGCTCGCGGGCCTTGCCACCCTCACTCATAGAAGAACTTCTGTGGACCGGGGAATATCCATGACAGCCCTTCCCTGAGCCGGTCGCGCCAATTTTCCCAGCTATGCCCGTCCCTGGCCTCGACGTACCTGACCGACATCCCGGCGGACTCGAACGTGGGCACCATCGACCGGTTCGGGACGATCAAAGGCTCGTAGACGCCACAGCTCACGAACACCCGGTCGGCCACTCGCCGCGGCGCGGCCCGGTACCGGTTGACGAACCGTACCACCGGGTCGAAGGCCTCACCGCCGCCGTGGTCGTTGCCGATATCGGTGAACACGAACGACCCCGACTGCAGCAGCAGCGACCCGTACACCTCCGGATACCGGTAGGCCGCCGACAGCGCCGCCACCGCGCCGAAGCTCGCCCCCATCAGACACCGCCCCGACGGCGTCCCGGCCAGCGGGAACTCCGCCTCCAGCCGGGGCAACAACTCGAACGTCAGGTACCGCGCGTGCGCCGCCGAGTTGGCGTACTCGGCCAGCCGGTCGCCCGGGTACACGAAAGCCACCACGGTCTCGGCCACGTCCAGCCGGTCGATCAGGTTGTCCAGCACGGTCTGCGCCGCCGCGTACCCCAGGTAGTCACCGCCGTCGTGCACGACCAGCAGCGGGTAGCGGGCGGTCCGCCGGAACCTGGCCGGCAGGTACACGGTCACCCGGCAGTCCCGCCGCAGCGCCCGGCTCGGCACCACCAGGTCGGCCAGCGTGCCCGGCCGCGCCTCGGGGTCCGGCTGGGTCCACTCCGGTATCTCGTGCCCGTGTGCGTAGCACACCGACGAACTGCCCACCGGGCTGTGCGCCAGCCTGGGGTTCAGCGGGTCGTTCATCCGCTCCCTGTGGTCGCCCCACACCGCCTCGATCTGGTACTCGATGCGCGACCCCTCGGGCAGTTCGAGCACCGCGTACCACAGGTCGGTGCCGTGCAGCCGCCGCAGCGGCAGATGGTCGGGCAGCCCGAACGTCCGGTGCACCACCGACACCGCGTCCGCCTCGCCCCGGTACAGGAACGTGCACCGCGCGCCCTCGACTATCGGCACCTCGTGCCGGGCCAGGAACCGGTCGATGACCGCCGCGTCGCCGGGCCGCCGCTCCCGCAGCCGGTTGATGGCCAGCTTCCGCCGCACCGCGGCGGCCCGGGGGGTGGCCGCCCCGAGCACTCCGGTCACGCCGCCTCCGCCACGCCCACCCGGCCGTCCTCGCCGAGCACCCGCCCGCCGGCCAGCCAGGTCCCGTCGGTGTCCAGCCGGGTGCCCTGCTCGAGCAGCACGCACCGGGCCGGGGCGAACCGCCGCGCGAACACGGCCATCCGGGCCGTGTCGTCCAGCAGCAGCCTGCCCCTGGCGTGCGGCAGCAGCACCACGTCCCGCAGCACGCTCAGGCCGCTGCCGTAGATCTCCGGGTGCCCGGCCCCCTGCGGCGCCCGGTCGTGGAACAGCACGATCCGGTCCGCCAGCGCCATCGCCCCCGCCGACCACGCGATCACCGGAGCCCCGGGCCGCAGCGCCGGCGCCACGTTGAACAGGTGCAGCACGTCGGTCAGCACCCCCACGTGCCCCCCGGCCACAAGCAGCGCGGTCGCCTCGGCCAGCGCCGCCTCGACGAACGCCCGGTGCTCGGCGATCACCGGCCGGTCGTGCGGCCGCATCCGCTCGAAGAACTCACGCCGCACCCCGTTCACCCGCTTCAGGTGCGCCTCGTCCAGATCCTGGACCGCCGCGATCGCCTCATCGGCGGCCGTCACGCTGGCCGGGTTGGCCTCCCGCCGCAGCAGCCCGTACACCGCCTGCAGCGCGAGGTCCAGCCGCAGCAGGTACAGGTTCTGCAGCTCGGCCAGCACGCCCTGCAGCCGCCGCTCGCCCGCGGCGTACTCCGGGTCCCGGTCCTGCACGTCCAGCCAGCGCCGGTACAGCCCGAGGTTGACCGCCTCGCCGGGCACCAGCGCCCCGAGTTCCGCGTCGTCGGGTTCCCGTTCCTGCCAGCCCGCGGTGATCGTGGCCACCGGTCCCGCCAGGCCGAGCCAGTGCATCACCGCGTCCACCGTGGGCCTGCGCTGCGGCCCGAGCAGGATGACCCTCACCGCATTCTCCGGGCAGTGCCCTGTCCACAGGAGTGAAGATCCCTCACCCCAAGAATTGGGAGCAACATGAGCGCAGGCTGAAGCGCTACCAGAAGCGGCTCGCCCGCTGCCAACCGAGATCGGCCAACCGAATCAAGGCGGCACGCAGGGTAGCCCGTGTGCACTCCCGGACCAGCGATGCTCGCCGGGATTTCCTGCACAAGATCAGCATCCGCTTGGTCCGCGAGAACGACGTGATTGCAGTCGGGGATCTCAACGTCGTTGGAATGGTGCATAATCGCTCGCTGGCTCGTGCAATTTCTTGCACGGGTTGGGCCACTTTCCGCTTCATGCTCGAATACAAAGCGCGTCGCTACGGCCGCCAATCCGTGGCTATCGACCGCTGGTACCCAAGCTCGAAGGTGTGTTCGGTGTGCACCCACCAGCTTACTGAGCTGGATGTGGGGATCCGAGCGTGGGTCTGTCCGTCTTGTGGCACCCGGCATGACCGGGACGTGCATGCCGCGAAGAACATCTTGGCCGCCGGGCTGGCGGTGACTGCCTGTGGAGCTGGCGTTAGACACTCCGGGTCCTCCCCGGGTGCAGCTGGCTATGAAACAGGAACCCCCGCCGGTGACGGCTGGAATCCTTGCCTTCATAGCAGGGAGTAGTCAAGAGGCGTGCACGTGCAGCGTGCGCCCCACCGCGTCGAGCATCCCGTGCAGCTCGTCGTAGTCCGGGTGCCGCATCCGCACGTACGCGTTGGCCATGTAACCGGCCTCCACCGGCTGGGTCGCGGTGCCCGGCGAGGGCAGGTAGGCGTCGATGACCCACTCGCCGTACTGCCCCTGCAGGTCCTCCACCCCGCTGTACCCGGTGATCTGCCCGTCGGCCTCCGGCCGCAGCGCCACCATCCCGCTCGCGTACCGCCGCGACGGCGCCGACCCGGTCGCACCGTGCACGATCGCCGCCGCCCACTCCTTGTACACATCGATCTCGTTGCCGGCCGAGTACAGGTCCCACGCGCCCACGCCAGGCGGTCGGCACCCGATCTCGGAGAACTTCAGGCCCTTGGGCCCGAAGAACCACTCCATGTGCGTCGCCGACGTGCCGATGCCGAGCGCCTCGATGACCCGCCGGCCCATCTCCCGCACCTCGCCGTAGTCGGCCACGCTGTCGACCCGGTTGGTCGAGATGAACTCCGGCGAGATCCAGCGGGTCCGCATCGCCTCCAGCACGTTCGGGTAGTAGTGCGACACGAAGTCCATCGCGACCTGTCCGTTCACCGCGATCGTGTCGTAGAACCCCTCGTGTCCCTCGACGAACTCCTCCACCGCGATCGATTCGACGTCCTGCCCGCCAAGCCGGTCGAGCGCCGCGTCGAGTTCGGCCGCGCTGTCCACCCGGGTGGTGTCGGCCGCCCCGGCCCCGGTGCGCGGCTTGAGAATCAGCGGGAACCCGTGCTCGGCCGCGAACGCGTGCAGTTGCGCGGCACCCTCGGCCGCGGCCGACGCCGCCGTCGGCACCCCCGCCTCGCGCAGCGCCTGCTTCATCGACGGCTTGTCCCGGCACAGCCAGGCCGTCCTGACCGACGTGCCCGGGATCGTGCACGCCTCCCTGATCTGGGCCGTCGGCAGCGTGTGCGCCTCGATCGTGGCCTCGATCCTGTCCACCCACAGCTTGTCCTGCACCTCGCGGACCTGCTGCGTCATGGCCGCGACGTCGGTGACATTCGGCACCTGCTCGTAGTGGTGCAGCCAGCCCCGCAGCTGCCCGTCCAGCGCGTCCGCCGGGTACTCGCCGATACCGATCACGGTCGCGCCGACCTCGGCCAGCGCCCGCGCGAAGTGCCGCTGGTTCGCCGGGAAGAACGGTTCGACAAAGACGACGTTCATGCTTGGCATGTTATGTCCCAGGCCCGGCGCCATCCCGATCCGAAGATCACAAATTTTCTGAATGAACGGCTGCGCCAAGCACCCCACCAGCCCGTGCGCACGTCGCCCGGCGGCCGGCCCGGGCAGCCCGGTCGCCCCCGCAGCCCGGTACGGTCGCAGCATGACCGCCCTCGGCGATGCTCACGACCAGCTCACCGCGGCCGTCCGTCGCGTCCTGCCCGAGGTTCGCCGCGACCTGGAGGACCTGGTCGCGATCCCCTCGGTGTCGGCTGACCCGGACGCCGCGCCGCACGTGCGCGCCAGCGCCGAAGCCGTCGCCCAGCTCCTGCGCGGCGTCGGCATGCCCCAGGTCGACGTCCTGTCGGCCGGTGACGGCCAGCCCGCAGTGCTAGCTCACCGCCCCGGCCCACCCGGCGCGCCCACCGTCTTGCTGTACGCCCACCACGACGTGCAGCCCACCGGGGACCTCGCGGCCTGGGAGAGCGAGCCGTTCGAGCCGGCCGAGCGCGGCGGCCGCCTGTACGGCCGGGGCGCCGCCGACGACAAGGCGGGCATCGCCGTGCACCTGGCCGTGCTGCGCGCCTACGGCGACCGCCTCCCGGTCGGCGTGACCGTCCTGATCGAGGGCGAGGAGGAGATCGGCTCGCCCACGCTGCCCGCCTTCCTGGCGGCCTACAGCGGGCGCGTCCAGGCCGACGTGGTCGTGCTGGCCGACTCGGCCAACGCGTCGGTGGACGTCCCGGCCCTGACCACGTCGCTGCGCGGCGGCGCGAACGTCATCGTGGAAGTCCGGGCGCTCGACCACGGCGTGCACAGCGGCCTGTACGGCGGCGCCGTCCCGGACGCCCTCACCGCGCTGTGCCGCCTGCTGGCCACGCTGCACGACGAACACGGCGACGTGGCGGTCGAGGGTCTGACCCGCACCAGCGTGGACGGCTCCACCCTCACCGAGAAAGAGCTGCGGGCCGAAGCAGGCCTGCTCGACGGCGTCCAGTTCATTGGCACCGGCGCTCTCGCCGAACGCCTGTGGACCCACCCCGCGATCGACGTCACCGGCCTGGACGCTCCGCCGGTCGCTTCGGCTCCCAACACCCTCATTCCGTCCGCCCGGGCCAAGGTGAGCATGCGCAACGCCCCGGGCGACGACGCCGACCGTGCCAGGGAAGCCCTGATCACCCACCTGAAGACACACGCCCCCTGGGGCGTCGAGGTCACAGTGGAGCCCAGCGGCGGCACGATCACCCCCTGGGCGGCCAGCCCAGGAGGAGTGGCCTATCGCGCCGCTCACGCCGCGCTGGCCCAGGCCTGGGGTACCCCCGCCATCGACATCGGCGTCGGCGGCTCGATGGGCATCGTCACCGCCTTCGCCGAAACCATCCCCGGTGCGGAGTTGCTCGTCACCGGCGTAGAAGACCCCGACACCCGCGCCCACGCCGCCAACGAATCCCTCGACCTGAAAGTCTTCGAACGCGCCTGCCTCGCCGAGGCTCTTTTGCTGGACTTCCTGGCTCGCCCAAGCTGACGAAACCGATCATCTCAACCGGATAGCGTGGGAAACATGGCGATCATGACAAGAACCCTCGGGCGCACCGGCGCGGACGTGACCATTCTCAGCTACGGCGCCATGGAGCTCAGAGGGCAGCCACGCGGCCCCGAGGTTGCGGACGAAGACGCGGCACGCCTGCTGAACGCGGTACTCGACGGCGGCATCAACCTGATCGACACATCGCCCGACTACGGCCGCAGCGAGGAGCTGATCGGCACCCACGTCGGCCACCGCAGGGACGAGTTCTTCCTCGCCTCCAAATGCGGGTGCCCGCTGGAGTTGCCGACCGACTCGCCTCCGCCCTACCCGCACGACTACAGCCCGGGGAATGTCCGGGCCGGCGTCGAGCAGTCGCTGCGGCGGCTGCGCACCGACCGCCTCGACCTGGTCCAGGTGCACATGTCACCGAGCCGGGCGACGCTCGACGAGAACCACACGGTGCAGACGCTCAAAGACCTCCAGGCCGAGGGCAAGGTCCGCTTCATCGGCATGTCGGGCATCCGGCCGAATCTGCCCGATCACATCGCGATGGGCGCCTTCGACGTCTTCCAGATCCCGTACTCGGCGGTCCAGCGCGATCACGAGAAGCTCATCACCGAGGCCGGCGACGCGGGCGCGGGCACGTTCATCCGGGGCGGCGCGGCGCGCGGCGCCCCATCGCAGGACAAGAACTGGCGGGCCGGGCCGCTGACCCAGGCGCCCGGCGTCGGCCAGCGGAACTGGGAGACCTCCGGCGTCGCCGGCCTGCTGAGCGAGGCGGGCATGAGCAACATGGAGTTCATCCTGCGCTTCACGCTCAGCCACCCCGGCCTGTCGACCACGATCGTCGGCACCTCGAACCCGGCTCACCTGGCCAGCAACATCGCCATCGCGCAGCAGGGGCCGCTCCCCGCCGACCTCTACGAGGAGGCCAAGAAGCGCCTCCCGGTCCCGGAAGACCGTTAACCAGGGCGAGAGCAATGTGTGGCGGCCAGGAGGCGCATGAATTAGCCGGCCGACGGGAACGTCAGCTATGAGCTGACCCGGGGAGTCGGTTATGGGCATCTTTTCTTGGCTGGCTTCCGGCGGAGGCTCGGAGGGACCGGGCTGGCTGCGCCGGTGGGTACAGCCTCGCGGCCGGGGTGAGGACCCTGAGCTCGATCAGATCAGGCTAGCCGCGGCCGAAGATGTCGCCGAGGTGGAGCAGGACCGCAAGTGCTTCCGCCGGGACGGGCCGGAAAATCAAGGCGATGATCTTTAGCGGCCGAGACACGGCTCCGGCGCGCCGGCCTGGGCGACAATGAAGGAGTGAACGGGATCTCCTCAGCCGCCGACCGGCTTCGCACCCGGCTGGGCGCGGCCATCTTCGAGCGGGTGGCCGGCCCCGAGGGCCCGAAGCGCCGCCGGGTGATCCACGACGGCGACGGCGGGCGCTGGTTCGCCGAGGACCGGCCCATCCGCCGGGTGCACGGTGACTCGTCGATGTTCATCGGCGGGATCAGCGCGCTGCTGCTGCAGTCGCTGCACCCGCTGGCCATGGCCGCAGTCGCCGGGCACTCCGGTTACCGCGGCGACCCGTGGGGGCGGCTGCAGCGCACCAGCTACTTCCTGGCCGTCACCACGTACGGGCGCACCGGCGACGCCAAGGCCGCTATCACCAGGGTCAGGGCCATCCACCAGCACGTCACCGGGACCGCGCCCGACGGCCGTCCCTACGCGGCCAGCGACCCGCACCTGCTGACCTGGGTCCACATCGCCGAGGCCGACAGCTTCCTGCGCGCCCACTCGCGCTTCGGCGCCGAACCTCTCGACCAGGCGGGACGCGACGGGTACGTCGCCGACATGGCGCTGATCGCCGCCGAACTCGGTGTGCCCGATCCGCCGCGCAACGAGGCCGAGCTAGCCGCGCGCATCGCCGCCTACCGGCCCGAACTAGCGGGCACCGCACAGTCCAGGCAGGCCGCCAGGTTCCTGCTGCTCAACCCGCCGCTGCCGCTGGTTGCCCGCCCCGCCTACGGCGTGCTGGCCTCGGCCGCGGTCTCCCTGCTGCCCGGCTGGGCGCGCCGCCCGCTGTACCTGCCCACCCTGCCTGTCGCCGAGGCCACGCTGATCCGCCCGGCCGGTCACGCGATGACCCACCTCATCCGCTGGGCCATCACCACCCCCCGCCCAGCGGCCTGAGAAGCGGCCTCCGCCCCGGGCGGCGTCTAGGTCGTCTGGGCCGGCGGCCGTCGGCGGGTGGCCTTCCAGGTGGCGGTCCGGGTCCGGTTGTATTCGTCGAAATCGGACGGGGTGCGCATGGCGGGCAGTGCCGGCGCAGAGGTCGAGGTCAGCTCCTCGTTGGGCACGGGGAGGTTGGAGGTGAGCTGGGCGTCGACCTGCTGGATGTGGGAGACCTCGGCGGTCGCCGGGTTGGCGCCCGACGACGCCGGGACGGTCACCGCGGATAGCGGGTCGTCGGTGCGCGGCGTGGCCAGCGTGAGCACGTCGCCCACGTCGGGTGCGGCGGCGTCGCGGCGGGTCAGGGACGGGAGACCCCACCGGGTCTCGATGGTCTTGAGCACCGAGGTGTGGTCCAGCGGGGTCGTTCCGGCCGCGACCCGGAAGACCGTGCCCGCCGTGATCAGCGGCGAGACCAGCACGGCGGGCACGCGGACGCCGAACCGGCTGAAGTCGAAGCCGAACTCGCCGGGGGAGTCGTCCGGCGCCACCGCGCCCGACGGCGGGGCGACGTGGTCGTAGCAGCCGCCGTGCTCGTCGTAGGTGATGAACAGCAGCGTCTGCCCCCACCCGGGACCGCCGCGCAGCGCATAGTAGACGTCGTGGAGCAGCTTCTCGCCGAGCGAGACGTCGTAGTTGGGGTGCTGGCTGTTGCCTGCCGAACCCCAGCTCGGTTCCAGGAAGGAGTAGGCGGGCAGCAGGCCCGCGGCCGCGTCGGCGCTGAAGTCGGCGAACTTGCCGAAACTGGTGTCCGGGGCGCTGGTGGTGTCCGGGAAATTCTTCCTGGTCAGCGGCTCGGCGTCGTACCCGTAGATCTTCCAGCTCTGGTTGTGCGCGGTCATCAGGCCGAAGATGCTCTGCACCGTGTAGGACGCGGTGCCGTCGTTCATGTGCCCCTGGCTGGTGGCGGCGCAGGCGAACGCCCGGTTCGGGAACGTCTCGGTCGGCACCGAGCTGTACCAGTGGTCGCAGACCGCGAAGCCGCGGGCCAGGCCGGACAGGACGGGCAGCGCTTCGGGCGTGAAGATGCCCATGATGCTGGCCGCCGTGGTGCCAGTCTCCACGCTGCGCCCGGCCCGCTGGTCCCAGGCGATCGTGGCGTTGAAGTTGGTGACGAAGCCGCTGTTGGTAGGCGCTGTCGCGGCCGCCGCCTTGCTGGCGCCGAAGAGCTGGGAGTTGGTGTTGGCGTAACCCTCGCCGGGGTCGGCGCCCGGCATGAAGTAGGCGCCGGGATCGGTCGGGTTGATCTTGAAGACGGAAACCGGTTTGCCGGTGGCGTCGGCGTTAGACTCCGAGCCGGTCAGTCCCTCGAAGGGCTGACCGGTGGGGGAGACGTTGCCGGAGTCCGCGTAGAGAAAACCGAGCATATGGTCGAACGAGCGGTTTTCTAACATTAAGTGCACGATGTGCTGAACTGATGAAAGCTGATTCCCCGTCATTCCGGCATTCTCGTGCGTACCGGGCCGACCTGGCAAGGCGCCGCGCCCGCCCGCCGTCGGCCCGCTGCCGCTGGCTACCTGGCGACTGCCGCCGCGGTGCTTTCGGCCGGGGTGTCCAGGGCGGTCAGGGTATCGCCGTCCCGCTCCGCGACGAGGTCTTCCAGGCCGTAGCGCTCGACGTGGTCCGGGTCGGTGAGGCTGATCGTGCGCAGGTTCTCCCCGGCCAGCCGCTCGTTGATTTCGTCGAAGTGCTCCCTGACGAGCTGCTTCTCCGCGTCGGTGGTCTTGCCCTTGTGCGGCTTGCCCGCGTGGTCCAGGGTGGCGTAGTTGACCCGGCCCTCCCTGGGTGCGGACGCCGCGGCCGAGCGCGCCGGGCGCCGGGCCGGCCGGGCGGTGATCAGCAGTTCGCTCATCGGCTTGTCGGTGGCCAGCTTGTCGAACGCGTCGACGTCCATGGCCACCCGGCGCGGCTGGTCCTCACCTGGAAAGTAGAGGTCGAGCACGGCCACCTCGACCGCCCCCTTCTCGATGGCCCTGGCCTCGTCGGACAGCGCCTCGAACTCGACCGGGCTGTCCCCCAGCTCGGGGTGTTCGCAGACCACGATGCGGGCCGGCGTGTCATTATCCAGGATGAGCTGGCCGCTGAGATCGCTGAACCGGACAGTCTTCTGGCCCACGGGTCGTCCTCCATCGTCACGGTGAGGTGAGCGGCCACCCCCGATCCGGGAATGGTGCCGCGATCGCTTTCTGAACGCGACGACCACCCTGCCGCACGCCCGGGCCGCTGTCAAACATATGTTTGAGTCGTTTAGTCCGTGTCGCGTAACGAACGCCGATGTTTTCGACTAAACGGAAAGCCCGGACCAGCCCGGACAAGCCCGGCACGAGCCGGGACAAGCTTGGGAACCAGCCACACACGCCAGACGCGGCCCGCCGTAGCGGGCCGCGTCCAGGAGCGTTACTTCGATGCGGTCACGATGTCGATGAGCCCGGTGCCTTTGGCCGCGGCCGCGGCCAGCTTCCCGGTGAGCGAGGTGTGGGCGGTGATGGCCTTGCCCGCCGGGCTGGAGTAGTTCGCGGTCGTGTTCTGGGTTACGTGCATGGTGTAGCTCTTGCCGCCGAACGTGCACGGGAACGTGGTCGTCTTGACCGTGCCGCCGCTCAGCGTGGCGGATCCGGTGACAATGCCGGCCGAACTCGTGGTCACCGAGAGCACCCCGGTTTTCGCGTTCCACGACGGCGGGGACGTGTCTATCTCGGCGTCGTCGGTCCGGAACGCACCCTTGGGCGAACTGAGCGTCTTCTTCCTGGCCACGAGCACGAAGTCCACCTTCGTGCCGTCCTCGGTCCCTTCCAGGCCGCCCGCCTCCGGCTTCGTGCCGGTCGTCGAGGAGCTGAAGCTGGTTTCGGCCAGGCATTCGTCGAGTGGGGCCACGCAGCCCGAATCCACCAGCATGTGCGGCGCGGATTCCTTGAAGTTGAACGTGACCGAGGCGCCGCCCACGGTGCCGCCGCCGGTCAGGCTGGTGACCAGTTTGGCCTCGCCGGACAGGGTGCCGGTGTAGACGGTCTCGCTGCCCGACGTGCAGGTGGCCGCCTTGTGTGAGGTCGCCTTGAAATTCAGGTCGATGGTGGCCACCGGGCTCGTGGCCGAGCCGCCTTTCAGGGTGCCCACCCCGGTCGAGGTGTCGAAGGTGAGGGCGGAGGTCGGAACGTCGAAGGTCCACTCGTGCTCTTCGGAGCCGGTGCCGCCGGCCGTGACCGTCCGGAAGAGCCCGGCGGTCAGGGTGTCAGTGAGGTCCGTGTCGGCCACGCTCATACCCCACGACTGCCCGTTCGCGGTCTTGACCGGCGCGGCAGCGTTGTTCAGGGTCAGGATCGCGCTGTCGGGGGCCCGGGCCGCCGGGCCCGTGGTGGCCGGGCCCGTAGTGGCTGGGACAGTGGTGGCCGAGGCGGTGCCGGTCAGGGACGGCGCGCCAGTGAGCACGGCGTAGCCGCAGAGTGGAATCAGTAAGGCGCGAGCAGCGAAAACAGAACGGTCCATCGTGGTCTCCCCCCACACCGTTGCGTCGAATGCCCGCATTGTTTC
The DNA here is from genome assembly GCA_036267135.1 of Streptosporangiaceae bacterium. Classification (GTDB taxonomy): domain Bacteria; phylum Actinomycetota; class Actinomycetes; order Streptosporangiales; family Streptosporangiaceae; genus PALSA-505. Next base: position 1,631 of record DATAWQ010000103.1, on the reverse strand, counting down.
ACGAAAGCCACATTTCACCGCCGTTCCTGACCAGTTCTTTAACCCTGGGCTGGCTCAGCGGGAGGCCAGCGCGAAGGCGCCCCTGGCCGCGCTGATGAGCTTGAGCGTCGCCGGGGTCTGCGCGAACGCCGTGGCCGGGTTCGCGGCCATCTCGCTGACTAGGTAGGTGTGCCCACTGCGGGTGGTGGCCAGGTAGTTGAGGGTGAGCACGCCGGGCTCGGAGCCACCCTTGAACCAGTCCGGCTGCCACTGGCCGGACGGCAGGTTCACGTCGCCGGGGTTCTTCTCCAGGACCTGCGCCAGCGGGGCCAGCTTGGGCTGGCGGGCCAGGGCGGCCAGCGAGGCGTAGACGTGGCAGATGTCGGTGGGGGAGGCGAACCACTCCAGCGAGCCGATGTCGCGCGGCGCCGTCCACCCGGGCGCGTCGAGCGTGCTCGGCGAGACGTGGTCGATGGTGCGGCTGAGCATCGCCTGCCGCCCGGCCGCGTTCTGCGATAGATAGCGGTCGGCCAGCTTGGGCCAGTCGTCGAGCTTGAGCACGAACAGCTCGCTGGTGTTCAGGAACGGCACGTCAAGGGACGGATCGGCCATTCCGGTCTCCCTGGCCGCCGCCTCGACAGCGCCGCGTCCGACCAGCGCGATCAGCATGTTGGCGGCGGTGTTGTCGCTGATCGAGATCATGTCGGTGGCCACCTGCCGTACGCTGAGCTTGGTTCCGTCCGGCTCGTTCTGCAGCGTCCCCGACGGCAGGCTCTTCACCGCGCTGGTGACCGTGAGCTGCTGGTTCCAGCTCACCTGGCCCGCCGCGATCGCGCGGGCCAGCGCGTCGAGCACGTAGAGCTTGAAGGCCGAACCCAGCGGGGCAGGAGTATTCGCGCCGATGGCCTGGATGGGCCGGCACGCGCCGCCGTCCACCGAGGCGGCCAGGAAGTGCACCTGCGGTGCGACCGAGCGGACTTCCTGGGTGACCCCGGACCAGCTTGCCGGCGAGGCCGGCACCGTCGGCGGCGGCCCAGCCGGCTTGAGCAGCAGGCCGCTGATCAGCCCGTGGGAGTCCACGACCAGGCTGACGTTCAGCTTGCTGCTGCCGTTGGCGGTGACCTCGAAGGCGAGGGAGGCCTGGGTGCTGTTCGAGACGGAATCGAGCTGCAGCTTGGACACGCCCGCCAGCGTGGCGCTCAGCTTGGCCGCGGGGACCTGAGTCAGGAACGTGCTGTCGAAGTGCTTGGTCAGCTCGCTGACCGGGATCGGCGGGTTCTTCTCCGCGCCGAATAGCCAGCTCGCCTGCGTGCCTGCCGGGGTGTGCGGGAAGCTCGCGGTGTGCGCGGCGGGTGTGGCCCCGTGCTGGTCGGCCCCGTGCTGGCCGGCTCCGGGCTGAGGCGAGGACGAGGCGCAGCCCGCGGCGGCCAGCGTGCCGGCCGTGGTCAGCGCCAGCGCGGCGCGCCAGCCGGTGAGAGAGTCGCGGCTGCGGGCCGGCCCGTCAGTGTGCGGGCATGGTCGAATAAACATGGCATTCCTTTCTTAGGTCCAGGTCGCGCCCCCGCTCGGCTGCGCCTGGATATCTCCCTGGTCAGGGGTGCTTGCGCCGGACCGTTGACGGTTCGGTGGCCACCGTTAATTACGAATTAGGG
>DATAWQ010000102.1:0-8244 GCA_036267135.1 Streptosporangiaceae bacterium | reverse complement strand
CGTGGAGAACTTGTAGCCCTTGGTGTAGTCGAACTTCTCCACCGCGCGGATCAGGCCCAGGTTGCCCTCCTGGATCAGGTCCAGGAACAGCATGCCGCGGCCGGTGTACCGCTTGGCCAGCGACACGACCAGGCGCAGGTTCGCCTCGAGCAGGTGGTTCTTGGCCCGGCGGCCGTCCGAGGCGATCCACTCCAGATCGATCACCACGTCCGAGCCCGGCGCGGCCTTGGTCTCGGCCAGCTTCTCCTCGGCGAAGAGCCCGGCCTCGATCCGCTTGGCCAGCTCGACCTCCTGCTCGGCGTTGAGCAGCGGCACCTTGCCGATTTGCTTGAGGTAGTCCTTGACCGGGTCGGCGGTGGCACCCGCCGCGGCCACCTGAGCGGCCGGCAGGTCATCGTCGTCATCGCCGTAGACGAAGGTGTCGTCCTCGGTGTCGTCACCGGCCGTCTCGGCCGCCTTGCCGGCCGCTGGGGCCGGCTTGCCCGCCGCCGGTGCGGTTGTGGTTGTGGTTGCGGTTGCCGTTGCGGTTGCGGTTGCCGTTGCGGTGCTGGTCTCGTCCGCGGCGTCGGCCTCTTCCTCAGGCGCGTCGCCGGTGTCGGCGGCATCCTCGTCGGCGACGTCCTCGTCAACCAGATCGGCTTCGTCGAGCGCGTCATCGATCTCCACGTCGACGTCAACCTCGACGTCGACGACCGCGATGTCGACCACGGCATCGAGATCAGCCGGATGATCCAGGCCGTCTATCGCCAGTTCGCTGTCCGCGGTGTCCTGCACCCAGGTCTCCATCTCTTGCGCTTCGTCGGGCTTGGCCGCCCCAGCGGTCTCAACCTCCTGGCCGACGCTCTGCTTTCCGCTGCCCTGTTTCCCATTCACGGACCTCTTGCCCGCGCTTCCGCCACCCTCGGTGGCCGGGGTGGCCCCGGATGTCCCGGCCGGCACCTGTCCAGCCCGCGGCTTCCTCGCCGCGGAATTGGCAGCGCTCACCGCCGCCACCCCCTCCTTCGCCGGACGGTGACCAGCGGGCCGGGGTGTTCCTGACCACAAGGCCGCGCCCGGCTGACCGGACTAGCAGGCGACACGGACACTCTCCTGCGTACGTATTACGAGATTTGGGCCCTACGGGCAGGCCCAGGCTGCTGGGGTCATGCCAGAAGGCGGACCAGCGCCAACGCTCGGCACCGGCGGTTAGTGCCCTCCTCCGCACAACCTTAGGCGGACTTCGGCAGTGATTTTGACAACTAGGCCGACGTCATCCCTCCTCTCCCTGGCCACGCTCGGGCACGTGCAGCACGAGCACAGTCACATCATCATCCTGCTCATATCCGGCCAGCATCCGCTCAACCAGGTACTCAAGAAGCCGTTCGGGATGCCCGAGCACCTCTGGCGAGGCCTGGCTCGCCACCGCGAGCAACTCGTCCAGCCCGGTGTCCAGGCCGCGCATGCGGTTCTCTACTAGTCCATCGGAGTAGAACACCACAGTGTTGCCGGGTGGCATCCGAAAAATATGCTGCTGGCGTGGGCTCGCCCAGCCGAGCGGGGTTCCGGCCTCGATCGTGTCGAGCCGCGGCGGGGCATCGGTGCACAGCCGCAGCGGCGGCAGGTGCCCGGCGTTCCCGGCCAGTCCTTCGCCGGTCACCGGGTCCACCACCAGGTAGGCGACCGTGGTCACCTGTTCCTCGGGTTCGGTGGCGGTGAACAGCCGGTCGAGCCCGGTGAGCACGGCGGCGGGCCGCGGGTCGGTGAGCGCCAGGGCGCGCAGCGCGTTCCGCACCCGACCCATGCCCGCCGCGGCGGTCAGGCCCTTGCCCATGACGTCGCCCGCCGCGATGGCCAGCCGGCCGTCCGGCAGCTTGAACGCGTCGTACCAGTCGCCGCCGATCTCCATGTTGCGGGTGACCGGCAGGTAGCGCGCCTCCAGCACGAGCCCTGGCACCTTGGGCAGCCGGTCGGGCAGCAGGCTGCGCTGCAGGGTCTCGGCCGTGGTGTGCTCGCGCTCGAACAGGGTCGCGCGCTCCACCGCGAGCGCGCACTGGCCGGCCAGCGCCTCCAGGAACACCCGCTCCTCTTCGGTGATCCGCCGCGGCCTGGTGAAAGAGAACCTGATCGCGCCGAGCGGCGCCCCGGCCGCCAGCAGCGGCAGCCCCACCCAGGCCTGCTCGTCGCTGTGCCGCAGGTACAGGTCGACGTTCGCGTCCGGCTCGAACCGGCGTCGCAGGGCGTCCGGGTCCTCCAGCAGCACGGGACGGCGGGTGGTGATCGCCGCGGTGATCACGCTCGGCGCGTCGAGCGGAATCTCACCCTGTGGTGGCCCGTCCTGGTTGACCATGCTCAGCCGCACGCCGTCGGCGTCGAGCAGAGCCACCGCGGACCGCTCGGCCCCGACCGCGGAGCGCCCCACCTCGGTGATGACCTCGACCACCTGCTCCACGGTGAGCGCCTCGGCCAGCATCGACGTGGCCTGCTGCAGCCGGGCGGTCCGCAGCGCCGCGGCCGACAGTTGCTCGGTCAGCCTGCCGCGCATCTCCTCCGCTTCGCGCTGGCCGGTGACGTCGGTGCTCGCCCCCACCCACTCGATGATCTTCCCGGACCGCTCGATCGGAACGGCGCGCACGTCGTAGTGACGGTAGCCGCCGCCCCTGGTGCGGACCCGGTACCGGTTGTCGAAGATCTTCCCGTTGCCCACACATTCGCGCCAGGCCCGCTCCACCCGATCCCTGTCCTCGGGGTGGATGACGTCCAGCCACCCGTTGCCCAGGTACTCCTCGGGCGTCTGGCCGGTGATCCAGCGCCACTCGGGCGAGTCCTCGGCGATCTCGCCGGTCGGCGACGTCACCCAGACCACCTGGGCTCCGGCCTGCACCAGCGAGCGGTACCTGGCCTCGCTGCGGCGGACGGCCTCGGCCGAATGCTGCCGGTCGGTGATGTCGGCCGCGATGAGCACCACGCCGCTGATGTTCGTCTCGCTGTCGTGGCAAGGGAACCAGGAGAAGGCCCAGTGCCGCTCCCTGCGGCCGGACGGCCCAGGCTGGGGCGGCTGGACCGCAGCGGCGGCGATGACCGGCTGGTCCGCCTCGAGCACCGGCTGGTCGTCGGTCAGCACCCGGCGCAGCGCCGCCTCGGACCTGGCCGCCAGGTCGTCGGGCCAGACCTCGGAAGGCCGCCGGCCCAGGTGGTCGTCGGTGCCGAGCCCGTGCAGCCTGGCCAGAGTGCTGTTCACCCGCCGGAACCGCAGGTCGGTGTCGAAGAAGGCGAACCCGATGGGTGCCTCCCGCAGCAGCGTGCCGAGCAGCGCTGAGTCGGACGCCCCCGGGTCGGCCAGCCGCGGCTCAGGCACGGATGTGTCTGTGCTCATGCGGTGCCGCCGCGTCGCATCCGGGCGCCTGACATCGGCCGGGCTCCTCCCGCTCGGTGCCGTTAGAACAGAACAGTGCCTTTACAAGCAGGCTAGCGGCCAAAAGCTCATGCCGGGAATCATTCGGCCGGCCCGGTGCCCACGGCAGGTGACCAGATCGCCACGAAGCGATCGTGCGCCGAGCCGGCCAGAATCCTTCGGTGACATCTCGGTTGCGCGTAGCATCGGTGCTTACCCGTCTGAAAGGCTGTGCACGTGAGCCCGCAGAGCCGACCACGCAGTCAGCCCCCCGGCGGGCCAGGGCACGGCGCGGCGCTGCCTGGCCCGTCACTCTCACCGCCCGAGGCGCTTTTCGCCGAGATGCTGCGCGCGGCCAGAGAGCTTCTGGCGGTCCGCAGCCCGCTCGATGCCGAACTGCTCGTCAGCGAGATGCTCGGCACCTGGTGGGGCCCGCGGGCGCTGATCGGGCTGGGCGGCATGGAGGAACTGGTCGGCGAGGGTTTGGTCGCGTACGCGGCCAAACAAGCCACCCCGGCCGGGCTGGCGCTGCTGTCGGGCATCGCCTGCCTCGGCACCCCGGCGCAGGCGGCCAAGGCCGAGCGGGCCGCGCTCGCACTGATCGAGCAGGGCGTGGCCAGGCCGCGGTGGGCCGAGCACCTCGGGGCTGTCACCGCGGGCGAGGCCTACCTGAATTCGGACGCGTACGGCGACAGGGACGAGGTCGTCTGCCTGTTCAGCTACGCCGGCGAGGAGCCGCACGCGCTGGTCGCGGTGGTGGACTACAACGCCTACGGCATGCTGCGCGACGGCTGGGTGACCGTCCAGGTGAACAAGCTGCTCGACCACTGCCGCCAGGCGCACCCCACGGAAACGGGCGGATCGTTCGGCGCCATCGACCCCCCGGTGGCCCGGCGCATCCTGGCCAGGGCACTGCGGGTCACCGACGAAAACCGCGATCCCCCGGTCAGCGATTCCTTCCCCTCCTATCACGCGTTTATCAGGGCGAGGATTCGCGCCCTCCCTCCCCGTAGCGGTGAGTCCGCCAAGACTGGCAATGAACGGTGGCCAACGGCAGGGAGCGCTGAACGCAGCGCCGCGGGCGCCGGTGGAACCCAGGCCGCGGGCGCTGGCGGTAGCACCGGGCGGCCATCGACCAGTACGGGGCGGCGGCCGTGGAGTGCGGACCGCCGGGCCATGCTGGTGGCCGAGTTCCTCGCCTCGGACGAGGCGGAGGATCTGTCCGACCGCACGTCGGCCAGCCGCTGCGCCGACCACATCGTCGCCTACGGCTGTGACAGGGACTTCGGCAGGCCGCTGCGGGTGAGCCCGCTCAAGGCGAGCACGTTCCTGCTCGACTGGCTGCCGCGCAAGGTCATGCTGACGGCCGCCGAGCAGGAGGCCATCCCGCACGTGCTGGCCGCCTGGACGCGCTGGGCCGGCCACCGGCGAGAGCTAACCCAGCAGGCCATCGCCGAGACGCTGGACGCGGTGTTCGACTCCACCGAGAAGTTCGCCGCCGCCTACCGTGACCCGACCACGTTCGGCCTGGACCCCGCTCTGCTGGCCCGGCTGCTGCCGGATTCCGACCTGGAGGCGCTGGCCCGCAGGGCGTTCGCCTTCCCGCTGCTGAGCGGCTGGTACGGCGGCGTGGACCTGGGCACGCTCGACCCGGCCTTGCCCGCCGACCGGCGCATCCTGCTCGCCGCCGACCACGACGACGGGCCGGCCGCGGACAGCACCGCCAGGCACGCGGGCCAGGCGCACATCGACAGCCACCTGGCGCTGGCCGACCGGCTCTGGCGCGGCGACCCGCCCGAACTGTGGGAGGCCGCGCAGCGGCTGCTCGACCTCGGTGAAGACCGGCACGCCGTGCTGCACTCGCTGATGGAGACGATCAGGCAGGCGGGTCCCAGGCAGGCCGACATCGCGGCCGCACTGCGCGCCCTGCCACCGATCGAGCCCGGCTTCGGCCTGGGAAAGCCCGGGCGCTGACGACACAGCCACGGACCTGCCTGGCCAGGGAACGGTCAGGCGCGGACGAGCTCCTCATAGGCGGCGCGCAGATCGGACGCGGTGACAGTGGTCAGGTCGGCCGTCGTGGCCGACTCCCCCAGGTGGGACACGCGCAGATCCCGGCAGGCGCACGCGCGCTCGAACAGCGACCGGGCGAACCGGCCGTTGCCGAGTTCGTCGATCAGGCCTTCGGCGCAGGCGTGACCGAAGATCTGATCGAGCACAGGACGCGCGTCGGCATGGAAGGTGTCGCCCGCCTGCTGGGCGATCAGTCCTGCGATCCTGGTCAGGTCCCGCGGCGAGTAGCTGGGGAACGTCACCCGGACGTTGAACCGGGACGCGAGCCCCGGGTTGGTGCGCAGGAACCTGTCCATGTCGCTGGGGTACCCGGCCAGCACGATGACTAGCCGGTCCCGGTCGTCCTCGGCCCGCTTGAGCAGGGTGGCGGTGGCCTCGGCGCCGAACGCGTCGCCGCCGGAATACCCCTCGTGATAGAGGGAGTAGGCCTCGTCGATGAACAGCACTCCGCCCATGGCGGAGTCGACCAGCTTGTTCGTCTTGATCGCGGTCGCGCCCAGGTGCTCGCCGACCAGGTCGGCCCGGTGCGCTTCGATCACCGCGGGACGGGCCAGCAGGCCGAGGGCCGCGAAGATGCGGCCCAGGATCCGCGCTACCGTCGTCTTGCCCGTGCCGGGCGGGCCGGTGAAGACGAAATGCCGGGCCGGCGGCTGGCTGGTCAGCCCCTGCTGCTCACGCAGCCGGGCCACCCGGAGCTGCGCGGCTATCTCCCGCACCTGCCGCTTCACCGGCTCCAGGCCGATCAGCTCGTCGAGTTCGGCGAGCGCGCTCTCCACCGTCGGTGTGTCGCCGTAGCCGCGCAGCCGCGCGGTCAGCTCCGCGTAGCCCCGCTCCAGGTCGGCCGAGCCGATGGTGACCAGGTCGGCCGCGTCCGGCTCGACCGTGCCGCTCATCACCCTGACGTCACGCGCCTGGCCTGCCTTCTCGATGAGGCTGCGGACGAACCGGCCGTTGCCGAGATCGTCGCCGATCCGGCGCCGGCCCACATCCTCGAACATCCGCCACAGCGCCGGCCTGGCGTCGGGGTCGAGCCGGTCGCCCCGGCGGTCCAGACCCGATTCGGCCAGCGAGAAGAACTCGGCGGGCGAGTAGCCGGGGAACTTCACCCGGGTGGCGAACCTGGAGGCCAGGCCGGGGTTGGTGGCCAGGAAGTCCTCCATCTGCTTGTCGTAGCCGGCCAGGATGATGACCAGGTCCTCCCGGTCGTCCTCGGCCCGCTTGAGCATCGCCTGCACCGCCTCCTGGCCGAACCGGTCGCTCTGGCCGTCCCCCTCGTTCACCAGGCCGTAGGCCTCGTCTATGAACAGCACACCGCCCATGGCGGAGTCGATCAGCTCGTTGGTCTTGATCGCGGTCGCGCCCAGGTACTCACCGATCAGGTCGGCGCGATGCGCCTCGATGACCTCGGGGGTGTCGAGCAGGCCGAAGGCGTAGAAGATCTTGGCGATGATCCTGGCGACCGCGGTCTTGCCGGTGCCGGGCGGGCCCAGGAAGACGAAGTGACGCATCGGCTTCTCGGTCTGGTAGCCGGCCAGCGCGCGCCGTCGTGCCGCCTCGATCGAGGCGGCGATCGAGCGGACCTGCTCCTTGACCGCGGCCAGCCCGATCATGGCGTCCAGTTCGGCCATGGCGTCGCTCACCGAGATGTCCGGCACGTGCTGCTCGGCCGAGCGGCCGCCGCGAGCCGGCGCGGTCGGCTGGTGGCGTGCGTCGGAGTTGTCGGGGGCGCTACGGCCCGCCCGGGCCGCCGAGGCCGGGGGGGCGGCCACCGCCGTCGCGCGCACCTGCCCCTGACCGTAGCCGCGGACCTCCTGCCACGACTTGGCCAGCCGCCAGCCGAGCACGATGCAGGCCAGCAGCACGGCGATGCCGATGCCGATGAACTGGTGGCTCGGCCACAGCCGCAGGGCCAGGCCGCCGACCGGCATGGACCACAGCAGCGCCCACGCGGTGGTGCGGCACGGCACGTAACAACGGGCCAGCGCGCCCTGATGAGCGGCGACGGCCACCAGGGCGGCCAGTATGAACAGCACGTAGAGGCCGCCGGGCGCGTTGTCGGTGACCAAGCCCGCGACCATCGCCCCCCAGATGGCCACGCAGGCCGACGCGAGCGGGGTGCGCCGTTCGGTGATGAGCCCGACCGGCGCGTACAGCAGCGCCGCCAGCAGCACGATCGGCAGCGCTATGGGGAAGCAGACGACCGCCGCGACCACGGCCAGGACCTTGAGCCAGACCGGGGCGTCGGCCAGCGCTCCGCGCACGCTGACCAGCCGGTCACGCACCGCATTGCGCGTCGTGACCGGCTTGTCTGTTGCCCGCATATCGCTCCCTCTAATGGATCCCTGTATAGCGCATCACCCCCCGCTTATGACAGCGCACAATCCGAAACAGGGGTGACGTCAGAGAACCGGGTGTCAGACGGGGCGTACGAGGTCAAGTTCGTCGCGCAGCGGAATGCCGTGATCGCCGGTTTCCGGTATCTCCGGCTTTACCTTCCTGGACTGGGCTACCAGGACTGGGCTACCAGGACTGGTCGATCGCGCCAGGCCGCAGTTCGGCCAGCCGGAACCCGCGGCGCTGATAGAAACGGAGCGCGCACGGCGTAGGTAAGCAGTCCCGCCAGCCGCCCGCCGGGCTCGTGCGCGATGAACCCGGGCCGCTCGGCCGGGCGGAACACGGCACCGTGCGCCACCGAGATCGGCGCTCCCCATTCCTCGTCAACGAAGCGCACGACCGCCGCGTGATCGGAGTCCGCCAGTGGCCGGATCTGGATTGGATCTTCCTGCATTTTCCCATGATGC
>DATAWQ010000101.1:0-12730 GCA_036267135.1 Streptosporangiaceae bacterium | reverse complement strand
GGCGTCGCCTACATCATGAAGGCCGAGCACCAGCTCGACCTGCCCCGGCGGCTGCAGATCGAGTTCTCCCGGGTCGTCCAGGTCGCCACCGACGACGAAGGCGGTGAGGTCACCGCGGCCGAGATGTGGGCCAAGTTCTCGGCCGAATACCTGTCCGACGGCCCGGTGGCGCTGCTCGGGCACCGCGCCTCGTCGGTGGTCGAGTCCAAGCACGTGCTCACGGCCGAGGTCCGGGTGGACGGCGAGGCCCGGCCGATCGAGGGCTCCGGCAACGGGCCGATCTCCGCGTTCTGCGACGCGCTCGGCGGGGTCGGGGTGAAGGTCCGCGTCCTCGACTACACCGAGCACGCGCTCTCGGCCGGCTCGGATGCGCAGGCCGCGGCCTACGTGGAGTGCGAGATCGACGGCCGCGTGCTGTGGGGGGTGGGCGTCGACGCCGACACCACCGGCGCCTCGATGCGAGCCGTGCTCTCCGCGGTCAACCGCACCCGCCGCTAAGGCCCGCTAGCGCGCCCGCGCTAGCGCCAGGACACGCCCAGGCCGGCCAGCAGCCCCTTGAGGGCGCTGGCGGCCCGGGTGAAATCCTCTGGCCCGCTGAAGCCCCCGAATCGCCCGGCCACCGCCAGGTGCGGTTCCAGCGAGACGAAGCCGGCGAACCCGGATTCGTCCAGCGCGGCCAGGGTCAGACGCACCTGGCCGTCACCCATTCCTGCGGGTACCACCGCGCCGGTGGCGGCCAGGGCGTCCTTGACCTGCAGGTACTCCAGATACGGGGCGAGCAGGGGATAGGCCTCGGTATGCGGGGCCACCCCGCACTGGACGAAGTTGGCCGCGTCGAACGTGGCCCGCAGCGCCGGTGAGCCGACCACGCGGATGATCTCCGCGCACCGGGCCGGCACGTCGCCGTAAATGTCCTTCTCGTTCTCGTGGGCCAGGACCAGGCCGCGCTCTTCGGCGATCCCGGCGAGCGCGGCCATCCGGTCCAGCACCGGTCCGCGGAACTCCTCCGCCGAACGCCCGGCCGGGATGAAGAACGAGAACACCCGCACCAGCGAGGTGCCCAGCGCCGCCGCGACGTCGGCGATCCGGCGCAGCCGGTCCAGCTCCGGCGCCAGCGGCGCATCGACCGGGATTTTGCCGATCGGGGAGCCGATGGCCGACACCGCCACCCCGGCGCCGTCCAGCGCCCGCCCGATCCGGGCCACCTGGGCGTCGTCGAGGTCGGCAACAGTGGTCGACCAGGCACTGCGCATTTCCAGGTGCCGGATGGACAGCTCGGCCAGCACCGCCAGCTGGATGTCCAGGTCGGGCGAGATCTCGTCCGCGAACCCGCTCAGCACCACGGTCATCTCAGCACCACCGGGCGCCCCTCGCGGCCCGACTCGTACACGGCACACACCAGCTCCAGCGTGGCTCGTGCGTCGGCCGCAGTCACCGCGGGCTCCCGGCCCTCATCGATAGCGGCCACCAGATCAGCCAGCTGCGCCGCATGGGCTGCCACCCCCAGACCCGCCGCATTGGCCGCCGCCCCACCCCCATCAGCCGCGACCCTCACCTCCGAGCCGTCACGGAATCCCCGGTAGATCAGCCCGCCGTCCTCGACGACCGCTGACCCCTCGGTCCCGCTGATCTCCAGTCGCTCCGGGAAGCCCGGGACCACGGACGTGGTAGCGGTGATCGTCCCGACCGCGCCCGAGGTGAACCGCACCGTGGCCAGCGCGCAGTCCTCGGCCTCGATCTCATGAGCCTGGGTCACGGTCAGCGCGCTCACCTCGGCCACCGGGCCCAGGCACCAGCGCAGCAGGTCGGTGTAGTGGATGCCCTGGTTCATCAGCGCCCCGCCGTCCATGGCCCAGGTGCCGCGCCAGCCCGCGCTGTCGTAGTAGTCCTGGCTCCGCCACCACTTGGTGCTGGCCTGGCCGAGCAGCAGCCGGCCGAACGCCCCGTCCTCGATCAGGCGGCGCAGCTCCACCAGGCCCGGGTCGAACCGGTGCTGGGAGATCACCGCCACCGTGACCCCGGCCGCCGCGGCCGCCGCGATCAGCCGGTCGGCCGCGTCCAGGCTGACGTCGATGGGCTTCTCGACCACCAGGTGCTTACCGGCCCGCGCCACCCGCACGCCCACCTCGGCGTGCTGGCCGCTGGGCACGCACACCGTCACCACGTCGACGTCGTCCCGGCCGAGCAGTGCGTCAAGGTCCGGCGCGGCCGCACACCCGTGCTGAGCCGCGAACTCCTGCGCCCGCCCGGCGTCCACGTCGGTGACCGCCACCAGCCGGGCCTCCGGCAGCATGCCCAGGGCCCTGGCGTGGAAGTTCGCCACTGTTCCGGTGCCTACGAATCCGAATCCATATCCGCTCATAGCCCACCTTTCCTCCTCACCCTACGGCGCGTACGTCCAGCGCTGTCGGTGCGGTGCGGGACAATACAGATATGCAGCTGTACCGGGACGACGGGGTGGTCCTGCGCACGCAGAAGCTGGGCGAGGCCGACCACATCGTCACCGTGCTGGCCCGCAAGACCGGCAAGGTGCGCGCGGTGGCCAAGGGTGTGCGGCGGACCAAGTCCCGGTTCGGCGCCCGCCTGGAGCCGTTCACCCACGTCGACCTGCTGCTGTACCAGGGCCGTTCACTGGACACCATCACCCAGGCCGAGGTGATCCGCTCCTACGGCGCCCCGCTGACCGCGGACTATCCCCGGTACACCGCCGGGGTGGCCATGCTGGAGACCGCGGACCGGTTCACCCCGGAGGAAAAAGAGCCCACCCTCCGTCAGTTCCTGCTGCTCATCGGCGGTCTGCGGACGCTGGGGGAGGGCGAGCACGACCCTCGGCTGGTCCTCGACGCCTACCTGCTGCGATCGCTGGCGGTGGCGGGCTACGCCCCGGCGCTGAACGAGTGCGCCCGGTGCGGCGGCAAGGACCGGGTGGTCGCGTTCGCCATCGCCGCCGGCGGCATGGTCTGCGTGAGCTGCCGCCCGCCGGGCGCGGCCTCGCCGGTCCCGGCCACCGTCGCCCTGATGGGCGCCCTGCTCCGCGGGGAATGGGACACGGCGGACCAAACCGAACGACGCCACCAGATAGAGTGCAGTGGCTTGGTGGCCGCTTACCTGCAGTGGCACTTGGAGCACTCCATCCGTTCACTTCGTCACGTGGAGCGTGTGTGACCGTCCGGCCGCCCGATCCCCATCGCAGCGGTGCCCGCCCGCCCGCGATCCCGCGGGACCTGGTGCCCCGGCACGTGGCCATCGTCATGGACGGTGACGGCCGCTGGGCCAAGCAGCGCGGCCTGCCCCGGACCGAGGGTCACAAGGAGGGCGAGTCCTCGCTGCTCGACGTGATCATGGGCGCGATCGAGCTGGGTATCCCGTACCTGTCCGCATACGCCTTCTCCACCGAGAACTGGCGCCGCTCGCCGGACGAGGTGCGGTTCCTGATGGGGTTCAACCGTGACGTCATCCACCGGCGCCGGGATCTGCTCAACGAGATGGGCGTGCGGATCCGCTGGGCGGGCCGCCGTCGCCGGCTGTGGCGAAGCGTGATCTCCGAGCTGGAGGAAGCCGAGCGGATGTCGGCGGGCAACTCCGTGCTGACCCTGCAGTTCTGCGTGAACTACGGCGGCCGGGCCGAGATCGCCGACGCGGTGGCCAAGATCGCCGCCGACGTGGCCGCGGGCAGGCTCCGCCCGGAGAAGGTCACCGAGAAAACAATCTCCCGTTATCTCGACGAGCCCGATATTCCCGATGTCGACCTTTTCGTGCGCTCGTCGGGCGAGCACCGCACCTCGAACTTCCTGCTCTGGCAGTCGCATTATGCCGAGCTTGTCTTTCTCGACACGCTCTGGCCTGATTTCGACCGGCGCCACCTTTGGCAGGCCTGCGAAATTTACGCCAGCCGCGACCGGCGCTACGGCGGCGCGATTCCGAATCCGGTGGCCCCCGAAACGGAGCAGGCCCCCGTCGGCGCCAGCTGACCGTAGAACCACCCAGCAAGACCAAAATCAGGCACTCTACCTGGTTCGATGCCCCGCAGCCGGTAATTACAACCATGTTGTTTAAAGCATTTTCTGGGCCTTCATAAGATTTTTTAAAAGAATAACTTGCCCGGATTTGACCCGTTAATTTATTTCCATGTTGTCACGCCTCGGGGTGGGCGCTCCCGTCATCGGTGACTGTGCCAGATATTGACCCCTTTTATCCATGCCAAAATGCGGCGGGCTGGAAATAACAGAGGGGTAACCGGAGAGTGACGGGGGAACACCGGAAAGTGGCGTCGCCGTAATTACACGACGTGGGTACTGGCCGGCCGGACGCTAGCGGTCAGTTATGCAAACAGCAGCGGGGGGTGTTGATGCGTCGCACAGCAGTGGCCGTCATTGGCTTTGGGTGCGCAGTGGGTGTGTTCGCCGCCGGGGGGCTGAGCCCGGCCAGCGCGAGTGCGGCCGGCCGCGGCCTGGTCAGCAGTCATGTATCGAAACAAGCCAGTGCCAGCCAAAACAGTGCCAGCCCAAACAGTGCCAGCCAAAACAGTGCCATGCAGACCGTGACCTATGACGGGTACTCGGTCAGCGTCCCGGCGAGCTGGCGGGTCTTCAACCTCGATTCCGATCCTGGTCAGTGCGTCAGGTACGACATCAATGCGGTCTACCTCGGCCGTCCCGGTGCCAATCAGAACTGTCCTTCGAATCTTAGGGGCCGAGCCGAGACGATTACCATCACCCCCTCCGGCGTGTCGAAGTCTGGGCAGGTCAGCACGGGTGCGGCCGCCGCTGACGGTGGCCTGGTCCAGTCGCCGCCGCCCAGCATCGCCGGGGACCGGATCGCCGCCTCGAACGGCTCGTGGGGCCAGCTGAACGAGTACAGCCAGGCGCACGAACTGCGCGGCTCGATGGCCGGCGGCAACCTGTCGGTGACCGCGACCTGGGGCCCGGACGGCGCCCCGGTGACCAATTACCTGCGCGGCATCCACCGGGAGGGGCAGGGCCAGTCCGGCTGGCCGGTCAGCTCGTCCGAGACCACGGCCAGCAGGACCACCCAGACGACCAGCACCCAGACGACCAGCACCCAGACCACCGCGACCCAGACCACCCCGGTCATCAAGCCGGCCACGACCAAGCCGGCCACGACCAAGCCCGCTACCACCCCGGCCACGACCAAGCCGGCCGTCACCAGCACGCTGACCGGCACGGTCAAGGCCAGCGTGCCCAAGAGCCCGCTGCCCGGGTTCGACACCTGCACCGCGCCGTCGCTGAACGCGATGAAGGCGTGGAAGAGCAAGTACTCGGCCATCGGCGTCTACATCGGCGGCCAGAACATGGCCTGCGACTACGGCAACCTGTCCGCCTCCTGGGTCAAGTCGGTGCACGCTCTGGGCTGGTCGCTGATGCCGATCTACGTCGGGCTGCAGGCGCCCTGTAACTCCTTCGCCAGCATCAACGCCAAGAGCGCCGCCACCGAGGGCACCCAGGCCGCCGACACCGCGGTCGGTGACGCGGCCAGCTTCGGCCTGGGCAAGGGGTCGCCGATCTACGACGACATGGAGTCCTACAACAACAGCAAGTCCAGCTGTAAGACGGCGGTGCTCCAGTTCCTGGACGCCTGGACCAAGGAGATCCACGCCAAGGGCTACGTCTCCGGGGTGTACTCCAGCGCCTCCACCGGCATCACCGACCTGGCCGCGGCGACCACGGTGAGCGGGCACGCGATGAACCAGCCCGACGCCCTGTGGTTCGCGCTCTGGGACAAGAAGAACAACCTGACCGGCACGCCCTACCTGGCCTCGACCAAGTGGGCCGCCGACCGGGTCAAGCAGTACTCGGGCAACCAGAACGTGAAGGTTGGCAGTTACACCCTCAACATTGACGCGGACTGGGTCGGCGGGGCCGTGTCCGCACCGTAAGCCGGACGGCGGGAAATAGGCCTGAACTAGCCTGGGGAAGGGTTTAGTTCTGGTTCGCCAAGGGGTCCGGTGGTTCTAAGCTGGGGCCACCGCGCCTTCTCGCATGGTGGACACCATGCCCGCGCGACGTCCTGGGGATGCCCCGTGAGGGTGCCGTACCCGTGTGAATAACGACGCCGACCGCCAGCCGGATGGAGACCTTTGATGGCAGCACGCAGTGACCGTATGGATACGATCGTCAGCCTTTCCAAGCGACGGGGGTTCGTGTACCCGTCCAGCGAGATCTACGGCGGTCTGCGCGCCTCCTGGGACTACGGCCCGCTCGGCGTCGAGCTGAAGAACAACATCAAGCGCCAGTGGTGGCGGTCGATGGTGCAGGAGCGCGACGACATCGTCGGCCTGGACTCCAGCGTCATCCTGGCCCGCGAGGTGTGGGAGGCCAGCGGCCACGTCACCGAGTTCGTGGACCCGCTGGTCGAGTGCATGTCCTGCCACAAGCGGTTCCGCGCCGACCACCTGACCGAGGCCTATGAGGAGAAGCACCAGCACGCTCCCGAGCACGGCCTGGCCGACGTGACCTGCCCCAACTGCGGCAACAAGGGCACGTTCACCGAGCCCCGGATGTTCAGCGGCCTGCTGCGGACCCACCTCGGCCCGGTGGAGGAGGAGTCCGGCCTGGCCTACCTGCGGCCGGAGACCGCCCAGGGCATCTTCATCAACTACAAGAACGTGCAGCAGAGCTCGCGCAAGAAGCTGCCGTTCGGCATCGGGCAGATCGGCAAGTCGTTCCGCAACGAGATCACGCCGGGCAACTTCATCTTCCGCACCCGCGAGTTCGAGCAGGCCGAGATGGAGTTCTTCGTCCGGCCGGGCACCGACGAGGAGTGGCACCAGACCTGGATCGACACCCGGTTCGCCTGGTACGTCGACCTCGGCATCAACCGCGACAACCTGCGGCTGTTCGAGCACCCACAGGAGAAGCTGGCCCACTACTCCAAGCGCACCGTGGACGTGGAGTACCGGTTCGGGTTCATCGGCAGCGAGTGGGGTGAGCTCGAGGGCATCGCCAACCGCACCGACTACGACCTGAGCACCCACGCCAAGGCCTCCGGCACCGACCTGTCCTACCTGGACCAGGAGTCGGGCGAGCGGTTCGTCCCCTACGTGATCGAGCCCGCGGCCGGCATCGACCGGGCCGCGCTGGTGTTCATGCTGGACGCTTACACCGAGGACGAGGCCCCGAACGCCAAGGGCGAGCTGGAGAAGCGGACCGTGATGCGGTTCGACCCGCGGATCGCCCCGGTCAAGGTGGCGGTGCTGCCGCTGTCCCGCAACGCCGACCTGTCGCCCAAGGCCCGCGACCTGGCCACGGCCCTGCGCAAGCAGTGGAACACCGACTTCGACGACGCCAGCGCCATCGGCCGCCGCTACCGCCGCCAGGACGAGATCGGCACCCCGTACTGCGTCACCGTCGACTTCGACACTCTCGAGGACCAGGCCGTGACCGTGCGGGAACGCGACTCGATGAAGCAGGAACGGATCGCCATCGACAAGCTGGTGGCGTACCTGAGCGAGCGCCTGCCCATTTATTAACAGAAAGGGCCTCACCGGGCGGGGTCCCCGGTCGTTCCCGGGCCGCTCAGCTCAGGTGCTCACCGATGAGCGCCTCCAGCACCAGCTCCACCACGTCACCCGGCGCGGACTCGGCCAGCGCGGCCGGGTCCGCGCGCGGTGAGCAGCGATAGACCTCGGCGGCGGCCGTGTGGAAGCCGTCCGGCAGCCCGGCGTCGGCCATCGCCGTGGCGATCTCAGTCATCTCCGGGTCCCACCGCCAGCCCTTGCTGGCGGCCGAGGCGGCCGCGTGCTCGACCCGGCGGGCCAGCTCGGGCTGGGACAGTCCCCACTCGGCCAGCAGCGTGCCCTCCACCCGTTCGGCCCGGGCCAGCGCCCGGGCCGACAGCAGCAGCGCCGACGTGCCCTTGGTAACGGCGGCGTAGGCCATCTTGACCGCCGACGCCGCCCCGGCCCCGCCGTCCACCAGCTCGGTGGCCACCGGGTTCCCGGCGAACAGCGCGGCCACCAGGGGCGCGGCCTCGCCCGCCAGGTACAGCCGCGGGCCCTGGCCGCCGCCCGGCCGGGGCGGAGAGCCGATGATGCCGCCGTCCACGAACGTGGCCCCCGGCTCGGTCACCGTGGCCGCCACCGCGCGGGCCGTGCGCGGCGCGATCGCGTTCGCGTCCACGAACAGGGCGGTGAAGCCGCTCTTGGCCACCTCTTCGGCCACCGCCTGGGCGGCCTGCGGCGGGCAGACGGACAGGATGACTTCGGACCGGCCGGCCAGGTCGGCCAGCGAGCTGGCCCTGGTGAGGCCAGCCGCGCCGGCCCGCGCCGCCGTGGCCGGGCTGCGGCCCGCCGCCACCCACAGCACGGTGTGGCCCTGCTCCACCAGGCTGTGCCCCATGGCCGCGCCCATCTCACCTGGGTGCAGCAACCCGATCGTTCGTCCGGTCATCGCGGGACCTCCGTCAGTCGGTTCTGTCGTGCCACGGCGGACTAGACCACTTCCGCCCGGGGGCCTGCAGTGGAGTCCCAAGCCGGCCTTCAGGCTAGTAGGCTCCGAAGGAAATAAGGATGAGAAATTACCGGCGCACGAGGAGCGTTCAGTGCCGAAGCTCGTTTACGACTTCACCGAAGGAAACAAGGACCAGAAGGACCTCCTGGGTGGCAAGGGTGCCAACCTGTCCGAGATGACCAACCTGGGCCTGCCGGTCCCGCCCGGGTTCATCATCTCCACCGAGGCCTGCCGCGCCTACCTCCAGGACGGCGACGTACCGGCCGGCCTGAACGACGAGGTCACCGAGCACCTGACCCAGCTCGAGTCGGCCATTGGCCGCAAGCTGGGCGACCCGTCGGACCCGCTGCTGGTCAGCGTGCGGTCCGGCGCGAAGTTCTCCATGCCCGGCATGATGGAGACGGTGCTGAACATCGGCCTGTCCGACGAGTCGGTGCAGGGGCTGGCCAAGCAGGCCGGCAACGAGCGGTTCGCCTGGGACTCCTACCGGCGGCTGATCCAGATGTTCGGCAAGACCGTGCTGGACATCGAGGGCGAGGCGTTCGAGGACGCCATCGACGACGCCAAGAAGGCCAAGGGGGTCAAGAACGACCTCGACCTGGACGCCGACGACCTGCAGAAGATCGTCACCGCGTTCAAGCAGACCGTCCGCGACCACACCGGCCACGACTTCCCGCAGGACCCGCGGGAGCAGCTGGACATGGCGGTCAAGGCCGTGTTCAACTCCTGGAACGCCGACCGGGCCATCCTGTACCGGCGGCAGGAGCGCATCCCGGCCGACCTGGGCACCGCGGTCAACGTGGTGGCGATGGTGTTCGGCAACCTGGGCGCCGACTCCGGCACCGGCGTGGCCTTCACCCGTGACCCCGGCACCGGCCAGCAGGGCGTGTACGGCGACTACCTGCAGAACGCCCAGGGCGAGGACGTGGTGGCGGGCATCCGCAACACGGTCCCGCTGCAGGACCTGGAGCGGATCGACAAGGCGTCGTACGACCAGCTGATGGACATCATGTCCACGCTGGAGAACCACTACCGCGACCTGTGTGACATCGAGTTCACCATCGAACGCGGCAAGCTGTGGATGCTGCAGACCCGGGTCGGCAAGCGCACCGCCGCCGCCGCGTTCCGGATCGCTATCCAGCTGGTCGACCAGGGCCTGATCGACATGGACGAGGCGCTGAACCGGGTCACCGGTGAGGAGCTGTCCCGGCTGATGTTCCCGCGCTTCGACACCAGCACCGACGTCAAGCAGATCGCCAAGGGCATCAGCGCGTCTCCGGGTGCGGCCGTGGGCAAGGCGGTCTTCACCTCCGACCGCGCCGTCGAGCTGGCCGCGCGCGGCGAGAAGGTCATCCTGGTCCGCCGGGAGACCAACCCCGACGACCTGCAGGGCATGATCACCTCCCAGGGCATCCTGACCAGCCGTGGCGGTAAGACCAGCCACGCCGCGGTCGTGGCCCGCGGCATGGGCAAGACCTGCGTCTGCGGCGCCGACGAGCTCGAAGTCGACACCCGCGGCCGCAAGTTCACGCTCGCCGACGGCACGGTGGTCAGTGAGGGCGACGTGATCTCGATCGACGGCTCCTCCGGCGCCGTCTACCTCGGCGAGGTGGCCGTGGTGCCGTCGCCGGTGGTGCAGTACTTCGAGGGCACCCTGGACCCGGAGTCCGACGAGCTGGTCGCCGCGGTGCACGCGATCATGACGCAGGCCGACCAGAAGCGGCGGCTCGGCGTCCGGGCCAACGCCGACACCGGCGAGGACTGCGCCCGGGCCCGCCGGTTCGGCGCCGCCGGGGTCGGCCTGACCCGGACCGAGCACATGTTCCTGGGCGAGCGCCGGCAGCTGGTCGAGCGGCTGATCCTGGCCGAGAACGACGAGCAGCAGCAGGCCGCGCTGGACGCCCTGGAGCCACTGCAGCGCGGCGACTTCATGGAGATCTTCGAGGCCATGGACGGGCTGCCGGTCACCATCCGGCTCATCGACCCGCCGCTGCACGAGTTCCTGCCCGACCTCACCGACCTGTCGGTCAAGATCGCGCTGGCCGGCGACGAGGCCACCGAGCAGGACAAGAAGCTGCTGGACGCGGTGCGCCGCCTGCACGAGCAGAACCCGATGCTGGGCCTGCGCGGCGTGCGGCTCAGCCTGGTCATCCCCGGCCTGCTCGACATGCAGGTCCGGGCCATCGCCGAGGCCGCGGCCGAGCGGTCCAAGGCCGGCGGCAGCCCGCACCCGGAGATCATGATCCCGCTGGTCGGCGCGGTGCAGGAGCTGGAGATCGCCCGGGAAAGGACCGAAAAGGTTCTGGCCCAGGTGGCGGAGGCGACCGGGGCCGACGTGCACACGCTGATCGGCACGATGATCGAGGTCCCGCGGGCGGCGCTGACCGCCGGGGAGATCGCCGGGCCGGCCCAGTTCTTCTCCTTTGGCACCAACGACCTGACCCAGATGACCTGGGGCTTCTCCCGGGACGACGTGGAGGGCGCGTTCTTCAGCCGCTACATCGACCTGGGCATCTTCGGCGTCTCGCCGTTCGAGACGATCGACCGGGACGGCGTCGGCCGCCTGGTCGCGATCGCCGTCGAAGAGGGCCGGGCCCAGCGCCCCGACCTCAAGCTCGGCGTCTGCGGCGAGCACGGCGGTGACCCGGACTCGGTGCACTTCTTCCACGAGGTGGGCCTGGACTACGTGTCCTGCTCGCCGTTCCGGGTGCCCGTGGCCCGGCTGGAGGCCGGCCGCGCCGCGGTCGAGACCGAGCGCAGCGACAGCCGGTGAGTTGACGGACAGCAGTTACGACGCGCCCGCCCTGGCCCGCTGGGTGGCTGAGCCACCCAAGGGGGCCGGGCGGAGCGCGTTCGAACGGGACCGGGCCCGGGTCCTGCACAGTGCCTCGCTGCGTCGCCTCGCGGCCAAGACGCAGGTGGTCGAGGTGGGCCGGAACGACTTCCCGCGGACCCGGCTGACCCACACCCTGGAGGTCGCCCAGATCGGCCGGGGTATCGCCGGCGCCATCGGCGCCGACCCCGACCTGGTCGAGACGGCCTGCCTGGCCCACGACATCGGTCACCCGCCGTTCGGCCACAACGGCGAGATGGCCCTGGCCGACCTGGCCGCGGGCTGCGGCGGTTTCGAGGGCAACGCCCAGACTCTGCGCCTGCTCACCCGGCTGGAGACCAAGGTGCCCGGGGCCGGCCTGAACCTGACCCGGGCCTCGCTGGACGCGGTACTGAAGTACCCGTGGCCCGAGCCCCCCGCGGGGGGCAAGTACAACTACTACGCCGACGACGCCCCGGTCTTCGCCTGGATCCGTTCCGGCGCTCCCGGCCGCCGGCGTTGCCTGGAAGCCCAGATCATGGACTGGGCCGACGACGTCGCCTACTCCGTCCACGACCTGGAAGACGGCCTCAACGCCGGCCTGGTCACCTTCGCCCAGCTGCACGACCCCGCCGAACGGGCCGTCGTGGCCGAAGTGACCCAGCAGTGGTACGTCGACCCCGCCGACGCCTCCCCGGCCGAACTGGTATCGATCTTCGACGACCTGATGACCCTGGACTGCTGGCCCAAGACCTTCGACGGCGGCCCCGACGCCCTGGCCGCCCTGAAGAACCTGACCAGCGAACTGGTCGGAAGATTCTGCGTCGCCGCCCAAGACGCCACCCGCGCCACCGGCACGATGGGCTCCCTTCGCCGCTACACGTGCGACTTCGTCGTCCCCCGCCGCCAGCGCCTGGAGTGCGCCCTGCTCAAAGGGGTCGCCGCCAACTACGTCATGGCCCGCGCCGGCGCCGCCGCCCAGCAAGCCCGCGAACGCGAGCTGATCGCCGAACTAGCCGCCACCATCCAGATCGGCGCCCCCCTTACCCTCGACCCCCTCTTCCGCCCGGCCTGGGAAGCTGCGGAGTCTGACCCCGCCCGCCGCAGAGTGGTCATCGACCAGGTCGCCTCCCTCACTGACACCTCCGCCCGAGCCTGGCACCACCACCTCACCAGCACCTCCTAACCCCGCGCCGCCCCCGCACCCCCCGTGCCTCACCCCCCCCGCGCGCCTCAGGCTCCCGCGCCACCGCGCCCCCGCGCCCCACCCCCCGCGTCTCAGGCTCCCGCGCCCCCCCGCGTCTCAGGCTCCCGCGCCCCCCGCGCCCCACCCCCCCGCGTCTCAGGCTCCCGCGCTCCCCGCGCCCCACCCCCCCGCGTCTCAGGCTCCCGCGCTCCCCGCGCCCCACCCCCCGCGTCTCAGGCTCCCGCGCTCCCCGCGCCCCACCCC
>DATAWQ010000100.1:0-44510 GCA_036267135.1 Streptosporangiaceae bacterium | reverse complement strand
CAAGGTGTACGCGGCGTTCAAGGCGGCCAGCGAGCACGTCGGGCAGCCGACGGTGATCCTCACCCACACGATCAAGGGCTGGACGCTCGGCCCCGACTTCGAGGCGCGCAACGCCACCCACCAGATGAAGAAGCTCACCGTCGCCGAGCTCAAGGAGTTCAGGGACCGGCTCTACCTGCCGATCCCCGACGCCGCGCTTGAGGCCGAGCTGCCGCCCTACTACCACCCGGGCGAGGACTCCGACGAGATCAAGTACATGCGCGAGCGCCGGGCCGCGCTGGGCGGCTTCCTGCCGCGCCGAGTGGTGCGGGCCCGCCCGCTGCCGATGCCGGCCGACGCGTCCTACGAGGACCTGCGCAAGGGCTCGGGCAAGCAGCCGATCGCCACCACCATGGCCTTCGTCCGGCTGCTCAAGGACCTGATGAAGGAGCCGGATATCGGGGCGCGGTTCGTGCCGATCGTCCCGGACGAGGCGCGCACGTTCGGCATGGACTCGCTGTTCCCGACCGCGAAGATCTACTCGCCGCTCGGCCAGACCTACGAGGCGGTGGACCGCAACCTGCTGCTGTCCTACAAGGAGTCCACGCAGGGCCAGATCCTGCACGAGGGCATCAGCGAGTCCGGCGCGATGGCGTCGGTGATCGCGGCCGGCAGCTCCTACGCCACGCACGGCACGCCGATGATCCCGGTCTACGTCTTCTACTCGATGTTCGGCTGGCAGCGCACCGGCGACCAGATGTGGGCGCTCGGCGACCAGCTCGGCCGGGGCTTCCTGCTCGGCGCCACGGCCGGCCGCACCACGCTGGCCGGTGAGGGCCTGCAGCACAACGACGGGCACTCGGTGCTGCTCGCCTCCGTCTCCCCCGCCTGCGTGGCCTACGACGCCGCCTGGGCGTTCGAGCTGGCCTACATCGTGCAGGACGGGCTGCGGCGGATGTACGGCGAGAGCGAGGGGCACCCGGCCGGGGAGGACATCTTCTACTACCTGACCGTCTACAACGAGCCCTACCCGCAGCCCGCCGAGCCCGCCGATTACCCCGGTGGCCGCGAGGCGCTGCGCGACGCGATCCTGCGCGGCCTCTACCGCTACCGCGCGGGTGGCCCGGATGGCGCAGGTGGCGCGGGTGGCCCGGATGGCGCGGGTGGCCCGGATGGCGCGGCGGGCAGCGACGGCGGGGCCGCACGGGCGCAGATCCTGGCCTCCGGGGTGGCGGTGCGTTCCGCCCTGGCCGCGGCCGACATGCTGGCCGCGGACTGGGGCGTGGCGGCGGACGTGTGGTCGGCCACCTCCTGGACCGAACTGCGCCGCGAGGCGCTGGCCTGCGAGGAGCACAACCTGCTCCACCCGGAGAACGAGGCCCGCGAGCCCTACGTCACCGAGGTGCTGTCCGGCCAGCCAGGCCCGGTGGTCGCGGTCAGCGACTGGATCAAGGCGGTGCCCGACCAGATCGCGCGCTGGGTGCCCGCGCCGTTCACCTCTTTGGGCACGGACGGCTACGGGTTCTCCGACACCAGGGCCGCGGCGCGCCGCTTCTTCCACGTGGACGCCGAATCCATCACGCTGGCCGTACTCAGCGCCCTGGCCAAGCGGGGCGAGGTCAAGCCCGAAGTCCTCGGCCAGGCCATCGAGAAGTACCACCTGGACGCCTCGGTCAGCGAAGCCCTGGCCGCCGGTTCCTGATTCCTTGTGACCGTGTGGGGCCCGGTGGGTCCCGGCCTGGTCGGCCGGGGCCACCGGGTGTTTATCCGGCCGGGAGTAGTCCCGTGGCCCGGTGGAAGGAGCAAGCACAGATGACTGGTGACGGGAGCGCGGAGGGTCACCTGGAACGGGCCAGGCAACTCTACGAGCAGGGGGTCTTCGACGGCGACGAGGCCGCGCTGGCGATCGCGGACCGGGAACTGGACGCGGTCGAGGCCGCCCTCGCGCTGGCCAGGGGCCGGAACATCCACACCAAATTCCTCACCGCGCGCGACCGTGACCCGGCCCAAGCCGTCGAGGACCCGGCCGAACTCCCCCTGTTCGAACGGTCCCGCGCTCTCTACCAGTCGCTGGGCGACACGGCGGGCGAAGCCGACGCGCTGTTCTGGCTCGGCTGCTTCCACCAGGTCGTACGCGGCGACGACGGCACCGCCGTCCCCCTGCTGGAACGCTCGCTGGCGCTCGCCACCCAGGCCGGCGCCACCTCCACCATGTCCGAGGACCTGCGCCACCTCGGCATCGCCGCCCAGCGGGCCGGCCACCTCGACCAGGCCAGGACGCACCTCGAGGAGTCCAACCGCCTCCGCCGGGAAGCGGGCTTCCTCCCCGGCGTCGCCTCCAACCTCATCGGCCTCGCCTACATCGCCGCCGCCCAGAACCGCCCCGCCGACGGCCGCACCCACCTCGACGAAGCCACCACCCTCGCCACCACCGCCAACGCCCACCGCATCCTCCACCACATCACCGAAGCCCGCACCCACCTCCAATAACCCCACCCCCACCTCCCCACCCCCCCGCGCACGCCGCACCACTCCACACCACCTCCCCGCGCACGCCCGCACCACCTCCCCGCGCTGGCGCACCACGTCCCGTCCGCACCCGCTCACACCGACCGGCGGCCCGCCAGCACCACGTACCCCACCAACACCACGAACCCCGGTCACCCCCCACACACCACGAGCACCACAACTCCCATCCGCGCTCAACCCCACCAGCACCACGCACAACATGCGCCACTTCCGTGGAAGCCACATCAAGATCTTGAAGACTTGTATGTACCTGAACACGTACAGGTCTACGTGCTGAGAGCTAGCGCCAGCCGGAGAGGAGGGCGCAGTTGGGCGAGCACAGTTTGGGAGCGCCGACCCACCCGCGCTGGACCAGGACGCGGGCGAGTTCGCCGGCCGTGCGGCAGCTATCCCTGGTCACGTCCGACCAGCCGTACCTGAGCGTGACGCCGCCGTCGGCCACCGCGGCGTTGTCCCTGCGGATGTCCCGCCAGCGAGTGTCACCGGGGTGGGCGACGCGGCCGTCCAGCTCCACCACAACGCGGTACTTGGCGTAGTACGCGTCCCGGTAAGCGCTGCGGCCGTCTCGGACAACCCGCGCTTGACGCTGGGCCGACGGTAGGCAGTGGGCGCGCTCCACATCGCGGAAGTAGCGGAACTCCAGCACACTGTGTACCCCACCGCCTGGCTCAGAGAGCACCTGCGTGAGCGGACCACGCCAGCGCAGCCTGACGCGGTTCGTCATGGCCTCCAGCAGCCGCTTCTCCGTGGTGAACCTGCGCCCGCAGGCCCGGGTCACCCACTCACAGGCGTCGTCGAACGTGGTGGCCGCCCCGGCCAGATCGAGGACGGTTTCCTCCAGCCTGGTCCGGGGCGGCGCCAAGCACGGGTGCCTGGCGCGGTCGATGGATGCGGAGTTGTATATCACCAGCCCTGGGATTGGCCGGGCGCGCCGGCTGCCCGGAATGGTCACATGCACCAGGTCGCTGGGCCTGTCGGTCAGGTGGGCCAGCTCGGCCGCGGTCTGATGACTGAGGACGGCGTTGCGGCCCGCACGAAGCACTGCCGCCCAGAGCACCGCGTCACGGCCTGGCGGCCCGGTGAACAGCGCGTACACGCCCCACTGCAGTTGCTGCCACCGGGCCCGGCGCAGTTGCCAGGCGATCGCCTCGCTGGTCATGCCCGCGTCAAGGGCCTGCCGTCTGGACACGACGCCTGACTGCGGCTCAGCGAGTTCGTGCAACGGCGCCGGAATGCTCGTACTCATGCCGCACAGCATCGGCCTTGGGGCCAGCAGCTGACGTGGGCTGACACCGGGCTGTGGATAACGGTTGGCCGCCATTCCCGGTTGTGGATAAGGTCCCGTTTCTGACGGTGAAGACGTGTATGTGCCAGAGCACGCACAGGTCTTCGCTCTGACGGGCCGCCCGGCGGAGGGGCAGGAGAGTCTAGGCGGTGAAGGCGGTGCGGAGGGCGGTTTGGCCGGGGGCGCGGAAGTAGGTAAAGGTGCCGGAGTCGCGTAGCTCGATGGCGGCGTTGGCGAGGGCGCCGTAGGCCACGTTGAAGAACGCACCGCCGACGGAGATGCGGCTGACCCCGGCAGCGGCCAGCTCGGCCACGGGCGGGCAGCCCGGCAGGGCCAGCACGTTCAGCGGGCGGTCTATCGCGGAGAGGACCTGGCGGATGTCGGCCAGGTCAGTCAGGCCGGGCGCGTAGAGCACGTCGGCGCCCGCCTCCTGGTAGGCCTGCAGCCGGGCGATCGTGTCGGCCAGGTCGGGGTTGCCGCGGATGTGGTTCTCCGCCCGGGCGGTGAGCACGAACGGCACCTCCCCCATATGCGCGAGGTCGGCGGCGGCGGTGATCCGCTCGGCGGCTAGCCCCATGTCGTAGATGGAGGAGCCCGAGTAGTCCTCGATCGAGCAGCCGGCCAGCCCGGTGTCCATGGCCAGCGCGATCGTGCGGGCCACGTCGGCCGGTGCGTCGGCGAAGCCCTGCTCGAGGTCGGCCGACACCGGCAGGTCGGTGGCGCCGACGACGCCGCGGGCGTGTTCCAGTGCCTCGCCGCGGGTGAGCGAGCCATCGGTGCGGCCCAGCGCCATGGCGGCGCCGCTGCTGGTGGTGGCCAGGGCCCGGAATCCGAGCGAGGCCAGCACCCGGGCCGAACCCAGGTCCCACGGATTGGGAATCAGCAACGGCTCGCCCGGCTTGTGCAACGCCAGGAACTGCTTGGCCTTCTCGGCTTGCGTGATCACCTTCCTCACCCTAGAGGATGCGCCCGCGGGGCCGCTCGTCTTAACCGCCGGGAGCGCCGGCCACCAGTTCCACCTCGAAGCCGTCGGCGTTGGCCAGGTAGCCGGCGTACTGGCCGGGGCCGCCGGCGTGTGGGTGCGCGTCGGGAAACAGCAGCGTCCAGCCGTGCCCAGTGGCGGCCTCGACCAGCTCGTCTACCTCGTCCGGCGTTCCGGCGTGGAACGCGAGGTGATTGAGGCCGGGCGGCACCGGTCGTGGGTGGCGCCGGTCATGGCCGGGGACTGTTCAACGACGATGTAGGTCTCGCCGTGCCGCCAGCTCCGGCCGGCCGCCCAGTCCTGGAAGGCCTGGTAGCCGAGGGCTTCGAGCAGCCATCCGATGCTGGCGACCACCCTCGGCAGGTCGGGCACCCACAGCTCGATGTGATGCAGCTCGCCTCGTGTTGTCACGTCCGCGCCTAATCCTCACTGGGGTGATGGGAAAAATCGGGAGCGAGGTTATCGTGTCGTATGTACGGCTCATCCGAGCTTGTGGCCGCCCGCCGAAGAACCTGGTCGTCTCTTTTCCTACCTAGGTTGGGGTTTTTAGCTGAGGCGTGACAGGCTAGGGGGGGTGAAGGGAACGCAAGAGCCGGACGTGGCTCGCGCGGGCAACGGGCGTCCTGACGATAACGCAACCGGGACCCCGGTCAGTCACGGTGTGCAAGCCGAGACGGTGCGGCGTCTGGAGCGCGCCACCGGCGCGCTGGGGACGGCGGCCATGGCGGCCATGGATGAACGGCTGTCCTGGTTCGCCGCGATGTCCGCGGAGAACAGATCCTGGCTCGGCCTGGTCGCGCAGGCCGGCATCGCCGCCTTTGTCGACTGGGTCAAGCATCCCGAGCGGGTCAGGCCCGCGGTCACCGGCGAGGTGTTCGGCACCGCACCGCGCGAGCTGGCCCGTGCGGTCAGCCTGCAGCAGGCCGTGGAGATGCTCAGGGTCATCATCGACGTGGTTGAATCGCGGGTGGACGAGCTGGCCGCGCCTGGCGGGCAGGCTGGACTCCGTGAGGCGGTGCTCCGGTACACCAGGGAGGTAGCGTTCGGCGCGGCCCAGGTTTACGCGCGCACCGCCGAGGCTCGCGGCGCCTGGGACGCGCGGCTGGAGGCACTGGTCGTCGACTCCCTGGTCCGCGGTGAGGCCCAGGAAGGCCTGCACTCCTGGGCGTCGGCGCTGAGCTGGTTGTCCAGCCCGGTCGCGGTGGTCGCCGGGCGCGCCGACGGCGAGAAGGTCGAGCTGGTCATCGACGACCTGCGTGGGATCGCCCGCCGGGCGAGGATCGACCTGCTCGCGGGCGTGCACGGGCAGCGGCTGATCGTGGTGATGGGCGGCGCGTCCGACCCGCTCGCGGCGGCCGGTCAGCTCGCCGGGCGGTTCGGGCCCGGCCCGATCGTGGTCGGCGCCGCCGTGCCCGACCTGCAGTCGGCCACCAGATCAGCGCAGGCCGCCCTGGCCGGGCTGCGGGCCGCACCGGCCTGGCCGGACGCACCACGGCCGGTCTACGCCGACGACCTGCTGCCAGAACGCGCCATCGACGGTGACCCAATAGCACGCGACCAGCTCGTGCACCACGTGTACGAGCTGCTGCTGCGGGGCGGTCCTTCGCTGCTCGACACGGTGACCGCCTACCTGGAGCAGGGGTCCTCGCTCGAAGCCACGGCCCGCATGCTGTTCGTACACCCCAACACGGTCAGGTACCGGCTCCGGCGGGTGGCCGAGCTCACTGGCTACGCACCGGCCGAGGGCCGGGGCGCGTTCGCACTGTGGGTGTCGATCGTGCTCGGCCGGCTCTCCGGCCGGGCCGACGCGTAGTCATCTGGCCACTCGCAGAAGCCGAGCAGGGGCCCCAACCACCCCCAGAAGTCGGCCTGAGCACCCCTAAATCGCTGATTTTGTAGAACACCTCCAAAGACTGGCCCCGGAAGTTCGTCAGTTCCCTCATTCATATAGCGGTGTTCTACAGGGCAGGGTGAAGTAATGCTTGCCATCGTTGCTCCTGGCCAGGGTGCCCAGGCTCCGGGCTTCCTCAGTCCGTGGCTTGAGCTGCCCGGGGTCGCCGACCGCCTGGCCGCCTGGTCTGAGTTGGCCGGATGCGACCTCATCAGGTACGGCACCACGGCGGACGCCGACGAGATCAGGGACACCGCGATCGCCCAGCCGTTGCTGGTCGCCGCCGGTCTGGTGGCGGCCGAGGCGGCTTTCGGCAGGCTCGCCGTGTCCGGCTACGCGGATCTGACCGCGGGGCACAGCATCGGCGAGCTCACGGCGGGAGTGCTGGCCGGCGTGCTGCCCGCCGCGGACATCATGCAACTGGTCCAGGTCAGGGGCAATGCGATGGCGGCCGCGGCGGCCATCTCCCCCACCGGGATGACGGCCGTGCTCGGCGGCGACGAGGCGGAGGTGCTCGCGGCCATCGACGAGCACGGGCTCACCCCCGCCAACGTGAACGGTGCGGGTCAGATTGTGGCCGCGGGGACCATGGACCAGCTCGCCGCCTTCGCCGCGAACCCGCCGGGCAGGGCGCGGCTGCGCCCGCTGCAGGTGGCCGGCGCCTTCCACACCAGGCATATGACGCTGGCGGTCGACGCACTACGCAGCACAGCCGCCGGACTTCCCGCCGCCGACCCCGCGGTGGTGCTGCTCTCGAACGCCGACGGCGCGGCCGTCAAGACCGGGGCCGACTGGCTGACCCGGATCGTCAACCAGGTCAGCACGCCGGTCCGCTGGGACAAGTGCCTGGCGTCAATGAGCCAGCTGGGGGTGACGGCCATCATCGAGCTCCCGCCCGCAGGCACCCTGACCGGGCTGGCCAGGCGGATGCTGCCCGGGGTCGCACTGCTGGCCTTGAAGCTTCCCGACCAGCTCACCGACGCCCGCGCGCTCGCGGCCGAGCACGGCCCAGACCGTGACGCTGCGGACCGCGACGGTGCAGCCGGCTGGGACGGCGTCTCCCACGAGGGCGGGGACGCCGACGGATATCACCCCGGTGCGGACAGCCACGCGCCGGAATGGCGGCTGCTGGTCGCACCGCTGGCCGGAACATTCCGGGCCAGCCTCGGGGACGGCCCGACGGCACCGGGCACGTACGTCACCGCCGGCGCCGACCTCGGCCTCATCGAGGCGCGCAGCGACCGGCGCCCGATCAGCCCGGAATACTCCGGGGCGATCATCGAGTGGCTGGTCGAGGACGGGGACCCGGTCAGTGCGGGGCAGCCGATCGCGCGGCTGCAGCCCGAGACATCCGAGCAAAGGACGGTCTAGGTAGTGGGAGGGGAACCCATGCGTCTACAGCGAGGTGCGGCTGGCGCACGCATCCTGGCGTTCGGCGGATATCAGCCGGCCAAGGTGGTCACCAACGACGACCTGGCCGCGACCGTCGACACCAACGACGAATGGATCCGCAGCCGGGTTGGCATCGCCAGCCGGCGGATCGCGGGCCCGGACGAGACGGTCACGGACATGGCCGTGGCGGCCGGCGGCAAGGCGCTGGCGAGCAGCGGCCTGTCCACCGACGACGTCGACCTGGTGATCGTGGCCACCTGTACGCCCGAGGCCTCGATACCGAACGTTTCGGCCACCGTGGCGCACCGGCTGGGCATCGTCGCCCCCGGCGCCTACGACCTGAACGCCGCCTGCGCCGGATTCTGCTACGCGCTGTCCAGCGCCAGCGACGCGGTCCGGTCCGGTTCGGCCAGGAACGTGCTGGTCATTGGGGCCGAGAAGCTGTCCCAGTGGGTGGACTGGACCGACCGGTCCACGTGCATCATCTTCGCCGACGGCGCTGGGGCCGCGGTGGTGGGGCCGGTGACCGATGCCGAGCAGCCGCCAGGGATCGGCCCGGTGGTGTGGGGCAGCTCGGGCGGCATGGCCGAGACGATCTCCATCGCCGACCGTAATTCGTTCATCGTGCAGGAGGGGCAGGCGGTGTTCCGCTGGGCCACCACCGCGCTGCACCCGGTGGCCAAGGCGGCCTGCGAGCGGGCCGGCGTGGCCCCTGAGGACCTGGCCGCGTTCGTGCCGCACCAGGCCAACCTGCGGATCATGGAATCGATCGCGCGCAAGCTGGGCGTACCCAGGGAGCGCATGGCCGACGACATCGTGCACGCCGGGAACACCTCGTCAGCGTCGATCCCAATGGCGATGTCGCGGATGATCGAGCGCAACGAGGTCACCTCGGGTGATCAGGTACTGTTCCTGGGCTACGGTGCCGGGCTGTGCTACGCAGCCCAGGTGATCACCGTCCCGTAACCAGTTCCTGGCGTCCCGTCAGGAGCACACCAGGCTTACGCCTAACCAACGACAAGGAGAGATCAGACACATGGCCATGAGCGAGCAGGAGATTCTGGCAGGGCTCGGCGAGATCATCGACGAGATCGCCGGAGTGCCGGCTGACGAGGTGACCCCCGGCAAGACGTTCGTCGACGACCTCGACATCGACTCCCTGTCCATGGTCGAGATCGCCGTCGCCGCCCAGGACAAGTTCGGCGTGGAGATTCCCGACGAGGAGCTCAAGAACCTCAAGACCGTCCAGGACGTCGTGAACTTCGTGCAGCGTTCGGGCGTCTCCGCCTGACCGGTAGGACAGGAAGGGCCGCGAACGCAGCGGCCGTGAACCCAAGAGCTCCAAGCCGGAGGAGGTGATCTCAGTGGGCACAGACCAGACCGCGGTCGTGGTCACCGGGCTCGGCGCCACCACGCCGCTCGGCGGCGACGTGCGCAGTACCTGGGAGGCGCTGCTAGCCGGCCGCAGCGGAGTGCGGCGGCTGGACGAGGACTGGGCGGCAGAACTGCCCGCGCGCATCGCCGCGCCGGCCCTGGTGGACCCGGGAACCGTGATTGACCGGGTCAAGGCGCGCCGTCTGGACCGCTGCGAGCAATTCGCGCTGGTGGCCGCCCGCGAAGCCTGGGCCAACGCGGGCGCGCCCGAGGCCGACCCGGAGCGAATCGGGGTGGCCGTGTCGAGCGGCATCGGCGGGGTCGGCTCGACCCTCAGCGCCTACGACACGCTGAACAGCAAGGGCTGGCAGCGCCTGTCGCCCTATACGGTCCCGATGCTCATGCCCAACGGCTCAGCCGGATGGATCAGCATGGAGATCAACGCGCGGGCGGGCGTGCACACCACGGTGAGTGCGTGCGCTTCCGGGGCTGAGTCCGTGGGTTACGCGATCGACATGATCAGGTCGGGCCGCGCCGACATCGTGCTGGCGGGCGGTACCGAGGCCGCGATCATCCCGCTGAACCTGGCGGCCTTCGCCGCGATGCGCGCGCTGTCGCTACGGAACGACGAGCCCGAGCGGGCCTCCCGCCCGTTCGACAAAGGCCGCGACGGGTTCGTGCTCGGCGAGGGCGCGGCCATGCTGGTGCTGGAGTCGGCGGAGCACGCGGCCAGGCGCGGCGCGCCCGTGCTCGCTGTGGCGGCGGGTGTGGGTTACTCATCGGACGCCCATCACATCGCCCAGCCGGCTCCCGACGGCCGGGGCGCGGCGCTGGCCATGAATCGCGCACTCGAGGACGCCAGGATCACGCCCTCGCAGGTGGTGCACGTCAACGCGCACGCCACCTCGACCGATGCGGGTGACGCGGCGGAGGCGCAAGCCATCGCCTCGACCCTGGGTGAGGCCGCGAACGGCGCCGTGGTCACGGCCATGAAGTCGATGACCGGTCATCTGCTCGGCGGGGCCGGCGCGCTCGAATCCGTCGCCACCGTGCTCGCCCTTCGCGAGGGCATCGCACCGCCCACCATCAACCTCGACGATCCCGATGACAGCGTCGCCATCGATATCGCCACCGAGCCGCGGCCGCTGCGGCGCCCGGACGGCGCGCCCATGGCCGCGCTCAACAACTCGTTTGGCTTCGGCGGGAGCAACGTGGCACTCGTCTTCGCCGCGGCGTGAAAGGGGAAGGTATGACCATACTCGAGAACCCCATGTCAGCGGTGACTCCGGAGCGCCCGGAGGCGGCCCCCGCGGCTGCGCAGGCCCCAGGGGCCCGGCCGGACGGGCAGACCGGGCCGGCCAGGGAAGCCCGCGAGACCGAGCAGGCCCGCCAGCCACGCGAGCGGCTGACCTCGCTGTTCGACGCCGGCACCGTGCGCGAGATCAGCCCGGCGGACACCAGCGGCGTACTCGCTGCCACCGGCGAGATCGACGGGATGCGGGCAGTGGCGTTCGCCTGCGACCCGGCGCAGCAGGGCGGCGCGATGGGCTCCGCAGGGTGTGCCGCGGTCGTGGCCGCCTACGACGAGGCCATCGCGCTGGGGGCCCCCATCATCGGGCTGTGGCACTCCGGCGGCGCCCGGCTGCGGGAGGGCGTCGAGAGCCTGCACGCCGTCGGCACCATATTCGCCGCGATGACCCGGGCCTCCGGCGTGGTGCCGCAGATCTCGGTGGTGCTCGGGCCCGCCGCGGGCGGCGCCGCCTACGGGCCTGCCCTGACCGACGTGGTGATCCTGTCCGAGGCCGGCCGCATCTTCGTCACCGGCCCCGACGTGGTGCGCAGCGTCACCGGCGAGGACGTGGACATGGCCAGGCTCGGCGGTCCCGAGCCGCACAGCCGTCGCTCCGGCGTGGTGCACCTGGTCTCGGCCACCCACGAAGAGGCGATCGCCCAGGCCAGGCGGGTGGCCTCGCTGCTCGGCGACCAGGGCACGATGTCCACCGGCGCGGCCCACACCGCGGACGTCAGCGGCACCGACCTGGGCGCGCTGCTGCCGGAATCGCCGCGTCGCGCCTACGACGTCCACCCGATCATCGACGAACTGCTGGACGAGCGCGGCCTGGAACTGCACCCCAAGTGGGCGCCGAACATCGTGACCGAGCTCGGCAAGCTGGGCGGGCGCACGGTCGGCGTGGTGGCCAGCAACCCGATGCGGCTGGGTGGCTGCCTGGACGCCAGTTCGGCGGAGAAGGCGGCGCGCTTCGTCCGGATGTGTGACGCGTTCGGGGTGCCGCTGGTGGTTCTCGTGGACACGCCCGGTTACCTTCCCGGGGTCGGCCAGGAGTGGGACGGCGTGGTCCGCCGGGGCGCCAAGCTGCTGCACGCGTTCGCGGAGGCCAGCGTCCCCCGGGTGACGCTGGTGACCAGGAAGTCCTACGGTGGGGCGTACATCGCGATGAACTCACGCGCCCTGGGTGCGACCCGCGTGTTCGCCTGGCCGGATGCCGAGGTCGCCGTCATGGGCGCGGTCGCGGCGGTGCGCATCCTGAACCGCAGGCAGCTGGCCGGCGTCCCGCCGGAGCAACGGCATGAGCTGGAATCCGAGCTCGCGATCGAGCATGAGAAGGAGTCTGGAGGCCTGGCCCGCGCCGTCGCCCTCGGCGTCATCGACGAAGTGATCGCGCCGCACCGGACCCGCCAGGCCATCGCGGCCGCCATCACCGAGGCCTTCCCGGCCCGCGGCGCCCACGGCAACATCCCGCTGTGAGCTAGCACCGCGCAAGCACTGCCCGCACCCCCACTGCCCGCACCCCCACTGCCCGCATCCCCATTGCCACTGCCCCGCCGGCGCGAACCCGGCGGGGCAGTCCATTATGATCCCCACGTGGTGGAGTGCCCGGGAGTGCGATGGAGCCGTCATGAATGAACAGCGGGCCGAACGGGTCATTCTGGTATCGCTCATGAAATCCGGCACGCACCTCCTGCAGGAGCTGATGGTCGCGCTCGGCTACGGCATGTACGGACAGGCCAGAATCCCCCCGGAGATGAAGCCGGTGTTCGGTGCCGATGAGCGCCGGCGCATTGCCCAGATGGTCTACGACCAGGACGCGCTGGCAAGCCTGGAGTCGGCATCCGAGGCCGGATTCACCGAGGCCACCGACCAGGCCTGGGAGGCGCTGGCGTGGTCCTGGCAGATCAGGTTCGGCATGCCGCTCAAGACCTGGTACGGGATGGAGCTGGCCAGCAGGGAGCTGGCCAGCAGGGAGCTGATCGACCGTACGCTGCGCCGTACGGTGGGCTCGAACTTCGCGCAGACCCCGCCGGGGGTGTGCTGGGTGTTCAACGAATTCGACATCAAGAAGGTGGATGGTCACTTCCTGCACGAGTGGGCCGACACCGGCCAGCCGCGGATCATTTTCAACTACCGCGACCCGCGGGACATGCTGCTATCGATGGTCAACTTCCTGGCCGGCCGCACCGGCCGCGGATTCAGCAATTTCGACGACTTCCACGTGTTCAGCGGCATACTGCAGTCCAAGCCCGGCCTGAACGAGCAGCTCACCTACGCGCTCACCGACCGGTCGTTCCCCGCGGTCGGCGACCTGGAGCGGATGCTCTGGCTGCTGCACCACCCGAACGTGTGCAAGGTCTCGTTCGAGGAACTGGTCGGGCCGCCCGGCGGCGGCACGGCCGAGGCCAGGCAGAACGCGCTGACGCGGATCCTGGCCTTCCTGGGCGTCACGCAAACGCCGCCCGACCTGGCCGATCGGCTGTTCAACCGGGAGGCCTTCTCCTTCTACCGCGGCCAGATCGGCGGCTGGCGGGAAGACTTCAGCGCGCAGCACAGGAAGCTGGCCGAGGCCAGGTTCGGCGAGGCGCTGTCCCTCTACGGATACACCTGACCGCCGGACGAGTCCGCCACGCCGCAGGACGGCCCCGCGGCCGCACTCTGCCCCGCGGCCGCACTCTGGCCCGCGCCGCCCGCCTGCCCGGCACCGATCTCCACGCCGAACGTGCGCAACGGGTGGGCGAACCGGTATCGCCCCTGACCGCCCGGCAGCAGCACGCCGTGCTCGGCCAGCCCGTCGAGCTGCTCCGCCGCCTCGCCCGCCGGGACGCCGAGCACCGAGGCGGCGCCGCCAGCGGTGATCTCCCCCGCCGCTCCCCCCTCCGTTGACGGCCACCGCGCGGCCAGCGTGACGAAGCACCGCCGCAGCCCTGGGTCGAGCGCGTCGTAGCACCGGGCGAAGGCGGTACGGACCGCGGCCGCCCGGTCGCCGCCGATGGCCAGCTTGTCCAGGATCTGATCGCTGTCGAGCTCGGCCGCGTAGTCCCGCAACGGCTGGCCCGGGCGCCCGGCCAGGTGGGCCGCGGCGATGCGCAGCGCCAGCGGCAGGTGCCCGCACAGGGCGGCGATGCGATCGGCCGCGCCGGGTTCAGCGTCGACCCGGTGTTCGCCGATGATGAGGGCGAGCAGACGGCGGGCCTGCGCCGCCGGCAGCGGGCCGAGCGCGTGCCCGCGGGCGCCCGACAGGGCGCGCAGGCTGCGCAGTTCGCTGTGGCTGGTCACCAGCACGGCGCAGCCGGCGGTGCCGGGCAGCAGCGGCCTGACCTGGTGGCCGTCCCGCGCGCAGTCCAGCACAAGCAGCACCCGGCGGTCGGCCAGCCAGGCCCGGAACGCGGCCACCAGGGCGGGCCGGTCGGCCGGGATCGCCCGCCCAGACAACCCGGTCGCGGCGAGCAGCGAGGCCAGCACCCGGCTGGGCTCGCGCACGCCGCGGGTCGTGGTGAGCGGCACGTAAAGCTGCCCGTCGGGAAACTCGCCCCGGATTCGGTGCGCCACCCGCACGGCCAGCGCGGTCTTGCCCACGCCAGGCGGCCCGGACACCACGACCACCGGCACGCCCTCGCGGCTGGTCAGCACGGCCGCGATCTCGCCGGTGTCGGTCGCCCGACCCACGAAGCCGGGCACCTCCATCGGCAACTGGCACTGACCCACCCATCCGGCCAGCCCCGGCGCGGCCCGGCCGGGCAGAGCGGGGTCCGCGACGCCGCTACCAGGACCCGCGCTACCGGGATCGGAGCGGCCGGGATCGGAGCGGCCGGAGCCGTCAGCGCTGCGGC
Source organism: Streptosporangiaceae bacterium (assembly GCA_036267135.1). Taxonomy (GTDB): domain Bacteria; phylum Actinomycetota; class Actinomycetes; order Streptosporangiales; family Streptosporangiaceae; genus PALSA-505. Next base: position 29,954 of record DATAWQ010000100.1, on the reverse strand, counting down.
CGGACGGGCCGGGGGCGGCGCTGAAGGGCCCGGCGGGGCTGCCGTTGGCAAGACCAGAACCCCGGCCGACCCTGCCGCCCGCGCCCCTAGCCTGACCGGCGGCCCCGGCGTCGTCGCGGCCGCCGCGGTCGTGCACGCCGTTCAGCACCACCTGGTGCAGCTCCCGCAGCGCGTCCCCGGGCTCCACGCCGAGTTCCCTGGTGATCACCTCGCGGCCCGAACGGTAGGCGGCCAGCGCGTCGGCCCGCCAGCCGGACCGGTGCAGCGCCTGAATGAGCAGGTACCAGTACCGCTCCCGCAGCGGGTAGCGGCTGACCAGCTCGCGCACCTCCGAGATGACCTGCCGGTGCCTGCCGAGGACGAGATCGAGCTCGATCCTGCGCTCGGTGGCCAGCATGCGCTGCTCGTCGAGCCTGGGCACTTCGGTCCGGCGCAGCAGCTCGGAATCGACGTCGGCCAGGGCCGGGCCGCGCCACAGCGAGAGTGCCTGGCTGAACTCGCTCGACGCGGTGACGAGCTGGCCCGCCGCGGCCGACCTCTCGCCCTGATCGGTAAGCCGCTCGAACCGGTTCAGGTCCACGGTCTCAGGCGGGATCGCGAGCTGATATCCGCCCGCTACGGTCTTGAGCATGCGGCGGCCAGGTCCGCCGAGCACCCCCCGCAGCCGCATCACGTAGGCCTGCACGGTGCCGCGGGCGCCCGGGGGCGAACAGCCGTCCCAGAGCAGGTCGGCCAGCTCCTCGACGCTGACGGGCCGATTGGCGTTCAGGACCAGCGCGGCGAGCAAGGCCCGCTGTTTCGTGGCCTTGATCGGAACCGCGTGGTCGTCTAACTGGACCTGGAACGGCCCGAGGATGCTGAACGTGACGGGATCGTGCACCTGGAGCTTCACGGGGTCGCGCACCTAGTTACTCCGCTGCTTCGCCGTCGCGAGCGAGTCCTGGTGGCTGCTGCGACGGCGCCGCAGCTATATCCGATATCTCGTATTTTTCTAACATATCTCGCCGTCAGGCGGGCTCCTACATTCGTTAGGTAAACGAATGGCCTCTCAGCAACATCCTTTCCGGGATACGACTAAGAGTCACCTTGCGCCACGCATTGTTAGTAAATCACTCTCCGCCAGCGCTTCGCGGGGTCGTCGAGCGACTCCAGAGCGGCCGCCGTCATCAAAAAGTCACCAATCCGTCACCGCTTGCTGTCATCTTGTGCCCTAGCACTTTCGCGCCCGCCGCCACGAAAGCGCCAGATTCCGGTTGAGAAGTTACCAACGGTTGGCTTTGGGTAGACGTCAGCCTCATAGGCCCCCAAACCGGGACTGACCTCTACATAGCGGGATCGCGGTGCCGGGCCAGTGTGCCAGCGCCGGCCCGGGCACGTCGTCAAGGAGGACGGCAGCCATGCGGGTGATGAGCAGTAGCACAGCAGAGCTGACCCCAGAGTTCGGCATTCTGTCCGGCCGGTGGGCGCAATACCAGGATCTGGGGGACGTGCCGTTCGGGGCCATGTGGTGCGTGGTGCCGCCGGGCGGCTGCGCCGACACCGACCGCCACGCCGAGCGCGAACTCGTCGTCGTGGTGCAGGGCAGCGCGGACATCCACGCCAGCGGCAGCATGCATAAGGTCGAGGCGGGCCAGGCGGCCCTGCTCGACCGCGAGGAAGCGCACATACTCGCCAACTCGTCCACGCAGGACCCACTGGTCACGCTCAGCATCTACTGGCTGCCAGCGGACCAAACCACGGACCAGGCGACGGGCCAGGAGGACCACTCCGATGCCCGCTGACCCCGCCCGGCACGCCCCCGGCCAAGACCAAACCGGCCAGGACCAAACCGGCCAGGACCAAACCGGCCAGGACCAAACCGGCGAGGCCCAAACCGGGGACGCCCAAACCGGGGACGCCCAAACCGGCGAATTGCTCGTCATTACGGCCACCGCCCCCACCCCCAACGGCCCGCTGCACCTGGGCCACCTGAGCGGCCCGTACGTGGCCGCCGACATAGCCGCCCGCGCGGCCCGGGCCCGCGGCGCGCGGGTGCTGACGGTCAGCGGGCTCGACCCGCACCAGAACTACGTGCCGGCCAAGGCTCAGAAGGAAGGCCGCAAGCCTGACGCGGTGCTCGACGAGTACGAGGGCCTAGTCCGCCGGGCCTTCGCCGCGGCCCGGGTGGGCCACGACCTGTTCGCCGACCCGCGGGCCGACGACGGCTACCGCACCGCGGTGCGCGGCCTGCTCGACGAGCTGATCGCCCGGCGCGCGGTGGCGCTGCAGCGGGAGACCTTATGGCGGTGCGCCTGCTGCGGCGCGACCCTGCACCACGCCTATGTGACCGGCCGCTGCCCTGGCTGCGGGGCGGACTCAGGCGGCGGCACCTGCGAGGCCTGCGGCAGCTTCACCACCGCCGCCAACCTCATCGACGCGCGGTGCGCCTGCTGCGGCGGCCCGCGCGAGCCGCTGGCGGCCAGGATCCCGGTGCTGCGGCTCGAGGACTACCGGGGTGCGCTGACCGACATCTGGTCCTGCGCGGTGGTGCCGCCCAGGGTCCGCAGGCTGATCGCCGCCTACCTGGCCGACGGCCTGCCGGACGTGCCGCTGGCCTACCCCACCGACTGGGGCATACCGGCCGCGGCCGACGGCCAGCGAATCGACGTCTGGGCCGAGATGGGCCTCGGCCTGCTGGCCGGCCTGCCCAGGCACCTCGATCCCGCGGCCAGCTCGCTGGACGACTACGTGACCGGCTGGCGTCAGCCCCGCGACGGGCTGGCCCCCAGCTGCTGGCACTTCCTGGGTATCGACAACGCCTTCTACTTCGCGGTGCTGTTCCCTGCCCTGTTCACCGCGGCCGGCGTCCCGGCGGGCTGGCTCGGCGGGCTGGTGGTCAACGAGTTCTACCGGCTGGACGGCCTGAAGTTCTCCACCAGCCGTAACCACGCTGTGTGGGCGCACGACTTCCTGGCCGGCCAGGACCCGGCGCTGGTGCGGCTGTTCCTGTGCTGGGACCGGCCCGACCGGGACGAGAGCTCGTTCAGCAGGCAGGCCTTCGAAGCCTTCCGCGCCTGGTCCGCCCCCACTCTGAGCAACACCGGCACCCTGGGCACCACCGGCACCCTGGGCAACACCGGCACCGTTCCAGCCGAGCTCACCGAGGCCGAACTCGACCGGGCGCGGCACGCGCTCCAGCTCGATTCCTTCGACCCTTCTCTCGCGCTGCACTGCTTGATCGCCGCGGGTGCCGACCGGGCACCACGGCTGCTTGCCGCGCTGACCGGCGCAGAGCCGGCCCGCGCGGTGGCGAACGGCCTGCGTGACCCGTCAGGAGAGTCAGCCGCATGAGCAGTCAGGAACCTCCGTACTTTCACACCGCCGGTGTGGGCGCGGGCCCGGCCAACCTGAGCCTGGCGGCGCTGTTCGAGGTGGCCAGGCCCGACCGGCTCGCGCTGTTCGAGGCCAGCCCCGAGCACTCCTGGCACGGCAACCTGCTGTTTCCCGGCGTGCGGATGCAGACGGCCTGGATCAAGGACCTGGTCTCGCTGGTGGATCCCGGGCACCGGCTCTCGTTCCTCAGCTACCTGGTCGCCACCAAGCGGGTGTTCCCGTTCCTGAGCGCGCAATACGACGAGATCCCGCGGCTGGAGTTCTCCAGGTACCTGGAGTGGGCGGCGGGCCTGCTCCCCGACGTCAGCTACGGCACGCCGGTAGACGAGGTCACCTTCGAATCGGGGTTCGTGCTGCACAGCGGCGGCCACCCGGTGGCCCGCAGCGACCACCTGGTGATCGGGGTGGGCAGCCGCGCGCAGATTCCGGCCGGTCTTGACGGCCTCGGGCCCGGCCGGGTGGTGGTTGCCGACGAACTGGGGCCACGCCTGGCGATGAAGGGGGATGGGGAGGTGGGTGGGGTGCCGTGCGACGAGCCGGTCGCCGTGATCGGCTGCGGCCAGACCGGCGCCGAATGCGTAGTCGAGCTGCGCCGCCGCGGCTTCACCGACATCCGCTGGCTGGGCAGCCGGTCCTGGTTCGCGCCGATGGACGACTCGCCGACCGCGAACGAGATGTTCCGCCCCGCCTACTCCGAATTCCTCGACGGCCTGCCGTTCGAACGCCGCCGCGAGCTGGCCAAGGAGCACGTGCTCACCAGCGACGGCATATCGACCAGCACGCTGCGCACGGTGTTCCAGGACAACTACGAGGAACTGCTGCGCGGCGGCCGCGCCCCGGTGACCCTGCTGCCGGGCCGCCGCGTGGTGGCGGGCCGGCCGCGCGGACGCGGGCTGGTTCTGTCCTGCCAGCGGGCACAGGGCCCGGAACGGCAGGAGGTCAGGTTCGCCGTGGTCGCGGCCGGCCGCCGCCCCGCGCCACTGCCGTTCGGCCCGAAGCTGCGCGAGATGATCGACACCGACGACCTAGGCGCACCGACGGTGGAGACCGACTATTCGCTGCGCTGGAAGCACGGCGACCGCCACAAGATCTTCGTGCAGAACCGGTCCAGGTACGCCCACGGGCTGCAGGATTCCAATCTCAGCCTGATCGCCGTGCGCAGCGCCATCATCATCAATTCGCTTTTCGAGCGGCCCGTGTTCGACATCTCCGACGAGCACGCGGCCACAGTCTGGGACTGATACCCATGAGCAACCTGAACGGTGGCCACCCCGACGATATCAGCTACGACGGACGTATCTTCCACTCGGCCGCGGAAGCCACCCATCTCCCCAATCCCCCTTCACGGCACGGCAGCGTCCTGGTCGGTCACTACCACCAGGACGGCGAGGTGGTCTGGGCCGAGTTCGCGGGCGGCCGGGTCGTCCGCGGCGCGCTGGCCGGCCGAAGCGACCGCGACGGCGTGCTGCACCTGGCCTACTGCCAGCTCCTGGACGACGGGAACGTGGTGTCCGGCCGGTGCGTCAGCCATCCGACCGTGCTCGCGGACGGGCGGGTCCGGCTGGAGGAGCACTGGGAGCGGTACGGCGCGCACGCCGGGACTGGCATCTCGGTGATCGAGGAGCCCCCGCCCGGCGAGTCCCGCGCCAATGAAGCCAGCACCAGTGAAGCCAGCACCAGTGAAGCCAGCACTGATGAAGCCCGCGCCGGAGAAAGGAGCGAGGCCCCTTGAGTATCAACCTGCACTGGTTCCTGCCCACGTCCGACGACGGGCGCGGCATCACCGGCCGGGCCCACCCGATACCGGCTGCTGGCGAACCCGCCGCGGGCCAGCCGCGGGCCCGGGGTGCCGCCTGGGTCAAGCGGCCGCCGGACATCGAGTACCTGACTCAGGTGGCTCGCGCGGCCGAACTGGCCGGCTTCGACGGCGTGCTCACCCCGACCGGCGTGTGGTGCGAGGACGCGTGGCTGATCACCGCCGCGCTGACCCGCGAGACGCGCCGGCTCAGGTTCATCGTCGCGTTCCGGCCCGGCTTCCTGTCCCCCACCCTGGCCGCGCACATGGCGGGCACGTTCCAGCGGCTGTCCGGCGGGCGGCTGGTGCTCAACATCGTCAACGGCGGCCAGGACGACGAGCAGCGCATGTTCGGCGACCTGCTGCCGCACGACGAGCGCTATGCCCGCTGCGCGGAGTTCCTGACCGTGGTCCGGGGCGCCTGGAGCGGGCAGCCTTTCGACTTCACCGGCGACTACTACCAAGTGGAGGGCGCGAGCGTGTTCGCGCCGCCGGACCCCTGCCCCGACATCTACTTCGGCGGCTCGTCCCCGGCGGCCGGCCAGGTCGCGGCCCGGCACGCCGATGTGTACCTGACCTGGGGCGAGCCGCCGGGCCAGGTGGCCGAGAAGATCGACTGGATCCGGCGGCTGGCCAAGGACGAGGGCCGGGAGGTGCGGTTCGGCATCCGGCTGCACGCGATCGCCAGGGACACGCCCGAGGACGCCTGGGCCGAGGCGGCGCGGATGCTGGCCACCATCGACCCGGGCGAGGTGGAGACCACCCAGCAGGCGCTCGCGGCCAGCGGCTCGGTCGGCCAGCGCCGCCAGCGCGAGCTGCACGCGAAGTACCGGGTCAGCGGCGACCCACGCGACCTCGAAATCCACCCGAACCTGTGGGTCGGTGTCGGGCTGGTCCGCGGCGGCTCCGGCGCGGCCCTGGTCGGCAGCCACCAGCAGGTGGCCGACCTGATCGAGGAGTACGCCGCGCTCGGCATCGACGAGTTCATCATGTCCGGCTACCCGCACCTGGAAGAGGCGTACTGGTGGGGCGAGGGCGTGATACCCGAACTGCGCAGGCGCGGCCACCTGCGCGAGGCCGCTGCCCCACCGGCCCAGGCCGGCTGACCCGCGGGAGGAGACGTTCCCGTGGTTGGAGACGTTCCCGTGGTTGGAGACATGCCCGCGCCGCTGACCCCGAGCGCCCCGGTAACCGCGGGCCGCAAGCTCCCGCACCCGGTGTCACCCGCCGACCTGTGGCCCAGGCTGGACGAACGCTTCCGCGCCGCCGTCCGCACCGTCGGCGGCCTCGCCGCCGGGCGGGCATTCGACGGAGTACCCAGCTCGACGCTGGACTGGGACCCGGTCCGGCCCTTGTTCATGGATCGTGGCCACTACCTGGAGTTCGTCCGGATCACCGGCCGCCTGGCCTGGCTCGTCCTGCAGTCCTGCCGGCGGCGCGCGGGCACCGCGGGTGAATTGCTCGCCGCTTTGGGCATGGACCCGGCCGACCTGCCGCTGCTGGACCGGTCCGCCCCGCTCAGCGACGAACTGCTGATGTCGATCAGGCCCGACGCGGTCCACTGCGACGGGGTGCCCAAGTTCCTCGAGCTGAACATCGAAGGTGCGGTCGGCGGCTCGCCGCACGTGGACGTGCTCAGCGCCCGGTTCATGGCTGAGTACGAGCGGGCCGGTCTCGGCGCCGGCCTGAGCGCCGCCGACCCGTCGGTGCAGGCACGGTTCGCGGCGCTGAGCGACTGGCTCGGGCCCCGGCCCGGACGGCGGCTGGTCATCCCGGTGTTCCCGGCCGGCACCGCGCCCGGCCTGGGCGAGGACCCCGGCCGGTTCATCGCCTGGCTGGCCCCCTGGTGTGCGGCCGGCCGCAGGCACGGCCTCGACACGCTGGCCTTCCCGCTGGCGGACCTGCGAACCGGCCCCGGCGGCCGCCTGCTCACCGATGGGGTGCCGGTGGATGCCGTGCTCAGGTTGTTCTCCTGCTCACTGCAGCCACCCAGCCCCGGTCTGGACGCGTTCACCGAGGCGGTGACGGCCCGCCAGGTGGTCATGCACACGCCCGAGGCCGCTGGCCTGCTGATGAACAAGCGCACACTGGCCTGGCTGTGGTCCGACCTCGACCTGCTCACCGAGTCCGACCGGCGTCTGGTCACCACGCATGTCCCGCATACGGTGTGCTTGCCCGCCGGCGCCGGCCCAGGCGACCCGCTACTGCGCCGGGCCAAGGCCGCCCAGGGGAAACTGGTGCTCAAGCCGGGGCACGGCGGCAGCGGGACCGGGGTGGTGGTCGGCCCCGCGGTATCCCCGCAGGCCTGGGACATCGCGCTGGAGCACGCCGCCGCCCACGGCGGGTACGTGCTCCAGGATTACGCCGAACCTGACACCACGCCGATGGATTTCGTGCACCGCGCCAGCGGTGCGAAGTGCACGGCGGACGTCCCGTTCGTGGCCGGTCCTTTCGTGTTCGGCGGGCGCCCGGCCGGGATGCTGGTGCGGCACGGCGGCCCGGAGAGCGGCGCGGTCCTCAACGCCGGGCTCGGCGCGGTGATCACCACGGCGCTGCTGGTCGACGGGCAGGGGTGAGCCTTGCGCTCCACCGCGCCCGCCACCGGCCCGGCCGTCCAAGACGCTCCACCCCACCGGACCCGCCTGCGGCCCGCCGGACGCGGTGCCCGCCTCGGCCGTACATTCACCGTCTTCTGGTTCGCGACCATCTGCTCGGACCTGGCCGACGGCATCTTCCGCGTGGTCATGCCGCTGCTCGCGCTGGCGCTGACCAGGTCGCCGCTGGCGGTAAGCGCGGTCGGCCTGGCGGTCAGGCTGCCCTGGCTGGTCGTCACGCTGCCGGCCGGCGTGGTGATCGACCGGCACCCGCCGCGGACCGCGATGCGGTGCGCGGCCGCCGCCCGGCTGCCGCTGATCGCCCTCACCACGGTGCTGGCCTTCGGCCACCTGCTGCCGATCTGGGGCCTGGTGGTGGCCTCTTTCGTGGTCGCCAGCGCGGGCACGTTCGTGGACATCTCGGCGCAGTCGATGCTGCCCAGGCTGCTGACCGCCACCCAGTTGCGCGGGGCCAACCAGCGGCTGCAGTCCACCCAGCGGCTAGCCTCCCAGCTCGTCGGCCCGGCCATCGGCGGCTACGCCGCCGCGCTCGGGTTCGCCTGGGGTCCGGCCGCCGCGGCGGTGCTGTACGTGGCCTGCGTCGTTGTGCTCGCTCTGGTACCCGGCCGTGGCCGGGCCGCCGCTGGGGCAGCCGGCCAGCCCGGCCCGGCGGACGGACCCGCCCCGGACAGGCCCGCCGCGGCCGCGCCGGTCGCGGACAAGCCGGTCGCGGACAGGCCGGTCGCGGACAGGCCGGTCGCAGACGGGGCGCTGCGGGCCATGGTGACCGAGCTTCGTCAGGGAGCGGCCTACTTCAGGCGGCGACCCGACCTGGCCAGGCTGGCGACGGTCTCGGGGCTCGGCAACCTGTCGTTGTCCATGTGCCTGACGATCCTGCCAATCTGGGCCGTCGCGCCCGGCCCGCTGAAGCTCGGCCGCGGGGGCTACGGCCTGATGCTGGGCGCGCTCGCCGTGGGCGGCCTCGCGGCCGGGCTGACCGCCCGCCCCGTGCTCGCCCGGCTGAGTGACCGGCTGCTGCTGCGCTGGGGCGGGCCGCTGGCCGGAGTGGGCCTGCTCGCGATCGCGATTCCGGACGCGGTGGTGGTGTGCGCCGTCCTGGCCTACGCCGGAGTGATCGCGATGCTGTACAGCCTGACCGTCATCTCCTACTGCCAGACCACGATCCCCCGCGAGCTCTTCGGCCGGGCCTTCGCCGCCTACAAGTGGATCACCTGGGGCTCCCTGCCCATCGGGTCGGTGCTGGCCGGGCTGACCGCGGAACTGGGCGGCGCGGCCTGGGTCTTCATCGTGGCCGGCCTGCTGCCGGCGGTCGGCGGCACCGTGCTGGCCCTCGGCCCCTTCCCGTTGGCCGGCGCCGTGGCGCGGGACAACGGCACCGGCGACAGGGCCTCCCCCGTCGCCACCCGCACCGCACCGTCGCCGGAGGACTGATGCACATCGCCTTCGTGGACTCCAACCCGGCCGGGCTGGACGCGATCCGCGCGGCCAGGGACCTGGGTCACCATGTCACGTTCATCGAATCCAGCCGGCCGATCTACCCCGCGACGCCGGCGAACCGGGCGGCGGCCGCCCTGGCCGATCACCTGCTGACCGGGGTGGACACCTTCGACGCCGACGCCGTCACGGCCGCGCTGGACAAATGCCACGCCGAGGCCGCCATCGACGTGGTCAGCACGCAGAACGAGATGTCCGCGCGGGCGGTGGCCGTGGCCTGCGAACGGCTGGGCCTGCGCGGCACCGCGCCCGGCGCGGTGCTGACCGCCCGCCGCAAGGATCTGTGCCGGGCGGCGCTGCGTGCGGCCGGGCTGGCGCACGCGAAGTACGCGCTCGCCAGTGACGAGGCGGGAGTGCTGGCGGCAGCCGCAAAGATCGGCTACCCCGTGGTGCTGAAGCCGCCGGCCGGCACCGACAGCCTGCTGGCCTTTGTGGCCAGGGATCCCGGCGAGGCCAGCGCGGGCTGCGCGGAGCTGCTGTCCGGCCTGGACCGGGTGCCACCGGCGTGGCAGGACCAGTTCAGCGAGGGGATCCTGGTCGAGGAACTGCTCAGCGGAACGCTGGTGTCGGCCGAGATCGGCGCCAGAGACGGGCGGTTCTTCCGGTTCTGCCTCAGCGGCCGGATCCGCTGGCGCGACAACGAGGTGGTGGAACTCGGCGCGTACCTCCCTGGCCTGCCCGAGCCGGACGCCCAGCGATGCTTCCGCTACGCCGAGGAGGTGTGCCGGGTCATCGGCCTCGATCTTGGCGTCTTCCACCTGGAGATCATGCTCACCAACCGGGGGCCCATCCTGGTTGAGGCGAACCCGCGGGTCATGGGCGGCGCGATGCCCACGATCTACCAGATGGCCACCGGGGCCGGTATCTACGCCTCGCTGGTGCGCATCCTGACCGGCGAGGCCGAGGTGCCGTTGCCGGGCCCCTTCGATGGCTGCACCGGCGGCCACAAGGTCGCGGCCCGCGAGGCCGGCCGGATCGACCCGCGCGCCTCGCTGGACTTTCTCGCCCGGCACTCGGCCGTGCTGCGGGTGTTCGGCTTCGACGACTTCGGCGCCGCGGCCGGCCAGCCGGTGCGCCCGGGCCAGACGGTGGCCAGGATCATCCTGCGCGAGGCCGATCACCGGTCCCTGGTCGCCACCGCCGAGTATCTGCTGCGCAAGGCCGAGCAGAACCTCGGGATCAGGCTGATGATCGGGGAGAAGTCCTGACCCAGCGCGGGCTATTGGGTCGCGGCGTCCTCGGATGCCTCCCTGGACAGCGCCTCGGCCTTACGGACCCCGGGCAGCACCGCGGCCAGGATGGAGGCAGCGACCATGACGAGGGCGAACGCGCCGATCGCCCACCGGACCGACACGTGCTCGATGAGCAGCCCCGCGATCAGTGGGGCCAGCGCCGCCAGGCCGGTGGCCAGCATCATCACGGTGTTGCTCACCCGGCCGCGCATCTCTTCCGGAGTGAACCGGAGCATGACCGCGAACAGCCCGGCGTTCGCGGCCGGCGAGAGCAGCACGGCCAGGGCGACGGGCAGCGCCACGAACGGGGAAGGCATGAGCAGGGCGGACACCCCGAACAACACCGCTCCGGAGAAACAGACCACGATGACCATGACCGACAACCGCAACCGCTGCAGCCAGGACGCCACGAAGGCGCCGACCAGGCCGCCCGCCGCGATTCCGGCTTGAACCAGGCCGATGACCTCGGCGGACGTGCCGTGCTTGCGCAGCCCCAGCGTGATCCCGAAGATGACACCGTTGAAAGCGAAGTTGACCAGCGGCGCCTGCATCAGGATCGCCCGCAGGATCGGCTGGGCCCAGACGAACCGCAGGCCTTCGGTGACCTCGTGCCACAGCCGCTTGCGCTCGACGGCATGATCTGGGCGGAATCGCCCGCGGATCCGGCTGACCGTGCCGACCGACACCGCGTAGGAGGCGGCGTCGGTGAGGAACGGCACGGCCCGGGCCAGCGAGAACAGCACTCCGCCCAGGGCCGGGCCGACCAGGCCGGCGGCATAGCCCCGGCCCTCGATGGCTACCCACGCCTCTTCGAGCTGTTCGTCGGCCACGATCGCGGGCAGCGCCGCGTTGGCCGCCGGGTCGAAGATCGTGTTGGCGCCCTTGTCGATCAGCGCCACGATCAGCACAATCGGCCAGTTCACCTGGTGGAGCAGCACCAGCACGCCGAGCAGGGCCAGCACACCGGCGCGGAGGCTGTCGCACACGATCAGCGTCAGCCGCCGGTCCAGCCGGTCCGCCAGGGCGCCGGCGGGCAGCCGGAGGCAGAGCCCCGCGATCGAGGTACCGGTCCCCACCACGCCCGCGATCACCGGCGAGTGCGTCAGCGCCAGGATCAGCAGCGGATAGGCGAGGAACGTCACCTCGGAGCCGGTATCGGACAGGATCTGGCCAATCCAGAGCAGCCGGAAGCCCCGGTTGCGCCGCAGCGGCACCGGGGCCGCCGGGGTCTGCGTCCCGCCTGCGCCGGTCACGGCGCGGTCTGTGGCACGGGGACGGCACTGTCGACCGAATAGGCCAGGATGAGCGTGCGCACCGGCCTGGCCCCCGGCGGCCGCCGGGAAGGGTCCTCCAGCCGCTCCATGTACCGGTAGAGCACCGGATCGAGCTCAGCCCGGAGTTCGGTGAGTTCATCGGGCGTGACGAACATGAGCATGTCGGTGAGACCGGTCGCGTTCCGCCACTCCGGCGGATAGCTCGGAATCTGCTGCCACCAGGACCGGATCTCGTCGATGTAGTGCTCGAGCAGCATCTTCAGCGAGGCGGTGGCGGCCAGGTCGACATCCAGGTCGCCGGTCCAGCCGGGTATCCGGTTGTTCATCCTGGCCAGCCGCCAGGGTCGCTCTCGTCTCCCCGGCTCCCCGTCGTCCTCCACGAATCCGTACTTGCGGAGCTGGCGGAAGTGGAACGAGCAGGTCGTCGCCGTCTCGCCAATGATCTCGGCCGCCTGGGTCGCGGTCAGCGGCCCCTCCAGGACTAGCGCCTGGAGCAGCCGCAGCCGCACCGGATGGGTGAGGGCCCGCATCGCCTTGGGATCGACCAGATCTTCATGATCGTTGGCGTTCCTGGCAAACGCCGGCCGCCGCTCCGGCTCACCCGCGCCACTCGCCACCGCCCGATCTGCCCGATCTGCCCCTGATGTCTCAGTCACCCACGTAAGAGTAGTGTCTTGAGAGCTTTCTCTTAAGAGGTATCTCTCATACTTTTCTCTTGTGGCAGGGGGCGCTGCCTGGGCGATGCGGGGATGGGTGAAGCGGGGTGGGTGGCGGCGGCGAAGGCGGCGGGGCCGAGCAGGGTGGCCAGTACTTCGGGGGTGGGGAGGGCGTCGCGGGCGCCGGTTCCTGTGCAGGCGGCCGCGCCGGCGGCGGTGGCGGCCCGCAGGGCCGCGTCCAGCGGGGCGCCGCGGGCCAGGCTCCAGGCCAGGGCGCCGTTGAAGGCGTCACCCGCGCCGACTGTGTCGACCACGTCGACGGCGGGCGTGGCCACGTGGACTGTGGGTCCGTCGGCATAGTGCAGACAAGCGCCGTCGCTGCCGCGGGTCACCACGACGGCGCGCGCGCCCTGGCCGAGCAGCGCGGCGACCGCGGCGTCCTCGCCCGCAGCGTCGGGAACCAGCTTGCGGACCTCGCCCTCGTTGGGGGTGAGCACCGCGTCGCGCAGCAGCGCACCGGGGAGCGACTGGGCCGGGGCCGGGTTGACGACCAGGAGCGCGCCCGCCGCAGCGGCGGCCTCGGCGGCCGCGACGGCGGCGGCCAGTGGGACCTCCAGGCTGATCAATACCACGTCGCCCGGGCCCAGTCCGTCCCTCAGCCGCTCGGCTACCAGGCCCTCGGTGAGCGACTCGTTGGCGCCGGGGGCGACCGCGATGGAGTTCTCGCCGTGGGCGTCCACCAGGATCACCGCGACGCCGGTCGGTTCGGGCGACACCACCAAGCCCGCGCTGGACACGCCGTCGGCGGCCATCGCCGCCCGCTCGTCCGCGGCGGCCTGGTCGGTGCCGACGCTGGCCACCAGCACCACGTTGGCACCCAGCCGGCCCGCGGCGTGCGCCTGGTTGGCGCCTTTGCCACCGGGCCGCACGGTCAGGCGGCCGCCGGACACGGTCTCCCCCGGCTGCGGCAGCCGGCCCACCCGCACGATGTAGTCCGCGTTGACCGCCCCCACCACGGCGACCGTAGCCACCACTCAATCCTGCCCGAACGACGCCAGCGCCCCCACCACGAGATCCCAGAAGCCATCGGCGTCCAGGGTCGTGGCCACCTGCGCGTTCACCGGGCGGCCGAGGGCGCCGTGGAAGTCCGTGACGGTCATCCCCGACGTCCACTCCCCCTTGGTCTCCACGGTGACGAACGCGTCCCGCACCGCGATCAGCCCGGGCCGGGCCACCCTGGCCACCGCGCAAGGGTCGTGCACCGGCGGGCCGGCCGTGCCCGCGGCCACGCCGGAGCGCCGGTAGGTGGCGCCGTAGAAGTCGAGCAGCGCGCTCACCATCCGGCTCACGTCGGAGTCCAGCGCCCGGATCCGCTCTGTCACCTCGGCGGTGGCCACGGCCTGGTGGGTCAGGTCCAGGCCGATCATGGTCACCGGCCAGCCGGCGCCGAACACCAGCGCGGCCGCCTCCGGGTCGGCGGCGATATTGAACTCGGCCGCCGGGGTGCGGTTGCCGCGGGTGTACGCGCCGCCCATGAGCACTACCTCCCTGGTGCGCTCGGCGATCCGCGGCTCACGGATCAGCGCGGCGGCCACGTTGGTGAGCGGGCCGACCGGCACCAGGGTGAGGTCTTCCCCCTCGGCCATCAGGGTGCGCACCAGATAGTCCACGGCGTGCTCGTCCCGCACCGGCACGGTTGGCTCACCGAACACCGGGCCGTCCAGGCCCGAATCGCCGTGGATCTCACCCGCGGTGATCTGCGGGCCCACTAGCGGCCGACCGCAGCCCGCGTACACGGGCAGGTCGTGCAGGCCCGCCACGGTGGCGACCCGGCGCGCGTTCAGGGTGGTCTTGTCCAGGGTCTGATTGCCCGCGACCGTGGTGATCGCCTCGAGTTCGACCTCCTGGCTGCCGGCCGCCAGCAGTATCGCGATCGCGTCGTCGTGGCCGGGATCACAGTCCAGGATGATGCGCTTGCGCACGCTGCCCGCCCCTCGCCCGGCGGGCCGCGGGGCAGCCCGACTGGCTTAGATTCGCTTTAACTGGATGTAACCAGACATTGACTCTTTTAATGCACGAAAGCTACTATCCGCGATGGAGCACGACCGTGTCTGAGGGCCTGGTTGAACGGCATGGACGCGAACCGTCGCGGCTGCGACCAGGCCCGGTTAACCCGAAGGGAGCAGTCTATTGACGTCTACCCCAACCCGAGCACGACTAGTGCGCACGGCCCTCGTGGCCGCGACCGCGCTGGCTCTGGCTGGCGGATCCGCCGTCTCGGCCGTTGCCGCTCAAGGCGGCCACAGCAGTACCGCCCGTAGCTCCGCCTCGCAGGACTTCCGGCGGGCCTGCGCGGTCACGCACCAGACCGGGACGATGGCCTGCATGGCGCTGATCCGCGACGGGATCAGGCAGCAGACCGAGGCCGCGGTGGGCAACAAGGCGCCCGTCGGTGACGGGTACGGCCCCTCCCAACTGATCAGCGCCTACAAGCTGCCGAAGGCCACAAAGGTGCTGAACGTGGCCGTGGTAGACGCTTACAACGACCCCAACGCGGTGTCCAACGTGGCCACCTACCGCAAGGCCTGGGGCCTGGCGGCGTGCAACAAGTCGACCGAGGCGGGCTGCCTGACGGTCACCAACCAGGAGGGCAAGACCAGCCCGCTGCCGGCGAACTCCGGTGTCACCGGCTGGGCTACTGAAGAATCGCTCGACGTTGACATGGTCTCGGCCATCTGCCCGACCTGCCACGTCTTCCTGGTCGAGGCGAAGACCCCGAGCACGGCGAACCTGGGCACCGGGGTGGACTCCGCGGTCAAGGTACTCAAGGCCAAGTTCGTGTCGAACTCCTACGGCGGCTCGCAGAGCGCCAGCGACCCGACCAACGACACCAAGTACTACAAGCACGCCGGCGACGCGATCACGGCGTCCGCGGGTGACGACGGCTACGGCGTCTCCTACCCGGCGGCCTCGCAGTTCGTGGTCGCGGTGGGCGGCACCACGCTGAACAAGACGTCCGGCTCCAGGGGCTGGAGCGAGTCGGTCTGGAACGGCACCGGCTCCGGTTGCGCCCAGGCCAACGAGCACAAGCCGACCTGGCAGAAGCACGCGGGCTGCAACAACCGCATCGACAACGACGTGGCCGCGGTGGCCGACCCGAACACCGGCGTGGCCATCTACGACACCTACGACCAGGGTGGCTGGCTGGAGGTCGGCGGCACCAGCGTGTCCTCGCCGATCATCGCCTCGGTCTACGCGCTGGCCGACACGCTCAAGGCGGGCACCTTCCCGTCGTCCTACCCCTACTCACACACCAGCAACCTGTTCGACGTGACCACCGGGTCGAACGGCTCCTGCAGCCCGGCCTTCCTGTGCCACGGCGAGAAGGGCTACGACGGCCCGACCGGCCTGGGCACCCCCAACGGGATCGCCGCCTTCAAGGGCTGACGGCGCTTTCTTGGCCGAAAAGATGAACCCTCCGGCAATCGATTCGTAAGGATTCCCAGCGAGGCGGGGCCGCACCGGTGAGCGTTCCGGTGCGGCCCCGCACCCGTTTCAGCCCACCCCCCAGCACCGAAAGGAACGGTTCATGTCCTGGCTTCCCGCTCATCGCAGGGCCGCGTGGACGGCCCTGGCGGCCGCCGCCGCCCTCACGTTAACCGGCACACCCGCGCTCGCCTCGGCACACGCGGCCGGCCTCGGCTCTCACCGGGCCTGCGCGGCCAGCCGCCAGCCGGGGACGATGTCCTGCCTGGTCCTGATCAAGAACGGCGTCACCGCCCACCGGCAGGCCTACTTCGGCCGGAACCAGCCGACCGGAGACGGCTACGGGCCGCCCAGCCTCCAGAATGCTTACAAGCTTCCTTCCACCACGGCTGGCGCGGGGGAAAGCGTCGCCGTGATCGACGCCTACAACGACCCGGACGCGGCCGCCAACCTGGCCGCCTACCGCAAGGCCTGGGGTCAGGCCGCCTGCAACACCGCGACCGAGGCCGGCTGCCTGACTGTGACCAACCAGAAGGGGAAAGCCAGCCCGCTGCCCGCGAATTCCGGCAGCACCGGCTGGGCCACCGAAGAATCGCTCGACGTCGACATGGTTTCGGCTATTTGCCCTAAATGCCACATTTATCTGGTCGAGGCAAACAGTGCTAGTACCGCGAACCTGGGCACTGCGGTGAACTCCGCGGTCAAAGTGCTCGGCGTCGACTTCGTGTCGAACTCTTACGGCGGGTCGGAGAGCAGCACCGAACTGAGCTACGACAGCCAGTATTTCAACCACCCCGGCGTGGCGATCACGGCCTCGGCCGGCGACAGCGGCCCCGGCGTGTCCTACCCGGCCGCCTCGCAGTACGTCACCTCGGTGGGCGGCACCACGCTGACCAAGGCGCCGGGCACCAGCCGGGGCTGGACCGAGACTCCCTGGGCCGGCGGCGGGTACGGCTGCTCCGTCTACGAGCCCGAGCCGTCCTGGCAGACGGCCTACACCACCGGCTGCACCACCAAGCGCTCGGACAACGACGTCGCCGCGGTGGCCGACCCGAACACCGGCGTGGCCATCTACGACACCTATGACCAGGGCGGCTGGCTCGAGGTGGGCGGCACCAGCGTGTCCTCGCCGATCATCGCCTCGGCCTACGCACTGGCGGGCACGCCAGCCTCCGGCACCTACCCGGCCTCCTACCCCTACCTCGACCCCAGCGGGCTGTTCGACCTGTCCCCCACCGGTAACCCGTATTACCAGCCGGTCGGCCTCGGGTCGCCGGACGGCACCAGTTCGTTCACGTAACAGCTCGCAGCCCACCCACCACCTGCACCATCAGCCCGTTGATTCCGGTGAAGGAATTTATTTACCATGTAGTCCAGTTACGCGGCATTATTTTTCATACTTAGCTCCGCGTAACCGGATATTGACTCTTTAAATAGGGCAAAGTTAGTATCCGCGAGGAAGCACAACCGTGCTTTAGCGGGCCTGGTTCGGCACGGCGCAATCCGTAAAACGGGTGAAGTGCGGCCAGGCCTCGTTTCCTGGAAGGGAGCGGTTTATTGTCCGCACTATTCTCTCGGTCACGGATGGCCCGAACGGCAGTGGTCACCGCGGCCGCCCTGGCGGTGGCTGGCGGATCCACTAGCCTGGCCGCCGCGGCTCCGGTGCACAGCGGCGGGGCCGCACCGCTTGTCTACCACCGGGCGTGCGCTGTCCAGCACAAGGCCAACGTCGCGTCCTGCATGGTCCTCGTGCTCAACGGGGTCAAGCAGCGGACCGAAGCTCAGCTCGGCAAGAACCGCTTCAAGCCGACCGGATTCGGCTACGGGCGGCCCGCGCTGGTCAACGCCTACAACCTCCCCTCCTCGTCCCCGACGCGGAACGTCGCCGTGGTGGACGCCTACAACAACCCCAACGCGGTCTCGGACTACAACACCTACCGCTCCTCCTGGGGCCTGGCCGCCTGCAACTCCTCCACCGAGGCAGGCTGCCTCACCGTGACCAACCAGAACGGGGCGGCCAGCCCGCTGCCCACGAATTCCGGTAGCACGGGCTGGGCGACCGAGGAGTCGCTGGACGTGGACATGGTCGCGGCGATCTGCCCCAACTGCCACGTCTTCCTGGTGGAAGCCAACAGCCCGGACATCAGCGACCTGGGCACGGCCGTGAACTCCGCGGTGAGCGTGCTGGGCGCCGACTACGTGTCGAACTCCTACGGCGCCGGTGACAGCAGCAGCGACTCCACCTACGACGCCGACTACTACAACCACTCCGGCGTGGCCGTCACCGCATCGGCGGGCGACGGTGGCTACGGCGTCTCCTACCCGGCCGCCTCCCAGTACGTCACCGCGGTCGGCGGCACCACGCTGCACAAGAACACCTCGGTCTCGCGCGGCTACAAGGAAACCGTGTGGGGCAGCCCCAGTGGCGGCGAGGGAACCGGCTCCGGCTGCTCGACGAACGAAGCGAAGCCGACCTGGCAGACCGGCTCACCCGGCTGCTCCGGGCGGACCGACAACGACGTGTCCTCTGACGCCAACCCGAGCACCGGTGTGGCTATCTACGACACCTACGACCAGGGTGGCTGGCTGGAGGTCGGCGGCACCAGCGTGTCTTCGCCGACGATCGCCTCCGTGTTCGCGCTGGCCGGCGTCCCCGCGGCCGGCACGTACCCGTCCTCCTACCCGTACGCGGACCACAGCGCGCTGTTCGACGTGACCAGCGGCGCGGACGGGTCCTGCACCCCGAGGTACCTGTGCCACGCGCGGGCCGGTTACGACGGCCCGACCGGCCTGGGCACCCCCAACGGGGTCAATGCCTTCAAGAGCTGAGCTCCTGACGGCGCTGGCGTCATAGCGGCAGACGCGGGGCCGCACCCGGCAAGCCGGGTGCGGCCCCGCACCCGTTTCTGCGGCACCCATCCCCGGCCGGGGTGGAACCGGCGGTCACGGTAGGGCACAATGGAGAGGTACAACTGAACACGTACGCACGACGGACCGGAACCGCGGTCGGTGGGCGCAGGTCGCTGGGGAAGGCGCACCTCGTCAGCTCGCAGGAGGTCCAGTGTCCGTACGTGGTGTTCTTAACGTGCATTCCGCGCCCTCGGCGCTGTGCCCGCATATCGAGTGGGCGGTGGCGGGGGTTATTGGCATGCCCGTCGATTTGCCCTGGGTGGCCCAGCCCGCCGAGCCCGGCACGTTGCGGGCCGAACTGAGCTGGACCGCGCACCCGGGCACGGCCGCGGCCATCACCTCGTCGCTGTCCGGCTGGAACCGGATCCGCTTCGAGGTGACCGAGGAAGCCAGCGCGGGCTGTGATGCCGTCCGGTACAGCTACACCCCGTCGCAAGGCACGTTCTCGTGCGCGACGTCGGCGAACGGGGATGTGGTCGTCCCGGAGAGCCGGGTCCGGGCCGCGCTTACCCTGGCCGCCTCCCCCACGCCGGGGCGTCCCACGGTGTCGCTGGAGGCGGAACTGACCCGGATGCTGGGCCAGGCCTGGGACGACGAACTCGAGCCGTTCCGCTGCGCGGCCGAAGGCGCACCGGTGCGCTGGCTGCACGCCACCGGCTGACCGCGGCTGGCTGACCGCGGCACAGCGTCAGATCTTCCGGCCCACCCCGGCCAGCATGTGCACGCGGGTGAGGCTGGTGTCGGTGTCCGGATCGGGCCGCCATTGCACCGAGTTCACCAGGCCGGGCTGCTCGAGCTCGAACCCGGTGAAGAACTCCTGGATCTGTGCCCTGGACCTGGCCACCGCGGGGGTTCGGGCGGCCCGGTACAAGTCGCTGGCACCGTCCGCGATGCCTTTGTCCATGTTCTCCGAAGTGATCGCCGATATCACCAGGTGGCCGCCGGGGGCGAGTCGCTCGGCGAAGCCGCTCACGATGCCGCCGGGGTTCTCCTCGTCGGCGATGAAGTGCAGCACCGACAGGATGAGCACCGCGACCGGCCTGCTGAAGTCGATCAGCCGGACCACCCCGGGGTCACCGAGCACCTCGGCCGAGTCCCTGAAGTCGGCCTTGACCGCGATAACCCCATCGTCGGTGGCCAGCAGGGCGCGGCTGTGCGCGAGCACGACCGGATCGTGGTCCACGTACACCACACGGGCACCCGGCACGATCTTCCTGGCGATCTCGTGCACGTTCGGTGAGGTGGGGATGCCGGTGCCCAGGTCGATGAACTGGGAGACACCCGCCTCGGCCAGGAACCTGACCACACGCACCATGAAGTCGCGGTTGTTCCTGGCGACCTTCTGCGCGTCGGGAACGAGTTCGAGCAGCTTCGCGGCCGCTTGCCGGTCGGCGGCGAAGTTATCCTTGCCGCCGAGGAGGTAGTCGTACATGCGTGCGACGCTCGGGACCGTGACGTCGATGCCAACGGGCACGCGTGGTTCCCTGGCAGGCACGTCGGCTCCCTTCCTGTGCACAGGCCATGATCGGCGTCGGCACCCAACCGGGGTCGTCCGCGGGGCGCAGTGCTTAGCGTAGCCGGGCTTAGCGTAGCCGGGCTTAGCGTAGCCGGGCCTACCGGTCGCCGGGGGTGAGCAGGCCGCGATCGAACGCGGCCGCGACGGCGGCGGCCCGGTCGTTGACGCCGAGCTTGGCGTAGATGTGGGTCAGGTGCGTCTTCACCGTGGCCTCGCTGATGAACAGCCGCCGGGCCGCGTCCCTGTTGCCCACCCCCCGGGCAACCAGCCCGAGCACGTCGAGTTCGCGCTGGCTGAGCGCCTCGGCGGCGGGTGCGGGCGCCCGCATCCGGCCGACCAGCCTGCTGGCCACGCTCGGCGACAGCACCGAGTCGCCGCGGGCGGCGGCGCGCACGCCGCGCTGCAGTTCGTCCGGTGGCGCGTCCTTGAGCAGGTAGCCGGTGGCGCCGGCCTCGATCGCGGCCAGCACGTCGCTGTCGGTGTCGTAGGTGGTGAGCACCAGGATCCGGGCCGGCAGCCGTCGCTGGGCCAGCTCGCTGATCGCGCGTGCCCCGTCGCCGCCCGGCATCCGCAGGTCCATCAGGATCACGTCGGGACGCAATGCCATGGCCCTGGTCACCGCGGTCACCCCGTCGGGAGCGTCGCCGACGACCTCGAACTCCGCGCTGCCTTCGAACATGCCACGAAGCCCGTCCCTGACCACGGGGTGATCGTCCACGATGAGCAGCCGGATCGGCGCCGCGGCCGGGGTCTCGTCAGTCATGGGTGGGCAGGGCTCCTATCGCCGGGACGCTGGCCGAGATGGCGGTGCCGCCGCCCGGCTCGGACTCGATCTCCAGCGTCCCGGCCACGTTGCCGAGCCGCTGCCGCATGCCGGTGAGCCCGAAGCCGCCGTCGCCGTTGGGGGTCACCCGGGCCGGGGCGAACCCGCGGCCGTCGTCGCGCACGTCGAGCGTCACCACGTCCTCCATGTACGACAGGGTCAGCGCGACCCTAGACGCCGCCGCGTGCTTCCCCACGTTAGCCAGTGCCTCCTGGGCGGTGCGCAACAGCGCCAGCTCGATCTCCGGGTGCAGCGGCCTGGCCGCACCGGTCGTGGTCACCTCGGTCTTGACGTCGTGCCGCGCCGACCACTGCCCGGCCACCTCGGCCAGCGCGTCCGGCAGCCTGGCGTCCTCGAGCCACTGCGGCCGCATCGCGCTCACCGACCTGCGGGCCTCGGCCAGGCTCTGCCTGGCCAGATCGGCAGCCGTGTCCAGGTGCCGCTGCCACCCGGCCGGCCTCGGCGCCCGCTGCGCCGCCTGGATCTGGGTGATGATTCCGGCTAGGCCCTGCGCCAGCGTGTCGTGGATCTCCCTGGCCATCCGCTGCCGTTCGGCGCTGACGCCGGCCTCGCGGGCGTGCCGGACGAGCTGGGCCTGCAGCCCGGCCTTCTCCCGCAAGGCCTGCTCCAGCCTGCGGTTGGCCTCGGCCAGCTCGTCGATGATCTGCCTGCGCCGCTTGTTCTGCTCGTCAGTGCGCTGGCCGATGAGGCCGAAGCCGACGTACAGCGCGAAGTCGAACACGGACGCCGCCGCCACCACCCCCGCCTCGGCGAGGCCGGCGGGCCTGACCCCGCCGGTCTGGCAGATGGCCGTCAGCACGGAGGTCGCGGCGATCCCGGCGTACCGGCGCCAGCCGCGGAAGTACTGGTAGGCGTGCAGCACCCCGGTGAAGGCGTAGATCCCGAACCAGGGGCTCCTGATCACCAGCACTGCGCCGAGCGCGACGAAGCCGGCGAAGTAGATACCCATCAGCGCCCGGCGCGCCGGCCAGGCCGGGTGCAGCGTCACCCACCACAGCGTCCAGGCGGCCGCGAGACCGGCCACGCCCGCGGTGATCCCGGCGCTGGCGGCGGAGGCCGGCATCAGCCCCAACAGCACCAGCGAGACCGCGAGCAGGCCGAGCGGCAGGTACCGGCTGGCCGTGGCCATCCGCTGGTCCAGGGTTTCCAGGCCCAGGCCGCTGGCCGGCGCGGGCCCCGTCATGGCGCACCCGCCGGGCCGGCCCGGTCTGCGCCCCCCGGCCCGGCTCGTCTCATTCCCACCGGAAGAACCTGGCCGCCGCCAGGCCGGCGGCTGCCGCCCATGCCGCCATTATGCCCAGGTAGAGCGGGTGAGGGGGCTGGCCCATCCAGCTCTGCCGCACCGCGTGCAGGGCCGCGCCGAGCGGCACGCAGTCCCCAATGACCTGCAGCGGGTGCGACATCTGCTCGGTCGGGAACCACACCCCGCCCAGGAACATGTTCGGGAAGAACACCAGCATGCCGATCCCGGCCGCGGCCCGGCCGGTGGGCGCGACCGCGGCCACGAACAGGCCAAGCGCGAACAGCGCCGCCACACCGAGCGCCACCGACAGCACGAACCAGCCCGGCCGCGACGGCAGCGGGACGCCGAAGGCCAGGCGGCCGGCCCCGATCATCAGCCCGATCGAGACCACCACGGTGGCCAGCCATACAGCCAGCTTGGCGGTGAGCAGCGTGGCCGGCCGCACCGGCGTGGCGCTCAGCCGCCGCAAGATGCCCTTCTCCCGGTAGGTGCCGAGCACCATCGGGATGCCGTTCAGGGCCAGCAGCGCGATCACGATGGCCACCCCCAGGGACGCGATGTACTCGGTCCCGATCTGGCCGCTCAGCGACTTGTCCGGCTTGGCGAAGCCGGGGATCAGGCCGAACCCGGCCACCAGGGCGACCGGGAGGCCGAGCAGTGCCGCGACCGCGGCCCGCTCCCGCAGGAACAGTTTGGTCTCGACGAACGCGAGCTTGCCGAACCCGGTCATATCTCCTCCTCCGTTTCCCACCGGCCTCAGACGTCGAGCGTGGGCCGGGTCAGGGCGATGTAGGCGTCGTCGAGGTTGCGCCCGGCCACCCGGTCGATGAGGGCCCGCGGCGTGTCCAGGGCCGCGATCCGCCCCCGATCGAGGATCGCGACCCGGTCGCACAGCCGTTCCGCCTCGTCCATGAAATGGCTGACCAGCACGACCGTCACGCCCGAGTCCCTGACCTGCTCGACCAGGCCCCAGGTCAGTCGGCGGGCCTGCGGGTCCAGGCCCGAGGTCAGCTCGTCGAGGAAGACCAGCTCGGGCCGCCCGACCAGGGCGAGCGCGATGAACAGACGCTGCTTCTGCCCGCCAGACAGCTTGCCGATCATGGCGTGCCGCTTGCCGCCCAGACCCCAGGCGTAGAGCAGTTCCTCCCAGTTCGCGGGCCTGGGGTAGAACGACGCGTACAGGTCGAGCGCCTCCCACACTCGCAGCTTGTCCTGCAGATGGGTCTCCTGGAGCTGCACGCCCACCCGCTGGCGCAGTGCGAGCCCGTCGGCCTGCGGGTCGAGCCCGAGCACCCGGATCGCGCCGGAACTGCGGTGCCGCAGGCCCGCCAGGATCTCCACCGCGGTGGTCTTGCCCGCGCCGTTTGGCCCGAGAAGGCCGAATATCTCGCCGGGTTCGACGCTGAACGACACCCCGTTCAGTGCGACCTGACGGCCGTACCGCTTGCTGAGGTCGTCCACCTCGATGACTGTCATGCGCCCAGCTTCGCCGCGGCGGCCCGGGTGGCGGATCGGCCGTCGGGCCACACCTGGGGCGCGCCCGGGTGGATTCGCGGTCATCCGATCGGATGATGCTCGCGGGGCGCGACGGCGATCCGGTGGCCACCGTTCATGAAGCCATTACTGTCTAAGTCAAGCACTTTCATTGACCGTGTCAGTGATATATTCGGCTGCATGACGACGGATCCGCAGACGGAGGCGGTGGCCGAGGTGCGGGCCTTCAACCGCTTCTACACGAACGTGAGCGGGCTGCTGCGCGGCGGCCACCTGGACAGCCCGTATTCGCTCACCGAGGTGCGGGTGCTGTTCGAACTGGCGCACACCGGGCCGGCCGAGGGGGCCGGGCTGCGGCGGTCGCTGGACATCGACGCCGGGTACCTGAGCCGCATCCTGGCCAGGTTCGACGGGGAGAAGCTGACGGTCAGGGAGCGGTCGGCGAGCGACGGGCGGCGGCAGGTGATCAGCCTCACTGGCGCCGGCCGGGCCGCGATCGCCGAACTCGAAGCCAAGCAGGACGCGCAGACCGCGGCGCTGCTGGCCGGGGTGGGTGAGCGGAACCGGGAGCGGCTGCTCGAAGCGATGCGGGTCATCAGGGAGGTGCTGCCCACCGGCGGTGCGGCGGGCCGGCCGCGGGCCTACCTGCTGCGGCCGCCGCGGCCCGGGGACCTGGGCTGGGTGGTGCACAGGCACGGCGCCGTGTACGCGGTCGAGTACGGCTTCGACGAGACGTTCGAGCACCTGGTGGCGCGGATCGTGGCGGACTACGCCGGCGGCCGCGACCCGGACCGGGAGGCGGCCTGGATCGCCGAGGTGGACGGGGCGCCGGCAGGGTGCGTGTTCTGCATGCGCAAGGACGACGCGACCGCGCAGTTGCGACTGCTGCTGGTCGAGCCGTCCGCACGGGGTCTGGGTGTGGGGGCCAGGCTGACGCAGGAGTGCCTGCGGTTCGCCCGGTCGGCCGGATACGAGCGGATCATGCTGTGGACCCAGGACTGCCTGGCCGCGGCCCGGCACGTCTACCAGCAGGCCGGGTTCGAACTGGTCGAGGAGGACAAGCACCACAGCTTCGGCCAGAACCTGGTCGGGCAGATCTGGTCGCGCTCGCTGTAAGGCCGCCACGGTGGCACGCTGAAGGAGTGGACGCCGATGGCGCCGAGACCTATCTGCGGCTGATGGCCGAGGCCGCGCTGCGCCATGCCACCGGCCCACACCCTGACTCGGTCTGGCAGTACCTGGGGCGAGTGCGCTACGTGGGCGCGGCCCTGGTCATGCTCGGCATCCTGGACGAGGCACGGGCGGAGGGCATCGCCGACGACCTGGAGGCGGCGGTGGCCATCAGGTCGGGGCAGCACCAGGGCAGCCTGGTGCCGCACCGGATCCAGCCAGGGCCGGTTCAGCACTACCCCGGGACCGTCCAGCCTGGGATGGCCGCGACGGCCGGGCCGGAGGCGAGCATCCCAGCGGAAACCAAGCCGATGCGGGCCGTGCCGGTCGGGCAGGTGTTCCGCCTGCGGAACGACGACACGAGCGCTGACCTATGGCTGCTCAGCCTGATCCAGACCCCGGTGAAGACGGTGCTGAGCGTCACCGGATGGGTCAGCCAGTGGTCGCCGGGGCGGCCGCTGGCTCGCTTCGGCCGGATCTGGGCCGTCGATGACCACGGCCGCCGTCACGTCGCGTTCTACTCCGGCAGCATCGGCCTGGGTCAGTCCGTGGACGGCTGGCTGTGCCTGGGCACACCGCTGGCCGCGGACGCGCACTGGATCGACCTCTGCGCGGACCCGGCCGACGGAGCCCTGGTCCGGGTGGATCTGGAGGCCGGGGCGGCGGGCCGGGTGATCGTGGAACCCGTCGAGGCCGTCAGCCCGGCCGAGCGACTGCTCGACGCCGTCGCCGAGGGGGTGCTGGCCCGGTTGCCCGGGCCTGGTTACGTGCCCGAGAGCCCGGATGAGCTGGTGGCGGCGCTGGAGGCGGCCGGCGCGCTGGCGCCCGACAGCCCGGCGGTCAGCAGGCTGGCGGGCCTGTGCCAGCGGGCCGGGCTCGACGCCGGGCCCGGGCTGGTGGCGGCGGTGGCGGAGGGCCGCAGACCGGCCGCGGAGCTGCCGGCGCCGTGGACCAGCCTGCTGGCCTACTTCGGGCGCAGGCACCGCCCCGCGGTGAAACGGGGGGTCGCGCCGACTGCCCTCATACTGCCCGAACTGGACGGGGTCCGCTTCATCCTGGCGGGTCTCAGGTCGGTCCCCGACCACACGCTGCTGAGTGTGGTGGCGCTCGGCCTGCCCTCAGACGGGGACCGGCAGCCGTTCGGCCTACCCTGGATCGACTGGTTCCCCTGGTGGCTGCGGGACGGCGCGGGGCAGTGGCACCTGGCGGTGGTGGAGAGCTACGACACCGAGGAGAAAGGGTTCGTCACGCTCGGGCTCGGCGTGATTCCCCCGCTGGCCAGGCCGGTGGCCAAGGTGGAAGTGATCGTCAGCGGCCGGGCCGCGCGACTGCGGGCCACGGTGGGGGTGAACTGGGTGGACGATCATGACTGAGCCGCGCTTCCCCGGAGCCGCGGCCGGGCCGCAGTGGTGGCGGGCGCTGCCCCCGGCGCAGGCGGAGATCCCCTGCGGCCTGGGACGGCACCAGGTCCGGTGGGCCGGCGGCAGGCTGGTCCTGCCCGCTCATCCCGACGCCGAGGCCGAACTGGTGCTGGCCGCGCTCGGCGGCGAGAGGGCCGCGTGCACGGACCTGGCCGGAGCCTGGGACCGGCACACCGACGACCTGGACGTGCTGGCTCTCGGACCGCGCTCGCAGGCCGATCAGCCGAGCCTGGGCTGGGACGACGTCGAGCTGATCCGGTCCACCACGCCAGCCGGCCCACTGGTCGGGCCGCACGCCGCGTCGGTGTCCCGTGTCTATCGCCGCTCGCAGGGGCGAGGGGGAAAGAGCCCCCACGCGCCGATCGCGTTTTCCAGCCCGGCCATCCTCGGGAGGCGGCGCAGGGGGGCGCCGGGGACCACCGGGGGCCCGGGGTTCCAGGTGCGCGAGGAGGACGAGGGCGCGCGAGGCCGCCGGATCGAACTGCTGACCCTGTTCGCGCTGGGGCCCGCGTTCCGGCTGTGCCTGGCCGCTGAGGTGGTCATGGCCTGGGCCGGCGGCGACCGGGCCGGCGACCTGGCGGCGAACCGGCCCGCCCTGGTCGCGGCGCTGACCGGGCGCCTCGCGCCGGCGGTGGCGGCGTGGCTCGGGGTCGAGCCTGATGGGGTGACCGCGTCGCTGTATACCGGGGCTGGCTGGGGGCGGATGGAGGTGGCCGGTGACGGGGCGGTGGTGGCGAGCCTGCCGCTGGACTGGCTGGCCCGGGTGTGGGCCTGCGGGCTGGCCGTGGCCGACGGGCACCTCGTGGTCGGGGTGCAGGACGCCGAGTGGCCGGACGCCCGGGTGCTGGCCCTGGCCGAACCGGGGGCCGATCCGGTCAGCCTGGCCCTGCGGGCTGACGGCGCGGCCGGCCGGGGCTGGGCCATAGTGGGGCGCTGACCCGGCGCGGACCGGTCTGGCGACGGCGCACACTGGGAGATAGCGGTCCCGGTGAGCGTCTGGCCGGGGCGGGAGCCGAGCGTGACCGGAGCGTGAGCGAGGAGGCGGCCGGAACGTGAGCGCGGGCCTGGGCGGCGAGCGGCAGAATCCGGTGGTGGTGGCCCTAGGGGTGGCGGTGGCGGCCCGCGTCCCCGTGCTGCTGTGGGGCGCACCCGGCACCGGCAAGACCTCGACGATCCGGGCCATGGCCGAGGCCATGGAGCTGCCCTGCGAGACCGTGATCGCCTCGATCCGCGAGCCATCCGACTTCGCCGGGCTGCCGGTGGTGGTGGGCGACGGGGTCAAGTTCGCGCCGCCCACCTGGGCCAAACGGCTGGCCGAGGCCGGCCGCGGGCTGCTGTTTCTCGACGAGCTTTCCACCGCGCCGCCCGCGGTGCAGGCGGCGCTGCTGCGAGTGGTGCTCGAGCGGGTGGTCGGCGACCTGTCGCTGCCGCCCGAGGTGGCGGTGGTGGCCGCGGCCAACCCGCCCGAGCAGGCCGCCGACGGCTGGGATCTGTCGGCGCCGCTGGCCAACCGGCTGTGTCATCTGTCCTGGGAGGCCGACCCGCGGGCGATCGCCGACGGGCTGGCGGGTGGCTGGTCCGCGCCGGTGGTGCCGGCGCTGCCGGCCGGATGGCAGGCCGAGGAACTGCTGGCCCGCGGCCTGGTGGCGGCGTTCCTGCAGGTGCGGCCCGGCCTGGCCTGCGCGCCTCCGGCCGACCCGGCGGCGGCGGGCCGGGGCTGGCCCAGCCCGAGGACGTGGGAGATGGCGGCCAGGCTATGGGCGGCGGGTGGGGTGGCCGGGGCCGGCGACGCGGCCCGCTCGGCGCTGGTGCGGGGGGCCATCGGCGACGGCGCCGGCGTGGAGTTCCTGGCCTGGCTGACTGAAATGGACCTGCCCGATCCCGAGGCGGTGCTCGCCGACCCCGGTTCGTTCGTGCTGCCGGAGCGGGGTGACCGGGCCTACGCGGCGCTGGCCGCGGTAGCCGCGGCGGTGGCGGCCCACCCTACCCCCGAACGCTGGACGGCGGGCTGGCAGGTGCTGGGCACGGTCGCGGCGGACGTGCCCGACGTGGCCGCGGTCGCGGCGCGGGTGCTGGCCAGGTGCCGGCCCGAAGGCCTTGTCGCGATGCCCGCCGAGATCCGGTTGTTCGCCCCCGTGCTGCGGGACGCCGGGCTGATGCCGCGTGTGCCCTGACGCGCTGCCCGGGCTCGCGGCCGCCAGGGTCTGGGCGGCCAGCACGTTCCCGTACCTGGCCAGCGCGGTGTTCGGCGCGCAGGTGATCGCCACGCCGGGCACAGGCATGGTGTCGGTGGATGAGCACTGGCGGCTGCGCGCCGACCCGCGCAGCATCGCCGGCTGGACGCCCAAGCAGTTCGGCAGCGTGCTTGTGCACCACGTGTGCCACCTGCTGCGCAGCCACGCCGAGCGGGCCCGCGGCGCCGGCGTCCGGCCGGACGAGGCGGCCACCTGGGTGCGCGCGGCCGACGCCGAGATCAACGACGACCTGGTGTCGGCCGGCCTGGACCTGCCGGGCGACTGCGTGCTGCCGCGCCACCTGGACGCCGAGCCCGGCCGCCTGGCCGAGCAGTATTTCGAGGCCATCCGCCGGAACCAGCCGGCGGCGGGCGACCGGGGGCCGGGACGGGACGGTCTGGGCTCCGCTGGCCACGCGCCGGGGCGGGATTGCGGCAGCGGCGCGGACGGGATCCTTCGCGACGGGGACGACGACGGGCCCAGCGGCCTGTCTGGCTGGCAGGCCGACCTGCTGCGCCGGCTGGTAGCCGAGGAGATCACACGGCACAGCCAGCAGGCCGGCGACGTGCCTGCCGGGCTGCTGCGCTGGGCCCGCGACACGCTCGACCCGAAGGTGGACTGGCGCAAGCTGCTGGCCGCCGAGCTTCGCCGGGCGGTGGCGGACACGGCCGGCGCGGTGGACTACTCCTACCGGCGGCCGTCCCGCCGCGCCTCGGCGGCCGGATCGGTGGTGCTGCCGGCGTTGCGCAGGCCGGTCCCTGAGGTGGCGGTGGTGTGCGACACCTCAGGGAGCATGAGCGGCGACCTGCTGGCCATGGCCCTGGCCGAGGTGGAGGGGTTGCTGAGGTCGCTCGGCCTGGCCCGGCAGCTGCGGGTGCTGGCCTGCGACGTGGCAGTGGCGCCGGCGCAGCGGGTCAGCTCGGCCCGGCAGGTGGAACTGATCGGAGGCGGCGGCACCGACATGGGCGCGGGAATCGCGGCCGCAGCCGCGCTGCGGCCGCGGCCGGCGATCACCGTCGTGCTCACCGACGGTTTCACCCCATGGCCGGATGAGCCACCGCGCGGCATGCGGGTGGTGATCGGCCTGCTCGGCGGCCGGGCCCCCGACGCTCCCGGCTGGGCCCGGGCCGTGCGCATCCCTGGTGACGACGGGATGCCGGGATAACGCTTTCTTTTCTTGCGAGAGGCAGGCAACCTT
>DATAWQ010000099.1:0-26373 GCA_036267135.1 Streptosporangiaceae bacterium | reverse complement strand
CTGCACGGCGACAACCAGGTGTGGGCCCACGGCGAGCTGCGGCTGGTGATGGACTTCGCGACGGCCGCAACCGCCGAGCCCGAGTACGAGCTGCGCGCCTTTCCCGGCCCCGGGATGGGTCCCGGGCTGGAGTTGCTGACCGCGGTCATGCGCCACTACCAGCGGGTCACCGGACGGCGGCTGTCGGCTGACAAGATCATGGCCTGGAATCTGCGTCAGTGCCTCGGTGACGCGCTGTGGCACAGCGAAGCCGGCCTTCCGCTGAACGACCACCGCACACCGCCGCAGTGGGTCGATGACCTGGCGGCGCGCTTCAGCGCACTCGGCATCAACCCGGACGGCGGCACAGCATGGACCGCCTGAAGCCTGGTTGCCACACGAGCAGCGGCCCGCGATGCTGATGCCATGGCACGCGGCACCGTAAAGTTATGAGCGCGGCCGACATACATGGTCGACGGCGTGGCCGGGCTCGCGTAGCGGCGGTTCCTGCTGTAGGGCCTGGTGCGGACGATGGCTGTTGTAATGCCGGACGTATTCGGTCAGGACGCTGCGGAGGTGCCACTCGCCGAGGATCAGCATGTGATTCAGGCACTCGCGGCGCAGCGTGCCCACGAACCGCTCCGTGTAGGAGCTCGCTCGCGGCGACCGGACCGGTGTCTCCCCTCCCCCACCCGGTAGCCCAGGCCAAGCAGCTCGCCCTGGATGCGCCGGTGTCCCCAGAGCGGGTTCTCCCGTGCTAGCTGCTCCACCAGCGCCCGCACCTCGGCCGGGACCGGTGGCCGGCCCGAGGCCTTCGGATAGGTCTCTGCGTCCTTGGCGGCGTCACTGCGCGCCAGCGGCGCCAGCCAGCCGAGCACCCGGACCATGAACGGGTAGATGAGGCGAATGAGCATGAGCGCCGAGCATAAAGCACCAGGTCAGGCCATGCGCAAGGTTTTGGCACGGCACAGGCGGGCAGCCGGGCCCCAGCGGCACGCGGGAGCGAGGCTCGGGCCGCGCGCGGCGGAGGCCTGGTGCTGCCCCGGTGCCCGCAAGCTGCGGGCACCAGGGCGTGAGATGGGTGCTGGCTGGCCTTTCGCAGGGCCAGGAGATGGATTAGGGACTGGTGATGGCCTGCGCCGGGGTCAGCTTGAGCGTGCCCGACGCTTGCTGGGGGTCGCCGTTGCTGATCAGGCCGAAGCAGCCGCTGACGGCTGCGGCTTGCAGGCTGCCGGCCGGGCCGGTCAGCTTCAGCGCCCCGGTGGAGTTGGTGTAGGTGAACTTGGTGTAGCCGTTGGCGGCCGTGGTGCCCTGCAGGGTCACGCTGCAGCCGGGGGCGGTGGCCAGCAGGCTGACGCCCTCAAGTTCCCCGGTAGTCACTCCTGTGCTCGCGTTGTAGGACAGGGCGTCCGCCGTCCAGGGCAGGTCCTGGCTGGCCGCGGTGACCGCGATCGTGCCTATCGTGCAGCCGGCAAAGGATGCCGCGGTGATTGCGCCGGCCCCGGTGCCGGACAGGCCGCTGCCGCTCTTGAGCGTGCCCGACAGCTGGGTCTTGGTGCACTTGGCGACGGTGCCGGTGCCGGTGTCTTTCACCTGCAGCGACCCGGTTGCGCTGATGCTGCCGCCGGGCGAGATCGTCCAGGTCTGGTCCTTGCCGGTGGTGCAGGCCTGGATCGTGGACGCGTCATTGCCGGGTGCAGGGTCGGCCTGGTCGGCGATGACGGTGGCGGTGTTGGTGAGGCACGTCCCGGCGCCCGCCGGGGCGGTGCCGGTGAGCGTGACAGTGAACGGGTCCCCGTTGTCGAGGGTGCCTTCGGTACACTGCACCTTCTCGGTCTTGGCGGTCACGGTACACCCGGGAGTGGAGGTCGACAGGCCGGCGATAGTTCCCTTGGTGGTGTCGTTGAGGACGAAGCCCGAGCTGTTGTCCGGGCCGCTGTTGGTGACGGTCACGTTCCAGGTGATCGGGCCGCGGGGTGCGACGGTAGTCGTCCCCCTAGTGGAGGTGCCCAGGTTGGCGCGGCCGCCCGGGCAGGCGGTGCCGTCGTTGATCTGAGTGCTGCTCTGCGGGCCGGGGTAGGCCGCGACCAGCGAGAACGTCGGGGTGGCCGGATTGGTCACGCTGATCTGGTAGATGTTGCCGGTGGCGTTGTTGGAGAAGCCCAGGTTGCCGTTGCCGTAGGTCCACGCCGCGCCGTATACCCCGGACGCGACAGGGAACGGCAGGAGGTAGCGGGTGACCGGGGCTGAGGTTGACGCTGACGACAGCGGCCCGACCTGGTAGATGTACTTGCCCTGCAGGCCCCACAGGTATCCGGCGCCCGCCGGGCCGGTCCAGGTCCAGTCCAGCGGCGCGAACGGCATGCCGGTCAGCGTCACGGGGGTCGCGGTTGGCGCGGGCATTCCGGTGATCATGTAGGCGGTGGTCGCGCTCGGCTTGGTGATCCAGTACGTGCCGCCCGGGTCGAACGCGCCGATGAGCCAGGACTTGGGCGTGACGGGCAGGCCGCTGACGGGTTCCAGGCTGCCGACCGGCGACCCGGTGGCGTCGATCTGGAGCAGGCTGTTCCCCTTCATGCCGAAGATGTAGCCGGCGTAGCTGCCGACCGGATCAAAGCCGATCGCGTTGTAGGACGACGGGTAGGGCAGCGCCGGCGCCGGCTGGTAGGTGTAGGGATTGTACGGGTTGGCGTAGGTCTGATACAGCGTCGTCGTGGGGCCCGTGCCGCCCGTGGACTCAGATAGGAAGTACTGCGGCAGCTTGCAGTTGAAGGGGGCACTGGTCTCGGGCACGGTCACGTGGGTGTAGTAGGACACCGTCTGCCCGGCCGGCGACTGGCCGGTCACGGAGGCCTGATTGACGACCGAGCCGTTCGCCGTGTCGGCCGAGGTCGTCACGTAGGTCGCCGTGCAGGTCACCGCGGCGCCGGGGGCAAGGCTGCCGATCGTGGGGCCGCCGGTGCCGTTGCAGTTCAGCCCGGTCAGGCCGGCCAGGGGGTCGGACACGGTCACCCCGGACAACGGCACGTTGCCGGTGTTGGTCACGGTGAAGGTGTAGGTGATCGTGGTGCCCGCGGCCGAGTAGGACCCGGGGCTAGCGGTCTTCAGCATTCCCACCGAGGGCACCTTGGACCCTGATCCGCAGGGACCGGGCGTGACGGTGAAGCTGTAGTCGATGCCGGTGGCCGGGTGGCTGGCATCCTCGACAACGAAGTCCACCACGTTGCTGGGCGAGTAGGTCAGCGCGGTGAAGGACAGCGGCGTGTTGAACGGGCTGGCCGCGGTCGAGTCGCCGAGCAGCGTCCCGTTGAGGAAGACCCCGACCTCGTTGTCGGCCATCACATTCCCGCTGATCGTGGCGCAGCCCGAAAACTCCGCGTCGTAGATGTACCAGCCCGGCACGCTCTCCTGACCGTCCAGGCCGCCGCTTTCCGGGCCTGCCCACTGCGAGCCGGTGAACGGGGTACCCCACCCCGGGTAAGGGGTCGGGACGACGAACGGATTGACCGCCGAAGGATCAGCCGGCGGCGGCGTGCAGCTGGGATTGGCCGGGTCGTCGGTGATCGACGTAGGCAGCGGGCTCGGGTCGTAACAGAACGAGGTGTCCGGATCCAGCCCGGCTGAGGTCTGGGTAGTTCCGCTGGCCAGCGTAAACGGCGACGGGCCGATAACCTGCTGCGGATGGACGCCCGCGGCCGACCCGGACTGGGCCGCGAGCACCGGGCTCGCGGGCATGGTCAGGGTGACGGTGACCAAAAACGTTAAGGCACCGGCCAGCCATGCCAGGATGGTATTTCTTGCCATGACAATCGTGCTCCTTACCTAGGCGGTGGACGGCCGGCACCGTCAGGCTGGCACCAGTCATCTTTACCTTCGAGCGCGAAACCCGCGGACACCACACGCGACCACCCACGCAACCACCCACGCACCAGCGCCGCCTGACCTAGCAAGAGATCGCCGGCAGCGGCGTACATCTGGCCAGCTTTTCGGTAAACCGCGCGCTTCAATGCCTTACCGGTCGTTTACCTGGCCGCGTGTCCCGGCTGCCGCGCTCGTACCCGGCCTCCCCTGTGGGTGCTGAAAACCTATGCCACCAGGCGACATTCGTGAATCACGCCTCCGGCGCGGTCGCGCCGAAGGACGCGGAAGTGGTCCAGGTCGGTGGGACCGTCGGGTAGGCGACGGAGCGGCGCGGCCTGGTTCAGGGTGCGGTGCGGCCGGTGCGCGTTGTGGAAGTCCCCGTACTCGCCCAGGATGGTCATCAGATGGCGCTGGTTCCATATCAAGCTGTCCGGTCCAGCAGTTCGCGGCGGGGCACTGCCGACCCAGCGCTCCGCGATCGCATTCGCACGCGGCGCCCGGACAGGCGTCTTGATGATCCGCACGCCGACCGCGGTGAATACGGCATCGAACGCCACCATGAATTTGGCGTCCCGATCCCGGATCAGGAACTTCACGCCATCAGCGTGTTCCTCAAGGTCCATCAGCAGGTTACGGGCCTGCTGGGCCACCCACTCCCCCGTGGATGCGCGGTGATCCCGGCCAGGTGCACACGGCGAGTCCCATGCTCGATGAAGAACAGCACGTACAGGCGGCGGAGGAACACAGTGTCGACGTGGAAGAAGTCTGTAGCGAGGATCGTCCGGGCCTAGGCGTCCAGGAACGCCCGCCAGGACTGCCCGGACCGCCTGGGCGCGGGGCCATCTCCAGCACCAGCGACCGCACGGTCTGGGCAGTTCTTGGCCGTCCTGATCCCGGGTCAAATCCGGGCGCTGCTAGCAGAGATCACGAACCGTGCCGCCCGCTTTCGCCGGACTTCGGCGGCTTTGGTCCCGGTGCGGGCTTCCCTCTCCGTAGGCTGGTCTGCGTGACTGAGCTGATGTGAATACGGTCGCGCCGGGCACCGGCGCGGCCAGCGGGACGGTGGCCTTCACCCAGAAGGTGGCCAGCAAGAAAACCACGCTGTGCACGTCGGACTTGAGCGGCACCACACCCGACGTGGCGACCTGCACGGTCAGCTACGGCAAAGCCGGAAACCACGTCGCCACGGCCACCTGCAACGGGTCCGCGGGCTACCCCTGCAGCAATGGAAACACGCAGACACTGGCCGGCGGCACGGCGAGTTGCACGATCGCCGCGGCCCGCGTCCATGCGTCCGGCTCTCCGCTGGCCGTGCTGGCCGGCTACGAGGGCAACCGGGCCTACCAGCCCAGCTCGGCCGGCACGACTGAGGTCATCAACCCGGCGGCCGCCTGGCGGTGAACTAGCCCGGCCGCACCGGTTCGCGCTGCCGTCCGGCCGGCCGGGTGAGCGGTCTGGCGCGGGCTGGCGACGCGGAACATTCGGTTTACTGAACGGCTCCGCGGCGCAGCCGTTCAGTAAGAATCTCGTCGATCGCGACTGGCGGAGACCGCGCCGCACAACGGCGATGCACCCGCGTTGCAACACCTTTCCCGAAGGCTCAGGGCCGTCCGGAATTACCCGTATTCAGTCGTCGAGGAACGTGACGACTTGGGATAGCGGTGCCCGCGGCATGGGCGGCTGGGGCTCTCGCGGGTCGGCGCAACCGATCGACATGCCGCAGGCGAGGACCTGGCCGCCTGACGGCTTGATGACCTCTGCGACGGTGCGGTGGTATTCCGCCCAGGCGATCTGCGGGCAGCTGTCGAGTCCCTCGGCCCGCAGGAGCAGCATGACGGATTGCAGGAAGATCCCGGCGTCCATCCACTGCGGCGGGAGCATCTGCTCGTCGAGGTAGCAGAACAGCGCGACCGGGGCGCCGAAGCACTCCCAGTTCCGGGCACGAACCCGTGCGCGGCCGACTTTGTCGTCGCGGGCGATGCCGACAGCGCCATAGCGCCGCTCGCCCGCGTCCGCAAGTCGCTGGGCATAGATGACGGGAAGAGCGGCCGGGTAGGGCGCCACCGGCAGCAGATCGCCGTGATCGCCGGACGCGATGCGCTGCCGGACGCGAGATTTCAGGTCGTCCAGTCGTGAGCCTGATATCAGGTAGACCTGCCACGGCTGCAAGTTCCCGCCCGATGGGGCCTGCAGCGCCGCGCTGAGAACCCGTGTCAGCACGGCGGGCGGCACTGGCCGACTGAGGAAGCCACGGACGGACCTGCGGGAACGGACCGCTTCGTAGATGTTCATGATTCGTCGGCTCCCCGGGTCTCAGTTATGAGTGACAGGTGACCAGTGACATACTACTGTTATGCCGATTTTCACCGCGGCGCCACTGCAGCGCACGAGCTTGCGGGAGCAGGCTCTCGCCCTGCTCCGCGAGGCGCTGATCAGCGGGCGGATCGCCGACGGCGTGGTCTACTCCTCCAAGGCTCTGGCCGCGGAGCTAAGCGTGTCCAACGGCCCCATCCGCGAGGCCATGCTCGCCCTCGTCGATGACGGGCTGATGGAGGCCGTGCCGAACAAGGGCTTCCGGGCCGTGCCGCTCACCCCGGCCGACCTGGCCGAGATCTACGAGATGCGGCTGCTGCTCGAAGTCCCCGTCGTCGCCCGGCTAGCCAGAGAAGACCTGCCAGGCGACCGCGCCGCCCGGCTCACCAACCTCGTCGATACCATCGAGCGGACCGCCAGGAGCCGCGACCTGGCCGGCAACCTGGCTGCCGACCGCGACTTCCACCTGACCCTGCTGGCGGCCGGGGGCAACAGCCGACTCGTCGCTGCCGTCGCCCGGCTGCGCGACCAGACCCGCCTGCACAACCTGCGCACGATCAATGCCGACGGCCGCCTCGTCACCTCCGCCGAGGAGCACCGCCCGCTGCTCGCCGCGATCATGCGCCACGACGAGCGCACGGCCGAACGCTTGATGCGACGGCACCTTGAGCACATCCGCCAGGACTGGTCCCGGCCAGCCGGGTAGCGGATCAGCCACCGCGAGATCAGCGATCGTCGCGGGGCAACTGCGCCGTCTCATCTCGGCGTGACCGCACGCTGGCAGGCGGTGCGGGCCGGGCAGCCAGCCGTCAGCGGAGCATCCGACCAGGTGGCACAGGTTTTCGGCACCCGCAGGTTTACCCAGCCGGTTCGGCCTCGTGGAGGCCGTTTTCGGCTGTGATGGCTCCCTGATGGCTCGTTTGCACGGTGTGCGATCTCGGTAGATGCTGGACATATTGGTTCCGGTTCCTGGGCGACAGGTTGCGTACGCGCGCATCTCGGCTGCGGCCCGACGGCCGGCCTGGACCCCACCGACGCCCAGCCCACGACCACCTGAGGAGACGACTGTGCTGGACCGGATCACGCTGACCACGCGATACCTCGAGGAAGTGGCGCGGCGTGGGGCCACCGGGAGCGACCTGCTCAGCTTCGACGTCCCGGCCGGCTGGCGGGCCGGGCTGCGGTTCATGTCCCGGCCGCTGTTCATCGGCCACGCCGAAGCCGAGCAACTGAACGCGGACCTGCAGCACATCCGGACGGCATTAGTCAGCCTCCCCGACCGGCTGTACGACGGCGACTTGATGGCGTTCGGCCGGGCCGTGGGCATGACCGACGGGCAGGTCTCCGCCGTCGTGCGCAGCCGTACCGGCCAGGTCACCCAGCTCTCCCGGCCGGACATGTACGCCGAGGCCGCTGGCCTGCGGCTACTGGAGTTCAACATGGGCAGCGCGGTGGCCGGCTTTGAGATCGCCGACACCTGCCGGGCCATGATGCGTCATCCGCTGCTCAAGGAGTTCGCCCGCGCGCACCAGTTGCACTACCCCGACACCCTGCGCCAGCATTTCGACCTGATCTACGCCGAGACCGGGTTCGCCCCCGATTCGCACCCTTTCGTGGCCGTGGCAGACTGGCCCGAGCGCTACCCGCGGGTCAAGCACACGCTGCAGGCCGCGGCCAAGCGCTGGCGGACGATGGGGCTCGACGCGCACGCCTGCCATCTCGGGCAGCTCACAATGAAGAACGGGCGGGTCTGGCTGCGCGGGCGGCCAGTGGACATCATCTTCCGGATCTTCCTGGTCGAGCACCTGCTCACCCCCGAAGGGCACGCCGTGATGGATCCGGTGCTCGACGCGGTGGCCCGGGGCGAGGTCATCCTGTTCACGCCGCTGGATTCGGAGATGTTCGGCAGCAAGGCGCCGCTCGCGATGCTGTCCGACCACGCTCACCGGCACCTGTTCTCCGCCGCGCAGCTGGCCGCCATCGACCGTCTCCTGCCCTGGACCCGGATGGTCCGCCCTGGCCCGGTCACGCTGGAAGACGGCCGCACGGTAGACCTGTATGACTACGCCGTCAGCCACGCCGATGACCTCGTGCTCAAGCCCACCCTGCTGCACGCCGGCAAAGGCGTGGTACCCGGCTGGCCGTCCGAGACGACCGAGGCGGTCTGGCGCGACCAGCTCACCAAGGCAATGAACGGCCCGTACGTTCTGCAGCGCCGCATCCGGCCCTATCCCGAGCTGTGCCCCGGCGATGACGGCGGGGTGGTCCCCTGGGTGGTCACCTGGGGAGTGTTCACGTTCCCGGCCGGATACGGCGGGGTCTACGCCCGTGCCTTCCCGGTGGATTCACCGCATGAGATCACGACGGCGGGCCGGCACCTGACCCTCGGCTGCGGCCTGACCGGCGGTCCCGTCCCCTGAGGGCAGCCCATGGGGCGCCGCGGATCGCGTCCGCCTCCGCGGCCATGAGCGTGTTGATAAACGTGGCCAGCATCGAGCGCAGCAGATCGGCCGGGCCTCTCCCGGCCTCGGTGCAGCCATCGCCCCGACCGGGGTGAGGGCACGTCCCAAGATTGAGGTGGCGTGGCACTTCCAGGGGGGTGATGGCTGCACCGGGCTACGTCCAAGCGAGGCATACCTGTTCGTATTTCTAGCCGTTACAACCGCACGAGCAGCGGACAGTTTCATGACTCATGACCGCGCATGGCTTCACCTCCTTCATGGCTAAGAGGTGAGGTACCCAACGTTCAGGCGCATAGACTATTTTCAACGGAACTAGTGCATTATGTGGCGATATACGCCGTTGAGATCGTTAGCCGGGGAGCGGGGCCAGGCAGCTTCCAGCGAACGCCCCATGGCCCAGGTTGACCACTTCGTCTGCGTGGGCCGACGGGAGGCCGCGAGCGTAGATGCCGGCGTAACCGCGTGCCCCGGTGAACACCCCCCAAGTGATGGTCCACGGCACCATCTCGCCGTTCTCGTCAGGGAAAAGCTCGGGCACGGGCCGGACACGGCGCTGGATCACGTGTGAGCCGGGGGTGGCCACCGCGGCGGTCAGTGCCGCGCGCCACTGCTCCGGGCTGACCGCCGGATCCCAGCCGAGCGTCACCCCCTCGCCGCCACAGCTTCCGGTCGGCTTGATCACCAGGTCGCCGGCCTGCCTGGCCGCGTAGTCCAGCAGGTCCGGCTGGCGGCCGTCCTCCAGGGTCACCGGCCCGGGGCGCAGCATCCGGGTCCACGGCAGGATCCGATCGAAGCTGGCCAGTTCCGCGGCGCTGAAAAGGTGCCGGTTGCGCTCGTCGGACAGCATGGCCAAAGCGGCCTTAGCGCCGAAGATTTCCGAGTCCAGCGGGGTGAACATGGCAACCTCGCCTCGGGCCACGGCGTCCAGCACCGGCTCGATCAGCGCCGGGGCGGCCGGGTCGAGCAGGCTGTCGCCGATGAACATCCGGGCAATCACATCCACCGCCCGGCCCCGCAGCCAGACTCGGCCACCGTGGGCTTCCAGCTCTCCGGCGTGGCAGGCGGTCGCGTCCAGCCCCAGCTCGGTCCACCGGGCGGCCAGGCGGCGCATGTAGCCGCCCAGTGGGCCCGCGAAGCTGGTCGGCCAGTCAGTGACCACGACCATCGGGCGGCGGCCGCCGTCAGGAGCGGCCCCGGCCACGCCGATCCCGTCCAGGCCGGCTTCCGTGAGCAGGCTGGCCACCTGCTCGCGCATGCTGTCGGTGTAGCCGAGCTGGTGCTCGGCGGCAAACCCGCGCAGCAGCGGGTGCTCCAGCAGGGCCCGGCACAGGTCGGCGTTCTCCAGCCCGGTCAGCGCGCTGCCCATGTTGTACTCCAGCAGCTTGAAGCCGGACTCACAGGCGTAGAGATCGGCCCGGCCCATGGCGCTGACCCGCCCGGTACGGCCGCGCAGCAGGGCCCGCACCGGGTAGCCGGCCTCACCCACACCGCGGGCGAACGCGGCTAGGTCGTCTCCGTAAAGCCGGCCGGGCAGGCTGACCAGCGCGGCACGCACCCGCTCGGTGTCCGCATAGCACTGGTCCAGCTCGTCCCGGCCGATGAACAGCGGCCGGGACAGGTACCGGCCCCGGTAAAAGGCGGTCAGCAGCGGGTCCTCGGTGGTCTGCAGCGGGCCGAGCAGTTCGCCGGCCCGGGCCCGGGAGCGTTCAACGCGGTCCAGGTAGAGCCGGG
This sequence comes from Streptosporangiaceae bacterium, assembly GCA_036267135.1. GTDB lineage: Bacteria > Actinomycetota > Actinomycetes > Streptosporangiales > Streptosporangiaceae > PALSA-505. The sequence goes on along the minus strand of DATAWQ010000099.1, from coordinate 16,027 downwards.
TCAGCGTCGCCCCATCGGTCATCGTGTCCTGCTCTCATCCGCCTGGCCAGGCGGCTCGGACCGCAGCCCGAGACCGCGCAGCGCCGCCGCGACCGCCGGGTCGAACGCCTTGACGTAGCCGACCCGGGGCAGCAGGTGGCAGCCGTGCGAGATCTTGGTGTCCTCGGCGGCGTAGGAGTAGTTGACGAGCTGAGCGCCAAGCCGCGCGGCGAGTTCGACGGCGGCGTAGAAGACCACCTCGAAGTAGATCGGGAGGCGCGGCTCCCAGGCGTAGTCGAACCCCACATCCCTGGAGTACAGCACGCGGCCGGCCTGGATGAACGCGGCATAGCCGCGCAGGATGCCGTCGCGGCGGGCGGTGATCACCGGGGCGTGGCCAGGAAAGGTCTCAATCACTTGGTGATGCAGGATCCGGGCCATCTGGGTCGGATGGCTCTCGTGACCGTACTTCAGGTAGAGCTGGGCTTCCAGCGGCAGCATCTGCTCGCTGAGTTCCCGGCTCAGCGGCTCCAGGGAGATCTCGACCCCAGCCTGGGCGATCTTGCGGCGCTCCCAGCGGACGTTGTCCCGGCGCCCTTTGGTCATGCCGCCGACATAGTCATCGAACGTGGTGACTGGAAGCACCGCCACGTGATGCGCCAGCCCGAAGCACATGTAGTCCTGATCAGCAAAGGCCTGACGGAGCGGCAGGTCGTCGGCTGGCACGTAGAAACAAGCGATGCTGCGCAGGCCCTCGGCCCTGGCCATCTCCTCAGCCCCGCCCAGCACCTCGCCGAGCGCCTCCCGGGTCTGGCCGGGGCCCAGCTCGGGGCGGACCTGGAGCCGGGTGGTGCCGCCGCGCAGCGCCCCGAGGTAAGCGCTGGGCATCAGCGAGTCCAGTGCCCGGGTGACGTCCGGGCCATGGGCCAGGCCCTGTTCCCCGATCAGCCGGGACAGCACCGTGTCGATGCGCATGAACGGCCAGAACGCGGTGTCTTCGACCACCAGGCCCCAGGTCGCCGCCATGGCCGGGGCGCCGGCGCCCGCAGCCTGGCTGAGGACGCTGAACGGCCGGGCGATCTTGACCTCCTCGTCCATGCCGAGCCACTGCGCTGAGTGGTAGAGGTCGTCCGGATCGGCCACCCCGGTGTAGCCATGGGCGAGCGCGCCGGCGATGCCGGGGAAGACAAGTGAGGTCACGGCGGACTCAGGCGGGCTGGACCGGCCGGGGGTCGGCGGCCCGGTCATGGATGGCACGGTCATCGGCGGCGGGCGCTTCGATGAGCTGGCGCACGGTCGTGCGGAGCACCTTGCCCAGCGCGTTCTTGGGCAGTTCGGGGAGGATCTCCAGCCGGTCGGGCCAACTGTCGGCCGTCACCTGCTCCTGCTCCAGGTGATGCCGGAGCGACTCCAGCGTGGGCGGCCAGCCTTCGGGGACGACCACCGCGCACACCTCGTCGCACTCGGGGATCCGCGGGTCGCGGCAGCCGACCAGGACCACGTCCCTGACCGCTGGGTGGCGCAGCAGCACGGCCTCGGTCTCCGCGGTGGGCACCTTGTCCCCGCTGGCCCGGGTGATCAGGTCGGTCCGCCGACCGCAGATTCGGATGCCGCCCCGGCCGTCGTCGCGGGCCAGGTCGCCGGTATCGAACCAGCCGTCGGTGTCGAGGCAGGCTTCGAACGCCCGGCGCTGGCCGAGGTAGCCGAGGCACAGCGACGCGCCACGCACCAGGAGCCGCCCGACCCGGGCGCCCGGCTCGGAGTCGATCCGCACCTGCATCCACGGCATTGCGCAGCCGTCGCTGCAGGCGCCCCAGTCCGGCGGGTCCTCATCCGGCCGGGTGACCGTGCACCCGCCGGTCTCGGTCATGCCCCAGCAGGCGCACAGCGGCACGCCGAACAGCGTCTGGGCGGTGGTGACCATCTGGGGCGGGATTGGAGCCGAACTCGCGCTCATCACCCGCAGGCTCCCGGTCTGGCGTGGGCGGGCGCGCTGCTCGGCCAGCAGCGTGCTCGTCCGGGCCGGCGACGTGTGCAGGTATGTGATCTGGTGCTCCGCCACCATGTCCAGCATCAGGCCGACATCGTCGGTGGTGTCGTGCATCACGCTGGTGGCGCCCAGCGTGATCGGCGCGTAGACGCCGTGCATCGCGCCCGCGACGTGGGTGAGAAGCTGCGGGATGGAGATCACGTCGGCAGCGGTGAGCCCGAACGGCACGGAAAGCGACCGGCCGGCCGCGTAGATCGTGTTCTGGCTGTGCACCACGCCCTTGGGCTGGCCGGTCGTGCCAGAGGTATACACGAGCAGCGCCGGGTCGTCCGGACCCAGCGGGGCGGGCCACCCATCCTGCCGGTGTGGCTGATCCGCGACGAAGGAGTCGTCGAAGCCGAGCGCGCCGGACAGCCCCGGATCCCCGACTACCACGAGATGCTCCAGCGTACTGGGCGCGACCTGGCGGATCCGGTGCGTGTAGTCGGTCCCGGCGAATGTGCCTACGGTCACGCACACCTTGGCCCGGGTCTCGGTCAGGATGTGGCCGATCTCGCGGGCGCCCATGGCCAGCTGGGCGGGCGCGGCCACCGCGCCGATCCGGATCGTGGCCAGGTACAGCGGGCCTAGCATCCAGCGGTTCGGCAGGTGAATCATGACGACATCACCCGGGCCCACTCCGAGGTCGGCCAGCGCTCCGGCGAAGCGGTTCACCATGGTGACCAGGTCGGCGTAGCTCAGCGTCCGGGCGAGCCTGCCATCCTCGTAGGCGATGACCGCCGGGTGACCGGGACGGGTGGCGGCCGCGCGCGCGAGATCGTCAAGGAACGTCTCGTCCCGCCACCAGCCTGCGGCCCGGTAGGCAGCGGCCTGCTCAGGGGCTGGTCTTGCCACGGTGTCCCACATCGTCGGTCCCTCCTCAAGGGGCGTTTCGCCGGGCGGGGCCCAGGTTCGGAGAATTCCGGCTCACTGGCCAAGCTTGACGAACGCGTACTGGCGGGTGGTGAGGCAGCCACGCGACCGCTTGGCTTCGCTGCTGCCGGTGCCATAGTGAATGACGGACACACGGGCCGCCGAGGCGGCTTCGATGAGGTGGTAGTACAGCAACTCGAAGTAGACCGGTAGGTCGCCTTTGACCGCGTAATCGAATCCACACCGGTACACGTACCAGCGGTCATGGTGGCGCAGCACCAAGCCGAACCCGCACAGCTCACCGTCCAGCCGGGCCGTCACCACCGTAGCGTCGGCGCCGAACTCCCGGCGAATCCGGTCAAACGTCTGCTCCGCCTGTTCCTGCGTGGCCCGCGCGCCGTACTTCACCAGCAGCGATACGTCCATCGCGGAGACCGGCGCCACCAGGTCGTCGGTCAGCGGCTCCAGCCGCACCTCGACCCCGGCGGCGCGCAGCCGCCTGCGCTCGGGCTGCACCCGGTGGCGGCGGTGCCTCGACAACGTGGCCGCGTAGCCGTCGAACCCGCCGTCCGGCACCGGTAGCCAGTTGTAACTGCCGCTGACGAAGCTGGCGTAGCCGCGCGCGGCCAGTACCTGGCGGAGCATGGTGTCCCGCTCGTCCACGTAGAGGAAGGCGACCGACCGCGCCTGCCGCTCCCGCATGAGCTCCTCGGCCGCCACCACCAGCCGTTCGGTCGCCCCGGCTGGGTCGGTCAAGCCCGCACGGGTCAGCACCCGGGTACGGCCCAGGTGCCTGCCCCCGCAGACCAGGCTGGGCATGAACAGGCCGCACGGCGCGTCTGACAGGCTGGCCAGGAAATCCGCCGCACCCTCTAGTCCGTCCGCGGCGCAGTGTTCGGCCAGCGTGTCCGGCCGGCCGAGCTGCCAGGGAACCTCCGGACCCAGCAACGCGGTGGGAAGGCCTGAGGTTAAGCCGCGCTCGTCCTCGCGGAACAGGTACGTCATCGGCACACCCGAGGTCGCCTCGGTCATGCGCAGCCACGGACGGGCTAGGTACAGGTCATCGGCGCCAGCCAGGTCATCCCAGCCCGCTGCCGGGATCTGTGCCGCGGTGTCAACGGCGCGGACCTCCGCGGCGACCGCCTGCCACCCGGTTCCCACGTCACCTGTCCTCTTTGCCGGGAGCCCTGCCTGCGAACAGGTCCCGTACCTTAGGCTGCCTCACATATGGACCGGTATTTGTATGGTCATACTACTGATTAAACGTATATGTCCAGAGGGTCGCCCGGCCCGCTGAACGGAGAGATCCCATGGCAGTGTGGCCAGGCTTGCGGTGACCGCCGAGAAGGTGGCGCCGCAGAGCGGCCAGCCAGGCCCGCAGCCTTCCGCGTCGCACGGTTTACTGCATCACGCCGAATTCAACAAGCTGTGGTTCGGGCAGGGCGTGTCCGCGATCGGCAATCAGGTCACGGTCGTCGCGCTGCCGCTGACCGCGGTGGCCTACCTGAAGGCCGGCCCGTTTCAGGTGGGCCTGCTGGGCGCGGCCGAGGGGCTGGTCTTCCTCGGGCCCGCTCTGCTGGTCGGCGTCCTGGTCGACCGGGTGCGCAGGAAGCCGCTGATGATCGGCTCGGACATCGGTCGCACCGCCGTGATGGCCGTCGTCCCGGCGCTGGCCTGGGCCGGCGCGCTGAACATGCTGGCGCTGTACGCGGTAGCCCTGGTGTACGGCCTCCTCACCGTGGTGTTCGATCTGGCCTACCGGTCCTACTTGCCCACCCTGGTCAGCTCCGACGTCCTGCTGGCCGGGAACCAGCGGCTTCAGTCCACCGACTCGGTCTCCCAGGTGGTGGGCCCGAGCGTCGGTGGTGGCCTGGTGCAGCTCATAGGGGCGCCGTTCGCGCTACTGGCCGACGCCGTGTCGTTCGTGTTTTCCGTCCTGTCGCTGGTGTGGATCCGGGTACCTGAGCCCGCACCCAAACGCGACGGCGGCGGTCAGGGCGGCCTGCGCGGCGTGGCCACTGAGATCCGGTCCGGGCTGCGCTTCCTGCGTGGCAGCCGGGTGCTGCGGCCGCTGGCCGGCGCGGTGGGCACGTTCAACTTCTTCTCCCAGCTCCAGCTCACCGTCATTGTGCTGTACGCGGTGCGGATACTGCACATGTCCGCCGGAGAGGTCGGCATTCTGTTCGGGGCGTTCGGCGCCGGTGGCGTGCTGGCCGCGGTCACGCTCAGTCGCGCGCTGGCCTGGCTGGGTTACGGGCCGATGCTGGTGGCCACCCTGGTGCTCGCCGCGGTGGCGATCGCGGGCCTGCCGCTGGTGACCGGGTCGGCCGCGGTGGCCACGGCCTTGCTGTCGGCCCTGTATTTCTTCGCGGGATTCGGCCTGGTCGGCCAGAACGTCATCTCGATGACGCTGCGGCAGATCGTCACCCCGGCGCCGCTCCAGGGCCGGGTGAACGCCAGCTTCCGGATGATCATCCGCGCGGTGCTGCCGTTCGCGGCTGTGGCCGCGGGCCTGCTCGGCAGCGGGATCGGGCTGCGCCACACCTTGATCATCGCCGCGGCGGGAGTCCCACTGTCCCTGCTGTGGGTGGCTTTCTCGCCGGTGTGGCGGATGCGGACGCTGGAGGAGGTGCAGGCCGGGCGGGGCGGGCCCGCCCCCTGACCTCGGGCCAGGAAACAGCTGGGTGAATATCAGTTGAGTAACCGATTGGTGGGAATGGAACTCTACCGCGAGGAATCCAGCGTGGTGCTGCGGTACGCGGCTCACGTCAGGGATCTCAGTCCCTCGGTCATCGCCTCCTGCTCGATCGCAGAGGGCGCGCGCATCGTCGAGCTGCCCGGCTACCAGGACGTGGCCATCGACGTACTCGACCTGTCCACCCTCAGCGCCACCGGGACGTTCAAGGACTGGGTGGCCTGCCTGACCGTGGCCGCCTGCCAGCAGCGCGGGGTGCCCCTGTTCTTCTCGGAAAGCTCGGGAAACACCGGTAACGCACTCAGCTTGTATGCCGCCCGGGCCGGAGTCCGGTGCGTGATCCTCTACCCGACGGCCTGCCGGGGCAAGATCAGGGATTACGCGGCCACCCTGCCGAACGTGCGGCTGATCGAAGTCGGAGCGCCTGAGGCGGTGATCAAGTCCCGGCTGGCCGAAATATCCGGGCGAGTGGGCATCCCATGGCTGCCGGTCATGGACGGCCAGCTCGAAAGCAACAAGCTGCGGGCCTTCTTCCTGCGGGACGCCGCCCGCGAGCTCGGCCGGGAATGGGAGTGGCACGCGCAGGCGCTGTCCAGCGGCTACGGTGTCTTCGGCTTCTACCGGGGAGTAGCGGAGATCCAGGACCGAGACGGCCTGGCCGCAATGCGGCCGCCCCGGCTCCTCGGCGTCCAGCAGCAGGCCGTATGCCCGTACGCCCGGGCCCTGGCCGACCAGCCTGCCACCGACGGCGGCGCCATGGTGGAGCCGACCCTGTTCCGCGCGGCCCCGCCCGAGGCGTTCGTCAGGGAGATCCGCAGAATCTGCGCGCAGACGGCGGGAACGGTGCTGGGAGTGACGAACGAGGAGTTCTTCGCACGTGAGCCCGCGGCTATCGCCCTGCTCGAAGCGGGCGGCATCGGCGTGGAGATAGACCCGTGCACAGCCAGCCCCCGGGAGCGGGCGGGTCTATACGCGCTCACCGGCGTCATGCACGCCGTCGACCACGAGACCATCGAGCCCGGTTCCCGCGTGCTGGTGGTATTCACCGGCGGGGCGCCCGTGGCCGGACCGGGGGTGGGACTGTCCGCGGCATCAGCCAGGCCGGTGCCGGCGAGCGAGGAAACCCTGGAGGCGGCCATCTTCGACGCCGTGAGCGCGCTGGAAGAGACCACTGCGACCAGCCAGGAGGCGGTGCTATGAGCGACCGCACGACGCTGACCCAGCTCTACCTGGGCGAGATCGAGCGGGCGAAGGTCACGGCCGCCGAGCTGCGCGGGAAGCTGCCCGAGTCCGAGCTGCTCAACGCGTACTTCCACGGACGCTACCTGTCCCGGCCGGTTTTCCTCGGCTACGACGAGAGGACTCAGCTCTGCGCCGACCTGGAGATCGTGCGGGCCGCGCTGGTCGGCCTCCCCGACCGGATGTACGGAGGCGACGTGGCTGCGTTTGCCCGCGCCGTCGGGCTGAACGAGGACCAGATCTCGGCCGTCCTGCGCAGCCGCGGCCCGCAGACCAGCCTGCACGCCAAGGCCGACTTGCAGGTCGGCGAGTCCGGGTTCCGGATGCTCGAATACAACATGGGCAGCATGATCGGGGGCACCGACAACGCCGACATCTGCCGGGCCATGATGGAGCACCCACTGCTGGCCGAGTTCGCCCGGGCGCACCGGCTCGGCTACGCCGACACCCGCCGCGAGACGGTGGCCAACGTGCTCACCGAGGGCGGCTTCAAGCCGGACTCCTACCCGGTGGTGGCCGTGACCGTGTGGCCGCACGCCTGGGACACCGACCTAGGCCCGTTCCTGCAACTGATCGCCGAGCAGTGGCGTGAGCTGGGCCTGGACGCACATGCCTGCCATCTCGGGCAGCTCGAGATCCGCGGCGGCCGGGTCTGGCTGGACGGCCGGGTGGTGGACGTGGTGTACCGGCTGTTCCTGCTCGAGCACCTGCTGGAGCCCGGCGGTCCCGCGGTGATGGACCCAATCCTCGACGCGACGGCCCGCGGCGAGGTGGCGATGTTCACCCCGCTTGACTCCGAGCTGTACGCCAGCAAGGCTGCCCTGGCCCTGCTGTCCGGGGAGGCCAGCCGGGATTTGTTCACATCCGCAGAGCGGGCCGCCTTCGACCGTATTGTGCCGTGGACCCGGATCGTCAGGCCCGGTCCGGCCACCCTGGAGGACGGCCGGGTCGCGGACCTGATGGACTACGCCGTCAGCCATCGAGACGACCTGGTGCTCAAGCCCGCGGGCGGGTGCGCCGGCGAGGGCGTGGTGCTGGGCTGGGACCCGGCCACCACCCCGGAGCTGTGGCGGGAGCAGCTGGCCCGGGCCACCCGGGACACCTACGTCCTGCAGCGCCGGATCCGGTCGGTGCCCGAACTGTTCCCCGACGACACCGGCGGTCTAGTCCCCTGGCACGTCACCTGGGCCGTGTTCCGGGCGATCAGTGGCTACGGCGGCGTCTTCGCACGGGCCCTGGCGGCCAGCTCAGGCACGGAACTGATCAACCGGGTGAGCGGGACGTCGGTGGGGTGCTGCCTGTCCGAAGAACCCGGCCCAGAACACAGCGGCCCAAAAAACACCGGAAAGGCGGCACCCTGGTGAGCACCGCGACCGCAACTTCAGCCGGTGAAGGGGTCGTTCTGATCGTGGGCTACGCGCCGCTCCTGGACGCGCTGGCCGCCTCCCTGCCGGAGAAGTCGGTGGTGATCATCGACGAACCCGACGTGCTGCGCAAGCGCAACGCCGAGGCCGCGGTGGGCGACTCGCCGATGCTGCGCGAGCTGATCGGCTGGGAGTACATGCGGGACGCGGCCGCCGATTGCTTCTACCACCGGTTCCGTGCGCTGCGGCCTATGGCTGTTATCCCGTTCGCCGAGTACGGCGTGCCGTTTGCCGCGCGGCTGGCTGAAAGGTACGGCGTCCCCGGGACCGGCTACGGGGCGGCGCGGTTGTTGCGGGACAAGCACCTGCAGCGCCAGGTCACGGCCGCGGCCGGCATCGCCAATCCGCAGTCGGTCCCGGTCACAAGCCCGGCCGAGGTCAGGAAGTTCATGACCGAGACCGGCGGCCCGGTGGTGCTCAAGCCGGCCAACCGCGCGGGAGCCGTCGGCACGAAGATCCTGCACGACCCGGCCGAGGCCGAGGAGGCCTGGACCGAGTGTGAGGAGCAGGACGAGGGCGTGTTCGTGCCCGACCGTCCGCTGCCGCTGCGGATGCTGGCCGAGCAGTTCATCGAGGGCGACGAGTTCAGCGTGGAGATGATGCTGCGGGCCGGCCGGCCGGAGTTCAGCGCCGTCACCAAGAAGTTCCTGTTCCCCGGGCCCCGGCCGGTGGAACAGGGTCACTTGCATCCGGCTGACATCGACGACGACCTGGCCGGACGGCTCATCTCCGGCACGGTCGGGGTGCTGGACGCGCTAGGCATGGACACCGGCTTCGCGCACTGCGAGTGGATCGTCACCGGCGGTACGCCTTACCTGGTGGAGTGCGCCGGGCGGATGGCCGGGGACGGGATCATCGACATGATCCAGGTGGCCTGGGACTACGACGTGATCACCCAGTTCTGCACGATGATGCGCGGCCAGCCTCTCACCCAGAAGCCGTCCGCCACCGCGGTCCGCTACACGGCGATGTGGGCCTCCTCGGGACCGGCGGGCCGGGTGACGGCCGTGGCGGGCGTACCCGAAGCGGAGGCCAGCCCCGGCGTGCATTCGGTCGTGGTGAAGAGGATCGGCAGGCGTATCCATGGGCTGCACAGTTCCTGGGATCGGCTGACGGCGGTGATCGCCGATGGAGCTACGCCCGCCGAAGCGCTGGCCAACGCACAGCGAGCGGTGAACCGCGTCACCGTCACCATCGAGCCGGACCAGGAGGCCACCGAGTCGACATGCTGAACGAGGCCACGATCGGGCGGGGCAGCCGTGATTGCTCCCTGATGGCTCGTTTGCACGGATGTTGCACGGGCCGGGCCTGAGTGGGGCTGCGCCGGTAGTCGGCGACGCGGATCCGCACGCCGCGCTCGGCGAGGTCGCTGACACGGTCTATCTCGCGGCCGGTGGCGACGATCTCGTCTGCGGGCACGCCGCGTTTGAGCAGGTGCTCGATGGTCAGGCGGCCAAGTGCTCCGGTGGCGCCGGTGATGATCAGGGACATGGCTGGCTCCTTTTCGGCTGGTCACCCTGCTTAACCGGCCGCCACCGCTTTACCCTTCCCTTTCGCTGGTACGCACTATTGAGTAAGGTACTGTCATGAAGGAAAGTATCCAGGTTGAGGGCGTGGCACGGGGAAATCAGTCGGGAGATGTGTTCGACCCGAATTGCCCCAGCCGGGTCCTCCTGGACCACGTGACCAGCCGCTGGGGAGTACTGGTCCTCATTGCCCTCACCAACGGCACGATGCGCTGGGGCGAGATCCGGCGCTGGGTCAAAGGCGTCACCGAGAAGATGCTGGCCCAGACCCTGCGCACCCTGGAGGCCGACGGCCTGGTCGCGAGGAAGGCCTACCCGGTCGTGCCGCCCCGCGTGGACTACAGCCTGACCGGCCGCGGACGTGAACTGACCGCCCTGCTTCTGCCGCTAGTGGACTGGGTCACCGCCAACACGGCCACCGGAAAGTCCTGAGCCGCACCTCTGCGCTGGTCTCAGGACGCTCGGCTCAGTGCGCGGCTCAGGACGACGGGGGTGTCTGCGCTGGTCACCGGCCTTCGGCGCCGAGTTGGCGGATGAGGGTACGGTAGTCGGTGCGCACGAATTCCTCGATCAGCCGCCCGTCATCGTCGAACGAGAAGATGCTGATCAGGTCCATGATGACCCTGGCGCCGGTGGGGGGAAGGGGGCCTGTTGGTGACTGGGTGAACTCGCGCGCGAACGTACCCTCGATCCAGGTTTGGCACGCGATGGTGTTGCCCTCGGCCACGATGATGCCTCTGGTGATCTTCCGGTCGTCGAAGGCGGCGCGAAGCGATGCGAAGTATGCGGTGAGCCCCGCGTAGTCGGCTTCGAAGCCGCCGGGACCGTGGAAGCGGAAGTTTTCCTGGTTGAAGTAGGTACCTGCCTCGGCTTGATCGTCACCTGACACCTCCAGTTCGCCGGCGCGGACGAGGCGGGCAACAAGCTCGGAACGGGTGAACCCCTGGGCCGGGATTGTGTCGCGTGTCATGTGTTCGTGATCCCTTCTGTCTTCGTTGCCCGGGACGGGTTGCATCCGGGGGCTAACGCCGGGTCGCCCGGCCATAGCTGCGGCTGCTGCATAATTGCTACGATAGCAGTTAATGCTATCAGTGCAATACTACGTCCGTGGTAATGTTGCGGGCATGACCGAGACGACGACGCGCCAGGAGCGGCGCAAGCAGCGCACGCGCGCCCTGATCCGGGAGACGGCGTGGGAGCTATTCGCAGCCCATGGCTATGACGCCACGACCATCAAGGCGATCGCCGACGCCGCCGACGTCGCGCCGCGCACCGTGACGATGCACTTCCCGGCCAAGGACGACCTGCTGTTTGCCGACGACGACTATTTCGGCGCCGGCCGGCTCGAACTCCGGCTTGCTGCCCGCCCGGCGGGTCAGCCGGCGCTGGAGACACTGCGCCAGTGGATGACCGGGACCATCGGCGAGATCAGCGCGAGCAGAGCTGACGATGCCCGCATCTACTGGCGTGCACGGGCGCTGCGAGCCCGGCTGATCGGCGAGAACGACCGGCTCCGCGGCCTGGCGCGAGCCTCCTACGCACCCGCAGAACGCATCCTCGCCGCGGCCATCGCCGGGGACCTCCACGTCCAGCCCGACGCCCTCGCGCCGCGGCTGGCCGCCACCACCGCGGTGACCGGGCTGCGAGAGCTGTATGACACCAGCGAAGCCCGCTCGCTCGGGCCCGAACCAACCGGAGCCGATCTCATTCACCTGGTCAACCTCGTCATCGACTACACCATCGCGGGCCTGGCAGCGGTGACCGCCCTGCTGCCAGCCACGCAGGCGTGATGGTTTACCCGGCTAGAGCGGCCTGGCGTTGCGATCTTCGGGGTCAGCGCAGAAGGGCTTCGATGAGGTCGGTCCCGAGGCGCGCGTTCGCGGCCAGGTCGAGTTCGTAGCTGACATAGCGGCCCCGGCGGGTGGGGGTGACGATGCCCGCGTTCTTCAAGATGGCCAGGTGCCGTGATACTTCCGGTGGTGTCAGCAGCCAGGCATCTGCCAGATGGGCCGTGGTTTGCGGTCCGCGGGCGATGCTGCGCAGCAGCCGCAGCCGCACCGGGTGATCCAGCGCGTGCAGCCTGTCCTGGATCGCCGCGATCGACACCGACTGCTCGCTGGGGGTGGCGAGCAACGGGTAGTGGATTACCGGCTGCCAGCCGGCGGCGTACACGACAAGCAGGTGCGGGTGGGAGAACGCGCTGGGTGTGAAGGTCAGGCCGGCACCGGCGGCGCTGGCCGAGCGGTCCTGCAGTTTGTCCACGATGATGCGCTCGCCCGCGGGTGACAGCGTGACGGCGGGGGAAATCGCGGCCAGGGTGCGCTGGAGTCCATGCCGGGCCAGCAGGTCGCGCTTGTGCCGCACGTCGCTGGCGAGCCGGCCGGCCACCCGTCGCCACGCGGCCGCGAAGAACCCGGTCGCGCAATCCTCGAGCAGGCGCCGCAGCCAGGTCCTGGCCGCGGCTGGGTCGGCCAGGATTGAGTCGGCGAAGTCAAGTTGCCTGGCGCCGCGCGAGGCTGCCCGCTCGCGGGCAATGCGGCGTGCGGTCCCGTCGACGAGTGGCGACCGGAGGTCATCACGCAATGGCACGGCTCCGCAGCTGCTAGTCATCAGCGCGGTGCGCACCCACGTCTCGTCATCGAGCTGGTCGATGACATCGAGCTCTTCGGCCAGCGTCGGCTTCGGGCGCGGCGGCAGGAGCATGTCAGAACGTGAAGTCCGCCACAGATAGTCGGCCGTGAGTATCCGGTCCATCAGATCCGGGTCGATCTGCGCGCCCGCGGCGGTGATCCAGCCGGCCTGCCCGGCGTGATGGGCGGGCTCAGCGAGCAGATGCAGCGCGGAACCCAGATCGGCCAGCGGCGACGGTGCGAAAACATACTGGTCCTCGGTCACGCCGGACACATCGATACTGACGCTCATCAGCACATACTCGCATCGGCGCAGCGTCGTGACCGTGCCGATTGACGCGCACCGTCAATCGGCACCGGGCCTGGGCGATGGTGCGGTGAACCTGGCCTCATGCCCGTCACCAACGTCGCCGCGACCGCTGCCACCACCGCACCTGCGGCCAAGCTCACAACGATCCAGCTGCTGCGCGGCCTGGGCGGTGGCCGCTACGCCTTCGCCACCTTGATCTCCTCTCTCGGTGGCGGTCTCATCCGGCCCTTCCTGATCCTCTACGCGGTCACCGTCAGCCACATCAGCGTCAGCTACGCCGGACTCGCACTGTCGGCAGGCTTCCTGGTGGGCCTGGCGGCGGTGCCGGTCACTGGCCGCTGGGTCGACACCGGGGCCCGCCGGGCCGTCATGGTCACCACACTCACCCTGCGCGCATCGGGCCTGCTCGCCCTGCTGCTCATCCCCGGCCCAGCCGGATTCATCTGCTGCTGTGTGCTGCAGGGAACCGGCAACCAGGCCGGCCCGATAGGCCAGGCCGCCGTCGTGGCCAGCCTGTCCGCCGGCTACGAACGCGACGCCGTGCTGGCGGCGCTGCGCTCGCTGGCCAACGGCGGCCTCGGCGCGGGCGCCCTGCTCGCTACCATCGCGGTCAGCACCGGCGGGATCGCGATGCGCTGGCTTGCCGCCGGCACCGCGGCCGGATACCTCATCTCGGCAGCGCTTGTGTCCACCGTCCCCATCACCGCCGCCGGCATCCCGGCCCGCCGGGGAGCCCCGGCACCGGTCACGGACGCCGACCGGCTGGTGCTTCGCCGGCTGGCGTTCATGAACGCGGCCAACCTGCCGTTCGCGTTCTGCTTCGACATCCTCGAAGTCGCCCTGCCGGTCGTGCTGGTCACCCAGCTGCACGCAGCACCGGCCTGGTCGTCGGCCATCTTCGTCGCCAACACGATCATGGTGATCCTCGTCCAGCTCCCCGTCGTCGTCTGGATGTCCGGCCGGCCCCGCCGCCGTGTCTTCGCCCTCGCCGGCTGGGTACTCGCGAGCTCCTACCTAGGATTCCTGCTCGCCAGCACCGGGCACGGCAACACCGGCGCCGCGCTGATCGCCGCCGTCTGCATCCTGTACAACCTCGGTGAAATCCTCTACACCGGCGTCGGCACCGCGCTCGTCATCGACGCAGCCCCGCCCCACCTGCGCGGCCGGGCCCTCGCCCGCTGGCAGCTCTCCCTAGGCCTCGGCCGCGCCCTGGCACCCGTCACCATCACCGCCGCGCTCAGCCTCGCAGCCGCCTCCCTCTGGATACCCCTCGCCATCGCGACAGTCGCCGGCGCGGCCGTCATCGTCACCTGCGCGCCCACAGATTCGGACAGCGGTGCCCGGCGCAGCCGTTCAGTAAACCAAAACGGAAATTCATACTGAACGGCTGCGCCGGGCCGCCCACCCGGGCTACCGCAAGCGGGCCTGGAGGCCAGCCAGGTCAGCCGGAGTCGCGCGAGACGGAACCCGGCCGGGAGGCGTAAGCCAGTACCGGCCAAGAGGACCGCACTAAAGGAACACAATGGCGTGGCGCTGCCGGAGGACTTACGCTCCCGCTGAAAGCCGCATCACCCGCGGTCAGTCCCCAAAGCGGCCCGCGAGTTCAGCGACCCGGTCAGTGCGGTGCGCTGGCCGCATCCGGCCAGCGCACTCGAGCAGGCTCATGCCGTGCAATGCACTCCAGAGCACCTCGGTCGCGGTTTCGTCGTCGCCATCGCCGAGCACCGCGGCAAGCGCGTTGAAGGCGGAGCGCAGCTCGGCCTCCGCGTCGTCTTGGGCGAAGCGCGCATCGATTGGCAGCTGGAACATCGCCTCGTAGAGCGACGGATGCGCCGCCGCGAAGTCAAGGTATGCACCGGCCACCGCCGCGACGGCCCGCGCGCCCGTCTTGCGTCCCACAGCCGCCCGTGTCGCTGCTGCCAGCTCGGTGAATCCGGCCAGCGCCACCGTGCGCATGATCTCGGTCTTCCCGCCGGGGAAGTGCGCATAGAGCACGGGCTGCGTGTAGCCGATCGCATCGGCGAGCCGCCGCGATGTGACGGCGGCCCAGCCGTCGGTCTCGGCCACGGCCCGGGCCGCGTCGAGGATCTGCTGCCTGCGCTCGGCCACACGCCGTGCGCGGGCACCCGACTCGGCCATGGTTCCTCCTCTTGCGTAACGGCCCGTTCCAGCCTAGGTTAGCATCGCTAGATATCTAGCACTGCTAACTAGGAAGGCGTCATGCTCAACGCACTCGCTGTCATCGCCGCGACCGTCGCCGGAACCATGGTCGGCGTCGAATTCGCCGTCGCGGTCTTCGTCAATCCAATCCTGCTGCGACTGCCGGCCGGGCCGTCGCTCGATGCGCGTGCCGACGGCGCGCGGGTCCTCGGCCGCGTAATGCCGTTCTGGTACTTCGCGTCGCTGATCCTTATCGCCGGACTGGCCGCCGCCACCTGGGGCGGCGCAGCGGCCGGTGCCGCCGTCGCGGCCGCCGCCCTGCTCGCCGTGAGCGTCGTCATGTCGATCGCCTTGCTCGTCCCCATCAACAACCGCTCCGCCACGTGGACAGCCGACGACCACCCCGGCGACTGGCGTGAGCAGCAGCAGCGCTGGGACCGCCGCACTACGCGCGGGTGGCCATCATCCTCGCCGGGTTCGTGCTGACGCTCGTCGCCGCGACGGCCGGCTGAGCCGCCGCGAACTGGTCGCCGCCCGGGACTGGCTGACGATGTTCCAGCGCGCCGCAGGAGAAAGACGACCCGGCGCCCATTCGGCCGGAATTGGCCGGTGCGTGTGACCCGGGTTGTGTCTTCTGGGTGTCTGGGGTGGCCTCTATGCTCATCATGTGGCCAGGTACTTCGACGTTCATCCGGCCAGCCCGCAGCCGCGGGCGATCGCTCAGATCGCCGGCATCGTCCGCGCGGGCGGCGTGATCGCCTACCCGACGGACTCCTGCTACGCGCTGGGCTGCCAGCTCGGCAACAAGGAGGGCACCACCAGGATCAGGTCGATCCGCCACCTGGATGACCGGCACCACCTCACGCTGGTGTGCCGGGACTTTGCCCAGCTCGGCCAGTTCGTGCACATCACCAACCGGGTGTTCCGGGCGGTCAAGGCGGCCACCCCGGGCAGCTACACCTTCATCTTGCCGGCGGCCAAGGAGGTACCGCGCCGGCTGCAGCACCCGGGAAAGAAGACGGTCGGGGTGCGGATCCCCCGGCACGTGGTGACCCAGGCGCTGCTCACCGAACTCGGCGAGCCGCTCGTCTCGAGCACCCTGCTGCTGCCCGGCCAGGAGGACCCCCTGACTCAGGGGTGGGAGATCACCGAGCAGATCGGT
>DATAWQ010000098.1:0-13975 GCA_036267135.1 Streptosporangiaceae bacterium | reverse complement strand
ACGTCCAGGCCTACGACCAGGCCTTCCTCGAGTTCGACGCCCAGGGGCAGAGCTCGTTCGACGCCGCCGGTGACGACGGCGCCTACGACAACTACCCTGCCACCACGGACCTGACCGTGGACACCCCGGCGAACAGCCCGTACATCACGTCCGCCGGCGGCACCACGCTGGGCGGCCGGGTGGCGGTGTCCAACTTCTCCGGCCAGCGGCTCGGCGTCGTGAAGATCCCGGCCGAACGCGCCTGGGGCTGGGACTACACCTGGAAGTTCTGGAAGGGCTTCGGCTTCAAGTCCGAGGCCGCGTTCGCCGAGTCGCAGGACGGCATCGGCGGTGGCGGCGGCGGGTTCAGCGTGGACGAGGCCAGGCCGCTGTACCAGCAGGGCGTGTCCGGCACGAACCGGTTCAGCGCGGTGCGGTACCTGACGCCGACGGACTTCAAGACCGTGAACGGGCTCACGCTGCCGCACAAGTGGACGTTCAACCCCGCGCCGAAGGTGACCACGGGCACCGGCGCCGGCCGGGCCGTGCCCGACGTGTCCGCGAACGCGGACCCGCTCACCGGGTATGAGATCTACTGCCCGCAGTTCAAGGGCAACCCGCTGGAGGTCGACTGGGGCGGGACCAGCTTCGTGGCCCCGCAATTCAACGGCTCCACCGCGATACTCGACCAGTACGCCGGCGGCCGGGTCGGGTTCTGGAACCCGGCCATCTACCAGTTCGCCAACCAGGTCGGCTCGCCGTTCGCACCGATCGGCGCGTCCGGCACCGGCGACGACAACCTCTACTACACCGGCACGCACGGGCTGACCTACAACGTCGGCACCGGACTCGGCGTGCCGGACATGGCCAGGCTGGCCGCGGACTTCGCCACCGAGGCGGCCGCGTACGGTCACCTGTCCAGGTAGCCAGGCTGCCCGCGGGCCCGCCCGCCCTCCACACGAGGGCGGGCGGGCCTTTTGCTGTGCGTCACCACTCCCCCGCCCGGGCGTGATAATTCGTATCGCCCCGGTATCGCCCGCAAGAGGAAAGGCCGCGGATCGTGCCAGTATCACGGTAAACCCGTTCACGGAGGAGAGTGATATCGGTGCGCTGGTTAAGTAATCGACGGCCGCGATGGATTGCCTTGGCCGGTATTTGCGCGGCGGGAGCGACCCTGCTCACCGGGGCCCCCATGCAGGCAGCCATCGCCTCGGGCGGCGGCGACGGCTGCAACCCAAACAGGTCGAACAATTATCTGCACTACTATTTCGACGGCGCGGACAGCCAGAATGTCGGCGGCACACCCGGCGGAGTCTACGCGTCGATCCGCAACTACTCGCCATTCGTCGCGGGGCCCAATCAGGGCGCACCGAGCAATGACGACGTCAGCGAGTGGGTCATGCTAGACGTCCAGCCCGCCTCGGACGACAAGTACGTGCAGATAGGCTGGATAGAGCGCCCCGGCGGGCTGCGTAACACGTTCGTCGAGTGGTCCTTCGGGCCGGGCAAGTTCTACGACGACTACTACTCGCCGTACGCGATCAACTCCACGCAAAGTTATGCGGTTTACTTCCAGCCGACCGAAAACCTGATGTACGGGGTCGCCGTGAACGGCAACCTGGTCCAGCGGGTCGCGGACACCGACCGGCCCAACGACGCCCAGATATACGCCGAGATTCACACTCAGGCCTCGCAGGTTCCGGGCGGAACGGCCGACCCATCCGGCAAGGTGGCCCAGGTGAGTGCCGCGCACGTATGGCCGACGGCGGGCTCGTCAAAGGGCTGGCAGAATTTCGACGGCGTCACCGGCGCGGCCGGGGCCAGCTGGCTGGGAATAGCACCGGGCGCAGGCACCTCGGGCGTGAATTCGTGGCGCACCTGGGATAAAGCGTGCAAGACCTGAATCCCCGCCATCCAGTATCCCCGGACAACGCGAACGTGAGGTAGTGGAATGTTAAGCCTTCCCAAGCTAATGCGGAACAATGGACACCGGCTTTCGCTGCGGGCCAGGCTCGGAGCCGGGGCGGGTGTGGTCGCCGTGACCGGGTTCGGTGTGGCGGCGATGGCCGGGGCGTTCGCCCCGGCGGCTTCCGCCCAGACCGCCGGCCACGCGCGCTCGGCACCGGCCGCCGTGCGGCCGCTGGCCGCCGCCATGATCAACGCGGTCGTGTCGGACAACGCGACCAGGATCGCCCCGGTCGCGGCGAACATCGCGTCCCGCCAGCCGGGCGCGGTCGCGGCCCAGCGGACCGCGCTCGCCTGGGTCGCCAAGCCGGGAACCCGCGTGCTCGGCGAGTCACTCGTGTACGCCAGCACGATCCGCTTCGGCTCGCACCAGCTCGTCTGGCTGGTCTCCCTGAACCCGGCCGGCGGCCTGCACAGCGTCAGCGGCCCGCCGCGAACCGCTAACTTCGTGGTGGCCATGGTCAGCGCCAAAACCGGCCAATGGCTCATGACCGCCGCCGGGCTGTCCCCCACCCTGCCAGCCCTCCCCGCCATCCCCGCCCGCTGACCTACCCGGGCTCCACCAGCGGCTGTGGGCTCCGGCCCACAGCCGCTCTGCGACGCGAGGTCATTAGCGGGCGGGGTGGTTGGTGGCTTGGCGGGACTCTACGGTGAGGACGGCTTCGTAGCGGCGGCGGACGTCGGCGCGGTCGCAGGCTTCGGGGACGGTGCGTTCGCAGAGGCGGTCGATCATCTCGGCCTGATCGAGCAGGACGTGGCGCTGGCCGGCGCTGGAGGTGTCGGCCATGATCTTGGCCAGCGCTTCGAGCTGGCGGATCATCACGGCGGGCATGCCGCTGCTGGCCTGACGGATCTTCTCGAAGGCGCGCTGCACCAGGCGCTCGTAGCTGGGCTGGGCGGCGATGACCCGGATGAAGCCCTGGCCGTCCCGGTGGACGCGGGCCGGGTGCCCAGAACCCCGGCCGTCGCCGCCAGGTGTGTGCGGTCGCCGCTGAGGGGTAGTCAGCGCGTTGGAACGGCGTCGGCAAAGAGTGGAGTGATAGCCATGACGGCCGGATATGGCGGCGGAGCACCCGAGTATCGCGGGAGCGGGGCGCCCGTGGCACCTGACACACGGCCCGGCGTGGACGCGGGACGGCTGTGGGCAGGCGGGATCGCGACGGCGGTGGTAGCCGCGCTGGTCGCGATCGTCGGGTTGCTGATCGCCCGTGGAATTTTCCACGCCACGGTGCTGGAGCCCAAGGGCGACGGCATCTGGGGCAGCGCGAGCACGGTGACTTATGCGATCGTGGCCGCGCTGGTGGCGCTGCTGGCCACCGGGCTGATGCACCTGCTGTGCCTGGCGGTGCCCGCGCCGTCCACGTTCTTCGGCTGGATCATGGTGCTGCTGACGGCGATCGCTGTCGTGATCCCGCTGACGCTGACCACGACGGTGACCACGAAGGCGGCCACGGCGGCCATCAACCTGGTGATCGGGCTGGCCATCACGCTCATCATCAGCAGCATGGCGGCCAGCGCCCGGACCGTGCACATGCGCAAGCGGACCGTGACGACCCAGGCCAGGACCGTGCAGTACGAGCAGCCGCCGACCAGCCGTTACGACGTCTGAGCCGGGCTCGCCACCTGACGGTAGAGCTCAGGGCGGCGGTCGGCGTGAATGTCGCTGAGCGCGGCGACCCGCTTGTCCAGGGCGTCGACGAGGCGGCACTCGGCCAGGATGGTGGCCTCGGCGTGCGGGGCCTCGGCGAGCAGCCAGCCGTCGGGGTCGACGACGATCGAACCGGCCACCCAGTCCACGCCGCGTTCGGTTCCGGTCCTGTCGCAGGCGGCGATGAACATGCGGTTCACGCCGGCGTCAGCCTGGACCCTGATGACCTCGGCGGCGCGTTCGCCGTCGGGGTGGCGCGAAGCGGGCGCGGCCGGCCAGTTGACCGGCGCGCACAAGAGCTGCGCCCCGGCCAGGGCGGGCAGGCGCACCCATTCGGGGAACTCGAGGTCGTAGCAGATCATGACCGAGAGCAGGCCGACTTCGGTGGGGACGAGGGGCGGAGCAGCGTCGCCTGGGGTGAACCAGAGGCGCTCGGCGTCCCAGAGGTGGGCCTTGCGGTAGACGCAGCGCAGCTCGCCGTGGTCGATGAGGGCGGCGCTGTTGTACGGCCCGCCGTCGGCCTTCTCGCAGAAGCCGCCGACGATGACGGCGTGGTGCTCGGCGGACAGCCGCTGCCAGAGCGTGATCGTCTCGCCGTCGGTGGCCTCCGCGCTGGCCTGGGCTTCGGCCGGGCTCTCGAAGACGTAGCCGCTGGATAGCAGTTCGGGCAGCAGGATCACGGACGCGCCCGAGGCGGCGGCCTGGGCCACTGCCCCGGCGGCGAGTTCGCGGTTAGCGGCCGGGTCCGCCAGCACGGGAGCGAGCTGGCAGCAGGCCACCACCACGGTTCCGGCCTGGGGCAGGGCGTCGGTCATGGGGCTGATTGTGTCAGGACGCGACCTTGTCCACGATGGCCTTGGTGCTGGCCAGGCCGACCGCGTAGCACGCGCTGGCGGTGGCGCAGGCGACGCCGTTCAGGTTCTCGCCGGGGTAGTTGGTGACGGTGCCCGGCGTGCCGCTGGTGACGGGCACCACGGCGGGCTTGGCGGTCGAGCCCTCGCCCGAGAAGCCGACGACCAGGCAGGTGGTAGCGCTGACGCAGGTCAGGCCGTTGCCGTTGATCCCGGAGAGCGTGATCATGCTGCCCGGGGCACCGGTGGTGGGGTTGAGCGGGAACAGTTCGTCGGTCGTGATGGGCGAGGACTGGCTGTTGCCGCCGAGCGCGTAGCAGAGGCTGGCCTGGTAGCAGGCGATGGCCTCGATGTAGGTGTCGGCGGGCAGCGGGTGGGCCGCGCCGAACTTGCCGCTGTTCAGGAGCTGGATCTTGACGCCTGCGGCCTCGCTGTCGCTGATCAAGCAGCGCGTGGCGGCCGGGCAGGCGATGCCGGCGATGTCCTTGCCCGGCCCGGTGGTCTTGCCCAGGACCTGCCCAGCCGCGGACAGGTGCAGGGCGATCGCCTTGGCGGGAGACTCGGTGCCCTGGAAACCGACGGCATAGCAGGCCTTGGCGCTGGCGCAGGCGACGGCGCCGAGCCCGACGACGCCGTCAGGCGGTGGCTTGGGAACGGCGGTGACCTTCATGGCGCTCGTGGTCACGTTGACCGTGGCGACGGCGTCGTCGGCCACGGCGAGGCAGGTCTTGGCCTTGGCGCTGGCGCAGGCGACGGCGGTGAGCGGATCGTCGGTCAGGCCGCCGGGCCAGACCGTGGCCTGGCCGGTGCTGGCGGCGATGACCGCGCTCTTGCCGATGTTGTCGTCCACGCCGCCGAAGCCGACGGAAACGCAGGTCGTGGCCGTGGGGCAGGCCACGCCGTAGAGCGCGTCGATCCCGGATACTGTGCCGTCGGCGCCGGCCGCCGACGCCGACGTCGCGGTCAGCGTCAGGGCGGCCGCGGCGGTGGTGACCGCAAGAACCTTCGCCAGACGGCGTGGTTGCGTTAAGCGTTCGAAAATGCCCATGTCCCGCCCCCTGTTTCGGTGTTCTTTCCCTATCACGCGGGTCTGGTCAGCGCCAGACCATGTCGATCTGGCGCTCGAAGTTGTGGTAACCCGCGCGGGCGAAGGCGGCGGCCATCGGCTTGTTGCCCAGGTCAGTGGTCGTGCGAATATGCGTGACGCCCTGACCGGCCAGGATCCGGGTGCCCTCACCGAGAATGTCGTTGATGTAGCCGTGGCCGCGGTGCCGGGGCAGCACGCCGAGGTAGGCGATGATCGGGTTGTAGGCGTTGCGGGCTGGGATCACGAACCCTACGGGGTCGCCATCGGGCAGCGACGCGATCTGCCACCAGTCCCGCGGGCTGGAGTAGCGGGCGAACTCGTCCTCGTAGTGCTGGCGGGCCACCTCGCGGGCGGACATTCGGGTCAGGTCGTCGCGGCTGTGGGCGTCCAGCGTCCCGTCCAGGACCGGCACCATCAGGTCCAGGAGTTCCCCGGCCGCCCCGACCGGCCGGAACACCAGGCGCTCGCTGGCGGCGGGCACCGGTGATCCCTGGCGCCACTCCAGCCGCAGCCGCTCGACGAAGAACGTGGCCCCGGTCCGCTCGGCCACCGCCATGCGGTCCTCGACGGCCCGCCGCACCGGCGCGTGGTCCCGCCAGTCGGGCGGGATGAACCGGCCGTACTGGGGTGGCGCCGCCCTGTCCGGGAGGGCGGCGGCCATGGCGGTGCGCAGCAGCCGGACCCCGAGGTCCACCCGGCCGTCGTCGAGGTCGAGTATGTCCAGGTAGTCTGGCGGGTCTCCCGGGAACCGGCACCACCAGGCCAGCCTGGCCTGCAGGCGGTTACCACGCAGGGCGACCCACATCCATTCGGGCCGCCGGCGGCCCTCGGCCAGGTCGCCGGCGAGTTCGTCGTTGAGCACATAGGGCATCGCGTTGAACAGGGCCAGCTCTTCGGGCCCGGTGATCGCGCGCATGGTCACGTCGTCGTCGGGTTCAGCGGTCAAGCGCGCTCCTCCGGTCGGCACGGGCCTGGTCAGCACGGGTCTGGTCAGCACGGGTCTGGTCAGCAGGCTTCTTGCCAGCACGGCTCTGGTCGGCACGGTGGCGGCTCTTAGCTAAGCACGAGATCCGCGACCTGCCGCAGCGCCGGTTCGTGCAGAGGGACGTAGACCAGCAGGGTGGTCAGCAGCGACTCGCGCCAGGCGTCCAGGTCCGCGCGCAGCTTGGCGGGCGGACCGATCAGCGCGACCTGCTCCACGACGCGGGTGGGTATGGCGGCGGCCGCCTCCTTCGGGTGCCCGTCGGACCACAGCGCGCTGACCTTAACCGCCACTTCCTCCAGTCCCATCCTGATGAAGGCCTCGCGGTGGAAGTTCCGGCCGGGAGGGCCGATGAAGCTGGCGAACAGCGGGCGGAGCCGGTCGGCTGCGGCCTCGACGTCATCGTCGAGCACGACCGGCACCGCGCCCATGACCTCGAACTCCCCGGCGGCGCGGCGGACGCCCGGCCGGGCCGCCCCTTCGGCGAGCGCGGCGCGGTAGTGGCCGTCGCGGTAGGGCGAGTAGTAGGTGGCGATCCAGCCGTCGGCGATCTCCCTGGCCAGAGCGACGTTCTTCGGACCCTCCGCGCCGAGCAGAACCGGAAGATCAGGGCGCAAGGGCCGAACCATGGTGGTGAGTGCCACCGGTGGCGGACCCTCGTCGCGCAGCGGCACGCTCAGGTGCTTGCCGTCGTAACGGACCGGAGCGTCGGCGGCCAGCACGCGCCGCACGATGCCCAGGTAATCGCGGGTGCGACCGAGCGGCGGATCGAAGGGCTGCCCGTACCAGCCCTTGACCAGATCGGGACCGGACAGCCCCAGCCCGAGCGAGAACCGGCCCCCGGACAGGTGATCAAGGCTGAGCGCGGCCATGGCCGTCGCCGCCGGTGCCCGCGCCGCCATGTGCATGACCGACGTGCCCAGCCCGATGGTGCTCGTGCGGGCGCCGAGCCACGCGAGCGGGGTGAGGGCGTCCGAGCCGAACGCCTCGGAGGTCCACACCGACTCATAGCCCACGGACTCGGCGGTACGCACGGCGCTGACCAGGTCCGACGGTGGCCCATCGGCGCCCCACAAGCCCAGCAGCAAGCCCAATTTCATCGCAATCACCGCTTCGTTTTGGTGGTGGGAGTTCGTCGGGAGAAGCCCGATGAGATCAGCGAACGTTGTTCGTCAGCGAACAGTGTACGTCAGCGAACTACGTACACTTGGCGCTGTGGAGATGAACGCGCCCCAGGCCGGAGCCCAGCCGGTGAGCCGCCGCGACCGGCCCGCGCGTCCGGCCCTGAGCCGGGCCGCCATCGTGGCGGCGGGCCTATCGGTCGCTGACTGCGAGGGTCTCGACGCGGTCACCATGCGGCGGGTGGCCACCGAACTGGACACCAGCGCCTCTGCGCTCTACGTGTACATACGGAGTCGTGACGACCTGCTCGAATCCATGTTCGACCAGGTCTTCGCCGAAGTGGCCCGGGCCGCGATCCCCGCGGGCACCTGGCGTGAGCGGCTCAGCTGGCTGCTTGTGCGGTCGGTCGAGGCCCTCGGCGGGCACGGCGGCCTGGCCCGGGTCGCCCTGTCCACCGTGCCGACCGGGCCCAACGCCACGCAGATCACCGCCCGGGTGCGGGATCTGCTCACCGAGGCGGGGATCCGCGACACGGCCGTCCCGGCCGCGCTCGACCTGCTCGCCCTCTTCGTGACCGCTGCGGCCCTGGACCGGGTGCCGGTGGCCAGGTCCACCTCCCGGCAGCACCGGGACCTGCTGCGCTGGGAAATCGAGGTCATACTCAACGGCCTGTGCGCCACCGAGCCGGGTCCAGGCTAGATGGTGTCAGTCCGTACGGCCGGTTACGGCGACCGTCACGCCGAGGCCGATCATCGCCAGGCCGCCGGCCCCGCCGACGAGCGCGAACCTGCCGGGTGACCGCGCGAACCAGGACCGGACCGTGCTCGCGGCCAATCCCCACACGCTGTCGGAGGTCAGCCCGATGCCGATGGACACCAGCGCGAGCAGCAGCATCTGCGCCGGGACGTGCCCAGCCGACCGGTTGACGAACTGGGGCAGTATCGCGCCGAAGAGGATGAACGCCTTGGGGTTCGTGATACCCACGACGAACCCGTCGCGCAGCGCGCGGCCGTCGCGTCGCTCACCCGGCGGTGGCGCGATCGCCCCGGCCAGGTCCTTGCGGTGGCGTATCGCCTGGACGCCCAGCCACACGAGGTAACCGGCGCCCGCCAGCTTGACCACGGTGAACACCTCCGCCGAGCGCTGGAGGACGGAGCCCAGGCCGATGGCCACGCACGCGGCCACCACGTAGTTGCCCGCGGCATGCCCGAACACCGTGGCCAGCGCGGTCCGGCGGCCGTGCGCGAGGGCGCGCCCGATCACGAAGAGCACGCCGGGACCCGGGATGACGATCAGCACCAGCGACGCCAGCGCGTAGGCAAGCAGTTGGCCCGTGGAAATCACCGCTTAACGCTATCCCGGGTGAACGGCTCGCGGCCATACGCGCGCGACTCGGCCACCGGCCCCGACCCGGTCCCACGATTCGGCCGGATGCCTAGTCGAATCGCTGGGGGTGGGGGGGCAGTATTGCGCAGGCGTGAGCCGCTGAACTCGGCCGTTGAGCTCACGACCCAGCGCCAGAACGGCCAGAGCGAGGGCGTGATCCGCAGTTCGATGCGAGCCTGCGCGTGCCGGGTCAGCAGGTCGTCCACGTCGAGTCGTTCGGTCGCACCACCTGTTCGCCGGAGACCCAGTAACCGCCGACGTCGTGCGGCTGGAAGGTTTCGGCGGGCAGCCGGTAGGCATAGAGGCGGCAGGTTCGCATCCGGTCCAGCCAGGCCGACTCGATGACGTGGATGCGGCCGGTGTCGCTCTGCCCGAAGAAGCGCTCACGGTCCTCGGCTGAGGTGGTGGACACCGGCCAGACGCAGCCGCGCGGGCAGTCCCTCGGGAACCAGAAGGTGGGCGCGTGGCGGGTGTCCACCGCCCAGACCAGCGGCGGGGCCGTGGGGTTGGTGGCCGGGGTGTGTGGCCGGAACCGACCGAGATCCGGGTCTTCGCTGTAGTGCCACAGGGCGAACGGGCCCTCTCCCTCGTAGGCCGGCGGCGGCTGTCTGGTCAGCAAATGGGCGGGATAGTCGGCGGTCATGCCGACAGCATCTCCCGTCGCCGCCGACGGCCCGGTCGCCGGGCCGTGGGAAAGCATTCGTGAGCCCGGCCCGGCCCGGGCGACAATGAGCAGCATGCCTGCCGATCTGAAGACAGTGTGCGTGTTCTGCGGCTGCAACCGGGGCGTCGACCGACGTTACGAGCAAGCCGCCAATGACGTCGGGCGGCTGCTGGCCGAGCAGGAGGTCGGGCTCGTCTACGGCGGTGGCGCGGTCGGCCTGATGGGCACCGTGGCCACGGCCGCCCTCGCCGCCGGCGGCACCGCCGTCGGCATCCTGCCGCACAGCATCGCCGCCATCGAGCCGCCGCACGACGGCCTGACCGAGCTTCTGCTGGTCGATTCGATGCACGAGCGCAAGGCGGCCATGGCGGAGCGGTCGGACGCTTTCGTGGTGCTGCCCGGCGGGCTTGGAACCCTGGAGGAAGCGTTCGAGGCGATTAGCTGGACTCAGCTCGGCCTGCAGGACAAGCCGACCGGCTTCCTGAACGTGGCCGGGTTCTTCGATCCACTCCGGACCCAACTCGACCGCATGGTCGATGAACGGTTCGTGCGCCAGCAGCACCGCGACGTCGTCTACTTCGAGGAAAACCCCGGCGAACTGCTCGGCCGGCTGAGAGCCTTCGACCCGCCCAACGTGCACAAGTGGATCGACCTGGAGGCCAGCGGCTGAAGGGTCAGACGAACAAGCGGCGGGTGATGACGCCGTTGCCCGCCGGGCCTTCCCGCCAGAGGGTGAAGTCATCACCGGGGGCCAGCCAGTCGGTGGCGCCGTCCCCGGTGACCACGAGGCTGGCCAGGATCTCGTGACCCGGCTGGGTTTCCTCGCTGGTGCTGACCAGGGCGGGGAACAGCCTGCTGAGGCCGGTTTCGTGATGGCGGGCCCGCACCACCATGCGGCAAGGCGGGCCGGGCAGGGCGGCGTGGCCGCCTTCGGGTGGTCTGGGAGTGATCAGGGCCTGGTACTTGAATCGCTTCATGGTGGCTGCCTTTCCGGTAAGGGCTGGCCGGGTGCGGACGTATCGGGAGGTGGCCACTGGGCCACCAGCCGGTCGAGGATCGGCGCGAGCTGACGGAGTTCGTCGACGTGGGCGGGGGTGAGCTTGTGCAGCCGGCCTTCACCCTTGGGGGTGAGGGAAATCCGGGTCAGGCGGCCGTCGTGGGCGTCACGGGTGCGGCTGACCAACTCGGCGTCCTCGGCCCGGTCGATGAGCTCGACCGTGCTGTGGTGGCGGAGCATGAGGTAGCTGGCCAGGTCGCTGATGGTGGGCCCAGAACTGCCCGGATGACCCTTGACCGCCACCAGCAACTGGTGCTGCGCGGGGGTCAGCCCGGCCTGGCGGGCCTGGTCCTGACTCCAGTGCTGGAAGCGGCGCAGGCTGGTGCGGAAGGCCAGCAGGTTCTGATAGTCGGTCTGGGAAAGCTCGGCCATCGTCATCACGCCCCGGTGGTTGGCAGGAGTCATCAGCATGACCCTGCCAGATCCCCCCGGGGCCTAGCCCGGACGGCAGGCATGATTTCCTCCTTCCGGAACACCATCGATTATATATCGCGATGCGATATAAATGCGCACCTTATTGCCCTGGTCTAGGGGTTGATTAGGGGACTTTCCCGCAGGGTAGCGGCCGGGGCGGTAGCGGAACACGACAGTCGGCCGGCACCCGCTGGCTGGCCCTTCCCTGACTAGCTGGCTGACTCTTCCCTGGCGAGTTCGGGCGGTCCCGTCGGCGCGGGGGCTGGCCGCCGGAAGCGCAGGATCCGCTCGCGGTGGCGTTCCTCGGTGAGCTGGCGCTGGCGGGCTTTGAGCAGGTCGAACTCGGTCAGGATCCCCACCAGCTCGGGGGGGTCGCTTCGGGTGATGACCGGCAGCGCGCCGAGGCTGTGGGTGGCCATCCGGTCGGCGGCAGTGCGCGTCGTCTCGTCCGGGTAGGCGGTGATCACGCCGGTGCGGGCGATGTCGATGGCCCGGCTCGCGGGGGTGGCCCGGCCGTCGCGGGTAGCCAGGCCGTCGCGGGCGGCCCGGGCGTCGCGGGCGGCCCGGCCGTCGCCAGTGGGCGGTGGCGGGCCGACTGGGGCGGCGGTGGCGTGGACGGCCAGGTCGGCCGGGGTGATGATGCCGAGCAGCGTGCCGCCGTCCCCGATGACGGGGTAGAGCCGCTGACGGCGGGCGTCCAGGTCGCTGGCCAGGCGGTCGGCCAGGCCGGGCAGCGGCTCGGTGGGCGGCAGCGTGAGTATGTCGCTCTGCATGGCCTCGCGGACGAACAGCGCCTCCAGCGGCTCGACCTGATACTCGCGGAGCACGTGGAAGCCGCGGCGCGCGACCTTCTCGGTCAGGATCGAGCGCTTGAGCACCATGACCGAGACGAAGTGGGCCATGGCACAGGTGACCAGCAACGGCAGCAGCGAACCCGTGTCGTGGGTGAGCTCGAAGGCGAACACGATCGCGGTGAACGGCGAACGGGTAACTCCAGCCAGGGCGCCGGCCATGCCCAGCAGGGCCCAGGTGGCCGGGGTGCCGCCGGGCAGCACCGGGGCCATGATCCCGCCCAGGGCCGCGCCCATGATCAGCAGCGGCGCCAGGATGCCGCCGCTGGTACCCGAGCCCAGCCCGACCGACCAGATCACCAGCTTCACGATCAGCAGCAGCACCAGCCCGCCGATCGCGATCCGCCCGCCCAGTTCGGCGCCGATGACCGCGTACCCGACGCCAAGCACCTTCGGGTCGATCAAGCCGCCGAGGCCAATCACCAGCCCGCCGATCGCCGGCCACCAGGCCCAGTGCACCGGCAGCCGCGCGAACAGGTCTTCGGCGCCGTAACAGGTCCCGGTCATGACCCAGGCCAGCAGCCCGCAGGCCAGCCCGACCACCACCGCGGAGAGCACGCTGACCGTGGAGAACGCGCCGTGCGGCGGCACAGGGAACAGCGGCGCCGACCTGATCAGGCCGTGGGCGGCCATGACGTTGCGGATGACCATCGCGGTCGCCGCCGAGACGGCGACCGGCACCATCGTCCGTGGCTTCCACTCGAACACCAGCAGTTCCACCCCGAACAAGGTGGCCGCCACCGGCGTGCCGAACACCGCCGCCATCCCCCCGCAGGCCCCGGCCACCAGCAGCGTGCGCCGCTGGATCGCGGCCAGCCGGAAGAACTGGGCGATCAGCGATCCGAAGGCGCCGCCGGTCAAGATGATGGGCCCCTCCGCGCCAAACGGCCCTCCGGTGCCGATGCTGATCGCGCTGGACACCGGCTTGAGCACGGCCAGCTTGGGCTCGATCTTGCTGCCGCCGACCAGGATCGTCTCCATCGCCTCCGGGATGCCGTGACCCCGGATCCGCTCCGACCCCCATAGCGCCATGGCGCCGATCACCAGTCCCCCGACGATGGGGATCACGACGGTGAACGCGCCGTAGTGCGACAGCGTGGGCTGGACCAGGCCGACCCCCACGTTCCCGTCGTAGGCGAGGTGCGTGACGAGCCCGATCAGGTCCAGCAGCGCCAGCGCCACCCCGGCCGCCACCGCACCCACCGGCACGGCCAGGGCCAGCACCGGCCACACCTCGCCGAAGCCGGAGGTGAAATCGCCAAGCCCCCGCTCCCCCGCCGACAGCACCCGTCCGCTCGGCCCCGCAGCACCGGCCGGTGATAGCGCCGACCCGCCCGACCCCGAACTTCCCGCCCCCAAACGCCCGCGCCAGAACCGCAGCAAGCCGTGTCCTCCCTGCCCTCAGACCGCACCGGTTCCGTCACCGGCGACATTTCTATCGTGACACGATAGAAGTGTAACAAGGCACGCATAGGCGCGCGCGTCAGCGGGGCTTGGGAGGGCGGCGGGGGTGCGGGAGATGGGGGGTGCGGGAGACGGCGCGGGGGGGAGGGAGAGGTAGGAGCACGGGGGCGTGCGGGAGCACGGGGGCGTGCGGGAGCACAGGGGGGTGCGGGAGCACGGGGCGGGCCTGATTGGGAAGGATCCTGGTCGCCGGAACGACCAGGATCTTTCCCAATCCTCACCGCAGTCCGGTCACCCAGTTGACAACGTTGTCACATGGCGTGGGGGCTCCTCCTGAAACGGGAAGGATTTTGGTCGCTCGAACGACCGAACAGGATGCTTCCCAATGATGGAGTTCTGGTGGGCGCACGGGTGGCGGGCCTCAGCGGGAAGGATTTTGGCTGCTGGGACGGCCAATGCCTTACACAATGACGACTCCCGCGACGACACAGTGGCGCGACGGGACGACGGGACGACGGGACGACGGGACGACGGGACGACGGGACGCGGGGCGGGGGTGGCGCGG
>DATAWQ010000097.1:0-1852 GCA_036267135.1 Streptosporangiaceae bacterium | reverse complement strand
CTAGTACTACAGCCGCAATGTGAGATTGGTGGTGCGGCGCTGGTAGTGGAAGTGGCGGGCGCGGGCCTGGTGGCGTCGTCGCCAGCGTGACCAGTGCAGGTGATGCCAGGGCGGGTGCGTTGCCGGGGTCAGGGTGGCCAGGAGCCGTCTGATTTCGCCTGCGGAAAGCCTGACCAGGGATTCGTTACTGGCAGTCTGGATACGGTCACGCGGCCGGGGTGGCGCTGCGGTTTTCTGTCCACAGGTGCTGGTGCCCCTTTTGACGGGTCACGGCCAGGAACGCCAGGGCCAGCATCGACAAGGTGGCGTGCCGGTACCAGGCGTCGTAGCGGCGGACCTGGTAGTGGTCCAGGCCGGTCTCGTTCTTGGCGGCCTGGAAGCATTCCTCGATCGCCCACCGGGTTCCCGCGACGATCACCAGGGCCCTCAGCGGTGTCCCGGCGGGGGCGTGGCAGGTGAAGAAGGCCAGTTCCCCGCCACCGCACGGCCGGCGGATCAGCAGGTGCCGGGCCGGGTCCATGGTGGCGATCAGGGCCCAGTCATACCACCGCGGGCCCTTCGCCCCGTCGCCGCAGGACAGCCGCTGCCAGCCCCGTGCCGGCACCTTGCGGGCCAGGGCATCCGCGTGGGCCGGCCCGGCCGCGGTGCCGGCGGTGAAGCTCTTCGGCACCGCCATCACATAGCTGACATGCTGTTCTTCCAGCCAGTCCCGCAGCGCTGTGTTCTGGCCGTAGGCCTCGTCGGCGGCGAACCAGCCGAACGGCAGCTCCGCCTCCAGCACCCGCGCGACCATCTGGCGGGCCAGTTCCGGCTTGGTCGCGAACGCCACGTCATCACCGATCCCGGCGCCCCGGCACCGGTCCCGGTCACCCGTCCACGAGGCCGGCACGTAGAGCTCCCGGTCGACCAGGGCCCGGCCGCCGCCAGGCACCGCATAGGCCAGGAACACCCCCAGCTGGCAATTCTCGATCCGGCCCGCGGTCCCGGAGTACTGCCGCTGCACCCCGGCTGACATGCGGCCCTTCTTCAGGAACCCCGTCTCGTCCGCGATCAGCACCGCGGCCGGGTCCCCGAGCTCAGCAGCGACGTATCCGCGCAGGTCATCGCGCACGTCATCCGCCGACCAGGCATACGCGTTCAGCAGCCGCTGCACCCCGTCCGGCGTGCTGTCCCCGGCCAGCTCAGCCAGCGTCCAGCCGTTCTTCCGCTCCGCCTGCGACAGCAGCCCCAGCAGATACGCCCTGGCTCGCCGGCGCGAGGAAGCCTGCGCGAACCGGCCCGCAATCACCGCGAACGCATCATCCAGACCCGCCCGCCACGCCCTGGGGTCTATCGTGGCCCGCACGGCCACCGCCTGATCTTGGAGTCCTTCACACCTCGAAGATCTACGCGGTGGCCGCCCCGATGTCACCCCGCCACGCCACGGCCATCACACTTCGCGGCTGTAGTACTAGCGCTCCGCCGCATCCTGCAAGACATGACATCCACTATTGCGCTCGAACTGGCCGTCTTCCTTGCTGTCACCCTTTTGGCTGTCGGGTTCGCTCGATGGGCATTCCTGCCGACCCGGTACCTACCTGGCAACCGCGTCCGCCACCTGCGGGTCCGCCTACACCTGCGGCTGCACCCCGGCAAGGGCTTCGCTCACGTATTCAGTTTGTGGCTGCGGTGGGGTCGTCTGGCCGCACTGCGCCGCTCCGGCCGGACCGCCGCCCGTCGCGGAGACCGACGGGAGCTGGACCGACGAATCGCCCTCAGGCCCGCTCTACATCTGGAACCCGGCCGCGCTGACCGAGCCGTTCCCGACCGGTTCCTCCGGCTCCCCGGCCACGCCGCCGGACGACGATTCGGG
>DATAWQ010000096.1:0-2335 GCA_036267135.1 Streptosporangiaceae bacterium | reverse complement strand
GTGGCGCCCAGCGCGCGGCGCAGCCCGATCTCCGAGCGGCGTTCCAGGACTGAGATGACCATGATGTTGGCGACGCCGATGGCGCCGACGAGCAGGGCGACGGCGCCCAGGCCGAGGAACAGGGTGCTGAATGCGCTTTTGGCGTCGGCCTGGGCTACGAGGGCGTTGGACGGCTGGGATACCTGCACGCTGCTGGGGTCTTCGGGGTTGGCCTGGCTGGCGAGCAGGTTGTAAACGGCGTTGACCCGGCTGTCGGTGGCTTTGAGGTAGGTGGTGGTGGGGTGGCCGTCGAAGGACAGGTAGGTCTCGGCGAACGGGAAGCCGACCAGGACCGAGGAGTCGACGTCGGGGGAGAGCACGTCGGGCTTCAGGATGCCGGCCACATACAGCCACATGCCGCCGTTGCCGTTGGCGCCGGTGCCGGTGACCCAGACCCGCTCGCCGGGGAACACCTTGTCGATGCCCAGCAGCTGCGCGGCGGCGGCGCCGAGCACGCAGACCGGTTCGCGGGCGGTGGCGGTATTGAGAAACTCGCCCTGCGCCACGCTGGTCCCGGCGGTGGCGGGAAGTCCGCGGGTGGCGGCGTCGACGGTGAGCGCGTTGGTGTTGACCGAGGGGATCAGCGGGGAGCGGTAGACGCTGGCGCTGGTGGCCCCGGTGGACTGGACCTGGTAGACGCCGGGTAGCCGGGCGATCATCGCGGGTGCGGCGAGCGGGAGTTCGGCGGTGGCGCCGGTGATGCTCTGGCCGGGCTGGACGGTGAGCAGGTTGGTGCCCAGCGCGGCGATTTCGGCGTTGAGCCCGGCGGCTGAGGATGATGACAGGCCGAGGACGGCGACGATCGCGGCGACGCCGATCGCGATGCCGAGCGCGGACAGCGCGGCGCGCAGTTTGCGGGTGCGCAGGCCGACGACGGCCAGCCGGGCCAGGTCGCCGGCCCGCAGCCGGGCCGCCGCGGGCGCGGGCCGGCCGGCTGAGCGGGCGCCGGAGATGGTCACGGTCATTGGAGTTCTCCTTCTTGCTGGCCGGGCCAGCCCGCCATCCGCTCTGCGACCTCATCCGCCCAGGGTGCGGCGCGGGCGGCATCGGCGGCCACTTCGGCTGCGATGTCGGAGACGATGCGGCCGTCGAGCATCCGGATCTGGCGGCGCATCCGGGCGGCGACCTGGGGGTCATGGGTGACCACCACGATCGTGGTCCCCGCGGCGTTGAGTTGGCCGAGCAGGTCCAGGATCGCGGCGCCGGTGGCCTGGTCCAGGTTTCCGGTGGGCTCGTCGGCGAGCACGATCGCCGGGGAGCCGGCGATCGCCCGGGCGATCGCCACCCGCTGCCGCTCCCCGCCCGACAGCTGGGTGGGCCGGGCACCCAGCTTGTGCCCCAGCCCCACCCGCTGCAGCGCTTCGGTGGCCTGCTCGCGGCGGCGGGCCAGGCCCACCCCTGCATACAGCAGCCCGTCGGCCACGTTGCCCAGCACCGTCTGGTGTTCGGCCAGGAAGAACTGCTGGAACACAAACCCGATACTGGACGCGCGCAGCCCGGCGAGCTGCCGGTCGCCGAGGGTGGCCACATCCAGGCCGGTCACCTTCACGGTCCCGGCGGTGGGCAGGTCCAGGGTGCCGGCCAGGTGCAGCAGCGTGGTCTTGCCCGACCCCGACGGCCCCAGCACCGCCACCAGCTCGCCGGCCGCCACCTGAAGGCTCACCCCCCGCAGCGCCGGCACCGGCGGCCTGCCCGGGTAGATCTTGGTCACCGTCTGCAAGTCCAGCACCAGTTCTGGCGCGCCGGCCACAGCCGGGCGCGGCGCCCCGCCCGGCGCGGTCATCGTGCTGCTCATATGCCCGGCACCACCACACGCTGGCCGGGCGTCAGGTTCCCGGTCACCTGAACCGTCCCGGCGGCGTCGTCGAACAGCCCCGGGGTCACCTTCACCAGGTGATGCCCGCCCGGGCCGGTCACCTCGACCGCGTACCCCCCGCCGGGCTGTGCCAGCAGCGCGTCCACCGGGACGATCAGCACGTTGCTGACGCTGCCGGTGGTGATCGTCACCTGCACCGGGGCCTGGTTCAAGCTCCCGGCCGCCTTCGGGTCATTCAGCGACACCACGACCGTGATCGTCGCCGCGGTCGACCCGCTGCTGCCCGACCCGTTACCCGACGACGAAGAGGACGAAGACGACGACGAGGAGGACGAGGATGACGAGGAGGACGAGGCGGTGCTGATCGAAGAGATCACTCCGGGGGTGACCGATCCGTCGGGCAAGGTGACCGAGACCTTGTTGCCCACTTTCACCTCGGTCTGCAGCGAGGCATCCAGGTCCATCGTCACCACCGGGGTC
>DATAWQ010000095.1:0-14297 GCA_036267135.1 Streptosporangiaceae bacterium | reverse complement strand
GACAGGCTCCCGGAGGTCAGCAGCAGCGCGGCGAAGACCAGGTTGTAGGCGTCCACCACCCACTGCAACTGTGCGGTCGTCGCGCCCATCTCGCGGGTCAGCGTCGGCAGCGCCACGTTGACCAGGGTGGTGTCGAGATTGATCACGAACGACGCCATGAGCAAGGCGACGAGGATCAGCGGTTTGGACGCAGAGCGCGTGGTTGTCATCTTCGCTTCTCCTCTACTTCGCGGCGGCGGTGAGCGGGGCGGCGGCGGGGGTGGTGGTGGTGGTGGTGGCTGGCTGCGGCGTCCGCCGGGCTTTGCGCAGCTTGGACACGGACGTGATGTGCACGGCGAGCAGCAGCGGCACGCCGACGGTCGGGACCAGCGCGACCGGCAGCTCGCTGATCAGCCCGCCATTCGGAGTGACGTGGATCAGCTGGTAGGCGGTCACGGCGCCGAGGGTCAGGGCCACGATCAAGTCGGTCATGCCGAACGCGTTGAACCACAGGGCGCCGCGGCGGCCCGTGCCCTGTGCGAGCTTGCGCGCGACCAGCGGCGCGGCGATACCGGCGGCAATGTCGCCCAGGCCGGCGGGCAGGGCGAACAGCGGGGGCAGATGACCGAGGGCCATGATGAGCAGGAAGGCCAGCCCGTCCGCCGCCCGGAACGAGTGCGGCAGCTCCAGACGGCTCACCATGCCCGGCGCCGTCAGGGCGCGCGCCACCACCGGGATCCGGCGCATCGCCAGCAGCAAGCCCAGGAAGCCGGCCACCGCGACCGGCATCCACGGCACCCCGTCGCCGAGCCGCGTGTGATACCAGCCGTGCCCCGCGATCACCGCACTGGCGGTGAACCAGCCGCCGAGCACGACGGCCGCGCCCGCGGCGAGCAGCGCCGCACGCCGCCGGCCCAGGCCGGCCCGCACCGCGCCGCCGTACAGCACAACGCAAGTCGCGGCCAGCATCGCGATGATGCCGGCGATGGTGAGCGCCCACAGATAGCCAGGTGGGTCGTACATGAGATCCTCCTCCAGCCGGATTTACTATCTAGAAGCTACTATGTTCTAGATAGTATTCGCCAGCTATTATTATGGGAGGACGTGATCTGTACGGATCAGCCGGCCTTGGCGGTTGCGCCCGTCGTCAGCGGCGCTGGGGTGGCAGCGGCTTCAGATGGTGCGGCGAGGATGGTGCTGCCTGATTCAGTCCCGATGTCGCAGCCTGCTGGTATCACCGACGCGGGCGCCGCCGGGCCGGGGACCGAGCTGACGGTACGGCTGTATCTGGCCGGGCGTGACCCCTCGGCCGAGGCCAGCTTCGCGGCTGCGGTGTCGACGCCGGGCTCGGGGGTGTACGGGAAGTTTGTCAGCCCGGCGCGGTTCGCTTCGCTCTTTGGGCCGACGCGAGCCCAGGTGGCGGCGGTGACCGGCTGGGCCGGGGGCGTCCCCGAACTCGGCGGGCACCCGGGCGCCGAGCACGACGCCGATGCCGGGCTGGCTGAGGATGACCTCAGCGTCCGGGTGCCGGCCAAGACGATCAGGTGGGGCTGGGTTAGCAGGCGAAGTTGTCACCGAAGCTCATCCTCGCGCGCACCGCGGCGGTGACGGCCTCAGTGATTTGCCGGTCAAGGCAGGGCAAAGTTACTGGCCGCTTATTGCATCTGGTCCCAGCCCGGATAACGATGTCACTGGATGTAACCGATTGCTAGTCCGGGGCGCCCGCCGTGCTGCCGTGCCATCGCGCTGGCCGCACGGTTCCGGCTGCGCCCGGACCGTAGCCGAGGGCGGGACCGATTGAGCGACAGCGAGACCCCAAGCAGCCAGCCGACGACCGACGAGACCTCCCACGGCCAACCGGAGTCCGGTAGCCCCGAGTGGACTAGGCGTAACTTCATCTACGGCTCGGCGGCCGCGGCCGCGGGCGCCGTCATGTTCCGCGGGATCGCGCGGCCGCCGGTGCACCCGGCAGGCCACGGGATTTCTGGGCTTAGCCGTGGCCACGTGGTCACGGACCAGAGTTCGCCCTGGACTCTCGCCAACAGGGGCCCGCAAGTGACCGGGACCAACAGCATCACGCTGACGCTGGGCACCGATGGGCAGGCCTCCACGCCGGGCTCGCTGGTCGTGGCCATGCTGCTGAGCACCGCCGGGGGCACGCCGTTCACCGCGCCAAGCGGCTGGCAGTCGGCCGGCGCGGTCGAGGTGCTCTCCACGTCGTCGTCGCCCGGGCGGCTGGAGATCTGGTACTACATTGGCACTCCGGGCAGCCAGACCGCGGTCACCACGGCCACGTTCACCAGCAGCGGCGGAGCCTGCCGAGGCTGCATGAGCAACTTCACGCTGCCTCCCAATACCGAATTCGTGCTGCTCGATGCGGTCGGTCAGGGCACGTCAAATCCGGCGGATCTTCCCCAGGCGACGTTCGGGCCCACCGTCGCGTCGTGGAACGTCGCGAACGATCTGGGCATCGTTGTGGCCGGGGATTTCTTCTCCGGGAGCCCATCTGGAAACTGGACCACGCCGAGCGGGTACACCTTCCTGCGGGTGCAGGGCGGCATCTCCGCCAGCTTCGGGGTGTGGTACGACCTGGGCCTCAGCGGCACCGCGGTTCAGGCGCCGAGCCTCCAGTACAGCACCACGAGCGGCCAGCTCGGCTGGGGAGCCTTGTTTGCCGCCTTCCGCGCGGTTGCCTTCCAGCCGGTGTACCTCACCGGTGGTGAGATGGCCACCATGGCGGCGCTGGACCCGAGCGGCCAGCAGCTCATCATGGCCGGCGATGTGGAGGGCATGTTCCGGTCCGCTGACTTCGGCAACACCTGGCAGCTCAGCCAGAGCCAGTTGTACGGGCAGAACTGGAACAACGCCTGCGTGGCCTGGAGCCTGCTGGAGTCCGGCGCCGTCGTCTACGTCTGCACCGGGAACGAAAGCGCCAGCAGTCCCAACACCAACGGCGGCCTGCTGGTCAGCACCGACGGCGGGATCACCTGGTCGCTGCGATCGGATCAGGTGCAGTTCAACGGGAATGATGTCCCGTCGCAGAGTGATAGCCCGCCGGGACCCAGGCCGTCTGGCGAACCCGGGGATGACGACCGGTCCGTCGGTCACCTTCTCGCTCAGGACACCGTCGGCCAGTACTTGTACGCGGCCACCTTCAACGGTGGAGCGGGGACGACCTACGTCGGTGGTGTCGCCCGGTCGAACGCCTCCTACGATACGCCTAATCCTGCTGGGCCTATTGGCACCAATTGGCAATCGTGTGGGTTCGTCGGATCGCCCCCCGGGCTTCCCGCGTCGAACTTCTACCCGCGCGCCCTGGCGCTGAACACCTCCACCGCCGAAGGGGCCAACAAGGAACTGTGGGTGGGAACCTGGGACAGCACTTTCGACGGCACGTATGGTGGCGTCTGGTACTGCTCGAACGCGCAGACGGCCAGCGAGTTCAGCGATTGGGTGCAAATGCCGGGGTTCCCGACTTCGACGGGCTCGACCCACGCGGGCAGCGTTTCCGACCTCAAGGTTCTCGACGGCTATCTGTATGCCACCTGTACCACGATGGGGATTTTCCGCTGGGAGATCGGTGGCAGCAGCAACGAATGGACCTCGCTGAACGTCACTCCCATCAACGTATCCAGCAGCCAGGGCCAGGTGTGGACGAGCCTCGACGGATATGTGGATGAGCCTGGCAATCACCAGATCTTCGCCGGGTGTTCCAGCGGGAATAATCCTGGCGATGTGACCGGCCACGGGACCGCCTATCAGAACATCGTCCAGATCACGATCACCTCCGCGGGCATTACCGCCGCCGACCTGACGAGTGTCCCCACAACCAACACGATCAACCTCGATATGCCCAACGGCCAGCAATTCTGGCTCGCTGGCGCCAGCTTTGCCAACTTCCTGGGTGGTGACAAGTTCTGCAACCCGCACATCCTGATCAACCCAGATAACCCGGAAATGATCTTCGTCGTCGGTGCGAGCGGCCTCTATTACACCCTTACCGGTGGCGTCAATCCCGATGGCCCCAGTTCGGTCGCGTGGCAGCTCGCCGGGACCGGCGTGCCGCTGAGCGCCATCGCGGCGATCGCGGTCGACCCCCAGAACGACCAGCACGTCATCTTCGCCAGCGCCGACCACATACAGACCGACCTGACCGACCCCACCGCCTGGAATGTGGCGGGCGGTGATGTCAACGCCATCAGCATGCCCACCCTGTTCCCCCGTTCGTCCTACCCCCACTACACCGGCAACGAGAGCCACGCTGTTGCGTTCGACCCGCACTCCAACGTCTACACCGGCATGAACGAGAAGTTCGGAAAGAACGCGGGCGGCACGGTGTGGTGGCGGCCGGCCAACTCGCTGACCACCAACACGACCGAAATGGGCTACAACGCAGCGGTGGCCACGGTCATGAGGTTGTCTTCGATAGACGACGTGAACGCGCCGATAGGCCTCTTCGCAGGGGTCGACGGCGCTGAAACCTATGTCGTTGCCGTGTCAGATGGCGCGGGGGTGTACCGCACCTGGGTGAACACCAGTTCGCTCCTGGCGGGCACCCCCTCCTGGGCCAGCTGGACCAGGGTGAACCTGGCTATCGGCACCAACGGCGGTAACCCCGGATTGCACTGCCCCATCGTCGCGGACCCGTCCAACGCCGGAGTCCTGTACGCATATGACCGGAACAAGGGCATATACGCCTCCAACAGCTACGGTCAGTCGGGATCATGGTCGCTACTGTGGTCGCTCCCGAGCGGTGTGCACGTCGCTGATGGCCGGTCCGGGTGGCTGGCGGCGAACCCCCAGTCGTCGGCCGGCAATTTCGAGCTCTGGCTGACCACGAGCAGCGGCGCGGCGAATGACGCCGTCTACAAGCTGGACGGCACCTACAACGCAACCACCGGCGACTTCACCGTGAGCGCGACCGCGATAGGGGGCAGTAACTTCCCGTACGGCGCCGCGGGGATCGCGATCACTTCCGCGGGGGAGGTCTACACCCCGGCGATCAGCGGTCTGAGTTCCCCCCTCGTCCAGTTGTTCGCCTATCCGACCGGCGGTCCCTGGACCCCGGCGGATGATGGGTCGATCGGCACGTACGTGTCCTGGCCGACCTGTCTGGCCCTGTCGGCGAACCCGTACTCGCTGCCCACGGCAGGTGCGGAGATCCTCCTCGTCGCCAGCGACTCGGACTGGGCCGTCTACGGCACCCCGACCGCGTAGCCGGGCCGGCGGGCATCCGGCTCGCGTCCGGCCCTTTCGCGGGAGTAGGACAGGCTGTTGAGGGTGCCGGTGTTGGGGTCGGGACCGAGCGCGATGCCCTGCTGCCAGGCTTGCCAGTAGTCCGCGTGCTCGGTGTACCAGGGGCCGGGCTTGCCGCCGGTCTGGGTGGAGGAAAGCTCCAGGCCGATGTCGGTGGGCGCGGTGGTCGTGCCGTACACCTGCTGCTGGGTCTGACACGGCTCGCTGAGGTGCTGCGCGTTCTTGCACGAGGACGGGTAGATGGCGTTCCCATCGTCGTTCACCGTCCACAGGCCGAGGTAATGGATGCGCATCGACAACTTGGGCACCACCTGCTGGCCGGCCTTACACGGGCCGTAGCTCAGGTCGTCGTCTTTGGACATGCTGCCCATCGAAGGGTCGAAGTAGCCCGGCACCTTGGTGGCGCCGTTCGGCCCGGGCCCGTTCGGCGAGTCGTAGGAGCTCTTGCCGTTGAAGCACGAGGGAAAGTTGATCACCTCGGTCAGTCCCTGGGAGAGCAGGTGCGGGTCGGTCTTGTAGGGCAGGCAGTCGTACGGCCACAGCGACTCGGGCGAGTGCACCTTGACGCCGCCCTTCTCGGTGTTCGCCCCGCAGTCCCAGTAGACCGTGTTTTCGTTCTTCGGCGGCGCGGTAGCGTCCGGGGTGCCGGCCACCATGATCAGCCCGGGCGGGAGCTGCCCGTTGACGTCCGTGCTCCCGGTGGTCAGGTAGTACGCGCGGATGTAGATCGTCTTGTTGACGTTGCTCCCGCAGGTGTAGTTGCCGCTGCCGTCGGTCTTGAGCGTGCAGCCGGGCAGGTATGGCTTGGCCTGGCCGGACGCGGTGCTCTTCAGGAAACTCTCCGGCGCCCAGTAGGCGGCCGTGTCGTCCGGGTCCTGGCAGGTGGTGGTGCTGGTGTTGGCCGGGTTGTTCAGGTCGGCGAAAGTGGTGGTGGGCTGCGTGCGCCGGGGGCCCGCTCCAGGTCCTGCCCATCAGCCCGAGCCCGGCCATGGCCAGCGCCGCGCAGCCCATAGCCACAGTCCGCCTCATGCCTGTCTCCTGCCTCGGCAGCCGCAGGCGACGGCATTCCGGCGTCATCGTAGGCTTGGCCGAGATCATGAGTCCGGGGCCCCAGTCTCACCTGGCTAAGGGACGTGACGTCGGTGCGGGAGGTATGGGTATGGCGTGGCTGCCGGCTGATTTCGCCCACCCCGTCAGGGTGGCCGTGCATGAGGGTTTTCATCTGCGCCCGATCGCGGCGGCAGATGTCGATCTGGACTACCCGGCCGTGATGGCCTCGCGGCAGCGGCTGTGGTCGATCTTCGGCCCGGGGTGGGGATGGCCACCAGCCTCGATGACCTACCAGCAAGACCGGGACGACCTAGCCCGCCACGAGGCCGAGATCGCGGCCCACCTGTCCTTCAACTACGCGTTGTTCGACGATGCCGAAACAGCCTTGCTCGGCTGCGTCTATATCGACCCGCCGGAAAAGCAGGGAGCCGACGCCGAGATTGCCTGGTGGGTGGTCGACAGTCAGGCAGGCACCGGCCTGGAACGCGCGCTGGACACCCTCGTGCCGGACTGGATCGCCACCACCTGGCCCTTCACCATGCCGCGATACATCGGCCGGGACCTGTCGTGGAATGACTGGCTCGCGCTGCCTGACGTTCCCTGACCAGCAGCGTCAGAATCGGAAGCGAGTGAGGCCGCCCGGCTCCGTAGCCAGGGTCACGATCGCCGAGCGTGGCTCGATGCGGTACACGTTCCACGGCGGTGGTCCTTGCGACGGTGCGTTGAACGGGGCCGTGATGCCCAGCCCGCTGGGGTCGGGTTCGGCCGGCCAGCCGTTGTCCGCCCACGCCTTCGCGATGCGCGCCAGTGCGCCCGGCTCGGTCACCCGCGCGGCGTCACCTTCGATGACGACGTCCGCGTCGCGGATCGACACCGCGATCGAGCACCGTGGGTCGCGCGTGACATTGCGGCCCTTCCGCGTGCCTGAGCCCGTCTGGAACCAGAACGTGCCGTCTAGCCACCGGGCGCCGACCGCGGTCACATGCGGGCTGCCGTCCTCGTTGACGGTGGACAGCCAGGTCGTGCGGGAGTTTGCCGCGTCCTGAGCCGGCGCCGACCCCGCATCGAGCTTCGCGGTGACCGCGGCCCAATCCACCGGTGGCAGCCCTTCCGCCGTACCCAGATTGGTGATCTCCATAAGTCATCCTCTCATTGGCTAGTTGGTGAGAATGAGCCAGGTTTGGCCGTCGAGGAGTTCGCGGGCGGCGTCCAGGTGACCGGCGTGGCAGGCGGTCTCGGTGATCACGTGCAGCAGGACCTGCCGCAGGTTGTCCAGGTGGAAGCTGGGTCCGAAGAAGTCCGGCCACCAGGCGGGCGGGGCTTCCAGCGAGGTGGCGGTGATGATCTTGTCGGCCAGCTGTGTCTCACGCCGGTACAGGTCCAGCACGGCCGCGGCCGGCACCTCGGGTCGCACCTGCCAGCCATCATCGCCGAACTCGTCCGGCTCGACCTGCTCACCGGCCATGACCTGGCGGAACCAGAACCGCTCGACGTCCAGGGCCAGGTGCTGGACCAGCCCGGCACAGGTCCAGCCGGTCGGCAGCACCGGGCGGCGCATCGCCTCCTCGGGCAGGTTCTCCAAGATGCCCAGCACGTGCTCGCGCTGCTCGGTCAAGTAGCCCATCAGGTCCGTGGCCTGGTTACTCGGGGCGGGCTGCGTCATGGCAGGCACCTCTCTGTGGTTGGCGCTCATCTCGGTCGGCCATAACACAGACGCCGCCGGTGGCCGGGATTGACCGCACGCTGCGACTACCAGCCGACCGCCTGGTCGGTGAGTTCACGGATGAGGTCGGCATGCCCGTTCACCATGAGCGGGAGCCTACTGGCTTATCCGAGGAGACACCTGACGTGATGTGATGGTCTGCGCGGGAGCCGGACGGTTCCCGGTCAGAGCCGGACAGCGGAGGTGCGGATGGAACTGGAGGAGGCGCGCAAGCGACTGCTCGCCGAGCGGGCCGAGCTGATGGGGTCGCTCGGGTACACCGAGGAGTCGGGTCAGCAGGACCGCGAGGCGGAGACCGCCGATGGGCCGCAGGACTTGGCCGACGGGGCGCCGTCGCTGACCGCGGAGTACGAGGACGACTCCATCGCCGAGACGCTGCGCGGCCGGCTGGCGCAGGTCGAGCGGGCGCTGCGGCGCGTCGACGATGGCACTTGGGGGCGCTCGGTGCGCAGCGGCGTGCCGATCCCGGCGGAGCGCCTCGAAGCCGACCCGTCCGCCGAGCTCACCGTCGAGGAAGCGGCGGAGTAGGAGCCAGGCGGTCTGGATGCGGCTCGGTTACAGTCTCGGCTCGATAGGCGGCATCGGCACGGATCCGGCGGTCTACGCGGAGCTCGCGCAGGCGGCCGAACGACTGGGATATGAGTCGGTGTGGTCAGCGGAAGCGTTTGGCACCGACCCACTCGGGCTGCTCGGCTGGATCGCCGCGCAGACCGCGGACATCGGCTTGGGCGCCGGCGTGCTGCAGATCTCCGCGCGCAGTGCGGTCACGGCCGCGATGAGCGCGGCGACGCTGGCGCAGATCTCCGGCGGGCGCTTCAAACTGGGGCTGGGCACGTCGGGGCCCAAGGTCGTCGAGGGCTGGCACGGGCAGTCCTACGGGCGTCCGCTCGCCCGGATGCGTGACTACGTGGCCGTGCTGCGGATGGCGCTGGCGGGCGAGCCGGTCAGCTACCGGGGTGGCACGGTCACCCTGCCCGTCGCCGGTTCCGGCGCCGAGCCCATGCCGCTGCTCCTGCCGGCCAGGCTGCCTCGGGTGCCTGTGTACCTGGCCGGGCTGGGGCCGAAGGCGATCGCGCTGGCCGGCGAGCTGGCCGACGGCTGGCTGGCCATCCACCACCCGCCGGAATCGGTGGCCGCCAGCCGGGCCTGGCTGGCGGCCGGGGCGGAGCGGGCGGGGCGCTCGCTGCAGGGCTTTGACGTCGCGGCCATGGTGCTGGCCGTGGTCGAACCCGACCTGGAACTCGCCCGCGACCTGATGCGGCCCGCGCTGGCGCTGCATCTGGGCGGCATGGGCACCCGCACGGCGAACTTCTACAACGCGCTGGCGGGCAGGCTCGGGTTCGGCGAGGCGGCGGCCGCGGTCCAGGACGCCTATCTGGCGGGCCGCCACGACGACGCGGTGGCGGCGGTCACGGACGAACTCGTGGACAGCATGACGATCGCTGGCGGCCCGGATCACGTGCGGGAGCGGCTGGCCGCCTACCAGGACGCCGGGACCAGCACGTTGATCGTCACGCTGGTGTCGCCCACGCCGGGGCTGCGGCACGAGCAACTGGAGTGGATCACAGAGCTGGCGCCAGATCCTTGACAATCGGGCCGCCCAGAGGTTTCTCTGTTAAAGATGGACATATGGTGTCATGTAGGCCGTAACCCGCCGACGGTGAATGGGATGCGCATTGCAGAATCCTTTTGAAGATCCTGATAGCACGTATCTGGTACTGATCAACGACGAGGAACAGTACTCACTGTGGCCGACATTCAGCGCGGTGCCTGACGGCTGGAAGACAGCAAAAGAAGAATCGTCACGCCAGGAATGCCTGGATTACATCAACGAAAACTGGACTGATATGCGGCCCCGTAGTCTCCGCGAGAGCATGGAGTCTCGCGAGTCGTGACCTCCGCCCTGCGCCGGTGGCCGCTGTCGGCGGCGCAACGAGGCGTCTGGCTTGGGCACCAACTTGACAGCACGTCGGCCGCGTTCAATATCGCAGGCTACTACGAGATAACGGGTCCTCTCGACGCGCGGATCCTCGCCGGGGCGTGCGACACGGTCATCGGGGAGGCCGCGGCCCTCCGGGTCCGGTTCGTCGAGGACGACGAGGTGTCGCAGGTCATCGAGGCCGATGTTCGGGTGCACCTGGAAATCGTCGATTTCACCGGCAGCCCGGATCCCGGATCGAGCGCACGCGATTGGATGCGGGCAGATCTTGGGAAAGCGGCTGATCTGCGGCGCGGCGGCTTGTTTTCCATGGCTCTGCTCAAGCTTCCGGCCGGCCGTCATATCTGGTACCAGCGCTGCCATCACATTAGCGTCGACCATCTGGGATTCGGCTTGATCA
The DNA here is from genome assembly GCA_036267135.1 of Streptosporangiaceae bacterium. GTDB lineage: Bacteria > Actinomycetota > Actinomycetes > Streptosporangiales > Streptosporangiaceae > PALSA-505. The sequence goes on along the minus strand of DATAWQ010000095.1, from coordinate 3,950 downwards.
GGAAGCGGATCGCGGATCGCTATTCGGTGATGATGGCGGGAACGACAGCGGGCACGCTGCCGCCTATGCCGCCACTTTCCATTCTGCTCGAGCAGGATCAGCGTTATGCGGCCAGCCAGGAATTCGCCGATGACCAGCGATACTGGCGTCGGCGGTGCGCCGGGCTGCCGCCGCCGATCCGGCTGGGGCGAGCCGTCCCGCAGGAGTCCCGTACGGGCATCTGGCGGGCGGCGGCCGCCATCGGCGCCGACGGCGCCCAGCAGGTACGGCGGTCGGCGGAACGCAGCGGGGCGTGGCCGGCGGCGCTGGCCGTGGCGGCCATGGCGGCGTACTGCCACCGGCTGGCCGGAGTCCGCGACGTCGTGCTCGGCCTCGTGGTCGCGGGCCGGCACTCGGCGCAGGCCGCGCAGGTGCCCGGCATGACCGTCAACGTCGTGCCGCTTCGGCTGGACGTGACCGGGCAGATGACGTTCGGCGAACTGATCGCCCAGGCCGGCAGCGAGATCTGGGACGCCCTGGAGCACCAGCGCTATCCGGGCGAGCGACTGCGGGCCGAACTGACCGGCCGCGATCGCACCGAGCCGCTGTTCGGGCCCGTGGTCAACATCGTGTCGTTCGGCGACGAGCCGGAACTGTACGGATGCGAGCTGGCCGGCCACCTGATGTCGCGCGGCCCGGTCGCCGACGCGGAGTTCAGCGTGGCCGACACGCGCGACGGCGGGCTCAGCGTCGAGGTGGAGGCGAGCGCCGGACGTTATGACCAGCCGGAGGCCGAGGCGCACTGCCGCCGGTTCGCCGGCTACCTGATGGAACTGGCGGCCGACCCATCGCGGCCGGTGGACGCGGTGGACGTGCTCGGCGAGGCGGAACGGCGGCAGGTGCTGGCCGGGTGGAGCGGTGCGGGCCCGCCGCTCCCGGCGACGCCGGGGGGATCGACGCTGACCGGCCTGTTCGCGGAGTCGGCGGCCCGTGACCCGGGCGCGGTCGCGGTCGAGTGCGGGGACCGGCGGCTCGGCTACGGCGAACTGGACGCGGCGTCGTCGCGGCTGGCGCGGCTGTTGCTGGCGCGCGGGGCGGGTCCGGAGCGGGTGGTGGCGCTGCTGCTCGACCGCTCCGCGGACCTGGTGACGGCGGTCCTCGGTGTGCTGAAGGCCGGGGCCGCGTACCTGCCGGTGGACCCGGAGTACCCGGCGGCCAGGGTGCGGTTCGTGCTGGCCGATGCGGCGCCCGTGTGCCTGGTGGTGACGGCGGACCTGGCGGCGCGGGCGCCCGGTGACGCCACGGCGCCGCTGGTGGTGCTGGACGATCCGGACGTGGCCGCCGAGCTGGCGGGCTACGGCGCCGGGCCGGTGTCCGACGCCGAGCGGGGCGGCCCGCTGCTCCCCGGGCATCCGGCCTACGTGCTGTACACCTCGGGGTCGACCGGCGTCCCCAAGGGCGTGATCGTGCCGCATCGCAACGTGGTGAGCCTGCTGGCCGCGGGCAGGCGGCTGCTGGGCTGGCGCGCCGACGACGTGTGGCTGCTGTTCCACTCCTTCACCTTCGACTTCTCGGTCTGGGAGATGTGGGGCGCCCTGTCGTCCGCGGGGCGCCTGGTCGTCGTCTCCTACACCGACAGCAGATCCCCCGACCGGATGCTGCGGCTGCTGGCGGACACCGGGGTCACCGTGCTGAACCAGACGCCGTCCGCCTTCTACCAGCTCGCGCGCCAGGAACAGGACAGCGGTGGGCCGCACGACGGCGGCCCGGACGATGGTGGGCTGGCTGTGCGGCGGGTGGTGTTCGGCGGCGAGGCGCTCGACCCGCGGCGGCTCGACGGCTGGTTCGCCCGGCACGGCGGCGGCCCGGCTCTGGTCAACATGTACGGGATCACCGAGACCACCGTGCACGTGACCTGGGCCGAGCTGGGTCCCGCCGATCGGGACAGCGTCATCGGGCGTCCGCTCGACGGGGTCGGCGTGTTCGTGCTCGACGCGCGGCTGGCGCCGGTGCCCGCGGGTGTGGTGGGCGAGCTGTACGTGACCGGGTGGGGCCTGGCCCGCGGCTATCTGGGCCAGCCGGGCCTGACGGCCGAGCGGTTCGTGGCCTGCCCGTTCGGGCCTGCGGGGGAGCGGATGTACCGGACCGGCGACCTGGCGCGGTGGACCCCCGACGGGAGCCTCGTGTTCGCCGGCCGGGCCGACGAACAGGTGAAGGTGCGCGGGTTCCGGGTGGAGCTTGGCGAGGTGGAGGCCGTGCTCGGGTCGCATCCGACGGTGGACCAGGTGGCGGTGGCGGTACGCCAGGACGCGCGCGGGGATGCGCCGGACAGCCGGAGGCTGGTGGCCTACGTGGTGCCGGTCGCCGAGGCGGACGGGGTGGCGCTGCGGGAGTGGCTGGCCAGGCGGCTGCCGCCCTTCATGGTCCCGGCGGCGGTGGTGACCGTGGACGAACTGCCGCTGACCGTGAACGGGAAGGTGGACCGGGCCGCGCTGCCCGCGCCCGGCCCGAGGGTCGGGCCGCCCGGCGGCCGGGGACCCAGGGGCCGAGTCGAGGAGATGTTGTGTTCGGTGTTCGCCGACGTGCTCGGGGTGCCGCAGGTCGGGGTGGATCAGGGGTTCTTCGAGCTGGGCGGGGACAGCATCCTGGCGATCGGGCTGGTGTCCGGGGCGCGGCGGGCTGGGCTGGCCCTATCGGTGCGGGACGTGTTCGAGCAGCGGTCGGTGGCGGCGCTGGCCCGGGTGGCGCGGGCGGTGCCGGACGCGGACGGCGACGTGGGCTCGGACGCCGGCGCCGACGGGATGGGTGTCGTGCCGGTGACGCCGATGATGGCCTGGCTGGCTGAGCTGGGCGGCCCCGCGGCGGATTACTGCCAGTCCGTCCTGGTGCGGGTCCCGGCCGGTGCGGGACTGAGCCAGCTGGGCGTGGCGCTCCAGGCGGTGGTGGATCGGCATGACATGCTGCGGGCCCGGGCGTGGCGCGAAGAAGGCTGCTGGCAGCTTGAGGTGGGCCCGGCCGGGGCGGTGCGGGCGGAAGACTGGCTGCGGCGGGTGCCCGTGACCGGTCTGGACCCGGCGGGGCGGCGGGAAGCGGCGATGGCGGCGGGCCCGGCCGCGGCGGCCCGGCTGGATCCCACGGCCGGGGTGATGGCGCAGGCGGTGTGGTTCGACGCCGGGTCCCGGGAGCGGGGATGGCTGCTGATCGTCGTCCATCACCTGGTGGTGGACGGGGTGTCCTGGCGGATCCTGCTGCCCGACCTGGCGTCAGCCTGGCAGGGGGCCAGGCTCGAGCCCGTGCCGGTCTCCTTCCGGTGGTGGGCCGGGCGGCTGGCCGAGGCGGCCGGTGCGGGGCTGGCCGAACGTGAGCTGCCGGTCTGGCGCGAGGTGCTGGCCAGCCCGGATCCGGCCCTGGGCGGCCGGCGGCTGGACCCGGGCACCGATCACCCCCGCACCCGGCGCTCGCTGGCGGTCGAGGTGCCCGCGCAGGTCACCGCCGGACTGCTGGCGGAAGTGCCGGCGGCCTTCCACGCCGGGGTCAACGACGCGCTGCTGGCGGGGCTCGCGCTGGCGGTCGGCTGGTGGCGGCGGCGTCACGGCTGGTCCGATGGCACCGCGGTGCTGGCCGATGTGGAAGGGCACGGCCGTGACGAGGACGTGCTCCCCGGTGCGGACCTGTCCAGGACGGTGGGCTGGTTCACCAGCATGTACCCGGTCAGCCTGGACCCCGGCGCGGTGGACTGGGGCGGAGTCTGCGCGGGCCGCACGGACGCGGGCCTGGCGGTCAAGCGGGTCAAGGAACAACTGCGGGCCATCCCCGGGCACGGGACCGGGTTCGGGTTGCTGCGCTACCTGAACCGGCGAACCGGTCCGGAGCTGGCCGCCCTGGGCCGCCCGCAGATCGGGTTCAACTATCTGGGCCGGTTCACGGCGGCCGGCGGCGGCCGCGACTGGGAGCTGGCGCCCGCGCCGGGG
>DATAWQ010000094.1:0-2152 GCA_036267135.1 Streptosporangiaceae bacterium | reverse complement strand
TTCCTTTCAACCTCTGTCGTTAGGTCCCGAGCTCTGTCGTTAGGTCCCGAGCGGAATCCAGGTTCCGTGGTCGCTGAGGCGCAGTTGCGCGGCCTGGCCGGCCTCATCGAAGGCGTGGGCGAGCTCACCGCGTCCCTCGCTGAAGTGGGCCCAGCCGTCGTAGTGAGCCGGGATGACGATGGCGGCCCCCAGGACCGCGGCGGCGGCCGCCGCCTGGATGCTGTCCAGGGCGATGGCCGGCTGGCCCAGGCGCCTGGCTCCGCTGCCGGTGGTCAGCACCAGCGGGGCGGCGAGGGCCAGGGCGCGACCGGAGTTGTCCAGGTTATCGGGATGATTGTCGTGGCTGACCAGGACCAGGTCCACCGATCCGAGTTGGTCGTCGGCCACCGCCGGGCCGGCGGTCTTGGTCAGGTAGCCGTGCTGACCGGGGGCGTCGAAGGTGGGATCGCTGACAACGCGCAAGCCGCCGAGGTCGAGGATGGTGGTCGGGCCGCCCACCACCATGGCGGCGCACTGCTGTCTCGCTATCACGCCTCCACCTTACGACCGCCCGTCACGACCGCCCGCCCCGGCCGATGGTCCCATTCCACTTTTTGTTACCCACCTGCACGATACCTTTCGACCCGATCTACCTCCTTATTGATTTTTTCGGAAAGGCGATAAATCGCACTCTTATCATTACTGGATGCCAAGGTGAACCGGCTTCTCCCTATCTCGATTATCAGCTTGTAGGTCGGCATTGCAATTGCATAGGAAATGGCAATGCCGCCTATCGTAAGCGCAAAAACGAGCACAAGAATTACATATCCAAAGACATGCAAGCCACTCCCCTGAGCGGTGAGACATAGCACGCCAACAGAGGAGGCGGCCAAGACACTTGCAATGCTGCATATAAACCACAGCGCCGCTCGCCAGGGCTTTCCCCGAGTCCAGGTGACACGTGCTTGCGTTACGTCTCGAAGCAGGCAGGAATGGCCATTACCTTGCACGCGAGCGCCGCTAATTTTGATGATATCAACCTGTGAACTGCCGCTAAGCAGCATAAGCAGCCTAGATGATACAGGTTCCATCTGGTCCCCTGTGGCTACCGGCTGTGTTCGGCATCAGGACTTGCCCTCATTGCTCCGGCTTCCTTATGGAGTAGCCACCATGGTACACACCCTGACCACCCGAGTGCGTGCCATGCTCGTTCTTGCGCACTGAAGTGGCTGCCTCGGTATTTGCCAGTGGCTTGACTTGGCCACGATTTGACTGCGACCGATGTGGCGGGCGCGACAGTTGTGTTGCTCGTTTACTCACTTCGACGCCAGCCACAGAGCTTTCGAGCCCCCTTTCCCGCTTAATGCGCGAGCGTCTGGACGCTGGCCTGCGCCGGACTCTGCCTCGGCAGCGCGCAGGTGGTATTCGACAACGCGGCTCAGACGCCGCACGTGTCGGTGCGCGGATACGGGCTGCTGCTGGCCTCGTCGGCGGCGGGCAGCGTCATTGGCGGCCTGGTGTACCCGGTGCTCGCCCGGCGCGCGGGTCCGGTTCCCCTGCTGGTCATGGTGGCGTGCATCGGCCCGGCGCTGGCCGTCGGCATGGGCCTGGCCCCGGACGCGGTGGTCCTCGGCGCCCTCATGGCCTGCGGAGGATGGGGAAGGGCGGCTGACCGGGCCCCGCGGACCGCCGCAGCTACCGTCAGGCCATAGGGTGAGACCGTGGCAGGTGTTGGATCGAAGGTCACGAAAGTTTCCTGGGCCGTGGCGGGCGGGCTTGCCCTGTGGGCGGTCGCGAGGGTCACTGCGGCCGATCGCGTGCGTCGCGTTGAGGCTCCCGCGGTGCCGTTGCTGACGTTCACCCCGCAGGTGGCCAAGGCCGCGCCGTGGGCGGCGCTGGGGCTGCGCCTGGCGGGGCGGCGGGGACCAGCCGCAACGGCGGCGGTCGCCGCCGCCGCGCTTGGCTTGGTGGTGCGGCCGCGCGGGATCGCGAGGCACCCGGCGGGGGCCTGCGGGCCGCTGCTGCGGGTGCTCACCGCTAACCTGTACTTCGGCCGGGCCGACGCCGAGGTTATCGTCGCCCGGGTCCGCCAGGCCCGCGCCGACGTGCTCTTCCTGCAGGAGCTCACCGCGGACGCGGTGACCCGCCTGAAGCAGGCCGGCCTGGACGATCT
>DATAWQ010000093.1:0-30162 GCA_036267135.1 Streptosporangiaceae bacterium | reverse complement strand
ACGGTGAGCTTCTTCATCTGGTGGGTGGCGTTGCGCGCCTCGAAGTCGGGGCCGAGCGTCCAGCCCTTGATCGTGTGGGTGAGGATCACCGTCGGCTGCCCGACGTGCTCGCTGGCCGCCTTGAACGCCGCGTACACCTTGCGGTAGTCGTGCCCGCCGCGTGACAGGTTGCGGAGCTGGTCGTCGGTCATCGACTCGACCATCGCGCGCAGCCGCAGGTCGTCGCCGAAGAAGTGCTCGCGGATGTAGGCGCCTGACTCGACGCTGTAGGTCTGGAACTGGCCGTCCGGCGTGGTGTTCATCTTGTTCACCAGCACGCCGTCGGTGTCGTGGGCCAGCAGCGGGTCCCAGTCGCGACCCCAGATGACCTTGATCACGTTCCAGCCGGCGCCGCGGAAGAACGCCTCGAGCTCCTGGATGATTTTCCCGTTGCCGCGCACCGGGCCGTCGAGGCGCTGCAGGTTGCAGTTGATGACGAACGTGAGGTTGTCGAGCTCCTCGCGCGCGGCCACGCCGATCGCGCCGAGCACCTCGGGCTCGTCCGTCTCGCCGTCGCCGAGGAACGCCCATACGTGCGACCGGCTGGTGTCCTTGATCTCCCGGCCGAGCAGGTACCGGTTGAACCTGGCCTGGTAGATCGCGTTGATCGCGCCGAGCCCCATGGAGACCGTGGGGAATTCCCAGAAGTCCGGCATCAGCCGTGGGTGCGGATAGGACGGCAGCCCGCCGCCGGGGTGGGAAAGCTCCTGGCGGAACCCGTTGAGCTGGTCCTCGGTGAGCCGTCCCTCCAGGAACGCGCGGGCGTAGATGCCGGGCGCGGCGTGCCCCTGGATGAACACCTGGTCGCCGGACTCGCCGTGGTCCTTGCCGTGGAAGAAGTGGTTGAACCCGACCTCATACAGGCTGGCCGCCGAGGCGTAGGTGGCGATGTGGCCGCCCACGCCGAGGCCGGGGCGGTTGGCCCGCGACACCATGACCGCGGCGTTCCACCTGATGTAGGCGCGGATCCGGCGCTCGACGTACTCGTCGCCAGGGAACCAGGGCTCACGCTCGGGCGGGATCGTGTTGATGTAGTCGGTGCTGCGCAGGCCGGGCACGCCGACCTGCTGCTGCCTGGCCTGCTCCAGCAGGCTGAGCATGATGTAGCGCGCGCGGGCGCGGCCGCGGGTGCGCACCACCGTGTCGAAGGACTCGACCCACTCTTTGGTCTCTTCGGGGTCGATGTCGGGGAGCTGGGTCGGCAGCCCGTCGCTGATGATGGAGTAACGCTGGCGTCCGGAGGCCACGCGGTGCCCTCGCCTTCCGTGCTCGGCTGTGCTTGCTTGGATTGGGGCAGTCCGCCCCTTCATTTTTTCTAGTTGTCCAGACCAATCGTGGTCCCTCTGGGCCCGGATCGCATCTCTACCCGCTGGTAACTGGGGCTGAGGTAAGTAGAAGGGGTACGTTGAGACCCCGCCGATGGTCACATAATGCCCTCTTCACTGTGCTGCGTCCTCATGCCAGTCTGGGGTACACCTGGACTGCATGAGACAAAGAGGGCCCACATGAAGGGGGTAGAGCCCTAGTCGCGAGACGCGGGCGATAACCGACAGTGGAGACCCAGATCATCCGCATGCGGACGGGCAGCCGCGAGGCGGTGCTGGACATAACGAGGGAATGCCAGGAGTTCGCCGCGCAGGCGGCGGGGGATGGCGACGGGCTGCTGCACGTGTTCGTGCCGCACGCCACGGCCGGCCTGGCGCTGATCGAGCTCGGTTCGGGCAGCGACCGGGATTTGCTGGCCGCGCTGGCCGACCTGCTGCCCGCCGACGACCGCTGGCGGCACGCGCACGGCTCGGCTGGGCACGGCCGCAGCCATGTGATGCCCGCGTTCGTCGGGCCCTTCGTCACGCTGCCGGTGGTGGCCGGGCGGGTGGCGCTGGGCACGTGGCAGAGCGTGGCTCTGGTCGATCTCAACGTGGACAACCCCGACCGCCAGGTCCGGTTGTCATTTCTTGGGTAAGCGAATACTTCTATGGTCAGGGGACGATTGGGGGGCAGTTTTCCAATGGCAGGCCTCATGGCACTTGCGCGGGAAGCCGACCCAGTGTGGACTGTCCCATCAAGTAGTGCCGCCGCGGCCTCCGCCGCGGGGCGATTGCGAGGAGGATCAGATTGAGCGCGACCGCGGGCCAGGCGCAAGATGCGCGCGGCCTGGACGAGCGGCTCGGCATCAAGCCGGGCTACGTGGTGCAGGAACTCGGATACGACGACGACTGTGACGAGGAGCTGCGCGACGCCATCGCCGACGTGAACGGCGTGGAGCTTGTGGACGAGGACTATGACGACGTCGTGGACGTCGTCCTGTTGTGGTGGCGGGACGGTGACGGCGATCTTGTCGATGCGCTCGTCGACGCGGTGGCCCCGCTGACCGACGGCGGGTACATCTGGCTGCTGACCCCCAAGGCGGGCCGCGGCGGCCACGTGGAGCCAACCGACATCCGCGAGGCGGCGCCGACCGCGGGCCTGTCCCAGACGTCCAGCCTGAGCGCGGGCCGCGACTGGTCGGGCACCAGGCTGGTGGCTCCCAAAGCCCGCCGTTGACCTGCTCCCCGTCTTCTGCGGGCTCCGCGCTGGCTGGGGTCCGCATGCCCGGCTGCCCTGGTGCGTTTGGTAACGATTTCGGGTAATGAACGGCTTCGCCTCGGGCCGGTTCGCGTCGTGGCACACTTGTCTCGCCGGAACGTGGAAAGGACAACTCAATGGCGGTGGAGATCGGCCAGCAGGCACCGGATTTCGAGCTGAAGGACCAGAGCGGCGCCACCGTGCGGCTGTCGGACTTCCGCGGCTCGAAGAACGTCGTCCTGGTGTTCTACCCACTCGCGTTCAGCGGCGTCTGCACCGGCGAGCTGTGCGCCATGCGCGACGAGTTCCCCGAGGTCAGCCGCGACGACGTCGAGCTGCTCACGGTGTCGGTGGATTCCACCTTCACGCACAAGGCCTGGGCCGACGCGGAGAAGTTCAGCTTCGCGCTGCTGTCGGACTTCTGGCCGCACGGCGGGGTGGCCAAGGCGTACGGGGTGTTCCAGGACCAGATGGGCATCGCGACGCGGGGCACGTTCGTCATCGACAAGGCCGGCGTGGTGCGGTGGAAGGTCGTGAACCCGATCCCGCAGGCCCGCGACCTGGCCGAATACCAGAAGGCACTGGCCGCCCTCGATTAGGGCAGGCCTTTTCGGCGAGTGGGCGGTTCGATGCCCTGTTACCGCTGCGGCGAGCGGCAGAACGACCCGGATCGCGGGGCGAGCCCGTGGAAGCGCGGCGTCCGCGCCGACCACCAGGTGCTGATCTGCCCGGACTGCCAATCAGGCCGGGACTGGGTCGCGGACCTGGACCGCTGCCCCGTGTGCTCGGGAGTGCGGCTGGTCCGGCGGCTCGGCGAGGTCGAGTGCAAGGACTGCGGGAACGTGGCCGCGTCAGCCACCGCGCCGGCCGCGCCGGCCACCGGGCCCGCGTCCGGTCTGGCCGAAGAGGTGGCGCAGGCGCTGGACCGGGTGCTGTCCGCGCACCGCGCGCCCCGCTGACCCCGGAGCCGTCCCCGCGCGCCCCGCTGAGTCCGGAGCCGACCGCGAGCGCCGTCAGCTCCGCAACACACCGGTCAGAGCCGGGTCGCCTGGTCCGCCTCGGCCCCGCCCGGCCCGACTCTGCCCCCCGGCGACCTGACTCTCGTGGGTGTGGTTGTGGCAACGTAGCCTCTAGATGGATGGCGTTGTGGCGACCATAACTTGTCAGTGCAGCGGTGGTAGCGGCTGGGGCGGTCCGAGTGCCGCCGCGAACAGGTCGCCGTGCTCGGCTAGCCGGTCCGGCATCGTCTCCATCGTGATCCCGTCCGGCGCCAGGCCGGGGTCGTCCAGTTCGTCCCAGGCGATCGGCGCCGACACCGGCGCGCCCGGCGCGGCCCGCGGGCTGTACGGCGCGACCAGGGTCTTGTTGTGCACGTTCTGGGTGTAGTCGAGCCGGGCCAGCCCGCCCCGGTCGCGCACGTCCCACTTCCAGCTCACCAGTTCGGGCACGACCGTGCCGATCGCCTTGGAGAGCTGCTCGGTCCAGGCCCTGGTGTCGTGGAAGCTCAGCCCCGCCGTCACCGGAATCCAGATGTGCAGGCCGCGGCGCCCGGTCAGCTTCGGCGCCGCCCGCACGCCGATGTGCTCCAGCGCGGTGCGGTGCAGCCGGGCCAGCACCAGCACGTCCTCCCAGGACGTGGCCGGGCCGGGGTCGATGTCGATGAGCGCGTAGCTGGGCTGGTCCGGGTCGGCGGCGGTGGCGGTCCAGGCGTGCCATTCCAGCGCGCCGAAGTTGGCCGCCCAGACCAGCGCGGCCGCTTCGTCCACCATCAGGTAGGTGTGGGTCTTGCCGCGCCCGGCGTCCGGGTCCTGCCAGCGTGGCAGCCAGTCCGGCGCGTGCTCGGGCAACTGCCGGTGCCAGAAGCCGGGCTTGCCCGCCCCGCCGGGGAAGCGGTGCATGTTCAGCGGACGGCCGGCCAGGTAGGGCAGGGCCACCGGCGCGACCCGCGCGGTGTACCTGATCAGTTCCCGCTTGGTCACCGGCGGCCCGGCGCTCTGCCCCGGCCTGGCGTCGCGCCCGGGAAACAGGTCCTTGTCCAGGTTGGTCAGCTTCAGCCGGCGGCCGAAGATTTCCCACGTGCCGCCCGTCCCCAGCTCGTCCAGGGCGGCCAGTTCGTCCCCGGTGGGCGCCGGTGTGCGCGGCGCGCGCAGCGTGACCGAGGCCTGCGCGGCGGGCAGGTCGGCCCGCCACATCCGGTCCGGGTCGGCCTGCACTTCCTCGTTGGTGCGCCCGCTGAGCACCGAGGCCGGGTGGTCCTCCGGGTCCCAGCCGCTGACCGCCGCCGCGTCGTCCTTGTGCAGCAGCAGCCACTCGTCCTGGCCGTCCCCGGGCCGGCTAGCACCGCGCTGGCTAGCACCGCGCTGGCTAACCCCGCGCTGGCTAACCCCGCGCTGGCCGTGCTGACCGCCGCGGCGGATGAGGATGAAGCGGCCGCGCAGCTTGCTGCCGTACACGTCGGCGTGGAACTCGCCGCCCGCCACCGCCGCCGCGGGGTCGTCGGCGGCGTGCAGTTCCCAGGTGCCGGTGTCCCAGACGATCACGTCCCCGGCGCCGTACTCACGGGACGGGATCACGCCCTCGAAGCCGAGGTACTCGATCGGGTGGTCCTCCACGTGCACGGCCAGCCGTTTGACCGCCGGATCCAGTGTCGGCCCCTTGGGCACGGCCCAGCTCACCAGCACGCCGCCGATCTCGAACCGCAGGTCGTAGTGCAGCCGCCGGGCCCGGTGCCGCTGCACCACGAACCGGGAAAGTGCTGGCTGGGCGCCGGGGCCGGTGCCGTCTTCTTTCCCAGGGCCACCGGAGGGCTCCGGGGTGCGGGTGAAGTCCCGCTTGGCCTGATACGCGCCGAGCCGCCTGGCGCCGTCTTCGGGCTCAGCCTTCTGGCCCGGCTTGCGTTTCACCACGGGCTGGCCTTCACGGCGCGCGGATACCCGCGGTCAGGGTGGCTCAAACCCAGGTCACCGGGCCCCCGGGGCCGACCGGAGGCACGACAGTGCGCTGCGTTACGACTTACCCACAAGGCGCGCACGTTAGGGTGGTGTTTGATGCGTGCTCGCGAGTGGGGGATCTGCCGGAGCGCCCGCCGGTCCCGGTGGTCGGCGGGCCCCTCCCAACGTGGCTGTGGCACGCTCTGCATTCTCCCCGTTCGTCTTAGCGAGTCGCTGTGACCCGGCCGGAATCCTGCCGCCGGGACTACTCCGGCCGCCGGGACTACTCCGGCCGCCGGGGTAACACGGGCCGCCGGGGTAACACGGACCGGCGGGCGTACTCCAGCGGGGCCGAGCGGGCCGTGCCCGGCCCCGGTCACCCGCCGCCGCGGCGGTCCCGGGTGTTCCGCCCGGTGGCGCGATCGGTCCGGCGCGGCAGCGTGGCGGCGCGCAAGCAACTGGTGGTGGCGGTCGGCGGCCCGGCCCGCACCAGGGTCGTGCTGGTGATGGCCTGCGTGCTGGCCCTGGCCAGCGCGGACACCGCCACCGTGGGCGCGGCCGCCGTCGAACTGCGCCGGTCCCTGCACATCGACAACACCGACATCGGGCTGCTGGTCTCGGTGACGTCGCTGGTGGCCGCCGTCTTCTCGCTGCCGTTCGGTGTGCTGGCCGACCGGGCCAGGCGCACCTGGATCCTCTGCTTCGCCCTGGTCACCTGGGGCGCGGCCATGCTGTGGAGTGCCACGTCGTCCTCGTTCGGCGAACTGCTGCTCACCCGGTTGTGCCTGGGCGCGGTGACCGCGGCGGCAGGCCCGATCGTGGCGTCGCTGATCGGCGACTGGTTCCCCGCTGCCGAGCGGGGCCGCATCTATGGCTACATCCTGACCGGTGAACTGCTCGGCGCCGGCGTCGGCTTCGCCTTCACCGGCGACATCGCCGCGCTGTCGTGGCGGCTCTCTTTTGTCATCTTGGCTGTCCCCGCGCTGATCCTTGCCTGGCTGGTGGTCCGGCTGCCCGAGCCGGCCAGGGGCGGGCAGGGCGCGCTGGTGCCCGAGGCGGGCGTGCCGCCCGGTGCCACCCTCCAGCCCGCCGAGCCGCTGCAGCCGGTGGACGAGCCGCCCCAGGACGAGACCGTGCCGCTGCGGGCCAATAAGCCGCCGCCGGCCAACGGCCACGCCGCACCCGAGCCCGAGGCGCCCGACGCCCAGCGGCTGGCCAGGGAGCGGGGGATCGAGCCGAACTTCGAGCTGGCCGACCGCGCGACCGGGCGGATGGGTTTCATCGGGGCCATCAAGTACGTGCTCGCGGTGCGGACCAACGTCGCGCTGATCATCTCCAGCGCCTGCGGCTACTACTTCCTGACCGGGGTGCAGACGTTCGGGGTCGAGTTCACCAGCGGTGAGTATCACGTGGACCAGGTGCTGGCCAACCTGCTGCTGCTCGTGGTGGGCGTGGGCGCGGTCGGCGGGGTGCTGGCCGCCGGGCCGATCAGCGACGCGCTGCTGCGCCGCGGCCACATCAACGCCCGGATCATGGTGCCCGCGATCGGCGCCACCCTGACCGTGTTCCTGTTCATCCCCGCCCTGGTCACGCACAGCGCGCTCACCGCCCTGCCGTACATCGTGTTCGCCGCCGCGGCGCTGTCCGCGCAGAACCCGCCGATCGACGCCGCCCGGCTCGACATCATGCCGCCCTGGCTGTGGGGGCGTGCGGAGGGCGTGCGGACGTTCCTGCGCACGGCCGCCCAGGCGCTCGCCCCGGTCTTGTTCGGCGCGGTCGCCGACTTCATCTTCGGCGGCGGCACCGCCGGTCTCCGCTGGGCGTTCGTGGTGATGATGCTGCCGCTGGCCGCGTCCGCGGTGTTCCTGTTCGGGGCCAGGCGGCTCTACCCGACCGACGTGGCCACCGCCGCCGAGGCCGCGTCCCGCGTCCCGCCCCAGCCCAGCTCCTGAGCAGCCGGCGTAGCCCCAGGTTTTGGCGGCCGGGACGCGATCTGGTTCGCTGGTGATCGTGACCACATCCACGTCCACCGTCGCGGCCGGGCCGCCGGCCTGGTTCACCGACGCCATCGGCGCCCCCTGCGAGCCCGGCGTGATCGACGTCGACGGCACGGCCGTCGCCTACCGGGCCTGGGGTGAGCCCGGCGACTCCGGCCTGGTGCTGGCCCACGGCGGCGCGGCCCACGCCCGCTGGTGGGACCACATCGCGCCGCTGCTGGCCACCGGCCGCCGGGTCGTCGCGGTCGACCTGTCCGGGCACGGCGACAGCGGCCGCCGCGACGTCTACACCCTGGACCTGTGGGCGGACGAGGTGCTGGCCGTGGCCGCCGGGGCGGGCATCGCCGCCCCGCCCATCATCATCGGGCACAGCATGGGCGGCTTCGTCGCGCTGCGGGCGGCCGGCCTGCACGGCGCCAGGCTGGCCGGGGTGGTGGCGATCGACTCGCCGGTGCGTGACATCACGCCCGAAGCGCGGGCCGCCCGCGAACAGCGCGCGTTCGGGCCGCTCCGGGTCTACCCGACCGCCGGGGAGCTGATCGCCAGGTTCCACCCCATCCCCGACCAGCCCGGCCTGCCCTACATCGTGGACCACATCGCGCGGACCTCGATAAGGCGGGTGGACGGCGGGTGGAGCTGGAAGTTCGACCCGCGCATCTTCGCCCGCCACCACCTCGGCCTGTCGCTGCTCACCCGGCTCGACTGCCGGGTCGCGCTGTTCCGGGCCGAGCACGGCATCCTGTCCGCCCAGATGAGCGACGTCATGTACGACCGGCTCGGCCGTCTCGCGCCGGTCATCGAGATCCCCGCCGCCCGCCACCACGTCATGCTGGACCAGCCGCTGGCCCTGGTCACCGGCATCCGCACGCTGCTGTCCGACTGGGACCACTCGCTGCCGCCCACCGCCGCGATGTGAGCCAGGCAGTCACATCATCCGGGGGGTGCGGGCGTACCTGGGCGCCCAGATCGCGCGGTGGATGAGCCGGGCGGGCGGGGGCAGCAGCCCGAGCACGCGATCGCGGGTAGCCCGATCGGCGCCGTCGAGCATCCAGGGGAAGAACTCGGCCACGCCCCGCAGTCCCTGGATCTTCGCGACGGCCCGGCCGAAGGCGGCCCAGCCCTTGGCGCCCAGGTAGCTCTCGACCAGGGGGAGCGCCTGGTCCTCCTCGTGCCGCAGGTGACCGGCCAGCAGGCTCCCGAGCTCCCCGAGGTTTCCCGCGAGATCCTGGCCGCCGTCGGCGAGCGAGCGCCCGACCTGGGCCAGCAGCGGGTCGATCTGGGCGTGCTCGGCCTCCATGGCGTCGAGCACGGCGACCTCGCCCGCCCGCGTCACCTTGGCCCGCAGAACCGGCCAGAGCGCGGTGTCCTCGGCGGTGTGGTGGACCGCCAGCTGGCGGGCGAACGTGGCCCAGCCCGCCCGTACCGCCGGTTCGCCGGCGTGGCCCGCCGCGACCGCGGCGGCCAGCCGGGCCAGGTCCCGGCCGAAGGCGTCGTGCGCGGCGTACATGAAAGTGAAATCGACGGTGCCGCCGGCCTGCGGCGTGCGCCCGGCCCGGACGGCCGGACCAGGCTGACTGGTATCGCTGTGGGTCACGAGGTGCTCCTTAGGTCAGCTCGGGTAGATTAGATTCGCATCTCATACGATACGGAGACAATATCATATGGATTCCGTACAATCTGACGACCAGGCGGGCGCGCGGCGGCGCAGGCGGCTCAGCGTCGCGCTCAGGGAGGCGCTGCGGGACATGAGCGTGCAGCTCTCGCTGCTCAATCACCAGGTCGGCGGGCGGCTGGAGCTCAAGGGCAGCGACCTGGAATGCTGCGACCTCCTCAACCGCTACGGCCCGCTCAGCCCGGGCGAGCTGGCCCAGCGGGCCGGGCTGCACCCGGCCACCATGACCGGGGTTCTCGACCGGCTCGAACGCGGCGGCTGGGTCGCGCGGGAGCGCGATCCCGCCGACCGCCGCGCGGTGATCGTCCGGCTGCTGCGGGACAGGAACGGTGAAGTGCTCGCCCTCTATGCGGGGATGAACGCGGCCATGGACGAGATCTGCGCGGGCTACACCGAGCCCGAACTGGAGTTGCTGGCCGGCTTCCTGCGCCGTACCTCCGAAGCGGGCCGGTCCGCCTCGCGCCAGCTGGCGGGGGGATGACCTAGACGGGTCCGGTAGCCTCACCTCACCCGGGTGAGGGAGTGGCGCATGTTCAGGCTGGGCTCGGCGGCGGAGCGGGCCGTGCGCGAGCGGCTCGGCCTGGCCGAGGCGGACGCGTTCCTGGCCCGTCTCGAGCAGTTGTCGTTCGACATCGCCGAGCCGCTCGATCAGGTCTATGGGGCCGTGACCGACGTACCCGGGCTGATCACCACGCTGGTGCTGGACGCGCTGGACGCGGTGGTGGCCCGGCCGGACCCGCTGCGGCGGCTCGACCGGCGGCGGGAGATCGACCCGGCCTGGTTCCAGCGGTCGAGGATGATCGGCTACGTCTGCTACGCCGACCGGTTCGCCGGCTCGCTGTCCGGGGTCAGGCAGCACCTGGACTACCTGGCCGAGATGGGGATCACCTACCTGCACCTGATGCCGCTGCTGCGGCCCAGAGACGGGGAGAACGACGGTGGCTACGCGGTCGCGGACTACGAGGCGGTGGACCCGCGGCTGGGCCGCATGGACGACCTGGAGCGGCTGGCCGCCGCGCTGCACGGCCGCGGCATGGCCCTGTGCATCGACCTGGTGCTGAACCACACCGCCCGGGAGCATCCGTGGGCCCGGGCGGCACTGGCCGGCGTGCCCGGCTACCGCGACATGTACCTGGTCTACCCCGACCGCGCCGAGCCGGACCGCTACGAGCAGACCCTGCCCGAGGTGTTCCCCGACCGCGCCCCCGGCAACTTCACCGAGGTGCCCGGGCTCGGCTGGGTCTGGACCACATTCCACGAGTACCAGTGGGATCTGAACTACGCCAACCCGGCCGTCTTCCGCGCCCTGCTGAAGACGATGTTCACGCTGGCCAACCGGGGTGTCGACGTGCTGCGTCTGGACGCGGCGCCGTTCTTGTGGAAGCGGCTGGGCACCGACAGCCAGAACCAGCCCGAGGCGCACCTGATCGTGCAGGCGTTCCGCGCCCTGACCCGGCTCGCCCTGCCCGGCCTGCTGCTCAAGGCCGAGGCCATCGTCGGTCCTGACCTGCTCGTGCAGTACCTGGGCGGGCACGAGCGGTACCGGCCCGAGTGCGATCTGGCCTACGACAACCAGCTCATGGTCATGCTCTGGTCGGCGCTGGCCAGCAGGGACGTGCGGCTGGCCGAGCACGCGCTGGCCCGGCGCAGGCCCGCGCCGCTCCCGGCCGCCTGGGTGTGCTACGTCCGCTGTCACGACGACATCGGCTGGGCGGTGACCGACACCGACGCCGCCGCGGCCGGCCTCGACGGGTTCGCGCACCGCCGGTTCCTCAGCGAGTTCTACGCCGGCCGCTACCCGGGCTCCTTCGCCCGCGGCGCGGTGTTCGGGGCCCACCCGGCCACCGGCGACATGCGCATCAGCGGCACCACCGCCTCGCTGTGCGGGATCGGCAGCGCGCTGGCCGACGGCGACGAGGCCGCGCTGGCCGCCGCGATCCGGCGGCTGGAGTCGATGTACGCGGTCGCCTTCTCCTTCGGTGGCATCCCGCTGGTCTACATGGGCGACGAACTGGCCCTGCGCAACGACGCCGGGTGGGCCGCCGATCCGGCGCACGCGCCGGACAACCGGTGGATGCACCGGCCGCCGATGGACTGGGCCGCCGCCGCGCGGCGCACCGACCCCGGGTCGCTGGAGGGCAGGGTGTTCGCCGCGCTGCGTGGGCTGGCCGACGCCCGCCGCGGGCTGCTGGCGCTGCGCTCCGGCGGGCAGACCGCGATCCTGCCCACCGGCCACCCCAGCGTGCTCGGCTACCGCCGCGCCCACCCGCGCAGCGGCCCACTCCTGGCCCTCACCAACTTCAGCGACTCGGCGGTGTCCGTCGACGCCGGGATACTCGGCCGGGCCGGGCTGCGCCAGCCGAGGCTGGCGCACTGGAGCAGCGGCCAGCCCGCGCCCGGTCTCGGCCGGATCGACTTGCCCGCCTGGGGCTTCGCCTGGATCGCCGGGACCTGACCCGGCTCCGTCCCCCGATCTAATTCAGATGTTTCTGGTCGGTAAACACGGCTATTATCGGAATTTCCTATAGAGGAGTAGGTAAATCCGTCTCGACCTGGGCAGTTTCACCCGGTTAGGCTCGCGATCACCGGGCTAGCCTGAGTCCTCCGCCTTATTTCCCCTGGTCCGCCGGGATGCTCCGCCCGGCCGTGAGACCGGCCGGTGGCGCGCGCTGCCGTTGCCTTGTACCCCCACGTCCGACGTGTAAGGAAGCTGCATGATCGAAATAGCGGGCCTGACCAAGCGGTACGGATCACATACCGTCCTGGACAACATCGACTTCACGGTGGGGCCGGGGTCGATCGCGGCCGTCGTCGGTCCCAGCGGCGCGGGCAAGAGCACCCTGTTCCGGTGCGTCAACCTGCTGGAGCGGCCCACGGCGGGCACGGTCCGGGTGGACGGGCAGGAGCTGACCAACCTGTCCCGCCGCGAACTGCGGGTGGCCCGCCGGGCGATCGGCACGGTGTTCCAGTCCGCCAACCTGCTCCGCAGGCTCACCGCGGCGCAGAACGTGGCGCTCCCGCTGCGGTTCCTCGGCCTGCCCGACGAAGAGGTCCACCAGCGGGTGCGCGAACTGCTGGAGCGGGTGGGCATGCTGCACCGGGCCAACCACTACCCGGCCCAGCTTTCCGGCGGTCAGCGTCAGCGCATCGGGATCGCCCGCGGGCTGGCCACCCGGCCCTCGGTGCTGCTCGCCGACGAGGCCACCTCCGGCCTGGACCCGGAGACGACCACGTCGATACTCCGGCTGCTCGCCGAGCTCCGCGACGACCTCGGGGTCACGGTCGTCGTCATCACGCACGAGATGGACGTGGTGCGCAGTGTCGCCGACGTGGTCGCCCACCTCGATCACGGGCGGATCGTGGAGTACGGCCGGGTCGGGGACATCGTCCGGCTGTCCGACTCCGCGCTGTCCACGGCGCTGCTGCCGGACCAGCCTGCCCCCGAGCCCGCGGCGGGCGAGGCAGTGTGGCGGTTGCGCTACGCCAACGCCACCGTCGACCCGAACTGGCTCAGCCGGATCAGCCGTGAGCTACGCACCGACATAGCCCTGCTCAGTGGCTTGGTCGAGACGGTCGGCGGCGATCACGCCGGGCGGCTCACCGTGGCTATCGGCGCGCGGCTGACCGCGGGCGAGGTCACCCGGGCGTTCGCCGCCTACGGCATCCAGGCCCACCTGGCACACGCCGCCGATGAGCTCGCGGACGTGGCGTCATGACGCACACCCTGGCGCTCGGCACCCCGTGGCGCGGCGTTCCCGGAATGTTGCTCCCGGCGTTCGGGCAGACCGCCGAGATGGTCGGCATCGTGATGGCCATCGTGGTGCTGCTCGGCGGCCCGCTCGGTCTGCTGATCTTCAACACCTCGCCGCGCGGGCTGGCGCCGCAGCCGCGGCTGAACGCCGTAGTGAGCTGGATCGCCAACCTCGGCCGCTCGCTGCCCTTCCTGGTGCTGATGGCCACGATCATCCCGTTCACCCAGCTCGTCGTCGGGACCACGATCGGCATCAAGGCGGCCCTCATCCCGATGTCGCTGGCGGGCATCCCGTTCTTCGCCCGGCTGGTCGAAAACGCGATCCGTGAGGTCCCGCCGGAAATGCTGGACGTCGGCGTCGCCTCGGGCGCCAGCCGAGGGCAGATCATCCGGTCCATTCAGCTCACGGAGGCGCTGCCCGGCCTCATCGCCGGGTTCACCCTCAACATCATCGCGATGATCGAGTACTCGGCGATCGCCGGCGCGATCGGTGCGGGCGGCCTCGGCTACCTAGCCGTCAACGACGGCTACGAGCAGTTCGACAGCACCATCATGATCAGCTGCATCGTCCTGCTCATCGTCACCGTGCAGATCATCCAGTTCACCGGCGACCGCGCCGTCAGATCCCTCATGCACTGAGCACGCACCGAAAGGAACGCGCCATGTCCACAGAGATCCGCAGCGGCAGCGAAACGCCTGCCCAGATCAAGCTGGGGCGCCGTCGGCCCCGCTGGCTCATCCCCGCGAGCGCCCTGGTCATCATCGTCGCGGCGGCCGCCGTCGTGTTCGCGGTGAAAGGCTCGCCGGCCAAGACTGCGGCGGGCAGTCACTTCGGCACCGACCTTCAGGTGGCCTACGAGGCGGACAGCAACAGCGAGCGCGCCTTCCTGCAGTACCTGAACGATCAGATCGCCCCGAAGTACGGGATAAAGATCACCCCGGTCGGCATCGAGGACGGCAACCAGCTCGACCTGGCCACCTCGAACGGCCAGTACGCGGCCAACATCTACCAGCACCAGTACTGGCTCAAGGAGGTGCTCGCGAAGACCCACTGGCCGCTCACCGCGGTGCGGCCGGTCTTCCAGTGGGCGTACTCGATGTACTCCGAGCGCTACCCGTCGATCAACGCGCTGCCCAAGGGCGCGAACATCGCGCTGCTCAACGATCCGGCCAACACCGCACAGGCGCTGTGGCTGCTGCAGCGCGCCGGGAAGATCACGTTCAGGCCGGGCACACAGCCGTGGTACGCCACCACAGCGGACATCGCCACCAACCCGGACAACTACCACTTCACCTTCATCGACTACGGCGACGGCCCGCGCGTGCTCCCCGACGTCGACGCCGTGATCGCCTACAACATGCAGTTCGTCGGGGCCGGCACCAGCCAGAAGTACAAGATCTACGCGCCGCCGGCGCCGCGCGCGTTCGCCGGCCAGCTCGTCGTCGGCACCACGTACCTGCACGACCCGCAGGTCGTCAAGCTGATCAAGGTATTCCTGGATCCGCGGGTCCAGGCGTACCTGCGCACCACCACCAATCCGGCGCTGAAAGACCAGCTCACGCCGGTCTCCGGGAGCTAACGAGGGACAGGCGCTAGTGCACCTGGCCGGACCGGACCGTCAGGTCGATGTCGAGCGCCAGCAGGGTGTGCTCGACCACCTCGCTGAGCGCTGGGTGGATCCAGTACTGGCCGCGGGCCAGGTCGGCGAGCCGCTGCCGGTGGGCCATGGCCTGGATCAGCGGGGTGATCAGCAACGACGCCTGATGGCCGATGATGTGGGCGCCGAGCAGCAGCCCGGTGGCCGGGTCGGCGTAGATGGTGCAGAACCCGCTGGTGTCCTGCAGGGCCCACCCGTAGGCGGTGTCGCCGTAGGCGCGGCAGGCCCGCACGTGCGGGGTGTGCGTGAGGTCTTGCCCGCGGGCGCCGACCGAGGCGATCTGCGGCTCGCTGAACACCGCCTGCGGGACGGCGTCGTGCGGCAGCGGGCGCAGGTCACCCGGGTGGGCCAGGTTGTGGGCCACGGCCCTGGCCTCCGCGTTCGCGACGTGCTTGAGCTGGAACGGGGCGATGCAGTCCCCGAGGGCCCAGATGCCGTCCGCGGCCCGGCCGAACTCGTCCACGGCCACGTATCCGTCCTCGTCCAGGCCCACCCCCGCCAGGTCCAGGTTCATGCCGTCGGTGTTGGGCCTGCGCCCGGTGGCCACCAGCAGCAGCCCGCCGGTCACCGTGGCGCCGTCCTGCGTGGTCACGGCGACGCCGTCGGCGTGCCGGTGCACGCCGGTGACGTTGGCGGACAGGTGCAGGTCCCAGCGCTGGGCGGCCAGCGCGGTGAACCGTTCGGCGACGCCGGCGTCGAGCCCGGGGAGCAGGGTGCCCGCGGCTTCGACGATGCGGACGCCCACGCCGAGGCTGGAGAAGACGTGCGCGAGTTCGACGGCGACATAGCCCCCGCCGAGGATGACCAGGCTGGCGGGCAGCGCGTCGATGCGCATGATCGTGTCCGAGGTATGGAAGCCCACCCCGGACCCGGCCACGACCGGCGGCACTACCGGGCGGCTGCCGGTGGCGATGACGATCTGGCCGGCCCGGATGGTCTCGCCGTCGTCGAGCGCCAGCTCGCGGCGGCCGGTGAACCTGGCCCGGCTGCGGAACAGCGTGACACCGTCCTGGCCGGCCCGGTAGTCCCGGCCGTCCGCCGATACCCGGTCGGTCCGGCCGAAGACCCGGTCCCTGATGGCTGGCCAGTCCACGGCGGTGACCTCCGCCGCCACGCCGAACCGGGGCGCTTGCCTGACCCGCGCGGCCACCTCCGCCGTATAGGCGAGCATCTTGGACGGAATGCAGCCCCGGTTGATGCAGGTTCCGCCGAACGGCCCGGCCTCGATCAGGGCCGCCCCGCCCTGGCCGGGGTCGGCCGGGATGATCGTATTGCCCGAGCCGGAGCCGATCACGGCCAGCGAGAAGTCGCGCACCGTCACATGCTAGGGCCACAGGTGCGGCCGACCGGGGGAGCCGGGTTACGTTCACGGTCCTGCGTGTGCCCCGGAGCGGGCGGTCGCGCCATCGCCTAGGGTGTGCGGGGTATGGAGCCGACACCGGGGCTGACCATCGCCTGTGCCGCTGCCCTGGACCCGGCCGCCGTCCTGCGGGTGGCCCGCGAGCGGGCCCGGCTCTCGCTGGACGACGGCGTGCTGCGGCGGATCGAGACCCAGCGCGAGCGGATGCTGGCCGCGCTGTCGGCCGGCCCGCCCGTCTACGGCGTGAACACCGGGATGGGGGCCTTCAGCCGGCGGCTGCTCGACGAGCAGGCCCAGCGCGGTCACCAGGAAGCCATGCTGCTGGCCCGCGCGGTCGGCGGGCCGCCCTGGCTGGCCGCCGGCGAGGTGCGGGCCGTGCTCGCCGTCCGGCTGCGGACGTTCCTCAACAACGACAGCGGGGTCAGCGGGGAGCTGTGCCGCCGGCTGGTGGCGTGCCTGAACGGCGGCGTGCATCCGGCCGTGCCGCGTGCGGCCATGGGGGCCGCCGGTGAGATCATCGCCCTGGCCCACCTGGCCGCGCCGCTGACCGGTGGCGGCCAGGTGCTCGGCCAGGACGGTGCCGCGGTGGCGGCCGGGCCCGTGCTGCGCGCGGCCGGGATCGAGCCGTACCGGCTCGGCCCGAAGGAGGGCATCGCGCTGATCGAGGGCGTGCCCGCCACGACGGCCCTGGCCATCGGCTGCGGCCAGGACGCCGGCCGCCTGCTGCGGGCCGCGACCGTGACCCTGGCCGCCGAGTTCGCGCTGACCGGCGCGGCCAGGGACAGCCTGAACGCGGACCTGGCCCGGGGTGACGACGTGCTCGGCGAGATCACCGGGGAACTGCGGCGGCTGAGCGGCACGGTGCGCGAGCCGCGGGCGCTGCAGCCCCCCGTCTCGTTCCGCGTGTCGGCCGGGGTGCTGGCCCACCTGCGGCGGGCGCTCGGCCAGCTGGAGGCGGCGGTGCGGCGGGCGCTGGACGGGGTAACCGATTCGCCCGCGTTCCTCGACGGGGACGGCGGCCGTTTCGCCGGCACGGCCGGGTTCTCCGGCTACGACCTGGCCGCCTATCTGCACCTGGTGACGGTGGCCGTGGCCGGGGTGGCCGAGACCGCGGCGGCCCGGCTGCACCGGCTGATGGACCCGGCGCACACCGGCCTGCCCGCCCAGCTCTCCCCGGAGCCAGGCCGGCACACCGGGCTCTCGCCCGTACACAAGCGGGCCGTCGGCGTGGTGCACGCGATGCGCCGGCTGGTCCTGCCCACCACCGTGGGGACGGTGGAAACGTCGGCCGGGCAGGAGGACGTGCAGTCCTTCTCGCTGGAGGCGGCCCAGGCCTGCCGGGACGCGCTGACCGGCCTGGCCGACGTGATCGCGGGTGAGCAGCTCGCCGTTCACCAGATGCGCGTGCTGGGCGCCCGCCTGCCCGCCGACGCCGGGCCCGGGCTGACCGGGCTGCTGGACATGCTCGCGGCCCTGCTGCCGGGCACCGCCGGTGACCGGCCCTGGGGCCGCGACCTCGCCGCCCTGCGCGCCGCACTGGACAACGTCAGCATGGCCATCACCGAATTGAATTGAGACAGCGCGTAACCGGGAAAGCGCTTAACTGAGGGTCGTGGCCGCTGACGGCGGTCACCGACCTTCAGCGGCACTGGCCTGAGGTTCCCGGCGAATGGTGGAGACAGTGACCACCGAGATAGCGCGGTTCATGCGGCAGCTCGAGCGCAGGTGGGATGACCACGTCCTGGCCGCCCTGGTCCGGCGCGACGTCAGGGCGGCGATGGCGGACATGACGTCCGAGCCTTCGGTGCGCCACCTGCCCACCATGGCCGGGGCCGCGGGGGCGGCGGCCGTGGCGCGGTTCTACGCCGAGGAGCTCTGGCCCGCGTTGCCCGCCGACCTGGTCCGCACCAGGCTGTCGCGCACCGTGGACCGGTTCCGGCTGGCCGAAGAGACGATGGTGTCCTTCACCCACGACCGGGAACTGCCGTGGCTGCTGCCGGGGGTCGCGCCGACCCACCGGCCCGCCGAGGTGCTGGCCATCACCGTGGTCGGCTTCCGGCGCGGGCAGATCGAGAGCGTCCGTACCCTGTGGGACCACGCCACGCTGACCGCGCGGCTCGGTGTCCCCGGCCTCGCCGCCCCCGTCAGTCTTTAGTCTGGCTGGGTGAGCACTGCGGACCCGCCCTGGGCGGATGAGAAACCGGAACTGCGGCCACATGATCCCCGGTGGACCCAGCGCGGGCAGGCCGAGCGGGACCGGCTGGCGGAGTTGCTGGCGCCCTGGCTGGTGGACGGGGTCGAGCACGTCGGCTCGACGGCCGTGCCCGGGCTGGCGGCCAAGCCGATCATCGACGTCATGGCCTCCGTCAGCGACCCCGGCGCGGTCGCGGCCCAGGCGGGGGAGCGGCTGGCCGGCGACGCCTGGTGCTACGTGCCGCCCGAGCTCGACCAGCGGCCGTACCGGCGGTTCTTCGTCAAGCCGGACGCGGCCGGGCAGCACAGGGTCGCGCACCTGCACCTGCTCACGGCCGGCCATCCCCGCTGGGCCGAGCAGATCGCGTTCCGGGACGCGCTGCGCGGCGACGCCGGGCTCGTGCGCCGGTACGCCGGCCTGAAGCGGGAACTCGCGGCGCGGCACCCGGGCGACCGGGAGGCGTACTCGGCCGCGAAGACCGAGTTCGTGGCCGAGGTGCTCCGGCAGGCGGCCGGGTTGGCCTGACGCCGCGCCGCGCGTCGCCTCAGGAGCTGTATTTCTGGCTGGTTGGGCGCCTCTGGACAGATACGTGCGCCGGGTGCCGCCGCTCTGCTGAGCCGGATTGGCCGCCAGCGCACGTCCGCGTCACCACCTGATCAGCCGTCTACGGGGGAACAGATCATGAATCTGCACGTCTCTACGGTTACCCGCCGGATCGTGGCCGCCGCCGCCGTCACCTGTGCCGCCGCCCTGGCCCCGGCCGCCGCCCTGGCCTCATCCGGCCCGCACCCCGGCGCCAGGACCGCCACGGCCTCCTGCGCCACCTCAGGCCTGGATGTCTGGCTGGACACCCAGGGCAGCGGCGCGGCCGGCACCACGTACTACTTCCTGAACTTCACCAACTTGTCCGGGAGCACGTGCACCCTGTTCGGGTACCCGGGCGTCTCGGGCGTCACGCTCAGCGGGACCCAGATCGGCAGCGCGGCGTCCCGGAGCGGCTCCAGCCCGGCGACCGTGACCCTCGCGAACGGCGCCACCACCCACGCGCTGGTCGGAATCGTCAACGCGGGCGTGATCTCCCCGTCCCAGTGCCACCCGGTCACCGCGGCCGGGCTGCGGGTCTACCCGCCCAACCAGACCAAATCCCGGGTGGCGCCCTTCCCGTTCACCGCGTGCTCCAAGAACGGCCCGACCTATCTCACCATCGGCCCCGTGGGCTTCCCCGCCTAACAGATGGCAAGGCGGCCTGGACGATGTAACGCTGGTGCCCGGTCTCACCGGGTACGGCCGGGCTGGCCGACCGAGGGGTCGTCGTAGAGGTCGGCCACGATCTCGACCGCCACCCGGCCTTCGTCGCGCTCGGCCCGGGCCGACAGCCGGGTGACCTCGCGGCTGGCTGCCGCCACGCTGGCGTCGGCGCCGAGCACTGACCGCCAGGCCTCGAAGTCGACCCGCCGCTGGCCGGGACCGGGGAAGGCGGTGCAGCGGCCTAGCACCCGCTCCCCGGACGCGGTGATGGTCCAGTCGA
Source organism: Streptosporangiaceae bacterium (assembly GCA_036267135.1). GTDB lineage: Bacteria > Actinomycetota > Actinomycetes > Streptosporangiales > Streptosporangiaceae > PALSA-505. The sequence goes on along the minus strand of DATAWQ010000093.1, from coordinate 10,468 downwards.
TGGCCGGCAGGTTCTCGGCCGCCGCGCGGTCCAGTAGCTGGCCCAGCACGCGGTGCGCGCGGACCTGTGGGGTGGGCTCGGCAGCGGGCTCGATGGTGGCCTGCGAGTGGTCGTCGGGTCCGCCGGGCGGTGATGGCTGCCCGTGGGAGTTGTCCAGACCGGTCATGTTCGTTCCTCTCGTCCTGGTGATAGGCGAGAGCAAGACGTGGAGCGCCCCTGCCGGTACGTTTCGGCAAACCCCCGCCACCCGCAGCCCCCGCTGAGGTGTTTCGGTACCGAAACTTTTTTTCGTCGGCACCGTCACCCATATTAGTTGTGCGATCGCCCAGATTCAGCCGATCTTGGACATCGATGCTGGCCGGGGGCGGGTCGCGGGGTGGCCGAACCAGCGCGCCAGCGCCGCGCCAAGCTGCTGGGCGGCCTCGCCGCCGGCCGTGGCATCCTTGGCCGCGCCCCAGGCCACGATGCCGTCCGGCCGGACCAGCAGGCTCTCGGTGCCGGGTGTCCCGGCGACCACGCGCACCCGCCCGCGATACCCCGCCGCGGCCGCCGACCAGTCCTGGCCGGCCGATCCGTCCACCAGCAACCCGCCCGGCTCGCGCAGCAGCTCGTACAGCCGGCTGCTGCCCCCGCCCCGGCCCGCAGGGAGATCGACCAGCCGGTCCGCCGCCATCCGCCCGGCCTCCGGGTAATCGCTGCCGGCCGGGTACGGCTGATCGACGCCGGTCATCAGCCGGCTGACGTGCTGGTTGGCATCGTCGAAGGCCATGAGCTCGACGAACAGCTCACGCAGCGCGCTGACCTGGGGGTCTGGCCGCATCAGCGCTATCTGGGCCCGCGTGTTGGCCAATGCCGCCGCGGCGGCGGGGTGCCGCTCGACGGTGTAACTGTCCAGCAGCCCGGGCGGCGCGGTCCCGGCCAGCGTCGCCGCGAGCTTCCAGCCCAGGTTGGCCGCGTCCATAAAGCCCAAGTTGAGGCCCTGCCCCCCGAACGGCGGGTGCACGTGCGCGGCGTCTCCGGCCAGCAGCAGACGCCCCCGCTGGTACGCCTCGGCCTGCCGGGTGTTGTCGGTCCACCTCGTCCCGGCGTGCAGGGCGGTCACGGTCACCCCGGTACCCGACACCCGGCGCAGGCTGGCCTGCACCTCGGCCGCGGTGACCGGTGCGTCCCGGTCCTCGGGCGGCCCGTCGAACTCCACCGTCAGCACCCGCGACGGCCCCGGGCCGAACGCGATCATGCCGTGGCCGGTGCGGTGCCAGCCCTTCGACAGCGGGTTGGGATCGGCGATCTCGACCAGCGCCTGCCGCCCCGTGATCGTCGGCTCGGTGCCGGGGAAGGCGAAGCCACCTGCCCGCCGCACCAGGCTGCGCCCGCCGTCGCAGCCCACGACGTACCGCGCGGTGATCTCGGTGGCGCCGTCGCCCGAGGTCACGCCGACCCGCACCTCGTCGCCGGCGTCACTCACCCCGGTGACCTCGTGCTCGCGCGCGATCACCGCGCCCAGGTCCGTGGCGTAGCGCTCCAGCACGGCCTCAACCTCCGCCTGCTGGGCCAAGATGGGCAGGGTCCGGATGTCCGGGGCGCCACGCAGCACCCACAGCCCGGCGAAGTGGCCGGTCGGCCGGGCCGGTCCCGCGTCGCCGGGCCGGCCGAAGATGCTCATGTCGAGCGGGGGGAAGGCATCGAGCAGGCCGCGCTGGTCGAACAGTTCCGCCGACTGCGGCCCCACCGAGCCCGCTTTGATCTGCCGCGACGGCTCGGCCAGCCGCTCGACCACCGCGACCGACACACCGCCGCGCCGAAGCTCCCCGGCCAGCAGCAGCCCGATCGGTCCCGCGCCCGATACGATCACGTCATAGGATTTTTGGAGTCGCATAAAATTTAGAGTAACACCAAAATTTGGAGAGGGCATGACCGGGCTGCGTGAGCAGAAGAAGGTCAGGACACGGGCCGCCCTGGCTGGCGCGGCCAGCGACCTGTTCGCTCGCTACGGCTACCCGAACGTGACGATGACGCAGGTCGCGGAGCTGGCCGGGGTCGCCGACCAGACCCTGTACAACTACTTCCCGACCAAGGAGAGCCTGGTCTTCGACAAGGCGGACGAACTGGAGGCGGGGGTGCTGGCCGCGCTGGCCGGGTGCCCCGCGGACGCCAGGATGCTGGACGCCTTCGCCGGCTGGCTGTCCGCGTTCGTGTCCGGCGGCGACGCCCGTCGCGCGCTGGCCAGCCCCGGTGGCATGCCCCGGCTGGCCGCGGCCAGCACCGGCCTGCACCGTGCCCTGCTGGATTACGCCCACCAGATGGCGGCCAAGCTAGCCGCGGACCTGCGCCACAGCCACGATGTCCCCGAGCCCGCGGCGCAGGTCCGCGCCGACGCATTGCTGGCCCTGTTCGTGCACGCCGTCGAGCGGCTCGGGGCGGCGCAGGGCGAGGCGGGGTTGCCGGCTATCGCGGCCGATCTCGCCGCCTCGGTGGAAGCACTCCGGCCGCTTTTCCCGCCCCCGCCGGAGGGGTAGCACAATCTCGCGGCGGCCGGCTTTCGCGGGCGAGGGCCCGCGTTCAGGTGGCCACCGTTAATTATGAAAATGGCTCGGGTTTGAAGGGGCGGAGTGATGGCGTATGCGGGTGCGGCCGCGGGCGTGGATGAGCTGGTCGAGCGGCAAGGACAGCACGCTCGCGCTGCATGAGGCGCGTTCCGGCGGTGACGTCGATGTCACCGGGCTGCTGACCACCGTGAACTCCACCGCTGGGCGGGTGGCGATGCATGCCGTCCGCCGGGAACTGCTCGAAGCGCAGGCCGCCGCGCTCGGCCTGCCGTTGCACGTCGTCGAGCTGCCCTGGCCTTGCCCCAACTCCGTCTACGAGGAGCGGATGTCCGCGGCCGTCGATGCCGCCCGGCAGCAGGGCGTGACCCGGATGGTGTTCGGCGACCTGTTCCTGCGCGACGTCCGGGCCTACCGCGAGGCGCAGCTGGCAGGCACCGGCATAGCGCCGTACTTTCCGCTGTGGCTGCGGCCGACCGGCCAGCTGGCCAGGGACATGCTCGGCTGCGGCATCCGGGCGGTCATCACGTGCGTGGACCCGTCGCAGGCGCCGGCTTGCCTGGCGGGACGCTGGTACGACGAGGCGCTGCTGCGGGCGCTGCCCGATGGCGTGGACCCGTGCGGCGAAAACGGCGAGTTTCACACGTTCGTCACCGCCGGGCCGGGCTTCGCCGCCCCGCTCGAGGTGGTCATCGGCGAGACCGTCGAGCGCGACGGCTTCGTGTTCACCGACGTGCTGTCATCCCCCGGCCAGAGGCGCTAATCGGAGGGCGCCGGGAGCGCGTGGACCGCAGCGCCGGTCATCTGAGTCCGCGGCCTAGCTGGGCCGCAATCAAGGTGGCAAGGAAAGTGCAAGCCGGGCCGCCAGGCTGGGGCCAGTTGGTTGTGCCACCACCCCGGGCAGCGGGGAGCCGGAGAACCCCCCGCTGCCCGGGACGGCCGGGACTGGCGGTGGGAGGTCGCGATGGGCGTAGGCCAACCGGATCACGATCACCTCCGCGAGCGCGGTGCCTGGACGTCGCGGGCCGGCCAGCTGCTGATCTTGACCGCGGCGCAGACCGCCGGGCAGACCGGATGGTGGGCCGCCTATGTGGCCGCGTTGCCCGCCGCGCTGGACCGGCCGCACCCGGCGGCGTGGCTGAGCGCGGTGACCGCGGCCTGGTGCGCCCCGTCGATGGCCGCGCGGCTAGCCGGTGGGGTGATCGACCGGTACGGGCCGCGGGTCACCGGTGCGTGGGCCTGGGCAGTGGCCGCCGCGGTCGCCACGGTGCCCGTGGTGGTGGCCCGGCCGGGGCTGGTGATGCTGCTGGTGGTGCTGGGGTGCGTCTCGGCGGCCAGTTCGTGCGCGGTGGCCGCCGGGGCCGCCGCGCCGACCTGGATGCCCGCCCGCCCCGACCTGATCGGCGCCGGGTCCTGGCTGATCGTGGCCACCTATCTGCCGATCGGCGCGGGCCCCGCCGGGGCAAGCAACCTGCTGGCCCACGCCGGCCCGCAGGCGGCCTGGGCGCTGGTGGCGGTCCTGCTGGCCATCGCCGCGGCCAGCAGCCTGCCGGTGCGTGCGGCCCGCCCCGCCACCGAACCGGCGGCCCGCCGGTTCCGGGTCCGGCCCGCGGTGCGCGGCGTGCTGGCCATCACCGCCGGGATCTACCTGAGCTGGGGCGCGGTGACCATCTTGGAGCCGCTGTACGTCCGCGCGGTGCTGGCCCGGCCGCTGCCGGTCTACGGCTGGCTGCTGTGCACCTGGGCCGCGGCCGCGATCGTGACCGCGGTGCTGGCCGGCCGCTGGCAGCAGATCGTGACCGCACGGTGGGCGGTGCCGCTGTGGGCGCTGCTGGTCGCCGTCGGCGAGGCCGTCTACCTGGGCACCACGCTGCAGGCCGCCGCGTTCACGGGGGCGGCTCTGTTCGGCGCCGCGGCCACCTTGTTCGGCCTGTCCTGCCGCGCGGTGATCGTGGCCGCCACCCCACCGGCCGAACACGGTCGCGCACTCAGCCTGTGGTTCACCGTCCAGGACGCCTGCCTCACCCTGCCCGCCGCCCTGGCCGGCCCGGCGGTCGCCGCCATCGGCCTGCGCGCCGTGCTCGACGCGGCCGCCGCCCTGGCCGGCGGGTCCAGCGTGGTCTGCATGGTCCGGGCGGCCCCGCCGCGTGGCCCGGCCCGTTCGTGGCCGAAACCAGCCGCGGCCCGGCCCCGGGCCTGCCGCGAAACAGTGCAGACCATCCTCACGTCCCAGTACAGCCTCAGCGCGACCCCACCCACGAGCAAGAAAGAAGAACCAGGGAGGCAGAGATCCAGGGGAGTATGAGGGTGGTGTCTGGGTGCCGCGGTCAGCGGGCGGGGCGTTGTGTGGTGACGAGGGGGATGAAGATGTCGTCGACGATCTGGCGCAGGACGTGGTCGGGGACGGGCTTGAGCGTCATCATCATTTCGTTGCGGAACAGGTCGAAGGGGAGGTCGATGATCCGGGGGGTGAGCTGGGCTGGGTCGATCTCCCCGCGTTCGGCAGCGCGGTTGACGACCTGCTGGACAGCAGATCCGCGCTGGCCGCGGAACGCGTCGCGTAGCTCGGCCGGGGTGGGGCCGGTCTGGTTGTAATAGCTGCCGAGCATGCTGCTGACCAGGGCAACCATGGGGTTGCGGGTGGTGTTGGCGTCGCTGAGCAGCGCGAGAAGGTCGCCCCGGAGGGTGCCGGTGTCGGGAACGGAAGGCCCGCTGACGGCGCCAATGTGGCGGACGGTGGCAAGCAGCAGGTCTTCGCGGGTCTTCCAGCGGCGGTAGAGCACGGGCTTGCTGGTCCGGGCACAGGCGGCGACGGTGTCGATGGTGAAGTGCTCGTAGCCCTCGGCGATCAGCTGCTCCCAGGCGGCGTCGAGGATTGCTTGCTCGAGCTCGGTGCCGCGGCGGCGGGTCCGCGTGCTGTCGGCCTGCTCGTTGTGGTTGTCCGGGATCGTGCCCACTGCCACATTCTCGCTGCGGGGCGGGCCTGGAGCGAAACGGCCCGCCGTCGGGATCGGCCGCATGTCAGTCGCGGACTGCCTTGCGGGAGGGGAGAGCGAGGGCGGGGATGAGTGCAGCGACCGTGATGCCGATCGCCGACCAGAACGCGTACTGAAAGGCGGTGGTGGCACCGTGCGCGAGGAGCGATTGCAGGGTGACGGCAGCGATCGCGATGCCGAAGGAGGTGCCGGCCTGCTGGGAGATGCGGGTGTTCATGGTGGCGTGGGGGATGCCGGCGGGCCGGATGCCCTGGTAGGCGACCGACATCGGCGGGACGAGTACGGTGCCGATCCCGAAGCCACGGACCAGGAGCGCAGCCCCGAGTAGCCACAGGCTGGCGTGCGGGCCGGCAAACGCGAACGGCACGGTCGCGGCGGCTGCTACCAGGAAGCTGGCGATCGTGACCAGGCGGGCGCCGAGCCGGGCGACGAGCTTGCCGACTGTGGAGCGGGCGGCCAGCGAGCCGACACCCTGGGGGATGAGCAACAGCGCGGCGTGCAGCACGGTCTGGCCGTGCAGTTGCTGGTAGTACAGGGGCAGCAGGAACATGCCGGCGTAGGTCGCCGCGCCGGCGGTGAACAAGACCGCGGAGGCGGTCCCGAGTGAACGCCGCCGCAGCAGCCGGACGTCCACCACCGGATGCCGGTTGCCGGGCCGTGCGGCCCAGGCGATGAAGGCGCCGAGCAGCGCGATCCCGGCCAGCAGCGGGACGAGCACGGTGGCGTGGCCGATCCCGCCGTCTTCGGAGAGGTTGGAGAGGCCGAGCAGGATCCCGGCGAGCGCCGGCGCGAGCAGGACGAGCCCGGTCACGTCCAGGGGTGCCTGCGCGGCACCGGGGGCTGGCCGGTCGGGCGGCAGCAGCCGCCAGGCGAGCACCAGTCCGACCGCGATGACGGGCACGTTGACCAGGAACAGCCAGCGCCAGCTCAGCCAGTTGAGGATCACCCCGCCGATCACCGGGCCGAGGATCGGCCCGAGGGCCAGCGGCAGGCTGACCGTGGCGATCAGGCTGCTGCTGGCGCGCCCGCCCGCGGCCTTGACGCCCAGGGTCTGCATCAGCGGGAAGATCAGGCCGGCGGCGAAGCCCTGCAGGACCCGGAAGCCGATCAGGCTGGCGGCGCTCCAGGACAGCGCGCACAGGACCGATCCGGTGACGAACAGCACCAGCGCGGCCATCCAGACACGTTTGCCGCCCCACCGGCTCTCTGCCCATCCAGTGACCGGGATCGCGACCGCCATGGCCAGCAGGTAGCCGGTCGTGACCCACTGGATCGTGCCGTCCGTGGAGTGCAGCCCGACCACCAGCGTGTGCAACGCCAGCGTCACCATCGTCGAGTCCAGGATCGCCGCGATCCCCCCGACGATCAGCGCCAGCAACGCGTTCCTGACCTCTGGGGTCAGCTTTGCCTCGTCGTCCGCGCGTTCAACCGCCATCGTGGCCACTGCGACCTCCCATCACTCAACTAGATACCACTCAGTATCTTACAATGCCATGAGTGACTTGTCTAAGGTACTAATCAGTATCTTAAAAGTTGACTGGCGGTCGTGGCGGAGCGCTGCGCGGGCGGCAGCGGTCAGTAGCCGACGAGACGATGCAGTCGCACGAAGGACTCCACGAAACCGAGCCTGGGCCAGGTGCGCGAGGAGAGCAGGTTGGCCACCCGCCAATCGGTCGCCACGCACTCGTAGCCCGCCTGCGCGGCCCACCCGATGACGGCTTCGCCGAGTGCCCGGCCAGCGCCCAGGCCCCGTGCCTGCGGGAACACAGCGGCGAAGGCGAGGAAACCTGCGTGGTCGGGCCGGGTCAGGGGTGGGTGGGTGCTCGACAACTCCAGCGAGCAGCCGATGCTCGATCCGACGACGACGCCCCCGGCCTCGGCCACGAAGGGGGTGTAAACCGGGTCATCGAAGTCCTCCTGCCATCCGGCCAGGCACTCCTCATAGCTGGGCACCGGGTTAGCGGAGAAAGTCGGGGCGAGACTGTGCTGTCGTGGCACTTCGGCTTCCAGCCTGGCTAGCGCGGGCAGGTCACTGCGCCGCGCGCGCCGCACCACAACTTGGGGTGGCGGGGCCGGCGCTTGATCGGGCAGCGGCCGTACGGCGTGTGCCTGCTGCTGGCCGAATCCCAGCCGGTACCACGCGCGCAGCAGGTGCTCGTCGCTGGCTGGCACCAGCACGTAGTGAGCGCTGCGTGATTGCTGAACCCACCCGGCAGCGGCCAGCGCGTACATGTCGCGCACCAGCTCGGGTTCGGCGGCCGCCTGCCCGGCCGCATCGACCCAGACATTCGAACCCCACACCGGACTGGCTTTGGGGGCGCCCAGCAGAAAGCCGGCCATGTTCCGGTCACGCATGGCCACCGCTCCGGACGCATCCGGCGCCGCGAAGGCCGCCGCGACCTGCGCGGCTGCCGCCTGTTCGTCCTCGTAACGCGGCGACAGCAGCCGGCAGCTGCGGCGATGGTCCCGGTGCCGCGTCGCCAGCAGCGCCCCGGCGGCAGGGATATCGCCAGTCTCGAACGGGCGCACGTCCACACCTGACATGGCCAGAACGTACGCCCCCGGGCCGGACCGGGTCACCTAGGTTTACGGCCAGAACCCGGCAGACCGGCCGCTAGATGCCGCGCAGCCGTGTGGTGAAGCTGGCCCACCCGGGACACGTGGTTGGGCGTGGTTGTCGGTGAAGGCATCGCTCGTGGCCTCCCGCACGCCCAGCCCGGCGGACGCCAGGTGCAGCACGGCCGCACGCATCTCCGCCCCGATCCCGCGCCCATCCGTCGCCCCGGCCAAGGCCAGGCGCTGTGTCCGCACCTCGAGGTTCAGCGGAGGGTAGGTGTGGATCATCTCCGGACCGTATGGAGACCCAAATATGAACATAACCCACGTCAAACATGAAGATCTTCTCGTGGCCCTCTCTGAGCTGAGGTTGAACTCCTCGCTCGTCTCCTACCTGCGTCGGTACGAGGGCGTTGACGTGTCGGCGGACATACTGGCGACGCCTGAGGCATCCTCCCAGCAGTACCAGCCGTGGTCGCTCGACCGCAGGCTTAGCGAGTCCGACATTCAGACGATCATCGCTGACTTCCTGTCGGGCACGCCCAAGCATGAGCTGGCCCGCCGGTACTCGGTCAGTCTGAGCGGCATCAAGAACCTGCTCCGCCGTCGTGGCATTCGCCGCGATGGTCGACGCGACACGCCCCACTGACCATCTCCCAGCCCGGTCGCTCCCTTCGAGGAGTGGCCGGGCTGATTCGTGCCTTGACTTTTAGCCTGACACGAACTCAAGACTCCACTCCACCTGTATTTGTTTTATCTCTGCTTTGACCTTCGGGAGTCTTACGTACCTATATAAGCATAACTTTGTGTGGAGAATCAATTATGGAAGGAGAGTTACACATTGGCTCGCTCTGTACAGGCTACGGCGGGTTAGACATCGCAGCGCTAACGGTGTTCGGGGGCAGTCTCGCCTGGTGCGCCGACAACGATAAGCACGCGTCAACCATCCTGGCTGCACGCTACCCGGACGTGCCGAACCTGGGCGACTTAACAACGTTCGATTGGGCCAAGGTTCCGGTCGTAGATATTTTGTGCGCCGGGTTCCCTTGTCAAGACATTAGCTTTAGCGGCCGTGGTGCCGGAATTGAGAAAGGAGTACGCAGTGGTATTTGGAAGAACATCGTTACGGGCATTCGCGTCATACGACCCGAGGTCATCGTCGTGGAGAACGTGTCCGCGATCAGGAGCCGCGGACTTTACCGTGTTCTCGGGGACTTGGCCGAGGTCGGGTATAGCGCAAGCTGGACGAGCCTACGAGCGAGTGACGTTGGTGCAGCCCATCGACGGGAAAGGGTTTTCATCCTCGCCTACCGGCCGGAAGCAACAGGTTTACTCGCTGCTGCCTACGCCCGTGGCCAGCGATGGGAGCGGCGGACAACCAGTAGCCAAACGGCGAGCCGGTGGACACCAAGTGGACCTATCCGACCTGGCGATATCGCTCTGGCCGCTGCCACCGAGCGACCGCAAGCAGGCATGAGCAGCGTCGGCGAGATTGCCTGGCGGCAGTACGAGACAGCTATCCGCAGGTGGGAAATGCTCACCGGGCGGCCGGCCCCCTATCCCGTCGAGCGTGGCACACGCGGGCAACCTCGGCTCGCGCCCGCCTTCAGCGAGTGGCTAATGGGCTTGCCACACGGCTTTGTGACCGGCCTCGGGCTGCCATATGGGGCACAGCACCGCGCCTTGGGCAATGGCGTCGTGCCGCAACAAGCCATTGTGGCGTTATGGCAGCTCGTTGATCCACGAAAGCAGACTGCGGCCTGAATCATAACGTAAACGGAGAATATACATATGGAACGAGAACCATATAACCAGAGAGAGGAGTTGCAGCAGACACCAGAAACCCAAGAGTCACCTGAAGTGATACGGATTCGCGAGGGCATTGCTGAGGCGTTACGGAACGGCGAGCCTGTTGACCATGAGACCGCCTGGCTCATTGCCCGCACCATCACGCCTGGCGGTGGTGCGATACACCACTTAGCCACGACTGGCGAGATAACGCCAGAGATTGGCGCCGACCTTGAAGTTGCATATGAGGCTTTACCGCATCTTGCTGACACGTGGGTTGCGGCGCTCGACGGCTACTGTTTTCGGCGTCGAGATAAAGGGCCGGTGCCAGGCTGGCCGCAAGAAACTGACGACTCAGGCAACTAGCGGGAGTTGCACCACCACTGCTGGCGGCGAGCACCGACCGCAGATCATTGGCTGGTGAGTCGGAAGCATGGCATTGACTGGTACCTGTTCCCAGATAATCCGCAGCACGTGACCACGCTGGCAGGAACCGAGCCAGGTGCGGTCCTGCTGCTCGACTTCAGCGCTTCGATTCACTATCAGCCTCCTGACACCGGCGGTACACCACCTTAGCCACCATAC
>DATAWQ010000092.1:0-32958 GCA_036267135.1 Streptosporangiaceae bacterium | reverse complement strand
GAACGGTCCACATGACGGGACGATCGCCACCGAACTGGCCAATGTTCGCTGGCAGAAGAGCCAGCGCAGCAACTCCCAGGGCGCCTGCGTGGAATTGGCGCGGCTGGACGACGGCGGTGTCGCGGTCCGCAATTCCCGCTTCCCGCAGGGCCCCGTGCTGCGCTACGCGCGAGCCGAGCTCCGAGCCCTCATAGAGGGCGTCAAAGAGGGCGACTTCGACTACCTCCTCCGGTAGAAGCCGCCCCGCAGGACCCGGTGACCCGGGTTCGGCCGGCCGCCGCACTAGCCTGGAGTGCGGCGGCCGGCTGCATTCTGCCGCCGCATCGGAGCAGGCTCCAATAACCGGGTCATATGCCATGAATAGCTATAAACCCGCACGAAATATCATAGTTTGGAAGTTTACTTTCGATATCTAGCGCATTGACGTAACTATGCGCCATCATATGGGCGTTCGGCTCTCATTCCTCTGTTACCCCCTGGAGGACCCCCATGTCCCAACCCGAACGATCCCGTAAACCGGCGCTACCGCGCCGCACGGCCGCGGTCGCGGCCGCCTTCGCCCTGGTGGCAGGCACCCTGACCATCAGCGCCACCAGCGCCAAGGCCACCGTCGCCCCGCCGGTCGGCACGGCGTCAACCAGCACGGCGTCAGCCAGCCCGGCCGGCACGCACTGGGCCGTCACCGTGACCGGCAAGAAGGTCCGGGTGCCCAAGCCCAAGTTCATCAGGACCCCGCTGCACTTCGAGAAGATCACCCATCCCGGCCGTGACTACATGGGGTCCACCGTGGCCTCGCACTTCAAGAAGGGTCACGTCCGGCCCAACACGGTCCCGCAGTTGCCCGGCATCGACATCAGCGCCTATCAGGGCGACATCGACTGGGCCAACGTGTGCCCGCACATCGACTTCTCCTACACCAAGGCGACCGAGGGCACGTACTACACCAACCCGGATTTTGATAACCAGTACGAGGGTCCCTACGACTGTGGCGTGATCCGGGGCTCCTACCACTTCGCCAACCCCTCCGACTCCGAGGGCAACACGCAGGCCGACTACTTCGTGTCCCACGGCGGCGGCTGGTCCGGCGACGGCCTGACCCTGCCGGGCGCGCTCGACATTGAGTACAACCCCTACGGCTCCGAGTGCTACAGCCTGACCCAGGGCCAGATGCAGAGCTGGCTGTGGGACTTCGTCAACGAGTACGCCTTCCGCACGGGTGTCTACCCGGTGATCTACACGACCACCGACTGGTGGAGCACCTGCACCGGCAACTACGGAGGCTTCGGCGCCTACGACCCGCTGTGGATCGCCAACTACAGCGCCAGCGGCGGTGGCACCCTGCCCAACGGCTGGGGCTTCTACACCTTCTGGCAGTACGCGGACTCCGGTTCGCTCCCCGGTGACCAGGACGTGTTCAACGGCGCCTATACGCAGTTGAAGACCCTCGCCACCAAGGGCTGAGCATTCCCAGGCGGTGCTGACCATCGCCGCCCGCTCACCTGACGGCCGCCTCGGCCGGCCCGGCGCCCACTCGCCGGACCGCCCGGGGCGGCCCCTACGGCGACCCCTTGGCCGCCCACCAGTTGGCAGCGGCTAGAGTCCTGAGGTGGTTACCCAGCAGGCGGAAGTGACCGCGCGGCCGCTGACGCGCAGGCTGATCCGCTGGGAAATCTTCGCCGTCTTCGCCGTCTCGCTCGGCGCCAGCGGCCTGTACGCGCTGGTCTCGCTGATCGGCTCGCTCACCGCGTCCAAGTCGCTGGGTAAGCAGCAGGCCTACCTGAACGGCTCGCTCGCCCCTGGCCGCCCCACCCTCGACCTGTTCCTCCAGCTCACCAGCATCCTGATCACCCTGGCCCCGGTGGCCCTGGTCTTCTACCTGCTGGCGCGGACCGGCGAGGGCCCGGCCGACCTGGGCCTGGACACCAAGGAACCGGGCTGGGACCTGCTCAAGGGGGCCACCCTGGCCGCGCTCATCGGCGGCAGCGGCCTCGGCTTGTACATCGCCGCCTACAAACTCGGGTTCGCGCTGAACGTCGTGGCCGAGAGCCTGCCCAGCGTCTGGTGGCGGATCCCGGTGCTGATACTGGCCGCCGCGCAGAACGGCATCCTGGAAGAGGTCCTGGTCGTCGGCTACCTGCTGCGCCGCCTCGACCAGCTTGGCATGCGGACCTCACGGGCGATCGCGCTCAGCGCCGTGCTGCGCGGCTCCTACCACCTCTACCAGGGGTTCGGCGGGTTCATCGGCAACGCGATCATGGGCGTGATCTTCGGCACGCTGTACAAGCGCTGGGGCCGGGTGGCCCCGATGATCATCGCGCACACGCTCATCGACGCGGTCGCCTTCGTCGGGTACGCCACGCTGCACGGCCACGTTTCCTGGCTGCCGTGATGACGCTGCGCTGAGGTCCGGGCCCCGTTCCGCCGGCCTGCGGCTACGGCCTCGCGAAGCCGTTCATTATGGATTAACGGCCCAGCCCGTCGAGCACCTCAGCCCCGGGCAGCCGGGCCAGCACCGCCCCCGGGATAGTGAGCTTGGAACGCCGGACGCCGCTGCCGATGATCACTCGCGGCGCGGCGGCCACCGCGGCGTCGACCAGCACGGGCCAGCCCGCGGGCAGGCCGACCGGCGTGATGCCGCCGTACTCCATGCCGGTCTGCTCGACCGCGAGCTCGGTGGCGGCGAACGACGCTTTCCGCACGTCCAGCCGGCGGCGGGCCAGCCCGTTGACGTCGGCGCGGGTGGTGGCGAGCACCACACAGGCGGCGAACCTGGCCTCGCCGTCCCGCTTGCCGGTGACCACCACACAGTTGGCCGACACGGCGGGGGAGACCTGGTACTTCTCGCAGAACGCCGCCGTGTCCGCCAGATCCGGGTCGATCTCGGCCACCCCGACGGCTGCCGCATCGTCCAGCCCGCCGAGCGCCGCCGCCACCGCCCCCGCCAGCAGATCGGGCCGCTCCGTGGCGGGTACCGCCGCCAGCACGCCCACACTCATCTCCATCCAGGGCAGTGTAGAGGGGTACCGCTATCCTTCCGGGCATGCAGGACGCTTCCGGTGTTATCGATGGCAGTGCATCCGTCGCCCGGCTGCGGGAGGCGCTTGACTCGGGCGCACTCACCTCGGCGAGCCTGACCGCCTTCTACACCGAGCGGATCCGGCGGCTCGACCCCGAGCTGCACACGGTGATGACGGTCAGCCCGGACGCGGCCGCCGAGGCGGAGGCGAGCGACACCGCCCGCGCCGCCGGCCGGTCGCGGGGGCCGCTGGACGGCATCCCGGTCCTGGTCAAGGACAACATCGGGGTCGCCGGGATGCCCACCACCGCCGGTTCGCCCGCCCTGCTCGGGGCCGAATCCGCCGACGCCTTCTGCGTGACCAGGCTCCGCGAAGCCGGCGCGGTGATCATCGGCAAGGCCAACCTGTCGGAGTGGGCGAACTTCCGCTCCACCCACGCGACCAGCGGCTGGAGCACGCTCGGCGGCCAGGTCGCCAACCCGCGCGGCGCTGGCCGCAACCCGTCGGGCTCCAGTTCGGGGTCGGCCGCCGCGGTCGCGGCCGGGCTCGTCCCGCTGGCCGTCGGCAGCGAGACCGACGGGTCCATCGTGTGTCCCGCGAGTTCCTGCGGCATCGTCGGCATCAAGCCCACGCTCGGCCTGGTCAGCCGGTCCGGCATCGTGCCGGTCTCGCTCGCCCAGGACACGGCCGGGCCGATGGCGGGTTCCGTCGCCGACGCGGCGGCCCTGTTGTCCGCCCTGGCCGCGGTCGACGCCGCTGACCCCACCTGCCATGATCTCGATGATCGTAATGAACGGACGGTGGCCGCCGATTACGCTCAGTTCCTGGACGCCGGAGCGCTGACCGGCGCCAGGCTGGGCGTCTGGCGGGCCGGTTCGGCCGCGGCGGGCGGCGCCACCCTGGCCGTGCTCGACGCGGCCATCGCGCGGCTGCGTCAGGCCGGGGCGACCGTGCTCGACCCGGTGGAACTGCCGGGCTCGGACAAGATCGAGGAGCCGGAGTTCACGGCGCTGCTGCACGAGTTCAAGCGCGACCTGAACGCTTACCTGGGTGCGCTGGCCGGCGACCACCCGGCCACGCTGGCCGACGTGGTCGCGTTCAACCAGCGGCACGCCAGCACCGTGCTGGCCCGGTTCGGCCAGGAGATCTTCGAGCGGGCCGAGGCGATCGGCGACCCCGGCGGCCCCGAGCTGACCGAAGCCAGGCGCGACGCCACCCGGCTGGCCCGGGCCGCCCTGGACCAGGCGCTGGCCGGCGGCCGGCTCGACGCGATCATCGCGCTCACCGCCAACCCCGCCTGGCTGACCGACTACGTGCTCGGCGACCACAGCGTCTTCAACACCTCGGCGCCCGCCGCGGTGGCCGGCTACCCGTCGGTGACCGTCCCGGCGGGCGAGGTGACCGGCCTCCCCGTCGGCCTGTCCTTCATCGGCCCCGCCTGGTCCGACTCCCGCCTGATCGCCCTGGCCCACTCCTTCGAACTCTCCCCGCCCCCGCCACCTCCGCCCGGCCAGGCCCCGCCACCTCCGCTCAGTAAGAGTATGGTTGCGGCAACACTCACCCTCTTTGGTTGACGTTGTGGCAACCATATCGGCATGATGTCGGGAGAAATGAGCTAGGCGGGGCAAGATAGCCTGACGTCTATGGACTCCTGGGGTGCGGTGAGCGTTCCTGAGCTGCCCGGTTCCGGGCCGCAGCCACGGATCAGGGACACGGCCACCGGCGAGCTGACCGTCGCGGCGCAAGATCGCGTGGCCACGCTGTACGCGTGCGGCATCACGCCCTACGACTCCACCCATATGGGACACGCGGCCACGTACACCGCCTGGGATCTGCTGGTGCGGGCCTGGCTGGACGCCGGCCACGACGTGACCTACGTGCAGAACGTGACGGACGTGGACGACCCGCTGCTCGAACGCGCCGACCGCGACGGCGAGGACTGGCGGCACCTAGCCGAGCGCGAGATCGCCCGCTACCGCGGCGACATGGAGGCGCTGCGGATCATCCCGCCGTCCCGGCTGGTCGGCGCCGTGGAGGCGATACCGCTCATCGAGCGGTTCACCGGGCTGCTCGCCGATCGCGCCGCCCTGTACGAACTGGACGCGGACGTGTACTTCGCCCGCTCCAGCGACGCCGCGTTCGGTTCGTTGTCCGGGCTCGGCCCGGAGGCCATGCTGGAGTTGTCGGCCGAGCGCGGCGGCGACCCGGCGCGGACCGGGAAGAAGGACCCGCTCGACCCCCTGGTCTGGCTCGGGGCGCGCCCGGGTGAGCCGTCCTGGGCGTCGCCGCACGGCCCGGGCAGGCCCGGCTGGCATGTGGAGTGCGCCGCGATCGCCACCGAGTATCTCGGCGCGGAGTTCGACGTGCAGGTCGGCGGCTCGGACCTGATCTTCCCGCACCACGAGATGAGCGCCTCGCACGCGCGGGTGGCACTGGGCGGGTCCGCGTTCGCGCGCCGGTACGCGCACGCCGGGATGGTCAGGCTGGACGGCGGGAAGATGTCCAAGTCGCGGGGCAACCTGGTGTTCGTCTCGGAACTGGTCGCGTCCGGCGTGCCGCCCGTGGCCATCAGGCTGGCGCTGCTCGCGCATCATTACCGTGGCGACTGGGACTGGACCGGCGACGGGCTGGCGGCGGCGCGGCAGCGGCTGGACCGGTGGCGTGCGGCGGTCCAGGCGGCGAGCGGTGCTAGCGCTGGCTCCATGGCGAGATCTAGCGCTGGGTCGAGGGCTGGTACGGCTGCTGATGGCGGTGTCGCTGCCGCTGGTGCTGCCGCCGGCGGTGACGTGCCCGCCTCGTCGGCCGGCCGGGTGCTGGCCGCGATGCGCGAGCGTCTCGCCGACGACCTGGACGCGCCCGGCGCGCTGGCCGTGGTGGACCGCTGGGCCGGCGCGGTGCTCGGCGGGGCGCCGTCTGGCGGTGGCGAACTGGTCCGTGACGCCGTGGACGCTCTGCTCGGCGTGGAACTCTAGCCAAGCCAGCCTGGGGCCCTTCCCGTCAAGCCTTTCTGTCATCTGTGGATAAGTTCGCCGGCCACTACCCCGAGTTGTCCACAAGCGAAATTTTCCCTCCGCGGGCGTATCCGGCGCCCGGCCAGGCTAGTGGCATGGACGAGAACCCACCAACCCCCGAGACACCACCACCACCACCACCGGCGGCCCGTCCCGTGCCGCTGCTGCGCGTCGGGTCGCCCGACAGCATGCTGGCTGTCATCCCCGGCCTGCTTGGTTTCCACCCGACCCGGAGCCTGGTCGTGGTCGGCGCGGGCCCGCCGCGTGGCCGGATCCAGGTCGCCTTCCGTTACGACCTGCCCGAACCGCCGGATCCGGCCGCGGCGGCGAAGATCGCGGCGCACGCCACGGCGGTGCTGGCCCGCCACCAGCTCACGGTGGCCGTGGTGGCTGGCTACGGGCCGGGACCGATGGTCACCCCGGTCGCGGACGCGCTGGTCGCCGAGCTGCGCCGGGCCGATGTAACGCTGCACGACATGCTCCGGGTGGAGAACGGCCGCTACTGGTCCTACTCCTGCACCGATCCACGCTGCTGCCCACCCGAGGGCACACCGTTTGACCCGGGTGGGCATCCGGCCGCGGCGACGATGGCCGCGGCCGGCAGCAAGGCGCTGCGGGACCGGGCCACGCTGGCCGCCACCATCGCGCCGGTGGGTGGGCTAGCGGCCGAATCGATGCGCCAGGCCACCCGCCGGGCCGAACGGCGCGTCACCGACCTGATCCGCGCCGGGCTGGGTCCGGGCCGTGCGGGCGGGGCCGCCCAGCCGCTCATCGCCGAGGGGCTGCGCGCGGTCGCCGAGGCCATCGGCCTCTACCGCGGCGGCGGCCAGATCACCAGCGACCACCAGCTGGCCTGGCTGGTGGTGTCCATCGCCGACCTGCGGGTCCGCGACGACGCCTGGGCCCGGATGGACCCCGGGCACATCGAGGCGCACCTGCGGCTGTGGACCGACGTGACCCGCCGCGCCGCGGCCAGGTACGTGCCCGCGGCGGCGTCCTTGCTGGCGTTCACCGCCTGGCAGGCCGGCAACGGCGCGCTGGCCAACCTGGCCGCGGAACGGGCACTGGCCGCCGACCCCGAGTACTCGATGGCCCTGCTGCTGCTCGACGCGATCGGCGCGGGCCTCCCGCCGTCGGCCGCCCGGCTGCCGATGACTCCCGAAGAGGTCGCGGCCAGCTACGCCAGCCAGGGCGGGCCGAAGGCCAAGCGCGCGCGCCGCGGCCAGGGGGCGGCCCGTGCGTCCCGCCGCGCCCCGGGCGTCAGGCCAGCGCGGAGCCGGCCGGGCGCGCGGGGATCCGGGCGAGAAGGCGGCCCTCCGGGTAATGGAGAGCGGCCTCGGGCAGCCGGCCATGCCGCCCGCTGAGCAGGACGGTCAGCCCTCCGGTTCCGGCCGCGCCGTTCCCGGAAGCACCGCCGTTCCCGGTGGCCGTCGTCACGTCGGCGTTCCGGCCGACGGCGCGGCGCAGGGCCTGGGCGGCCACCGCCACCGCGGAGCCGAACGGCACTGCCCCCGGCACTGCCGCCGCGATCCGGTCCGCCGCCAGTTCGTACTCGGTGCAGCCGAGCACAACGGCGTGGATGCCGGGCGGTGTCAGCGCCGCCGCTGCGGAAACGGCCCGCTCGATCGTGGCGTCGTCGCCGGCGTGTATCGCGTCCGCCAGGCCGTGGCAGGCCACCTCGGTCACCGGCACGTGGGCCGCGAACTGCGCGATCAGGCCGTGCTGGTAGGCGCTGCCCGTGGTGGCGGCGGTGGCCCAGATCGCGACCGGCTGACCGCCCGCAGCGGCCGGCTTGATCGCGGGCACGGTGCCGACGACCGGCAGGGCGGGCTCGAACTCCTCGCGGAGCGCGCCGAGTGCGTGCACCGACCCGGTGTTGCAGGCGAACACGAGCACGTCCGGCCGGTAGACCGCAGCCGCCCTGGCGCAGGCCAGGGAACGCGCCGCGATGTCGTCCGGCCGGCGCGGGCCCCAGGGCATCCCGTCCGGATCCATGGCGAGCACAAGATCGGCGTCGGGATGCGACCGGCGCAGCGCCGCGGCCGCCGCGAGCAGGCCAAGACCGGAGTTGATCAGCGCGATGCGCATGACGCCCAACTGTAGCCGGGGAGGCGCGCCGCCATGGGCGGCCCGGCCAGGGTGAGCCCGGGCGGTTCCGGGGAAGATCCACGTAATCCGGCGGATCTGATCACGCGTCGGAAGTATGGAGACATGCGGCACAGGCGGAGGGATCCCATGGCTGGACTCGCAGTACGCAGGACCACGCGCTTCCGGAGCGGCCCGGATCTGATCAGGACGGCCGGCGTGGCCGTACTCGTGGCCGGCCTGCTGGCCGCCGGGGGGCCGGCCAGCGCGGGCGGCACCGCCGCGACCGCCGCCCCGGCGGCCACGCTGTCCTGGCCGGTCGCGGGGCAGAACATCTCCGACACCCATGGCCAGACGGCCGAGAAGGCCATCTCGGCCAGCAACGTGAGCAGGCTGGCTCCCGCCTGGAACTTCACCACGGACGGGGATGTCAGCGCCACGCCCACCGTCGCCGACGGTGACGTGTACTTCCCGGACTGGGGTGGCGAGCTCTGGGCCCTGACCACGAGCGGGAGCGTTGTCTGGTCCGCGTCGGTGGCGGGCTACACCGGCCTGACCGGTGATTTCTCCCGGGTCAGCCCGGCGGTGGACGGCAACGAGCTCATCATCGGGGACCACCTGGAATCCGGCACGACCGGGCCAGGGGCCAGTGTGCTGGCGGTGAACCGCACCACCGGCGCGCTGCTGTGGTCCACGCTGGTGGACAGCAACCCGGCGTCGCAGATCACCGGCTCGCCCGTTGTCTACAACGGTGTGGTCTACGTCGGCATCTCCTCGCGCGAGGAGGACCTCGCCGGCCAGCCCGGCTACCAGTGCTGCACCTTCCGCGGCGCCGTCGTCGCGCTCGACGCCACCACCGGCGCGATCCTCTGGAAGACCTACGACGTCCCGTCCAACAACGGCGGCAGCGACTCGAACATACCCGGGTATTACGCCGGCGGGGCGGTGTGGGGATCATCGCCAGTGGTCGACCCGGCCACCGGGATGCTCTACGTCGGCACGGGCAACAACTACACGGTTCCCGACGGGGTCTGCGACAAGCCCGGCCAGAAGAGCTGCACCAAGCCACCCGCCAGCGACCACTTCGACTCGATACTCGGGCTGAGCCTGAGCACCGGCGCGATCGACTGGGGTTTCCGGACCGAGGAGGGTGACACCCACAGCGGCGCGTGCACGACGATATGCGGGCCGGACTGGGACTTCGGGTCGATGCCCAACCTGCTCACCACGACCAACCCGGCCACCGGCAAGGTCGAGCACCTGGTGGGCGCCGGCCAGAAGAGCGGGTACTACTGGGCGCTCAACCCCGCCACCGGCAAGCTCGCATGGAAAACCAAGATCGGCCCGGGTGGCTCGGGCGGCGGCATCGAGTGGGGGTGTGCCACCGGCGCCTCCCGCGTCTACTGCGCCGAGAGCGACACCGGCCACAAGGCCTACAAGCTCGGCGGATCCGGCCCCCAAGCGGGTCAGACGGCGACCGGCGGATCATGGGCCGCACTCGACGCCGCCACCGGCGAGATGCTGTGGCAGACCCCGGATCCGCAGAAGGCGCGGGACAGCGGCTTCGTGAGCACCGCCAATGGGGTCCTCTACGCCAACTCCAACGCCACGAAGGGCACCAACATGTACGCGCTCGATGCCAGCACCGGAGCGATCCTGTGGTCCTTCGCCAGCGGCGGGTCGGTGCGTTCGGGCGCCGCGATCGTGGGCAAGCAGATCTACTGGGGCACCGGCTACCGCACCGGGAACGACGATCAATTTTACGCGTTCGCCCTGCCGGCCGCCGCTCGCCGCGCTCAGGGCGGACCTCCGGCCGGCGGCTGAGTCAGCCGAGCGCGGGCAGGCCGTCGATGCTGACGGCGTTGCGTTCGGCCTGGTAGGCGTCGAGCTCCTCGGGGCTCTTGCGCGCCGCCCACTGGGTGAGCAGATCGCGTTCCTCGCGCAACTCCATGAACGGCACGGAGTACCCGCACGAGTCGGCGATCCGGTCCAGCTCGGCCACGATGATCGCGCGGCACGCCTCGGGCCGGTCACCGTACCCTGCGCCGGCCGGGAAGTGGCGGGCCAGCGGCACCCAGTCGGGATCGCCCGGCCGGACCACCCGCCCGCTGCCCTGCAGCCGCAGGATCTTCGGCGTCCGGTCGAACGAGCAGAACATGATCGTGATCCTGCCGTTCTGCCGCAAGTGGGCGATGGTCTCCGCCCCGCTGCCGGTCAGATCCAGGTAGGCCACCGTGGTCGGCCCGAGTATCGCGAACGTGTCCCGGTACCCCTTGGGCGACACGTTGACGTGCCCGCCGTTCCCCGACGGGGCCGTGGCCACGAAGAATACGGGCTGAGCCGATATAAACTGCCTGAGTCGTTCATCCAGTCCGCTATAGACCTTGCCCATGGTGCGATTCTCCCAGGCAGGACAGTGCTGGCCCAAAGTCAGTGCTGGCCGAAAGTCGGGGCTGGCCCAAAGTCAGGGCTGGCCAGAAGAAGGCCACGCGTGGCAGCCCCGCCACGGACCGGCCCCGAACACCCAGGAGGGGGTCGCGTGAGCGCGGCGATCGACCAGGCTCCGATGCTGGCCCACCGGGCCGCGGTAGAGCGGCTGCAGCGCGCCTACGCCGGCATTCCGCCCGGTGAGCCGGTCCGGCTGGCCAAGGCCACGTCCAATCTGTTCCGGTTCAGGGAGCCGGTCAGGCCGCCCAAGAGCAACGCCTCGCCCGGCCGCAGTGGCGCGGCTCCAGGGGCGAGCGCCGGCCTTGATGTGGCACCGTTCAGTGCCGTGCTCGCCGTCGATACCGAAGCGCGGACCGCGGTGACCGGGGGCATGACGACCTATGAGGATCTGGCCGACGCCACCCTCGCCCACGGGCTCATGCCGCTGGTCGTGCCCGAGCTGAAGACGATCACGCTGGGTGGCGCGGTCACCGGTCTCGGGGTCGAGTCCACCTCACTGTGGCACGGGCTGCCGCACGAATCCGTGCTGGAGATGGAGATTCTCACCGGCGACGGCCGGGTGATCACGGCCACCGACAGCAACGAGCACCGCGCCCTCTACCGTGGCTTCCCCAACTCCTACGGCACGCTCGGTTACGCCCTGTCGCTCACCATCGAACTGCAGCCGGTCAAGCCGTTCGTGCACCTGCGGCACTTCAGGTTCGGTGACGCCAGCGCGGCCACGGCAGCCGTGGCCGAGATCGCCGCCAGCCACGCCTACCAGGGACACCAGGCCGACTTCACCGACGGCACGGTGTTCGGCCCGGACGAGACGTATCTGACCGTCGGCGCGTTCAGCGACAGCGCGCCGTGGCTCAGCGAATACACGGGCAAGCACATCTACTACCAGTCGATCAGGGGCCCGCGCGAGGACTTCCTCACCGTCCGCGACTACCTGTGGCGCTGGGACACCGACTGGTTCTGGTGCTCGCGCCCGTTCGGCGTGCAGCATCCGCTGGTCCGGGCGCTGTGGCCCAAGCGCTACCGGCGCAGCGACACCTACCGCAAGCTGGTCGCCTTCGACCAGGCTCGCGGCGTGACCAGCGCGATCGACCGCAGGCGCGGCCGCCCGGACCGCGAGATGGTCGTCCAGGACGTCGAGATCCCACTGGACCGCTGCGCGGAGTTCCTCGCGTTCTTCGCGGACAAGGTGGGCATGAGCCCGGTCTGGCTGTGCCCGCTGCGGCTGCGCGGCACCGAAGGCTGGCCGCTGTACCCGATGCGGCCCGGCGACGTCTACGTGAACGTCGGCTTCTGGGGCACGGTGCCGCTGCCGCCGGGCCGGTCCGACGGCTACCACAACCGGCTGATCGAGCAGAAGGTGGCCGAACTCGGTGGGCACAAGGGGCTGTACTCGACCTCGTTCTACTCCGAGGATGAGTTCTGGCAGCACTACAACGGAACCGCCTACGCCGCGCTGAAGCGGGAGTACGACGGCGGTGGCCGGCTGGCCGGCCTGTACGAGAAGTGCGTCAAGCGCCCGTCGGGACGCTGACCGGGAAACCCCGAAGATGGGAGGCGAGGCGGCCATGAGGCTTGCCAACGTTTTCGAGCGATTCGCGGGGCCGCAGGCCCCGGTGGAGTTCCGCGCCTACGACGGCAGCAGCGCCGGATCCCCGGACGCCCCGGTCCGGATCACGGTCCGCTCGCCGGTGGCGGTGTCGTATCTGGCCCAGGCGCCCGGCGAACTCGGCCTGGCCCGGGCCTACGTGTCCGGTCACCTCGACGTCGACGGTGACATGTACACCGCCCTGGCTCGCATGACCAGCCTGCAGACTGGCTCCCTAGATCTGAAAGAACGGCTGCGCCTGCTCAACTCGCTGGGCGGCCCCAAGGTGCTCTACCCACGGGTACCCCCGCCGCCCCAGGAGGTGCGGGTCAACAGCCGGTGGGCGGCGGTCGGCCGGCTGCACTCCAAGGACCGGGACGCGTCGGCGATCTCTCACCACTACGACGTGTCGAACAGGTTCTACGAGTGGGTGCTCGGCCCGTCGATGGCCTACACCTGCGCCTGCTACCCGAGCGAGGACGCCACCCTGGAAGAGGCGCAGTTCACCAAGTTCGATCTGGTCGCGCGCAAGCTCGGGCTGCGTGAAGGCATGCGGTTGCTCGACGTGGGCTGCGGCTGGGGCGGCATGGTCATTCACGCGGCCAGGGAGTACGGGGTCAAGGCGCTGGGCGTCACGCTGTCCCATCAGCAGGCCGACTGGGCCCAGCGGGCCATCGAGGCGGCGGGCCTGTCCGGGCTGGCCGAGGTGCGCCACCTGGACTACCGGGACGTGCCGGAAACCGGATTCGACGCGGTCAGCTCGATCGGGCTCACCGAGCACATCGGCAAGATCAACCTGCCGTCCTACTTCGCCTGCCTGTACGGCAAGCTCAAGCCCGGCGGCCGGCTGCTCAACCACTGCATCACCCGGCCCAACGACGTGGGAGAGACCCGCAACCGCACCGGTTTCATCAACCGGTATGTGTTCCCGGACGGCGAGCTCGAGGGGCCCGGGTACCTGATCTCCCGGATGCACGACACCGGCTTCGAGGTGCGGCACGAGGAGAACCTGCGCGAGCACTACGCCAAGACGCTGGCCGCCTGGTGCGCCAACCTCGACGCCCACTACGACGAGGCCGTGGCCGAGGTCGGCTCCGGCAACGCCCGGGTGTGGCGGCTCTACATGGCCGGGTCCAGGCTCGGCTTCGACCGCAACCAGATCCAGCTGCACCAGGTACTGTGCGTGCGGCTGCCCGCGGGTGGCGCCTCTGGCCTGCCGCTGCGCCCGGACTGGGAGCCGGTCAAGGAGCCTGTGCTGGGGTGACCGCCGCGGCCGCTAGCTTGCCGCGGCGCTTCGGTAGAGCTGCTGCGCGGCGGACCCGAGCGGGGTGCCGAACAGGGTTCGGTCGTTGTTGCTGTACTTGAAGCTGCTCACCGACACGATCGTGCCGGTGCCCGCGGCCTGATTGAACCCGGCCAGCCACGGCCCGCCGCTGGAGCCGGCGGTCATCGCGCAGTCGAGCCCGGTGTCGCTGGTCTCGTGGTATGGGTCCGGGTGCACCCGGCCGCCGCAGTAGTAGATCTGCCCGCCGCTGTACGGCGGGTCGGCCGGGTAGCCGAACGCCGTCACCTGGGCCGGCTGGTGGCCGAACTCGATGCCCTGGCCGCCGACCTCCTGCCCGGCGTCGACCCGGGTGCCGTCCACCTTGGCCCGGTTCAGCGTGACGAACGCGACGTCGTAATCATTGTCGGCCTGCTTGCTCCACTGGCTGGCCACGTAGAACTTCTTCGCGGTGAAGCTGCCGTACGGCTCGTTGCCGTCGGAGTAGCCGGGCACGAACGTCCAGTTGGTCGCCCATCCGCCGGTGCCGTTCTTCGCGCAGTGCGCGGCGGTGATCACGACGTCGGCGTTGGCGCTGGCCACCGTGCTGCCCGAGCACACGTAGTCGTCGCTGCCCATGCTGAAGAACACCTTGCCGGTGGTGCGTGCGACGGCGCCGCCGCCGTTCCATTGCGCCCCGTCCACCGCCGCGCTGAGCAGCTGTTTGGGCGGCGCCTGCGCGGGGACGGCCAGCGTGCCGCCCACAGCGACCGGCGCGCGCTGGCCCACCGCCTGCCCCGTCTGCCCCGTCTGGCCCGGCTGGTTCGTCTGGCCCGGCTGGTTCGGCTGGCCCGGCTGATTCGAGGTGAGCAGGTGTTTGAGGGGAGCGGGGTACAGGGGGGTGGCCCGCTTCATCCTGGCCCTGGTCCAGTAGCGCCGCACCCCGGCCTGCTGGCCGGCGGTGATCGCGGCCGCGTGCCCGGTCACCGTCGTGGCGTCCGCCGTCAATGACGAGGTCAGCGCGGGTGCGTACGGGTGCGGGTGGGACCGGGCCGAGGCCGGGCCAATGGTCATGACCACCGCCGACGCGGCGAGTGCTCCGGTCACCGAGATGAGCGCGGTGCGCCGCGCAGCCCACTTCATGAGCGCCGAGTATGTCACGCAGAGCAGCACGGCCACTACTGAGGGCGAGCAAAAGTCTGGCCCGCGGCCGCCGGCGGGTTACCGGTGCGGGCCCGGTTACGGGACAATGGGCCGATGGATGCTGCCCAGCCCCCCCGCGAGATCGTGATCCTCGGCTCGACCGGCTCCATCGGCACCCAGGCCGCCGACGTCGTCAGGCGCAATCCGGACCGGTTCCGCATCGCCGGGCTCGCCGCGGGCGGTGCGAACGCCGCACTGCTGGCCGCCCAGGCGATCGAGTTCGGTGTGGACGTCGTCGCGGTCGCCGACGACAGCGCCGCGGCCGGCTTTGAACTGGCCCTGCGCGCGGCCGCGGAGCAGGCCGCTGGGCCAGGGGGGGCGGCGGCGGGCGGCAGGACGCGGCTGCCTAAGGTGCTGGCCGGCCAGGACGCGGTGACCGAGCTGGCCGCGTGGCCGTGTCACACCGTGCTGAACGGCGTGACCGGGGCCATCGGCCTGTCCGCCACCCTGGCCGCGCTGGACGCCGGCCGCACGCTGGCCCTGGCCAACAAGGAATCACTCATTATCGGCGGCCCGCTGGTGGCGGGCCGGGCGGCGCCGGGGCAGATCGTCCCTGTGGACTCCGAGCACTCGGCGATCGCGCAGTGCCTGCGCGGCGGCCGGGCCGATGAGGTGCAGCGGCTGGTGGTGACCGCGAGCGGTGGCCCGTTCCGCGGCCGGGCCAGATCTGAACTGGCCGACGTGACCCCGGAGCAGGCGCTGGCCCACCCGACCTGGCGGATGGGCCCGCTGGTCACCGTGAACTCAGCCACGCTGGTGAACAAGGGGCTCGAGCTGATCGAGGCCAACCTGCTGTTCGGCGTCCCGTTCGACCGCATCGAAGCGGTGGTGCACCCGCAGTCGGTGGTGCACTCCATGGTCGAGTTCACCGATGGCTCGACGCTGGCCCAGGCCAGCCCGCCGGACATGCGGATCCCCATCGCGCTGGCGCTGGCCTGGCCGGGCCGGGTGCCCGGCGCCGCGTCCGCGGTGGACTGGACCCAGGCCCACACCTGGACGTTCGAGCCGCTGGACGAGGAGGCCTTCCCCGCCGTCCCGCTGGCCCGCCAGGTGGGCCGGGCGGGCGGCACCAGCCCGGCGGTGTACAACGCGGCTAACGAGCAGTGCGTGGCCGCGTTCCTGGCCGGGGCCATCTCGTTCACCGGAATAGTGGACACGGTGATGCGGGTAATCTCTGAGCATGACGGCGCGGGCTCGCGGGCAGTCAGCCTGGAGGACGTGCTCGAAGCCGATCGCTGGGCGCGTGCGCGGGCCCGGGAGCTGACCGCGGGCGCCACTGCCGG
Organism: Streptosporangiaceae bacterium; assembly: GCA_036267135.1. Classification (GTDB taxonomy): domain Bacteria; phylum Actinomycetota; class Actinomycetes; order Streptosporangiales; family Streptosporangiaceae; genus PALSA-505. The sequence continues at coordinate 17,062 of DATAWQ010000092.1, read as the reverse complement.
GCGGCGGAGCGCACTAGGGAGGGAAACGGCCGGATGAGCGAACTGCTCGGCTGGATCATCTTCATAGTCGCCATCTCCGCTTCGATCATCCTGCACGAGTTCGGCCACTTCATCACCGCCAAGAAGTTCGGCATGAAGGCCACCCAGTTCTTCATGGGGTTCGGCCCGACGCTCTGGTCGATCACCAAGGGCGAGACCGAGTACGGCGTCAAAGCGATCCCAGCCGGCGGATTCGTGAAGATCGTCGGCATGACCTCGATGGAGGAAGTGGATCCGGACGACGAGCCCAGATCCTTCCGCAGGCACCCGGCCTGGCAGCGGCTGATCGTCCTGGTGGCCGGCTCGACTATGCACTTTCTGCTCGCCCTCATCCTGCTGATGGCGATCCCGCTGGCCGTCGGCATCGAGAACACCAGCACCACCACGGTCGGCGGCGTGGTGACCTGCGTGCCCAAGACCGACGAGTCGTCCTGCGGCAGCGGCGAGGCCAAGTCGCCCGCCGCCCAGGTCGGGCTGCGCCCGGGCGACTCGATCGTCGCGTTCGCCGGCAAGCCGGTCCACACCTGGAATCAGTTCACCAGTGACATCCGCGCCGAACCGATCGGCGCCCGGGTCTCGGTCACAGTGGAGCGCGACGGCAAGCGGTTCACCAAGGAAGCCACCCTGGCCAAGACGGAGACCGTCAGTGGCGACGGGCAGGCCGGCAAGAACATCGCCTTCGTCGGCGTTTCCCAGGCCACCGTGTTCCAGCGCACCGGCCTGCCCCGGGCGGTCACCTACGCGGGTTCCATGTTCGGCCAGGCGGTCAGCGAGACCGTGGGGGTCGTGGGCAACCTGCCTAGCGCGTTCGACCACCTGTTCGCCAAGAACCGGGCGCAGACCTCGGGTGGCGACGTCACCAGCATCGTCGGCGTTGGCGAGATCACCAGTCAGGTGGTGGCCGCCCCGGCCGGCTGGCAGTCCAAGGCATTCCTGGTCCTGCTGATCGTCGTTTCGGTGAACATCTTCATCGGCCTGCTCAACCTGCTGCCGCTGTTGCCCCTGGACGGCGGGCACGTCGCGGTCGTGATCTACGAGCGGGTGCGAGCCTGGCTGGCCCAGATGCGGGGGAGACCCGACCCCGGGCTGGTGGACATGACTAAGCTGATTCCTGTCAGCCTTGCCGTGTTCGCCCTGGTAATCGGCTTCTCGCTGATCTTGATCATGGCGGACATTGTCAATCCGATAAAGATTTAGCAAGTCCGGCAAACATCCCGTAGTTAGGCGAATTCATATCATGACGGTTGATCTTGGCTTGCCCGAACTGCCGCCCGCTCCGCTCGCGCCGCGCCGCACGTCTCGCCAGATCATGGTGGGCAAGGGCTCGCACGCGGTCCCGGTCGGTGGTGGCGCCCCGGTTTCCGTGCAGTCGATGGCCACCACGGTGACCGCGGACGTCAACGCCACCCTGCAGCAGATCGCCGAACTGACCGCCACCGGCTGCCAGATCGTCAGGGTCGCCGTCCCGTCCCAGGACGACGCGGATGCACTGCCCGACATCGCGCGCAAGTCGCAGATTCCGGTCATCGCCGACATCCATTTCCAGCCGAAGTACGTGTTCGCCGCTATCGACGCAGGCTGCGCCGCGGTGCGGGTCAACCCGGGCAACATCAAGGCCTTCGACGACAAGGTCGCGGAGATCGCCAGGGCCGCCTCCGATGCCGGGATTCCGATCCGCATCGGCGTCAATGCCGGTTCGCTGGACAAGCGCCTGCTGGCCAAGCACGGCAAGGCGACCGCCGGGGCCCTGGTGGAGTCGGCCCTGTGGGAGTGCTCCTTGTTCGAGGAGCACGGGTTCACCGACATCAAGATTTCGGTCAAGCATCACGACCCGGTCGTCATGATCAACGCCTACCGTGAGCTGGCCGAGCGCTGCGACTACCCACTGCATCTCGGCGTGACCGAGGCCGGCCCGACCTTCCAGGGCACCGTCAAGTCCGCCGTGGCCTTCGGCGCCCTGCTGGCCGAGGGCATCGGCGACACGATCCGCGTCTCCCTGTCCGCGCCGCCGGTCGAGGAGGTCAAGGTCGGCATCGCCATCCTGGAGTCGCTCGGCCTGCGCCAGCGCGGCCTCGAGATCGTCTCCTGCCCGTCCTGCGGCCGCGCCCAGGTGGACGTCTACACGCTCGCCGACCAGGTAACCGCCGGCCTCGAAGGCCTCGACGTGCCCCTTCGCGTCGCGGTCATGGGCTGTGTGGTCAACGGCCCGGGCGAGGCCCGCGAAGCCGACCTCGGGGTGGCCTCCGGCAACGGCAAGGGCCAGATCTTCGTCAAGGGCGAGGTCGTCAAGACCGTGCCCGAGTCGCAGATCGTCGAGACCCTCATCGAAGAAGCCATGAAGCTGGCCGAAGCCATCGCCGCCACCGGCGCCCCTGAGGTCACCGTCTCCTTATTTACCGGGCGCTGACCACGCCCGCGTTCACCTCCTGAAGGCACTGGCCTATGACCCGTCCTGGCCGGCGATGATGAGCTGGCCTACCCGGTCGCAGACCAGCTTGCGGGCCTCGGCCGAGAAATGCTCGTCGGTGACCAGGGTGTCCACCTCGTCGAGGTCGGCGAAAGAGCTCAGCCCGACGATGCCCCACTTGGTGTGGTCCGCCACCACGATCACCCGCCGCGCCGAGCGGACGAAGGCCCGGTTGGTCTCCGACTCGGCCAGGTTGGGAGTGGTCAGCCCGGCGCCGGGGTCGATCCCGTGACAGCCGAGGAACAGCAGATCGAAGTGCAGCGACCGGATGGCCAGGTCGGCGATCGGCCCGACCAGCGCCTCGGACGGTGTCCGGACGCCCCCGGTGAGCACGACCGACGTGGGTGGCGTGGTGTGATCGCCCTGTCCGGTTCCCTGGAACAGGTTGGCCACTCGCATCGAGTTCGTGACGACGGTCAGCCCGGGCACGCTGAACAGCTGCTCGGCCAGCGCGTAGGTGGTGGTGCCGGCCGACAGGGCTATCGCCGCGCCGGGGGTGACCAGGCGGGCCGCGGCCCTCGCGATCATCCCCTTCTCCGGCAGCTCCCTGACTGACTTCGCGTCGAAGCCGGGCTCGTGGCTGCTCGGTGCGCCGGGCAGCACCGCGCCTCCGTGCACCTTCTCGATGAGCCCGGTTCTCGCCAGCACCTCGAGGTCACGCCGGATCGTCATGTCCGACACGCCGAGCCGCTGGGTGAGATCACTCACCCGCGCGCTTCCGTCGGCTCGCACGGTCCTCAGGATCAGTGATTGCCGCTGCTTGGCGAGCATCGTTCCCCCTCCGTCAACTCGCCCCGACACGCCGGCGCGTACTGGCCCGACACCCCGCTGGGCATGGCCAGGACGGCTGCTGAGAGCCTACACGGCAACAATTCGATCCTGTTTCGTACTTGTTCTTGTACGGTGACTTGTTAGCGTTAACATGTTGGGACATGTTGGGCCCCTGCCACCAGCGTAACCAGGTGATGTCGTGATCCTGATCGAGTGTTCAGCCCAGTCGCAGGACCGAGAACTGGGGTGCGCAGGCGGGCGCACGGAGCGTGGCCAGGAGGTCTGGTCTGTGAGCCGGGTTAGGGGCCGTGGCTCCGGCGGGTGCCTTGCTACCGCTGGGCAGAACGCTGTGTCACATTCCGCTTGGCGTCTTGACATTCGATCATGAACGGTCTTAGCGTCAGACCGCGTTCGGGTCATCCGACCATTTTCGGGGAGACCAGTTCAAGGCAAGGGCGGGAAATGCGGTCAGGCACGGCTTACGCGGCATCAAAATACGCCCAGCCGCGGCCGGATGTTTCGGCTTGCCGAGATGGCCGCCGCACCGCCTGCGACCGGGCCGGTCAGGCCCGCAGGCCTGTCCGATTTACCCATTTTCATCCGATGATTACGCATTCCCTATGTCCTTAGCCTGCGCGCCGATACGCGGGACAGCGTTGCTGCCCTAACGAAATTCCTGGAGGTCCGTAATGCGCAAGAAGGTCGACCCCAAGGTCGAAGAGGCGATCGAAACCATCAACATGAAGGACGGAACGACCCGCCGGCGGCTGCTGGAGGGTACCGGGCTGGTTAGCGCGAGCGCGGCCGCGGCCGCGCTGCTGAGTGCCTGCGGCTCCTCCGCCGCCAAGTCGGCCGCCACCGCGGTGGCCGGGAACTTCCCCAAGACCCCGAAGTGGCAGTTCTGGTTCGTCAACCACGTCACCACGAACAGCTTCTTCGGCCCGACCCAGTACGGGTTCGCCGACGCCGCGGCGCTGTTCGGCCTGCCCACGCCGAAGTGGGGCGGATCGACGAACTCGCTCGTCTCGCAGATGGTCAGCGGCATCCAGACCGCGATCTCCGCGAAGGCGGCCGGCATCGCGACCACGGTCATCAACTCCACTTCGTTCGGCACACCGGTGGCCAACGCCATGAACGCCGGCATCCCGGTGATCACCTACAACGCGGACGGGACCGTCGCGGCCGGCGGCAAGGCCGACATCGGCACCAACCGGCTGTGCTACGTGGGGCAGGCGCTCTACCTGTCCGGCCAGCAGCTCGGCGAGCGGATCAAGTCGCTGTGCCCGACGCCGGGCCTCGTCCCCCTGTTCATCGCCACTCCGGGCACCGGTAACATCCAGCCGCGCTTCGACGGGGCCGCTGACCTCCTCACCCCGCTGGGGTACAAGGTGACCTCCGTGACGACCACGACGGACACCTCCGCCGAGCTGGCGCACGAGAAGGCCTTCCTGCTCGGCCACAAGGACGCCGTCGGCGCCTTCGCGGTGGACGCGGGCTCGACGTACAACCTCGGCCAGGCCCTCAAGGAGACCGGCCTGAAGATCCCGAACGGCGGTTTCGATACCACGCCGCAGACGCTGAGCAACATCAAGTCCGGCCTGACCAACTTCACCATTTACCAGGACCCGTATCTGCAGGGCTTCCTGCCCACCCTCTACCTGTACTTGTACAACCTGTCGGGAGGGACACTCGCCCCATCCGACACCGACACCGGCCTGTCCTTCATCACCAAGACCAACGCCACCCCCTACGAGGCGTCCAGCCGGTTCCAAGGCTCGACCACAGCAGAGAAGTACATCGCGCGGCCATCCGGCGCGATCTCGAACCCGGTCGCGACCACCAGCACCTGATCCGCTCCGCCGCCCCGGCCGTGTCACGTTCGGCCGGGGCGGGCACGGATCACCGGAGAAGGCGGCGGCAGCCGGGCCGCCGCCTCCCGGCCGTGGCAGTGTGGAAAGATCGTCTGAACGGAACGGGAGAGCGATGTGAGCGAGGCGACTAAAAGCCAGCAGGCCCCGCCCGGTGTCGGGCCGCCATCCCGGAACGGTGCCCTCGGGTTGCTGCGCGGCGGGCTCGGCGCCTTCGGCCGGCAGCGGGAGGCTACGGTCTTCATCGTCGCGGTGGCCCTGCTGCTCTACTTCGGCATCAAGTACAACTCGTCGTTCGTCTCCCAGACGAACGCGATTACCTTGCTCTCGGAGTTCGCGGCGCCGATCGCGATCATCGCCATCGGCGAAGTGCTGCTGCTGATCTGCGGCGAGATCGACCTATCGGTCGGCTTCACCTATACCTACGCGCCGTTCATCATGTACTTCGCGATCACCTTGTATGGCTTCCCGGCCTGGCTGGGTGTCATCTGCGCCCTGCTAGGCGGGCTGGCGATCGGCTTCATCAACGGCTTCCTCACCATCCATCTGGGACTGCCCTCGTTTATCACCACGCTGGGCACCGGTTTCATCATCTACGGGCTCGCGCTCACCGGGTCGCACGACGAGCCGCTGAATATCCCGGGCAGCACCCTGGGCATGGGACGGTGGATCGGGAGCTCCTCCTGGTCGATGACCATCTGGATGGTCGTCCTCATCGTGATCTTCCAGATCGTGCTGACCAGAACCCGGTACGGCCTGCACACGGTCTCGGTTGGCGGCAACCAGCTCGGCGCCCGCGAGTCGGGTATCCACGTGGCCAGGGTCAAGTACGCCGCCTTCATGATCACTGCCCTGCTCGGCGCCCTGGCCGGCCTGCAGAACGCGTTCTACACCAGCACGATCGACCCGAACGCCGGCGGTTACCAGCCGATGTTCTACGCGGTGGCGGCCGCCATCATCGGCGGCACCGCGATGCTCGGCGGTTCGGGCACCGTCCTGGGCGCCTTCCTCGGCGCGATTGTGCTGGCCGCCCTGCAGGACGGCTTCAGCGTGGCCGGTGTCAGCTCGAACCCTCTGCAGATCATCTTCGGCGGCGCCGTCATCGTGGCCATGATCGCAAACGTACAGCTCGCCAGGTGGCGGGAATCGGGGCGGGCAGGATGAGCAGCAGCCAGGTGTCGCCGAAGTCGGAGGACGTGCTGCGCGCCGAGCACATCAGCAAGCGGTACGGCGCGATCACCGCGCTGGTCGACATCAACTTGCGCCTGGCCCAGGGCGAGGTGCTGGGCCTGATCGGCGACAACGGCGCGGGTAAGTCCACCCTGCTGAAGATCCTGTGTGGCTTCCAGCCCGCCAGTTCGGGGCGGATCGTCCTCAACGGCGAGGAGGTCGCGTTCAAGTCCGTGGATGACGCGCGCGCACGCGGCATCGAGGCGGTCTACCAGGATCTCGCGCTGGTCAACGAGCTCTCGGTTTACCACAACATGTACCTGAACCGGGAGCACGTCCGCTGGCCGCTGCTGAACAACCGCTCGATGAAGCGCGAGGCGGCGGCCCACCTCAAGGACATGGGCGTCCACATCCCGTCGGTCAGCGCCCCCGTGGCCAGGCTCTCCGGTGGTCAGCGGCAGGCCATCGCGGTGGCCCGCTCGGTCTACTCGGACGCGAAGATCCTGCTGCTGGACGAGCCGCTGGCCGCCATGGGCGCCAAGGAGGGGGCGATGATCCTCGACCTGGTGCGCGACATCAAGCGGCGCGGTGATGTCTCACAGATCATCATCGCGCACAACTACGCCCAGGTGCTCGAGGTCTGCGACCGGGTGAACCTCATCCAAGAGGGCAAGATCACCTTGGACAAGCGGGCCGAGGAAACATCCGTCGAGGAACTGACCAACATGGTGGTCGCCGAATACCGCAAGGCCCTGGAGGAACGCCAGCGCAGCGCCTAGAGTCGGCCGCGCCGGGTGCGGAAGTGACACCACGCTGGTCAGGGCTGGTCCGCCAATCCGGCAAGATGGCTGTCATGCAGTTCCGCCCCCGCACCAGACTCGTGATCCGCCCGCGTACCGGGCGCCTGGCCACAGCCGCCGCCGCGGTGATCGCGCTCACCGCTGCCGCCTGCAGTTCGGGCCAGCCCAGCCCGGCCCGTTCCGCCTCGGCCACGCCGGCGGTCCCGGGTGGCGGGGGCAACGTGACCACAGCGGCCCCACTGAGCTGGCGCTCGTGCTCGCAGGGTGGCGCCCCGATGCAGTGCGCCAGCGTGCGGGTGCCGCTTGACTACGCTAACCCGGGCGGGCGGAGGATCAGCCTTGGGCTGTCCCGGGTCCAGGCCACCGCCCCGCCCAGCCAGCGCCAGGGTGTGCTGCTCGTCAACCCCGGCGGCCCAGGCGGCAGCGGGCTGAGCCTGGCCGCCGAGGTCGCCCAGGGGCTGAGCCCGCAGGTGGCCGCGCGGTACGAGATCGTCGGGTTCGACCCGCGCGGCGTCGGTTCCAGCGTTCCCGCGCTGCACTGTGATCCCAATTTCTTCCACGAGGTCAGGCCCGACTACATCCCGGCCAGCCAGGCGGCCGAGCAGGTCTTGGAGAACCGGGCCAAGATGTACGCGGCGGACTGCGAGAAGAACTTCGGCTGGCTGCTGCCGTACATGACCACGCAGGACGTGGCCAGAGATCTGAATTCGATCAGGATCGCGCTGGGCCAGCAGAAGATCAGCTACTTCGCCTTCTCCTACGGCACCTACATCGGCCAGGTCTTCGCGACCCTGTTCCCCAGCCGGGTGCGGCGGATGGTCCTGGACAGCACTGTCGACCCAGAGGGCGTCTGGTACCAGGACAACATCAGCCAGGACTACGCCTTCCAGGGCCGGATGAACGCGTTCTTCTCCTGGGTGGCGTCGAACAACGGCACTTATCGCCTCGGCACCACTCAAGCCCAGATCCGGCAGACCTGGTACCAGGTGCGCGCCCGGCTGGAGACCCACCCGATCGACGGCTCGTCCGGCCCGCTGATCGGCCCGGACGAGTACGACGACACGTTCCTTCAGGGCGGCTACCTGGACACGCTGTGGCCCGGGTTCGCGGCCGCGCTCGCCTCCTACGTGCACACCGGCTCGGCCAAGCAGATGATCAGCCAGTACGAGACCTACGGCACGCAGGGCGAGAACGAGTTCGCCGTTTACAACGCCGTCCAGTGCAGCGACGTGAACTGGCCGCGAAGCTGGGCCTACTGGAACAGCGACACCCGCCAGGTGTACAAGTCCGCGCCGTTCGAGGCCTGGGACAACACCTGGTTCAACGCGGCCTGCGCGTTCTGGCCGGTCAAGGGGCCCGCCAAGCCTCTGCAGATCAAGGGCGCCGGCCTGCCCGGCATCCTCATGCTGCAGGGCTCGCTCGACCCGGCCACCCCCTACGCGGGCGCGATGGTCGCACACCGGCTGCTGCCGAGCTCGCGGATCGTCGTCGTCGAGGGTGGCGGCAACCACGGCCAGTCGCTGTCCGAGCCGCCGAACAACTGCGTGAATGGCTACCTGAACCGCTACCTGGCCACCGGTGCCCTGCCCGAATCCGGTGGCCCAGGCGCCGTCAACGCCACCTGCGCGGCGCTCCCCGTCCCAGCCGCCAGTAACTGACGGAAGTAACCAGCACCACCAGCACCGCAGCACCACTCGAGCGCCGGTACGGATACTCTGGAAGGGTGCTGCGCGTCAAGGCGCCTTGGGCCACACCCCTGCGCCTGCTCGGTGATCGCGATCGGGACGAGGTACTCGCCATCTGCGATCGCGATCCGGTGGCGAACGTCTTCGTCGCCTCTAGAGTGCTGGCGGGCGGGCTCGAACCGCCCCGGCTCGGCGCCCAGCTATGGGGTCACGTGGCCGACGGGCGGCTCGCCTCGCTGTGTTATGCGGGCGCGAACCTGGTACCGGTGTCCGCCACCCCGGACGCCATCGTCGCTTTCGCCGGCCGGGCGCGCGCCCAGGGCAGGCGCTGTTCCTCCCTGGTCGGACCCGCGCCCGCCATCGAGCAGTTCTGGGAGCTGCTACGCCCGCACTGGGGCCGCCCGCGTGAGATCCGCTCCGCCCAGCCGGTCCTGGCCACGTCGAGCCTGCCGCTCGTGCCGCCCGACCCGCTCGTGCGCCGGGTCAGGCCGGAGCAGCTTGACGTCGTATTTCCAGCCAGCGTGGCCATGTTCACCGAGGAAGTGGGCGTGTCGCCGATCGGCCCCGACGGCGGGGCTGGTTACCGCGCCCGGGTAGCGGAGCTGATCGGTGCCGGACGCGCCTTCGCCAGGATCGCCGACGGCAAGGTGATCTTCAAGGCCGAGATCGGCGCGGTCACTCCGCAGGCCTGCCAGATCCAGGGTGTCTGGGTCCGGCCGGAGTACCGGGGCCAGGGGATAGCCACGGCCGGAGTGGCCGCTGTGGTCGCCGAGGCGCTGCGCAGCGTGGCCCCGGTGGTCTCGCTCTACGTGAACGACTTCAACCTGCCAGCCAGAGCGGCCTACCGGCGCGTCGGCTTCACCGAGGTCGACACATTCATGTCCGTGCTCTTCTGACCAGCCCGGCATCAGCGCCCGCGGACCTGAACCCGCCCCGGCCACAGCCAGCCTGAACCCCGCCCGCCGTCAGCGAGCGGGAGTCCTCAGCCGATCGTGGCCCGGCAGCCGTCCAGCGCCCGCAGTGCCTCCTCCTCGTGTTCAGGAAGTTGCAGTTCGCGGAAGATCGGAAGGCACTGTTCCAGGTAGCGAATCGCCTGTTCGCCCTGTGCCATGGCGAGATGACTCTGTGCAATCTTGAACAGGCACACCGCATGCGCGCACTGCGCCCCGTGCTGCGTGAATGCCTCGGCCGCCTCGCACAATGCCACGATGGCCTCGTCGTATCGGCCGAGGCCGTTATAGGCATCTCCCAGCAGGTCAAGGAAATATGCTTGCCCCAGTTCCTGGCTGGTTCCGCCGGCGTGATCGCTCATGCTCACGCCCCCCTCCCGTACAGTCCGGGATCTCGCCCCCTAGCCGAGACCTGACGCCGTAGCATACTGTGCGTAGTTCGCATTAAAGTCGCACAGGCAGGCAATACGATTCGTTGACCGATTCAGGACAAGACGCGTATCGTCAGGCCGCCGCAGCATATCTGCGTGAGCTGCTGCTGCGCCCCGGCCGTTACCGTCGGCGCTGGGAACAATACGCCGAGCGAAGCAGGCCTGGCCAGGTGAATCAGCTTGCCGTGGCCGAGGTGCTGGCCAGGTACCGATGGGATCACCCGCGTGGCCAGGGCGACGCGGATCTGCTGGCCCGCCAGCTCAAGGACACCGTGCTGCGGGCGATGTCGGGCAAAATGCTGAGCCGGGCCACGCTTTCCCTGTTCATTGACGCTTTCGGCTTCTCCGATGCCGAGTCGGAGCAGTTGCGGCGGCTCTGGGCGGGATCGAGCCGGATCAGCGTGCTGTCCGGTCCCAGGGCCATGCAGCCCGAGGTCCAGACCGCGGTGACTGATGTGCTGGGACCGCCCAGATACCAGACCGTCTCCCTGCACGACCATCTCACGGTGGGCGTCGACAGCCTCGTTACCCGCGCCAGGACGCTGAAGGTTATTGAAGCCACCGCCGACGGGCTGGACCGCATTCCGTTTATCCACGACACCGACGCCCTGACGCTCGAGGTCGGCCAGGGTTGCCAGGGCGTATCGGAATATCCGCGCCAAGTCGGAGAAAATATCTACACAACCGACATTTTGCTGGCGAAGGAGCTGTCCCTCGGCGAGACCCTGACGCTCGAATACTGGAACACATATCACTATCTCGACGACCGATTGGACGCACGGAAGAGGCAGTGCCGCCGCGCCGTGATGCGAAGGGTCGAGAATTTCGACGTCCGCGTGGAGTTTCACGCCGTCAGGCTGCCTCGCGGCATTTGGTGGGCTGTATGGGACGGTTTGGACGGCGATGTCATCAGCCAGGAGCCGGTAAGCCTGGATAGCCAGCATTCGGTGCACAGGTACATGCGGTTCATCGAGAGAACCGTGGTCGGTTTCTACTGGTCCTGGTGAGGTCGCCCGATAGCCTCGTCCTCATGACCGATGCGGGACACGGGCCGGACGCCCAGCAGGACGCGGCCGGGGCCATCGTTGCCTGCGGCGAAGCGGCGAAGCGAGCGGCCGGCGCCCTGGCGGCGGCACCGGGCGCCGTCATCGACGCCGCGCTCCGGCGGATGGCAGCCCTGCTCACCGAGCGGGCCCCGGCCATCCTGGAGGCCAACGCGGCGGACATGGCCCGGGGCACCGATCAGGGTCTCGGCCGCGGCCTGCTCGACCGGCTCCGCCTGGACGCAGGCCGTCTGGCCGCCACCGCGCGGCAACTGGAACTGCTGGCCAAGGTGCCATTCCCGCGCAGCGGCTTCCCCTTGGACCCGCTGGCCAGCGGGCTGAAGCTCACCGAACGCCGCATCCCCATCGGCGTGATCGGCGCGAACTTCGAGGCGCGCCCCGCTGTCACCATCGACGTCGCCTCCCAACTGCTCAAGTCCCGCAACGCTGGCGTCCTGCGCACCGGCGCGGCGGCGCTGGCCTCCGCCTCCGCTCTGGTCGACCACGTGATCGCCCTAGCCCTGGCCGACGAGGGCATCGACCCTGGCGCCCTGCAACTCGTCCGCACTCCCGATCGCGCCGCGGCCACCGAACTCGTCCGCCACCCCGACCTGATCCCGCTGGTCATCCTGCGCGGCAGCGGTGAGAGCACCAGGGCCCTGGCCGCCGAGGCCGCCCGAGCCGGCGTCCGCACCCTGGCGCACGCCGACGGCGGGGCCGTGCTGTACCTGGACCGTGCCGCCGATCCGGCCGAGGCCTCCCGGCTGATCACCGAGAGCCTTGACCGCCTGGGCGTCTGCAATCGGCTAAACCTGCTGCTCATCTGCTCCGCCACGTGGGACGAGATGCTCCCAGTGGCCACGGCCGCGCTGGACAAGCTCGACGTGACTGCCTCGCTGCCGCCGCACGACCACCCGCTCGGCCTGGAATGGGCCCTGCAGGCCGGCCGCGAAGCCACCGTCACGATCGCCCCCGCCCCCGGCGCTGCCACCGCCGCCCAGATCGCGAACGAGCACACGTCCGGCTTGGCCGCCGCTATCGTGACCGCCGACGACACCGCCGCGCACGAATTCCTGTCCGCCTATCGCGGTACCGGCGCCTTCTGGAACGCCACCCCCCGCCTCCTAGACGGCTTCAAACTCCGCGGCGTCCCCGAAACCGGCATCAACGTAGACCACGTCCCCGGCCCCCGTGGCCCAGTAACCTTCGCTGACCTCTCCCTCCGCCAATACGTCATAACCCCGCCCTAACCGCTCCCCGCCCGACCCAGGACAGCGGCCCCGACCCAGGACAGCGGCCCCGACCCGGAACAGCGGCCCCGACCCGGAACAGCGGCCCAATGCCCACCCCGTCGGGCCCCTCAGAACCCCACCCTCACCCACATGTAAAGCCCAGTCGGTCGCATCGGGCGAACCCGCCACTCTTCCCGTGCCGGTGGGGTGCATAACGGAATATTTCGGGCGCAAATCTGGTCGTGGCGCGGGAAAAGTGGAGATGATCTTGGGGGTGAGGTCCGGCGGGTTCGACGGGCAACGGTTTGAGGGTCGGCGATGGGTGGGAGCGGGGAAGGGTGGGTGAAAATCAGGTGACTGGGGGGTGACGGGTTGCTAGGATTTTGCGCTCTTGTGCCTTGTCCTCCGACGCTATTGAGGAGATGAGTCATGCCCGCCGCCAGTCCCACAGAACAGGAGCCCGCTCAAACCGACACCGAACCTGAGACCGCCGCTCCCGCGTCACCAGGGCGGAACGGTACCGGGCGCGCCATCGATCCGGTGATCGAATCCGAGCGCGCCCATTTGAGCGATTCACGGAAGTTCCTCGGGCTGATGCGCGAGAACGTGCTCTCGCTGCGTGCGCTGGGTGGCGACCCGGTGTCCGAGGAATACCTCAAGGCCGATCTGTATCGCCGCGCCGAGGCGCTGAAGGACCTGCCCGATACGCCGCTGTTCTTTGGCAGGCTCGACTATCGCTATCCGCCCGGCGAGCGGGCCCCCGGCGAGCAGGACCCCCGCGAGCACGACCCGGATCAGTGGAACAGCCAGCACGCCGCACAGGATGTGGCTGCGAACAATGGGGCCGCGCAGGAGCAAGCCGATGAGACGAGCGGGCCGGATGGCGGCGAGCGGTTCCATATTGGCCGGCGGCATGTGCACGACCCGGCCGGGCGGCCGGTGGTGATCGACTGGCGCGCGCCGGTGTCCAGGCCGTTCTACCGGGCCAGCCAGACCGAGCCGATGGGGCTGACCAGGCGGCGCCGGTTCGGGTTCGCGGGCGGCGAGCTTACCGCCTACGAAGACGAGACGTTCACCGTGACCGCCGCCACACCAACAGCCCAAGCCGTAGCCCAGGCCGCAGCAGCAGCCACCCCTACCTCCGCAGCCACCCCCACCTCCGCAGCCACGGCCACCGTCGCACCTAGCAAGATCATGCTGGCGGAGATCGAGCGCCCGCGTTCGGGTCCGATGCGTGACATCGTGGCGACGATACAGCCGGACCAGGACGATATCGTGCGGGCCGGCGCCGACCAGTCGATCTGCGTGCAGGGGGCGCCGGGCACCGGGAAGACCGCGGTCGGGCTGCACCGGGTGGCTTACCTGATGTATGCGTACCGGGAGCGGATGGCCCGCCGCGGCGTGCTGGTCATCGGGCCGAACCGCGCGTTCTTGTCCTACATCCGCAACGTGCTCCCAGCCCTGGGCGAGACGCAGGTCAAGCAAGTCATCATGGCCGACCTGGTCGCGGAAGGGGTGGGGCTGCAGGTGCGGGCCAGTGACGAGGACGCGGTCGCGAGGGTCAAGGGCGACGCGCGGATGGCGAGCGTGCTGCGCCGGGCGCTGTGGGCCCGGCTGGCCGAGCCCACGGAAGCGATCTTGCTGGCCCGCGGCTCCAGGCGCTGGCGGGTCCCGGCGTACGAGCAATCCCGGCTGGTTGCCGAGCTGCGCGAGCGCGGGGTCAGGTACGGCGCCGGCCGCGAGATGCTGGCCCACAGGATCGCGCACGTGATCCTGACCAGGATGGAGGCGGCGGGGGAGGCGTGCGACGACCGCACCCACGACGCGGTGCGGCGGACCAAGCAGGTGCGGGTCGCGGTGGACGCCATCTGGCCCAAGGTGGAGCCGGTCCGGCTGGTGTACTCGCTGCTAGCCGGCCGGGAGGAACTGGCCAGGGCGGCAGAGGGGCTGCTGGACGAGGCCGAGCAGGACGCCCTCTGCTGGCAAACACAGGGCGGGCAAACACAGGGCTGGCAAACACAGGGCGGGCAAGCACGGAGCGGGAGCACCGGCCGGCCGGGGAGGGGACCGGGGTCGGCCCGCTGGTCCGCGGCTGACCTGGTGCTGATCGACGAGGCGACCGACCTGATCCAGCGGACCGCCAGCGTCGGGCACGTGGTCGTGGACGAGGCCCAGGATCTGTCCCCGATGGAGTGCCGCGCGATAGCCCGGCGGTGCGAGACCGGCTCGGTCACCGTGCTGGGCGACCTGGCCCAGGGCACCACTCCGTCCGCCACCGCGACCTGGCCTGAGATGCTCACCCACCTGGGTAAGCGGGACGCGCAGCTCCGCGTGCTCGAGATCGGATACCGGGTCCCGCGCGAGATACTCGACTTCGCCAACCGGCTACTCGACCAGATCGCGCCGAGCCTGAGCAGGGCGGCCTCGCTGCGGCACGACCCCGGCGCGCTGGACATCGTGACGACCAATTCGGCCGACCTCGGTGGCGCGCTCCTGACGGCTTGCGCGCAGGCCGGCGGCAGGCCGGGCTCGATCGCGATCATCGCCGCCGACGACCAGACCGCCGCGCTGACCAAAACCCTGACCAAGGCCGGCGTCGGCCACGCTGTGCTGGCCGGCACGCGCACTCACCGCGAGGCCGGCGCGGGCGATGGCGACGAGGCGCCCGGCACCGAGCGACTGACCATCGTCCCGGTCAGCCTGGCCAAGGGCCTGGAGTTCGACCAGGTCGTCGTCGTGGAACCGGCCAGGATCACCGCGTCGAGTCACCGGGGCGCGCAAAGTCTGTACGTGGCGTTGACGCGTGCCGTGTCCCGCCTGACGGTGGTGCACGCGGAACCGCTTCCGGCACTACTGAACTGAACGGCTCGCCTCCGGCAAGACCGAACTCAACGGCTCGCCTCCGGCAAGACGGGCGGGCCGGTTCAGGTAGATGAAAGAGTCAGTCGGCCTGCACGGTAGCGACGAACGCCCGCCATTCGGCGCGGCTGAAGGCCAGCGCGCCGCGGCCGGGGTTCTTGGAATCGCGGACGGCGATCAGCCCGCCGGATCCAGTGACCTCGACGCAGTTGCTGCCGCCCTCGTTGCCTCCGCTGTAGGAGCTCTTGCGCCAGGCAGGGTCGGGAAGATGATCGAGTGCCAGCATGTCGTCAATCCTCCGTTCGATGGCTAAAGTCCCTTGGCTACGGATGTGATGAGTGCTGCCGATTCCTCGAACGACAGCGCCGTCGCCCGCAAGTGGTTGAACAGCACGTTGTACCGATCGATTTCGTCGACGTCTTCTAGGTAGAGAGTGCTGGTGAAATCCTCGAGGTAGACGACGTCCGTGTCGGCGCGCTCGGGGAACGAGAGTATGACGAACGGCTTGCCCATGCCCGGGTGAGCCCCGGCTGTGAACGGGATGACCTGCACGGCCACGTTCGGCATGTCGGCGATTTCCAGCAGGTGATCGAGTTGCAGGTGCATCAGGCCGGTGCCCCCCACGGTCCGGTGCAGCACGCCCTCGTCGAGCACGGCCCAGAACTGAGGCGGGTTGCTGCCGGACAGCAGCATCGGCTGACGGGCCATCCGCAGGGCCACCCTGCGCTCGACGTCCTCCTGGGTGCCGGTCAGATTGCCGGCGTTGATGACGGTACGGGCGTAGTCCTCGGTCTGCAGCAGGCCGGGAATGAGGTTCAGCTCGTACGTGCGGATCTCCGCGGCCGCGTCCTCGAGGCCTATGTAGGTGGCGAATCGTGGCTGCATCGTGTCGCTATAGGCGTGCCACCATCCCTTCTGCCGGGACTCCCTGGCGAGCTGGACGAGGCTGTCGAGCTGCTGCGGATCGACTCCGTACAGCGCGAGCATGTCCCTGACGTCCCTGGGGGACACCGACACCCGGCCCGTCTCCACCCGGCTGATCTTCGAGGCCGAGCACTCTAGGTGTTCGGCGACCTCCTCGCAGGTGAGCCTGGCGGCCTCGCGCAGCGCACGCAGCTCGCTAGCCAGCCGCCGTCGCCTGACGGTCGGGCTGTGCTCACCCGTCATGTGCTACCTCCCAGTACGCCAGGTTTGGCGTGACGCTAGGCGGCTACCCACCACCAGATTGGCGAAAACTAACGGCCACCGGCAGGTTGTGCGGGACCTAATAATCAGTCTGGCCACATCATGACCATGCGTCCAGTGGGTCGCGTGATTACCGCTGGTAGCCAACGCCACCCGCCACCGTCTGCGCGTGAGAGGCATCATGCTGATTTCTTTCAGCGAATTACTGAATGCATGTTGCAACTCTTGTCCCGTGGGATCATGCTGAACATGACACCACTCTACGCGCTTAATTGACTACTAGAGGTGACTAGATGGCGGTGAGTGCGCAGCAGAGCTGCCAGTTCTCTGGGCCGGCTCCTGCGGAACACCAGGACCTTTCCGCGCAGGGGACCGCCTGCCTGGAAGGACTGGCCGATGCCCTGACGCAGCGGGGGCTGCGCACCAGGCTGGTGGCGCCGCCGGGCCGGATTCCGAGCCTGCACGTCGTCAACCCCCTGGCCTCGGCGCTGGCCGAGGATATATACGCGGGGCGCGGCCAGGACGGGATCTGGTGGTTCTGGTGGTCCTGGGCCGAGCGGAT
>DATAWQ010000091.1:0-10886 GCA_036267135.1 Streptosporangiaceae bacterium | reverse complement strand
GGGGGAGCGGGTGGGGTTGCGTGGGGGAAGGGTGCACAGGAGCGGGGTGGGTGCGGGTTGGGCTAGTTGGTGGGTTCGCGCCAGCGGCTGGTGATGGGGAGGCGGCGGTCGCGGCCGAAGTTCTTCTGGGTGATCTTGGGGCCGGGCGGGTACTGGCGGCGCTTGTACTCGGCCTGGTCCACCAGCCTGATTATTCGCTGTACTAGCTCGGGGTCGTGACCGGCGGCCACGAGCTGGGTGGCGCCCATGTCCTTCTCCACGTAGTCGTCCAGCAGGGCGTCCAGCGTGTCGTAACCGGGCAGCGAGTCGGTGTCGAGCTGGCCGGGGGCCAGTTCGGCGCTGGGCGGCTTGGAGATCGAGTTCTCCGGGATCGGCGGCGTCTCGCCGCGCTCGAAGGCCTGCGCGTTGCGCCACTTGGCCAGCTCCCAGACCAGCGTCTTGAGCACGTCCTTGATCGGCGCGAAGCCGCCAGCCGAGTCGCCGTACAGGGTCGAGTACCCGGTGGCGATCTCGCTCTTGTTGCCGGTGGTCAGGACCAGGTGGCCTTCCTGGTTGGACAGGCTCATCAGGACCATGCCGCGGATCCGGGCCTGCAGGTTCTCCGCGGCCAGCCCGGCGAGGCCGTCCAGTTCGTGTTCGAAGGCGTCCACCATGGACCGGATCGGCACCGTGCGGGCGTGCATGCCCTGGCGCTTGACCAGATCCTCGGCGTCGCTCACCGAGTGCTCGGACGAGTACCGGCTGGGCATGAGCACCACGTGCACCCGGTCGGCGCCGATGGCGTCGGCCGCGATCGTCGCGGTCAGCGCCGAGTCGATGCCGCCGGACAGGGCCAGGATCACCGAGCCGAACCCGTTCTTGCGCACGTAGTCGGCGGTGCCGAGGACCAGGGCCGAATACACCTCGGCCAGGTCGCTGAGGGGTGGCCGGTCGCTGCTGGTGGCGGGCGTCCGGGCGGTCCCTGCCGATGGCCACCGTTCATTGTCTTCAACGGGTTTGATCGCGAGGCGGTGGATCGTGATCGTGGTGCCGTCGCCCGCGTCCACCGGGGTTTCGCCCGCCGGCTCGTCCGCGGCGGGCGGCAGGTCCAGGTCGGCGATGACCAGCGCGCTCTCGAATCGGGGACAGCAGGCCAGCAGTTGGCCGTCGGCGTCCACCACCAGCGAACCGCCGTCGAAGACCAGCTCGTCCTGGCCGCCGATCATGTTCGCGTAGGCCAGCGCGGCGCCGGCCTCGCGGGCCCGGCGGGCGCACAGCTCCTGCCGGACATACTCCTTGCCGCGCTCGTACGGCGAGGCGTTCGGGACCGCCAGCAGGGCCGCGCCCGCGACGCAGGTGACCGCGACCGGGCCGCCGTCCTGCCAGAGGTCCTCGCAGATGGCGATCGCCACGTCTACGTCGCCGCCGTCGGCCGGCATGCGGAACACCGGCAGCCGGTCGCCGGGCACGAAGTAGCGGTACTCGTCGAACACCCCGTAGTTGGGCAGGTGGTGCTTGGCCGTGGTGACCTGGACCAGGCCGTCGTACAGCAGCGCCGCGGCGTCCAGCGGGGCACCGGCCGGCCGGCCCACCCGGGGGGCCAGGCCGGGACGCCGGTCCAGGTACCCGGCGATCACCGCGATCCCGCCCAGCCGTTCGACCGCGAGCAGTTCGGCGGTGGCGCGCAGCATGCCGATGGAGGCATCCACGAACGACGCGCGCAGCGCCAAGTCCTCCACCGGGTAGCCGGTGAGCATCATCTCCGGGAACACCACCAGGCCGGCGCCGGCCTCGGCGGCGCGCCTGGTCCACTCCACCACCAGCCTGGCGTTGCCTTCGAGATCACCGACGGTGGGATTCACCTGGGCGAGCGCAATCCTCAGTGTGGGCACGGCTCAAGGGTAAGCCGGGCGGTGCCGGCTAAGGGACGGTGCTGGCTGGAACGGTGCTGGCTGGAACGGTGCTGGCTAGGGAACGGTGACGTCCTGGATGGCCACCGGGCCAGGTATGGGGTCGAGCTCGGTGGACTGGGAGACGCCGGGGGGTGTGAGGACGTCCATCGCCTTGGGGACCGTGTTCGGGTCAACGGCGCAGATCGGGCTGTTGTCGCCGGACGCGCAGACCCCGAACGTGAACTGGCCCGGCGTCGAAGTGAACGCGCGGGCCTGGTCGGCGCTGAAGCCGTCCTGGCCGGTGAGCACGACGCTGAAGCCCCAGCCGGGACCCGGGGTGCCGAAGGTGGCCTCGGGCAGGCCGATGGTGATGGTCTTGGTGGTGGTGTCGGCGGTCACGAACGAGGTGCCGAGCGAGTCGCCGGCCGGGTCCTGCCAGACCGGGGACGCGAAGCCCTGCACCTCGACGAGCTGGCTCCAGGCGCTGCCGGGGGCGATCGTGTAGTTGCGGGAGGCGTAGGCGGCCTGGGTGGACGTGGATGCCGCGCCGGGGACGTGCACGTACACGTCCAGGAGCTGCAGGCCCAGCGTCTCGCCGAACTCGGCCTGCAGGCTGGCCAGGCTGGCCTGCAGGTAGACGGTGGTGCCGTCGCTGATCACCTTGAACCCGGTCAGGTCGAAGGCGCCCGGGTAGAAGCTCGAATCGGTCGGGTACTGGTAGGTGCCGGGCCCGTTGTCGTCGCCGGTGGGGTCGGTCAGGTTGAGCACGGTCGTGCCGGTGGTGAAGGCGCTGGTGACCGACGTCTGGGCGTAGCCGGTCGTCCGGCCGCCTGACAGGGTCGCCGAGACGGTCAGCACGTCGTCGCCGAACCCGGCCGGCACCGGGACCGAGAACGAGCCGTCGCCCGCCGCGGTGGCCGTGGCCACCGCGGACGCCGCGCCGGTGGTCGTGTCGGTGGACTCCACCACGATGTGCGCGCCGGCTGTGGTGCTGCCGGTCAAGGTGGTGGTGGGGGTGTCGATCTGGGTGCCCGGGGTGGGCGAGGTGATCGTGACGCCGATCGCGCCCGGCGGGCCGTGGGTGACGTAGCGCTGCGTGGTGACCGGTGGGGTCTCCAGGTTGTGCCCGGCCCCGACCGCCAGGATGAGCCGCAGCTCCTGGGCCTGGGCCCAGGTCAGCGGGGACGCCGAGCCCGCGGCGTGGCCGTCGGTGAAGCCGATGGAGGCGGTGGTTGGGTCGGTGCCGTACGGCGAGGCGGGCAGGTCGGGGTCCTCCCAGGACTGCTCGGGCACCAGCCCGACGCCGGAGGAGAACTGGGCCATCGCCTCCAGCAGGGCCGAGGCGCCGGTCAGGTCGCCCGCGGAGATGTCGGACTCGGCCCGCTCCCCGGACAGCACCGGCCACAGGTGCCCGGTGCCGGTGTCGGTGGTCGGCCATGGTTCGCCCTCGACGGTGCAGGACGTCTGGCTGGGCTGGTAGCAGTCGCCGTAGCCGTCGGCGCTGCCGTCCGCGGCGGACGTGCCGTACCGGTAGTAGCCCGTGCCGCTCGGGGTTTTCACCGAAATCTGCCGGTCAAGCACGCCCAGCGACGCCTGGATGTCCGGGTCGCCGATGGGCAGCTCACCCAGCCTGGTCAGCTCCTGGAAGCCGCCGTCGATGACCTGGCGCTGGTCCACTGTGGGGCCGCCGTTGCCCAGGCCGTAGGTGATGTCGGCGTTCGGGTCGCCGGTCTTGGACAGCCGGATGAAGTAGGCCGGGGCGTCCGTGCCTGTCGTGGTCACGTCCCAGTTCTTCACGTTCCGCTGGAAGTCGTCCGCAGTGGCCTGGTAGAGCCGGGCCCGGGCGGTGGCCCCGTGCTGCGCGGCGATCGTGGCGGCGGCGGTCAGGCCGGCGATCTCGGCGGCGATCGTGGACGGCGAATAGCCGGACTGCTCCTCCCAGCGTTCCACGCCGAACGACGGCCCCATCGCGACCAGGAAGTCGGCGGCCGGGCGGATGTGCCGCCGCCACAGCGCGGCGTTCCCGCCTAGGCCCGACTGCAGGGCCATCAGGATTGGGTAGGAAGTCTCGTCGAGCTGGGTGCCGCCGGTGTCCGGCGCCGCCTCGCCGTTGAGCAGCGAGTTGCGCGGGAACTGCCCGCTGGGAAGCTGCTGGTGGTCGAACAGGAACAAGGTGGCGGCCCGCGCGGTGGCCAGATCGCCGTCGGTCAGCAGGCCGGTGAAGGCCTCGTACAGGTCGCGCGGGAACACCTCGCGGTAGGAACCGAAGTAGACCGGCTTGCCGTTGACCGCGTCACCGGCGGACACGGCCTGACCCCAGGGGCTGGCCAGTGAGGCCACGATCGCGCCTGGGAAGGTCTTGTCCTCGCTCGCCTTGATCACGTTGGCGGACAGGTAGTAACGGCGGGCCAGGCCGAGCCCCTGGGTGGCAGTCAGGCCCGGGTACCGCAGCGGCGGCCGGTGCAGGCCACGGTCGTAGCCGAACCACCCGGCCAGGTAGCGCAGCTCGGTCAGGCTGAACGGCTGGGCCAGCGACGCGCCGGCGGTGGCCACCGCCCTGGCCTGGGTCCGGCCGAAGCCGAGGGCCAGCGTGACGTCGCCATCGCGGTCCGGCGCGAGCTGCTCGGTAGCGGTGACGTGCCCGTCCGGCGCGGAGGTGTAGGTGGGGGAGAGGGTGTGGGTGGCGTCGAGTTCGGTCAGGCCGTCGCTGGCGGATCCGGCGTACCCGACGCTGGCCGCGGGGGACGGGGTGCTGGCGCGCAGCGCCATGAACGTGGGCACCGCGTAGGTGCGGTTGACCGCCTCGGTGGACGTGTTCTTGCTGTAGACCACCGGGACCGGGGCGCCGGTGGACGTGTCGATCGTTCCCGTGTTGCCCCCGGCGTTATCGGCGCCGCCTCCGCCGTCGCCGTTCACGTGCGCGTCCAGCCGGGCGTAGAGCCGCAGGCTGGCGACGTCGGTGCCCGAGCCGGGCAGGGCCCGCAGCCGGGTGTTCATCAGCACCGTGTTGCGCGCCGGGTCGGTGATGTAGGTGGTGACGAGCTGGTAGCCGTGGGCCGTGTCGGTGGCGGTCACCGTGCAGGCCATGCCGCTCGGGTCGGCGGCCACCGTGTAGGTCATGTCGCGGGTCTGCAGGTCGGTGAACGAGGCGCCGTCGGACACGATGTACTGCAGCGTCTCGACGTTCGTGTTGTCGATCGTCGGCTCGTACACGTCAGACAGCACGCCGTCGGCGACGGTGTACCAGACCTTGGACCCGGTGTCGCGGGCGGTGCCCACGCAGTCCTTGCGGGCCAGATCGAAGTAGGACGGCGCGCCGGGGCCGCCGGGCGCGGCAGCACTGTGTTCTCCGGCAGCACGGGGTGCTCCGGCCGCATGGGCCGGGACGGCTGCGACCAGGAGATACGTCAGGAGGCTCAGGGCCAGGGCCGCCGGGACTAACGCGTGCCGCCGCCTGCTCTTCGTCCGTGCCGTCGCCGCCATCTGGACCTCCCGTCAGCCACCCAGGGAAACCGAGGCTCCCGCCGCAGCCTCTCCCCGGGGTGTCCCCGATGTCAACGCCGCCGCGTAACCTGCCGGAAACACCGGCGCGGCAAACTAGACCGGCACATCGCACCGAGGCCGTCGAAGAGGACACATCCGTGGACAGGCAACAGGAGTTCGTGCTTCGCACGCTCGACGAGCGTGACATCAGGTTCGTCCGGCTGTGGTTCACCGACGTGCTCGGCTACCTGAAGTCGGTGGCGGTCGCCCCGGCCGAGCTCGAGGGTGCGTTCGCCGAGGGAATCGGCTTCGACGGCTCAGCCATCGAGGGGTTCGCCCGGGTGTACGAGGCGGACATGATCGCCAAGCCGGATCCCAGCACGTTCCAGTTGCTGCCCTGGCAGGGTGAGTCGCTGGGCACCGCGCGGATGTTCTGCGACATCCTGATGCCGGACGGCTCGCCGTCCTACGCCGACCCGCGCTGGGTGCTCAAGCGGGCGCTGAGCCGGGCCTCCGACCTCGGGTTTACCTTCTACACCCACCCGGAGATCGAGTTCTTCCTGTTCAAGGACAAGCCCGAACCTGGCGTCCTGCCGCAGCCGATCGATTCGGGCGGCTACTTCGACCACACGCCGCACCTGATCGCGCACGACTTCAGGCGCAACTCGATCCAGATGCTGGAGTCGATGGGCGTCTCGGTCGAGTTCAGCCACCACGAGGGCGCGCCCGGCCAGCAGGAGATCGACCTGCGCTACGCGGACGCGCTGACCACGGCGGACAACATCATGTCGTTCCGGCTGGTGATCAAGGAGGTGGCGATCGAGCAGGGCGTGCACGCGTCGTTCATGCCCAAGCCGTTCACCGAGCACCCGGGCTCGGGCATGCACACGCACATGTCGCTGTTCGAGGGCGACCAGAACGTGTTCTACGAGCCCGGCGCGGAGTTCCAGCTCTCCAAGCTGGGCCGGTGCTTCATCGCCGGGCTGCTCAAGCACGCCGCCGAGATCACCGCCGTGTGCAACCAGTGGGTGAACTCCTACAAGCGGCTGTGGGGTGAGGCGGAGCTGACCGCCGGGGCCGGCGGCGAGGCGCCTGCCTACATCTGCTGGGGGCACAACAACCGGTCGGCGCTGGTCCGGGTGCCCATGTACAAGCCGCAGAAGGCCAACGCGACCCGGATCGAGTTCCGTTCGGTGGACTCGGCCTGCAACCCGTACCTGGCCTTCGCGCTGATTCTCGCGGCCGGGCTGAAGGGCATCGAGAACGACTACGAGCTGCCGCCCGGCGCCGAGGACGACGTGTGGGCGCTGACCCCGGCCGAGCGGCGCGCGCTCGGCATCGCCCCGCTGCCGCAGAGCCTGGACGAGGCGATCGCCGCCATGCAGGACAGCGAACTGGCCGCCGAGACGCTGGGCGAGCACGTCTTCGACTTCTTCCTGCGCAACAAGCGGGCCGAATGGCACGAGTACCGGCGCCAGGTGACCCAGTACGAGCTGGACCGATACCTGTCAGTGCTGTAATTCACGCGGCGCGCCGCGTTCCGCTGGGCTGATCCGGGTCGGTGGCCACCGTTCAGACAGTTGATCTTGAGGGTTTGACCGGTTGGCCAATTTTTGGATCGTGTGGTTTAATCTAGAACCATGAGGTCGGAATCTGATACCAGCGTCTCGGAGGCGCGGACATTCATCGATCAGGCCCGCCGGGCGCAGATGGTGACCGCGGCCATCGAGGCCATCGCCGAGCTGGGCTACGTCAACGCGTCGCTGGCCCGCATCGCCAAGTGGGCGGGCACGAGCAAGGGCGTGATCACCTACCACTTCGCCGGCAAGGAGGACCTCATCAAGGAGGTCGTCTCCCAGCTTTACGCCCAGGGTGAGGCGTACATGACGCCGAAGATCATGGCCCAGCCGGACGGCGTGAGCATGCTGCGCACCTACGTCGAGGCCAACCTGGAGTACATGCGGGACCACCGCAACCACCTGCTCGCCGTGCTCGAGATCGCGCTGAACGCCCGCGGTGAGGACGGCAGCCGGCTGTTCGACGAGGCGACTCTCGACACGGGCGTGCTGGCGCTCGCGGAGATGATCGCGCACTTCCAGTCCACCGGTGAGTTCCGGCCGGACTTCGACCCGCGGGTCATGGCGGTGACCATCCGGGAGGCGGTAGACGCGGTGCCGCGGCGGATGTCGAGGGACCCGGCCCTCGATCTGGACCACTACGGCCGGGAGATGGCCGCCCTGTTCGTCCGGGCCGCCCGGGCCGATCGGGAAAACAAGGCTGAAGGGAAGGACGGGCGATGAGCGTGAACGGCGGGACAGCCGGGACGGCGATCGAGGTCTCGCACCTGCGCAAGACGTACGGGCCGACGGTGGCCGTCGACGACGTGTCGTTCTCGGTGGCCGAGGGGGAGATCTTCGGGATACTCGGGCCGAACGGCGCCGGCAAGACCACCACGGTCGAGTGCGCGGTCGGCCTGCGGACACCTGATTCCGGGTCGATCAGGGTGCTCGGCCTCGACCCGGTCACCGACCGCGAGGAACTGCACCTGACGGTGGGGGTTCAGCTCCAGTCCAGCGTGCTGCCCAGCCGGCTGCGGGTGGGCGAGATCCTCGACCTCTACCAGTCCTTCTATCCCGAGCCTGCCGACGTGGCGGAGCTGACCGAGGCGCTGGGTCTGGGCGGGAAGCTGAAGGACTACTACAAGGACTTGTCCGGCGGGCAGAAGCAGCGGCTGTCCATTGCGCTGGCCCTGATCGGCCAGCCCAAGATCGCCGTGCTGGACGAGATGACCACCGGCCTGGACCCCAGGGCCCGGCGCGACACCTGGGAGCTCATCGCCGGCGTGCGCGACCGTGGGGTGACGATCGTCCTGGTCACGCACTACATGGACGAGGCCGAGCGGCTCTGTGACCGGGTGGCTCTCGTCGACCAGGGACGGATCGCCGCCGTGGACACCCCGGTCGGGCTGGCCGGGCGGGCCGGGGGCGGCAAGCGGGTTCGCTTCCTGCCGTCCGGGTCGTTCGACGACCGCCTGCTGACCGGCCGGCCCGAGGTGATCAGCGTGCAGCGGCAGGGTCCGCACGTGCTGGTGGGCGGGTCGGGGCAGCTCGTCAACGCGGTGATCCTCACGCTGGCCGCGGCCGGGGTGGACGCGAACGACGTGCAAATGGAGTCCGCGAACCTGGAGGACGCCTTCGTCCGGCTCACCGGGCGTTCCCTGCACGGCGAGCACAACGAAGAAGAGGTACGCGAATCGGAGGCGGTGGCCCAGCTATGAGCGGCGCAGATATGAGCGGGACAGCTACGAGCGGCACGGGACGGGTGTCGTCGATGATCATGGGGCCGCTGGGCGGCTCGCTGCTGCCGGCCAGGACGCCGCGGCAGGCGTTCAGGAAGATGGTGCAGAGCGAGGCCAGGCTGTCGCGCCGGCAGCCGATCGGGCCCGCGCTCGGCCTGGGCATGCCGGTGGTGCTGCTGGTGATCTTCGGCAGCCTGCCCGCCTTCCACAAGCACTACCCGAAGCTCGGCGGGCTGACCTACTTCAATATCTACCTGCCGATCCTGCTGGCGCTGGTGCTGGCGGCGCTGGGGCTTTGGAGCCTGCCCACGCCGCTGGCCACCTACCGTGAGCAGGGCATCCTGCGACGGCTTTCCACCACGCCCGCGCCGCCGCCGTGGGTGCTGGCCGCGCAGCTCGTGCTCAACGTCGGGCAGGCGGTGGTCGCGCTGATTGTGCTCGTCGTGGTGGGCATCGCCGCGTTCGGGGTGGAGGCGCCGAAGAGCATCATCGGGCTGATCCTGATGCTGCTGGTGTCCATGGCCGCGCTGTTCGCGATCGGGCTGGTGATCGCCGCCGTTTCGCCGACCGGTCAGGCGGCCGGGGCGATCGGATCGGCCGTGTTCTTCCCGATGATGTTCTTCGCGGGCCTGTGGGTGCCGCGGAACGAGATGCCGTCCGCGCTGCGCGGGGTCAGCGACTTCACCCCGCTGGGGGCGGCGGTGCAGGGGTTGCAGAGCTCCTTGTTCAACGGGTTCCCCTCGGTTCAGCCGGTGCTGGTGCTGCTGGCCTACGCCATCGTGGCCGCGGTGCTCGCGTTGCGTTTCTTCCGCTGGGAGTGAGAGAGCGACCCCGCTGTCCCCGGTAGCGGTCAGGTGGGCTGAGGGGGTTCGGTGAGTTGCTTGTTCAGCCAGGTGAGGCCGAGTTCGCTGGCGGCCGAACGGGCCGCCAGGACCAGCAGGTCCCGTTCCTGGCCGGGGGGCAGTTCGTAGGCGAGGGTGGCCTGCGCCGCGGCGGTCTGCGGCCGGGCCCCCAGGGCCGAGCGCAGATACAGGGAGCGGCGCAACAGCATCTCCCCGGCCCGCCGGTCGCTCTCGATGAGGTGGGCGCCCTGGTGCCGGACAATGTAGGACTCCAGCAGCAGATCGTCGCCGTCACGGCACAGCGCAAGCGATTCGCCGTA
Organism: Streptosporangiaceae bacterium; assembly: GCA_036267135.1. Classification (GTDB taxonomy): domain Bacteria; phylum Actinomycetota; class Actinomycetes; order Streptosporangiales; family Streptosporangiaceae; genus PALSA-505. The sequence continues at coordinate 1,072 of DATAWQ010000091.1, read as the reverse complement.
CCGTTGCCTGGCGGTGTCCGGGTCGCCTTGCACGTTGTCGGCCACCACGCCCTGCCAGAACGTCGCCCAGCCGCGCGTCGTCGCATCCCGCGCCGCCTCCCGCAAACCCGCGTGCACCACCTGCTCGTCGCCGGGCCGGGGTCCAAGCGCGAACAGCATGCGGGTGTAGGCCAACTGGGCGGCCAGGTATCCGCGCAGCACCGGATCTTCCAGCCCGGTGACCGCCCGCTCCGCCGGTGCGGGATCGTCGAGCCGCCACCAGCGCCGGTCGACCAGGATCCTGGCCCGTATCGCGGCTGTGCCGTCACCCGTGCCGTCGCTGTCCGCGCCGCCCAGCAGGGCGAGGGCGCCGTCCCATTCGCCGTCCAGGTGCAGCCGGTTCACCAGCCTCGCCACCAGTCCGGGGTGGCCGGCCGGTCCGCCAGGCACGGCAATGTAGGGATCGTTTGCTATCATGCCACCTACGTTAGGATCTCACGTGTAGGTGGTCAATTGAATTATGCCGATTACCTCGCCAACACCACCCGGCTGGCGGTCGAGGTCGCGAACACCGGGAACGCCGGAGATCCTGGCTCTATCCCGCACCAGATGCTGACCGACCACCAGGTCGCCTGGACGACTTCAGCCGAGCTCGAGCCCCTGCGCAAGCTGCTGCGCCAAGCCCTGGGGCAGATCGTGGCCGGAGGCCAGGCCGAGGCCGTCGGCGCGCTGCTGAAGCGCTACCCGCCCGACATGCACTTGTCTGAGCACGACGGCATCCTGCACATCCACTTCGCCCGCGACGGGCTGCCCGCGCAGCGGTGGATCGGGCAGACGGCGGCGGCAGCCCTCGCCCACGTCGCCACGGGAGATCCGGGTGTCACGCTCGGCCGGTGTGCGGCCACCGGGTGCGACCGGTTCTTTGTGGACCAGTCGCGCAACCGGACCCGGCGGTTCTGCAGCGGCTCCTGCGCCAGCCGGACGAGCGTCGCGGCGTTCCGCGCCCGCGGCCGGGCGGTCTAGCCCCATCGGGATGTGCGGCATCGAGTAAGAGAGCTACTCGTCACCCGCCCGGAGGCTGGTAACTGCCCTC
>DATAWQ010000090.1:0-26821 GCA_036267135.1 Streptosporangiaceae bacterium | reverse complement strand
CCCTACCTCCAGATCTCTTGATACCCGGTGGTCAGCTCACTGCCGGGCTTCCGCCACTTCGGCTCATCATCCAAGGTGTGCGCGGTGACCTTGCGCAGGCTCCGGACCGCGCTCCCGTACAGGCCGCTGGCCATGGTGGAGACGCGGGCGCCGGGCGGTTCGTCCATGAACGGCATGAACTTGTCCGGGAAGCCGGGCATCGTGCAGCCGATGCAGATGCCGCCCACGTTGGGGCAGCCGCCCACGCCGTTGATCCAGCCGCGCTTGGGCACGTTGCACTTGACCACCGGTCCCCAGCAGCCGAGCTTGACGATGCACTTGGGCGACCCGTACTCCGTGGCGAAGTCGCCCTGCTCGTAGTAGCCGGCGCGGTCGCAGCCCTCGTGCACGGTGGCGCCGAACAGCCACGTCGGGCGCAGCGCCTCGTCCAGCGGGATCATCGGGGCCTGGCCGGCCACCTGGTAGAGCAGATAGAGGATCGTCTCGGAGAGGTTGTCTGGGTGAATCGGGCAGCCGGGAACGCAGACGATCGGCAGGCCCGCCTTCGACCGCCAGTCCCAGCCGAGGTAGTCGGGCAGGCCCATGGCGCCGGTCGGGTTCCCGGCCATGGCGTGAATCCCCCCGTAAGTCGCGCACGTGCCGACGGCCAGGATCGCGGTGGCCTTGGGCGCCAGCCGGTCGATCCACTCGTTGGTCGTCATCGGCTGGCCGGTGGCCGGGTTATTGCCGAACCCGGCCCAGTAGCCCTCTTCCTTGATGGCCTCGTTCGGGATCGAGCCCTCGACCACGAGCACGAAGGGCTCCAGCTCACCGCGATCGGCCTTGTGCCACCACTCGATGAAGTTGTCTGCCCCCGTTTCCGGCCCGCACTCGAAGTCGATAAGCGGCCAGTGCACCTGAATCTTCGGCAGCCCGGGCAGGGCGCCGAGCACGATCTCCTCAATGCTGGGCTGGGTGGCCGCCGTGAGCGCGACCGAGTCCCCGTCGCAGCCAAGTCCGCCGTTCATCCAGAGAATGTGGACAACCGGCTCGGCGCTTTCAGACTCTGTGGCCATGTGGAGGCCACCTCCTCGATTCTGGATCGGCGGCAGGCAGGGCGCTCCCGGGCACGCAGCGGATAGTTACTGCCGGACCCGAGCAGATCAGCATGGCGCAACCCGCCTTTGTGATGCGCAGACGCCACGAATGCTAGACCTACGGCGGTCCGGCTACAAGACTGTTGCGTCAAGTAACCGGACAGAAATGTCCATGCCCTGATGAGTAGTCTGGACAGCACTGTCCGTAATGTCCGTAGTTTGATGGGCCTGATGGTGCGCATGTGTCTGTAATGTCCGTCACACGAGTGTGCCTGGTGTGACGGATGTGCCTGCCCCTGGGCGTATGCAAGCGTGTCGCGGCAACGTCGCGGGCCTGCCCTGGGGTTTCCAGTTTCTTCCTCGCCCACGTAACCTGGGGGGAATCGCCGGGGGGCCGCGGGAACGCTGAGGAGATCAATCGGTGACTGAGCCTATGCACGGGCCTGCTCAAGACCCGATCGAGGTTGTCCCGGTTGTCGTCGTGTCTCAGTCCTTCCCGGCTAGGCCGTCGTTCATTCCCGAGATCAGGGACTTCGTGCGCAGGTGCCTGGCCGACTCGCCGCTGGACGAAGACGGCGTGCGTGAGGTTGGCGAGACCGTGTTCCGCGCGCTGCTCGACGCGGCGGGGCCGACCGGTTCGGTGCAGGTCGCCTTCCGGATATTTCCCGAGCATGTCGAGGTGGACGTGCTCCATTCCGACTCCCAGTTCGACGGCACGGGCCCGCCGCAGCAGACGGCCAGGCCGCCCGCGCTCGGCGCGGCCGCCGGGCAGCCCGCCCCCGCGGGACCGCCGGGGGCGCAGGCTACGCTGGAATCCCTGGCCCAAGTCGCGCCGCAGGTTCCGGCGGACGGTCAGGCCGCGGCGGAAAAGCACACCGGTTCGTTCGCCGAGTGGATGTCGAGTGCACTGCGCCGCGAGGGCATGACGCAGGAGGCGGCCGCGCGCCAGCTCGGTGTGTCGGTCAAGACTGTCAGCCGCTGGGTCGGCGGCGCCACCCAGCCCCGGATGCGGGACCTCAAGCGGATCAGGGATGTCTTCGGCGAAGTGCCCCTGCACTAACCCAGCACGGCGCTACTAACCAGCACAGCGCTACTGACCAGCACGGCGCTGAATTCCCGCCACTCCGGCCATTTCCGTCGATCACGTGCCCTTTTCTTCGGTTATTTTCTGCCGCCACGGCCCTGTCCGCTGTATTAGTGGACGCTCACCCCACATGTGTCCTACGGTGGCGTCATGTCGGTTCCCGCTGGACGTCATCGGGTCGGCGCGGATCGTGACCGGCTCGTGCTGAACACAGGGCGTGACGGCCTCGCCGCGTCGGCCGGTCATGATCTCACCATCGAAGCGACCCGTTGGTCCGGTGAGCTGACCGTGGCGGACGACGGCGCGCCGTCCGCGCTCGACGTGCGCATCGACATGGGCGCGCTGGTCGTGCGCTCCGGCAGCGGCGGGGTCAAGCCCCTGTCCGACCGGGACAAGCGCGAGATCCAGGTGCAGGCGCGCAAGACGCTCGCCTCCGACCGTTACCCAGAAGCGACGTTCGGCGACGCCAAGTTCGAGCCGGGCAGCAACGGTGGCGGCACTATCAGCGGCACGCTCACTCTGGCCGGCCGGTCCCAGCCGTTCCGGCTCCAGGTGACCGAGACGGGCCCGGGGAAGTACCACGCCACCGGTTCGGTCACCCAGTCGGAGTTCGGGCTCAAGCCGTACTCGGGGTTCTTCGGTGCGCTCAAGGTGCGCGACAAGGTGGACATCACCGTCGACGTGGATCTGTCGGAGCCGGCGGCAGGGTCATGACCGATCAGGCCGTCCGGCTGGCGTTCGAGCGCCGCGACGAGCCGGTGCGGGAACTGGCCACCCAGGCTGGGGCGGTGGCGCAGGCCTGTCACGCCATGGCCGTGCGCTTCCACCGGGGCGGCAAGCTGGTGGTCTTCGGCCTCGGCGGGGCGAGCACGGACGCCCAGCACGTCGCGGTGGAGTTCGTGCATCCGGTGATCGTGGGCAAGCGCGCGCTGCCCGCCATCTCACTGACCACCGACGTGGCCACGGTCACCGGGGTGGCCGCGCGTGACGGCATAGCGGCGATATTCGCCCACCAGATCCGCTACCTGGCGGCGCCCGAGGACATCGCGCTGGGCATGTGCGCCGACGCGAACTCGGCCGAGGGTGGCGGCACAAGCGTGGCGGCCGGGCTGGCCGCGGCCAAGGAACTCGGCCTGCTGACGATCGCGCTGGCCGGCGGCGACGGGGGCGTGCTCAAGGACGCCTCTTACGTGGATCACCTGCTGCTGGCCGCCTCCGGCGATCCCCGCGTGGTCAAGGAGCTGCAGGTGACCACGTATCACGTGCTCTGGGAGCTGGTGCACGTGTTCTTCGAGCAGCCAGGCGTGCTGGCCCCGGGGGTGGTCGCGTGACCAGCGCACCCGAATCCCGGCTGCCCGACTGTTATGCCGACGTCTGCATCACCTGTTCCGACACCGCCGTCCAGGTGACGGTGGTACGCCTGCTCGACGACGACCTGGCCGTCGTCGACACCGGCCAGGGAACCGAAGAGGTCAGCGTCGCGCTGGTGCCCGCCCAGGTCGGCGACAGGATCCTCGTGCATGCCAGGGAAGCCATCGCCGTTGTGGGGAAGTGACCAAAGGTGACAGGGCAGGAAGCCGGGGGTGCCTCCGGTGCGATGCAGGCCCTTTACCCCTTCCTGTACTCCAGCACCAGCGACCTGCCCGCGGTGCTTGAGCAGGTCCGCCAGTCCACGGTGGCCAAGGTGGCGGAGATCATCGAACTGCGCCGGGTGGTCTGCGAGCGAGATTCCGGTCGGCTGGCCGAGTGTGCCAGGACCACCGCGGCCGCGTTCGCGGCTGGCGGGCGGCTGTTCACCTTTGGCAACGGCGGCAGCGCCACCGACGCGCAGCAACTGGCCACGCTGTTCCTCAACCCCGGCCCGGGGGCCCCGCCGCTGCCGGCCTTCTGCCTGGCCAACGACACGTCGGTGGTCACCGCGCTGTGTAACGACGTCGGCGTCGACGTCGTGTTCGCCCGGCAGATCGCCGCGTTCGGCGGCCGCAAGGACATCGCGGTCGGCCTGTCCACCAGCGGGAATTCCGACAACCTGCTACGCGCCTTCGACGAGGCCGGCCGCCGCGGCATGCTCACCATCGGCCTGGCCGGCTACGAGGGCGGCAAGATGGCCGAGCTGGACAGCATCGACTACCTGTTCGTCGCGCCGTCCGCCTCCGTGCACCGGATCCAGGAGGCGCAGACCACGATCTACCAGGTGCTGTGGGAACTCACCGCGGCCGAGTTCGCCCGGACGGCGCCGTCGAGGCCCGGGTCATCGAGGACCGGGTCATGAAGGGGCGCGTGCTGATCGCCTGCGTCGGCAACATCTTCCTCGGCGACGACGGATTCGGTCCCGAGGTGGCCAGGCAACTGGCCGGGCACAAGCTGCCCGATGACGTCAAGCTGGGCGACTACGGCACCGGCGGCATGCACCTGGCCTACGACATGGCCGACGGCTACGAGACCACGATCCTGGTGGACGCGGCGCCGCGCGGCCACGAGCCTGGCACGGTGTCGGTGATCGAAGTGGACCCGGCCGATCACCCGAACCCGGCGGCCGCACTCGGCGCGCTGCAGGGCAGCATGCTCTTCGACGGCCATGGCATGCAGCCGGACGTGGTGTTCGGCATCCTCGACATGCTCGGCGGCAAGGCCGGCCGGATCCTGGTGGTGGGCTGTGAGCCCGCCACCACCGACTATGGCATGACGCTCAGCGAGCCGGTGGCGGCGGCGGTGGACGAGGCAGTGCGGTTGGTGCTGAACCTGGTGGCGGCCGGCGGCCTTCCGTTGGCCATCGCTCATCAAACCTCTGCAAACGCAGTCAACAACGTGCAGCAAGCGGACAAGGGTTAGGGGAGAACACATGTGCCTTGGCATACCCGGTGAGGTGATCGAGTTTGTGCCCGATCAGCCGGACCTGGCGAAGGTGGATGTCAGCGGCGTCCGGCGGGTGATCAACGTCGGCCTGCTCACCGATGACATGCCCAAGCCCGGCGAGTGGGTGCTCATCCACGTCGGCTTTGCCCTGTCGAAGATCGACGAGGCCGAGGCGGCGGCGGCCCTGCAGTTCCTGGAGGGGATCGGCCAGGCCTACGAGGACGAGCTGGCCGCGATGCAAGAGTCCATGATCGAATAATCGAGTAGGAGCGTACGGATATGCGGTTCGTGGACGAATTCCGTGACGCGGACAAGGCCCATGCGCTCGCCGCGAAGATCGCGGCTCTGTGCGAGCCCGGGCGTCAGTACAAGTTCATGGAGGTGTGCGGGGGACACACGCACACGATCTACAAGCATGGCCTCGAGGACTACCTGCCCGAGTCGATCACGCTCGTGCACGGTCCCGGCTGCCCGGTCTGCGTGATCCCCATGGGCCGGGTGGACGACGCCATCCACCTGGCCTCCCAGCCGGACGTCATCATGACCTCGTTCGGCGACATGATGCGGGTACCGGGCAGCGAGGGCTCGTTCTTCGACGCCAAGGCGCGCGGCACCGACATCAGGATGGTGTACTCGCCGCTGGACTCGCTCAAGATCGCCAAGAACAACCCGGACAAGCGGGTGGTGTTCATGGCCATCGGGTTCGAGACCACCGCGCCGTCCACGGCGATGACCATGCTTCGGGCCAAGGCGGCCGGCCTGACGAACTTCTCCGTGTTCGCCAACCACGTCACGATCATCCCGGCCATCAAGGCCATACTCGACTCGCCCGACCTGCGCCTGGACGGGTTCATCGGGCCCGGCCACGTGTCCACGGTGATCGGCTGCCGGCCGTACGAGTTCATCGCCCGTGACTACGGCAAGCCGGTGGTGGTGGCCGGGTTCGAGCCGCTCGACATCCTGCAGTCCATCTACATGCTGATGCTGCAGCTCTCGGCGGGCCGCTCGGAGATCGAGAACCAGTACTCCCGCGTGGTGCCGTGGGACGGGAACCTGGTGGCGCTCAAGGCCATCGGCGAGACGATGGAACTGCGGCCCTACTTCGAGTGGCGCGGGCTCGGCTTCATCTCGCACTCGGCGCTGAAGGTGCGCGACAGCTACGCCGTCTTCGACGCCGAACTGCTGTTCGATGTGCCCGGCGTGCGGGTGGCCGACCCCAAGGCCTGCCAGTGCGGCGAGGTGCTCAAGGGCGTGCTCAAGCCGTGGGAGTGCAAGGTGTTCGGCACCGCGTGCACGCCGGAGACGCCGATCGGCACCTGCATGGTCTCGCCCGAAGGCGCCTGCGCCGCGTACTACAACTACGGCCGGATGAACCGCAACCGGGTCATGGAGGCCCAGGGTATAGAGGCGGGGGTGAGCAGGTCGTGACCGACCAGGGCAGGCCGGCGGGCGCGCCGGAAGCCCCGGCCAAGGAAGCGGCCGGCGCCGGCGGCTGGATCGCCGAGGCGCTGCGCGAGCACGAGGAGCACGAGGAACACGAGCGCCAGGAGACGGCGGCCCAGACCGACCGCCCGGCCGGTGACCACTCCCACGACCGCGGAAGGGTGGAGCGGCGCACGCTGCCGATGGCCGACCGCGAGCAGCAGGTGCTGGACCGGATCGACCGGGCCAGGCGCCGCCGGCCCAAGGTCAGGGAAGAGCGCATCACGATGTCGCACGGTGCGGGCGGCAAGGCCACCCACACCCTGATCGAGGCCGTGTTCCTCGACGCGTTCCGCAACCCGATGCTCGAACCGCTGGAGGACGCCGCCCGGCTGCACGTCAACGGGTCCAAGGTGGCCCTCACCACCGACTCCTACGTGGTCTCGCCGCTGTTCTTCCCCGGCGGCGACATCGGTGACCTCGCCATCAACGGCACCGTCAACGACCTGTCCATGGCCGGCGCGGTGCCGCTGTACCTGTCCGCCGGGTTCATCCTGGAAGAGGGTTTCCCGGTCGCGGACCTGCAGCGCATCACCGAATCCATGCGGGCGGCGGCGGACGTGGCCGGCGTTCAGGTGGTCACCGGCGACACCAAGGTGGTCGAGCGCGGCAAGGCCGACGGGTGCTACATCAACACGGCCGGCGTCGGCTTCATCGAGCGTGACGTGTGCCTGGGCGTGGCCAACGCGCGGCCGGGCGACGCGATCATCGTGTCCGGCGAGATTGGCGACCACGGCGTCACCATCATGCTGGCCCGCGGCGAGCTGGACATCGAGGCGGACCTGGAGTCCGACACGGCCCCGCTGAACGGGCTGGTGGCCGACCTGCTGGACGCGGTGCCCGGGGTGCGCGCGCTGCGCGACGCGACCCGCGGCGGCGTGGCCACGATACTCAACGAGATCGCCAAGTCGGCCGACGTCGGCGTGCTGGTCAGCGAGGACGACATCCCGGTCAGGGCCGAGGTGCGCGGCGCCGCCGAACTGCTCGGCATCGACCCGATGTACGTGGCCTGCGAGGGACGGCTCGTCGCGGTCGTGGACGGGGATCAGGCGGACCGGGCGGTCGAGGCCATGCGGGCGCACCCGCTGGGGGAGAAGGCCGCGGTCATCGGGCACGTCACCGAGGGGCCGACAGGCCTCGTGCAGCTCAAGACCGCGTTCGGCGGTACCAGGATCGTCGACCTGCTGGTCGGCGACCCGCTGCCGCGCATCTGCTGACCGGTGCTGGCCGGCCCATGCATGAGCTCGCGATCGTCGAAGGCGTGGTCGACACGGTGACCGAACGGCTGCCCGACGCGACGGTCTCCTGCGTGCGGCTGGAAATCGGCGCGCTGTCCGGCGTGGTCGCCGACGCGCTGCGGTTCTCCTTCGAGCTGGCCACCGAGGGCACGAACCTGCAGGGCGCGACCCTGGAGATCACCGAGATCGCGGCCCGCTGCCGCTGCCGGGCCTGCGGCCGCGAGTTCGCACCGGACGGGCAGATCCTGCTGTGCGGCTGCGGGAGCGCGGACGCCGAGATCCTGGCCGGTCAGGAGCTCAAGATCGCCGCGGTGAAGGTGGCATGAAGGTAAAGGTGGCATGAGATGTGCGCGACCTGCGGATGCTCGGGCCCGGCCAGGCTGCGCCTGGTCACGGCGGACAGCGACCCCTACGAGCACGCCCACGAGCACTCCCATGAGCACGAGCATGGGCGTGGGCACGAACAGGACCGGACCGTGCTGCTCCAGCAGAAGGTGCTGGCCAAGAACGACGAGCTGGCCGCGCGCAACCGGGACTGGCTCCGTGGCCGCGCGGTGTTCGCGGTCAACCTGATGAGCTCACCGGGCGCGGGCAAGACCACACTGCTCGAACGCACCGCGCGCGAGCTGGACCTGGACATCTCCGTCATCGAAGGCGACCAGGAGACGGCACTGGACGCCACCAGGATCAGCGCCGCCGGCGGCAAGGTGGTGCAGATCAACACCGGCGTGGGCTGTCACCTGGACGCGGCGATGGTCGGCGACGCGCTGGCCACGCTCGACCCGGCGCCCGGATCCGTGGTAGTGATCGAGAACGTGGGCAACCTGGTCTGCCCTGCCCTGTTCGACCTGGGCGAGGCAGCCAGGGTGGTGCTGGCCTCGGTCACCGAGGGCGCGGACAAGCCGGTCAAGTACCCGCACATGTTCCGCGGCGCCGACCTGGTCCTGGTGACCAAGACCGACCTGCTGCCCTACGTGGACTTCGACGTGGCCAGGCACGCCGTAGACGTCAAGCAGCTCAGCCCAGGCGCCCGGATGATCCAGCTATCCGCCACCACCGGCGAGGGCATGCCCGACTGGTACGACTGGCTCCGCCTCAGCCAGGACTAGCTCAGCCAGCACTAGCCCAGCCAGCACTAGCTCAGCCGGCGGATGACGCCGCGCCGACGATGACCGCCTGGCCGAGACTGATGCCGCCGTCGTTGCACGGCACCCGGGAGTGCACCAGCACCCGGAACCCGCGCGCCTCCAGCGCGGCCGCCGTCCCGTTCAGCAGCAGCAGGTTCTGGAACACGCCGCCGGACAGAGCCACCGTGCCCAGCCCGTGCCGGTCCCGAAGCCGCTCGCACCCGTCGGCGATCAGCGCGACCACCGCCAGGTGGAACCGGCCCGAGATGACCTCGCGCGCCACCCCGGCCACCACGTCGGCCGCGACCGCCGCGATCAGGTCACCGCCTCGCACCGTGAACGGCGCTGCGTCATCGAACCCGGTGTCATCGAACCCGGTGTCATCGAACCCGGCCCGGTACGCCCCGGCCTCACCGGGAGCGGCGAGCTGCTCGAGTTCGATGGCGGCCTGGCCTTCGTAGTTGATCGTGTCGCGCACCCCGAGCAGGGCGGCGGCCGCGTCGAACAGCCGCCCGGCGCTGGAGGTCAGCGGCGCGTTCACCCCACGCCGCGCCATCGAGAGCACGGCGGCCCACTGCCGCTCGTTGCGCCGCGCCACGTCCAGGCGGGCCACCTCGGGACCAGCCGCGTCCAGGCCAGCCGCGTCCAGGTAGGCGGCGGCCATCCGCCACGGCTGCCTGACCGCCGCCGCCCCGCCGGGCATCGGCACCGGGGCCAGGTGCCCGCCCCGCACGAACGAAGCCAGGTCGGCGACCAGGAACTCGCCGCCCCAGATCGTGCCGTCGGCGCCGAAGCCGGTCCCGTCGAAGGCGACCCCGATGACCGGGCCGCGCTCCCCGTTGTCGGCCAGGCAGGACGCGATGTGCGCGTGATGGTGCTGCACCCCGACCAGTTCGAGCCCGGTCTCGTCCGCCAAATCGAGGGCGAACTTGGTGGACAGGTACTCCGGGTGCAGGTCGTGCGCCACGATCTCCGGTTGGACGTCGAACAAGCGCCGGAAGTGCTCGATGCCCTCGGTGAACGAACGCAGCGTCTCGGCGTTCTCCAGGTCCCCGATGTGCGGCGACACGAAGGCGTGATGCTCCTTGGCCAGGCAGAACGTGTTCTTCAGCTCGGCCCCGCAGGCCAGCACGGGCCGGGGAAATCGCGCGCCCACCCGCACCGGCTCGGGCGCGTACCCGCGCGAGCGCCGCAGCAGCATCTCCCGCCCGCGGAAGGATCGCGCCACCGAGTCGTCGGCCCGCACGTGGATCGGCCGGTCGTGGGTGAGGAACCCGTCCGCGATCGCGGCCAGCCGGTCCAGCGCCTCGTTGTCGTCGTAGACGATCGGCTCGTCCGAGACGTTCCCGCTGGTCAGCACCACCGGGCCGCCCACCGCCGCGAGCAGCAGATGGTGCAGCGGGGTGTACGGCAGCATGATCCCGAGCTGCCGGTTCCCCGGCGCCACCGACGCCGCTATGGCCGCCCCGGCCCGGCGCGGCAGCAGCACGATCGGGCGTCGCGAGCCCGCCAGCAGTTCCGCCGCGGTCTCGTCCGTCTTGCATAGTTCCCTGGCCGCGTCCAGATCCGCCACCATGACCGCGAACGGCTTGTCCTCGCGGTGCTTGCGGCCGCGCAGCGCGGCGGTGGCCGCTTCGCTGACCGCGTCGGTGGCCAGGTGATAGCCGCCGAGCCCCTTCACCGCCAGCACCAGCCCCGCGCGCAGCAGTGCCGCCGCCGCCCGCACGGGCTCGCCCGGCAGTGCCCCCCCGGACAGGGCCGTGCCACCCGGGCCGCGCAGCCGCAGCGACGGCCCGCAGGCCGGGCAGCAGGTGGGCTGCGCGTGAAAGCGCCGGTCGGCCGGATCGCGGTATTCGGCCGCGCATTGTTCGCACATGCCGAAACCGGCCATGGTGGTCAGCGGCCGGTCGTAAGGCACGTCTTTGACAATGGTGAACCTGGGCCCGCAGTTCGTGCAGTTGATAAACGCGTAACCGAACCGCCGGTCCGCTGGGTCGGCCAGCTCAGCCAGGCAATCGGTGCAGGTGGCGCTGTCCGCGGACACCAAAGTCCGCCGGGGCCCGCCCGCTTCACTGTGCGCGATCCGGAAGCCATGGCCACCGTTCAGGTTGATGTTTCTTGTGGTTATCCGCTCAATTCTCGCGAGCGGAGGCGCGTCGGTTTCCAGCGCCACGAGGAATTCCTGAACGGTGGCCACCGGACCCTCGACCTCGGCGAAAACCCCATTCACGTCGTTTCCGACCACCCCGGCCAGGCCGAGCCTGCTGGCCAGCGAATACACGAACGGCCTGAAGCCCACGCCCTGGACGGTGCCCTCGACCCGGACGGCGGTTCTGACCCGGTCGGGCAATTCAGATCTTCCCGAAGAGCCGATCGCCGGCGTCGCCGAGCCCGGGCACGATGTAGCCGCGGTCGTTCAGCCGCTCGTCCACCGTGGCCGTGACCACGCGCACCGGCACCTTGCCGCCGTCGGGGAAGGCGTCGCGGATCCGGTCCAGCCCCTCCGGCGCGGCCAGCAGGCAGACCGCCGTCACGGTGGCCGCGCCACGCTCGGCCAGCATGGTGATGACGGTCTCCAGCGTGCCGCCGGTGGCCAGCATGGGGTCGAGCACGAACGTGTCCCGGCCGGTCAGGTCGGTGGGCAGCCGGTCCGCATAGGCCGAGGCGATCAGCGACTCCTCGTCCCTGACCAGGCCCACGAATCCGACCTCGGCCGTGGGCAGCAGCCTGGTCATCCCGTCCAGCATCCCGATGCCCGCCCGCAGCACCGGCACGACCAGCGGCGCCGGACGGGACAGCTTGACGCCGCGGGCCGCACCGACCGGCGTCTGCACGGTCGTCGGCTGGACCCGCATCTCCCTGGTCGCCTCGTAGGCCAGCAGCGTGACCAGTTCGTCGGTGAGCCTGCGGAAGGTGGGGGTGTCGGTAGCTGCGTCGCGCAGCGTGGTCAGCTTGTGCGCGACGAGAGGGTGATCTGCCACCAGCGTTTGCATGGTGGTTAGTGTGTCAGGTTGAGGACGCAGGGTGTGATAGGCACGGGGCGACAGGAGGCACATGAGGAAATCCGCCGTCTGCCTCGCCGTGGCCTGCGGCGTCCTGTTCCTCGATCTCCTCTCCAAGATCCTGGTGGTGGCCGAGCTCGAGCCGCGCCAGCGGGTCGTCTGGCTCGGTGGGCTGATCACCCTGCAGATGGTCCGCAACCCGGGCGCCGCGTTCGGCGTCGGCGCCTCGTACACGATCATCATCGCGGCCATCGCCGTGGGCACGATCGCCTATATATTGCGGGCCGCGCGGCGGCTGCGCAGTCTGGGCTGGGCGATCGTGCTCGGGCTGCTGCTCGGCGGGGCCACGGGTAACCTGGTGGACCGGATCTTCCGGGCGCCAGGGCCGCTGCGCGGTTACGTGATCGACTGGATCAAGCTGCCGCTGTTCCCGCCCACGTTCAACCTCGCCGACACATCGATCACCTTCGGTGCGATCATCGCGGTGCTGCTCTCGCTGCGTGGCATCCGCATCGACGGCGCCGGCGAAATAGACTCGGCTACAATTCCCGACCAGGCCGGAGCGGGGGAGCCTCAGTCTGCGCAGAGGAGGCCCACGCATTGGAGGCCCACGCATTGGAGGCCCACCCATTGGAGGCCCACCCATTGGAGGCACTGACCTTGCTGGAGTCGATCGGCGGTCCTGGTGACCTGAAGAAACTCAGCCCCGAGGAACTTCCGCTGCTGGCCGCGGAGATCCGCGACATCCTCATCGAGGTCGTGTCGAGGACGAGCGGTCACCTCGGTCCCAACCTCGGTGTGGTGGAGCTCACGATAGCCCTGCACCGGGTGTTCGACTCGCCGCTGGACAAGATCGTGTTCGACACCGGTCACCAGGCGTACGTGCACAAGCTGCTGACCGGCCGGCAGGCGGAGTTCGGCACGCTGCGCCAGCCCGGCGGCGTGTCTGGCTACCCCAGCCGGGCCGAGTCCGAGCACGACCTAGTGGAGAACTCGCACGCCTCCACCAGCCTGAGCTACGCCGACGGCCTGGCCAAGGCCTACAAGCTGCGCGGCGAGACCGGCCGCACCGTGGTCGCGGTCATCGGTGACGGCGCGCTGACCGGCGGCATGGCCTGGGAGGCGCTGAACAACATCGCGGTGGCCAAGGACAGCCGGGTGGTCATCGTGGTCAACGACAACGGCCGGTCCTACCAGCCCACGATCGGCGGCCTGGCCGACCACCTGGCCGCGGTCCGGGTCTCGCAGCGCTACGAGAACGTGCTCGACTACATCAAGACCACGGTGTCGCGGGCGCCGCTGTTCGGGCCGCCGATCTACGAGACGCTGCACGGGATCAAGAAGGGCATCAAGGACATGCTGCAGCCGCAGGTCCTCTTCGAGGATCTCGGGCTGAAGTACGTCGGCCCCATCGACGGGCACGACGAGCAGATGGTGGAGCACGCGCTGAACCGGGCCAGGGAGTTCGGCGGCCCGGTGCTCGTGCACGTGATCACGAAGAAGGGCTTCGGCTACCCGCTGGCCGAGCAGAACGAGGAAGACTGCCTGCACCAGGTGCCGGCCTGGGCACCGCCCAGCACCGCCGCGCCCAAGCGGACCTGGTCGGAGGTGTTCGGCGACGAACTGGTGGCGATCGGGGAGCGGCGGCCCGATGTGGTCGCGATCACCGCGGCCATGCTGCATCCGACCAAGCTCGACGGGTTCGCGCGGGCGTTCCCCGACCGGGTCTTCGACGTCGGCATCGCCGAACAGCAGGCGGTGACCAGCGCGGCCGGCCTGGCCATGGGCGGGCTGCACCCGGTGGTGGCGATCTACTCCACGTTCCTCAACCGTGCGTTCGACCAGGTCCTGATGGACGTCGCGCTGCACAAGCTGCCGGTCACACTGGTGCTCGACCGGGCGGGCGTGACCGGGCCCGACGGCGCCAGCCACAACGGCATGTGGGACGGCTCGATCCTGCAGATCGTGCCCGGCATGCGGATCGCCGCGCCGCGCGACGCCATCCGGCTGTCCGAGCTGCTGAACGAGGCGGTGGACTTCGACGGGCCGGCCGCGGTGCGGTTCCCGAAGGGGAACGTGGGCAACGAGATCGAGGCCGTCGCGTCGCTCGGCGCCATGGACGTGCTGCACCAGGCGGCCTCGCCCGACGTCCTGCTCATCGGGGCGGGCACGATGGCGGTGGTGTGCACCAGGGCGGCGGAGCGGCTCGCCGACCAGGGCATCGGCGTGACCGTGGTGGACCCGCGCTGGCTCAAGCCGATCGACCCGGCCCTGGCCGACGCGGCGCGGGCGCACCGGCTAGTGGCCGTGGTCGAGGACAACGGCCGGTCCGGCGGGTTCGGCGACGCGGTCTGCCGGTTCCTGCGTGACCACGACGTGGAGACCCCGGCCAAGACCTTCGGGCTGCCGCAGGAGTTCCTGACCCACGGCGACCGCAACAAGATCCTGGACGAGCTGGGGCTCACCCCGCAGCACATCGCCAGGCAGGTGACCGAGGCGGTGGCCAGGCGCTCACCCGACGGTGCTGCGAACAGCGGTGTCGCCAGCAGCGGTGCGGCCAGCACCGGTGTGGTCAGCCCGGGTGTGGGCGGTCCGCAGGCATGACTGGGTCGCCAGGGACGGCCGGGCTCCGGGTCGCCGTCGTCGGTTCCGGGCCGGCCGGCCTGTACACCGCCGAGGCGCTGATCAAACAGGCCGCCGCGCTGCCCGAGCCGGTGGACATCCACGTGGACGTGATCGACCGGCTGCCCACCCCGTACGGCCTGGTCCGGTACGGGGTCGCACCCGACCACAAGTCGATCAAGTCGATCGCCGAGTACCTGCGCAAGGTGCTCGAGCACGGCGACGTGTCGTTCATCGGCGGCGTGCACCTGGGCGACGACGTCACCAGGGACGACCTGCTGGGCGTCTACGACGCGGTGGTGTACGCCACCGGCGCGATGCGCGACCGCCACCTCGCCATCCCGGGGGAGGACCTGCCCGGCAGCTACGCGGCCACCGACTTCGTCAACTGGTACTGCGGGCACCCGGACGTGGATCCGGAGGCGTTCACCCTGGACGCCGAGTCGGTCGCGGTGATCGGGGTCGGCAACGTCGCCGTGGACGTGGCCCGCATCCTGGTGCGGGACCCGGCCGAACTGCGCGGCACCGACGTGCCGCAGCCGGTGCTCGAGGCGCTGATGGCCAGCAAGGTCCGCGAAGTGCACATGATCGGCCGTCGCGGGCCGGCCCAGGCCAAGTTCACCACCAAGGAGCTGCGCGAGCTCGGTGATCTGCCCGGTGTCGACGTGGTCGTCCAGCCCGGCGAGGCCGACCTGGACGCCTTCGACCCCACCGGCGGCAGCGCCGAGCTGGCCGTGTCCGACCGGCACGTCCGCGGCAACTACAAGGTCATCAGCGGCTGGGCCGGCCGCGCCCCGGCCGGGTCGGGACGGCGCCTGACGCTGCGGTTCTGGCTGCGCCCGGTGGAAATCGCCGGCGCGGATCGCGTCAGCGGGCTCGTGCTGGAGCGGACGAGGCTGGACGACGCGGGCAAGTTCACCGGGACCGGCGAACTGGAGACCCTGCCGGTGGGCATGGTGATGCGCAGCGTGGGCTACCAGAGCGTGCCGCTGGCCGGGGTCCCGTTCGACGAGAAGGCCTACGTCGTGCCGAACCTCGACGGCCGGGTGATCGGCCCCGAGGGCACGCCGCTGCCGGGGGAGTACGTGGCCGGCTGGCTGAAGCGCGGCCCCACCGGCGTGATCGGCACGAACAAGTCCGACGCGGCGCAGACCGTGCGGGCGCTGCTCGAGGACCTGGCCGGTGGCCCGGGTCCCGGTGATGCCGCCCTGCCCCGGGCCGGACTGCTGCGTTACCCGGAGGGCTCGGGGACCCAGTCACCGCTGGCCACGCTGCTGGCCGAGCGGGGCGTGCGCGCGGTGGCTTACTCAGACTGGCTGCGGGTCGAGGCGGCCGAGGCCGCCCTGGGCGAGTCACTCGGCCGTGGCGTCCGCGTCAAACTAGCCGGCGCCGCCGCCCTCCAAGCCGCCTGCTTCCCCACCCCCACCCCCTGACGCGCACGTCTCACCGCGCCCCGGCGCGTCCCACTGCGCCACCGCCCGCCCCAGCTACGTCACTTTCCATGATGACCTACCCTCAGGCCCGCTGCTTGAGGTAATCGGTGAGGTTGTCGAGCATCTCGGTGACACCTTCGCAGCGCTGGCTGGGCGCGCCGGGGCCGTCGATGCCGTCCAGGTAGGCACCCTGCTCGGTGACGGTCAGCGTCGTGCCGTCGCCGCTGGGCACGAACTCGATCGTGGCCACCGACACCGAGATGCGGGCGTCTCCGGCG
The DNA here is from genome assembly GCA_036267135.1 of Streptosporangiaceae bacterium. GTDB lineage: Bacteria > Actinomycetota > Actinomycetes > Streptosporangiales > Streptosporangiaceae > PALSA-505. The sequence continues at coordinate 10,623 of DATAWQ010000090.1, read as the reverse complement.
TACATCTCGTAGCTGTAGACGATCCGCTGGTCCGGCACGATGTCGTAGTAGAGCGCCTCGTACCGGTAGTTCGTGCCGTTGTACTCGAAGCCGAAACGTTCCCACCCGCTGGCCCTGAAGTCGAACTCGGCCGTCACGTCCGACGACCCAAGGTCCCCGGTGTCTCCCCACGCCTCCTTGGCCTCCTTCGAGGCGAACGCGGCGAACACTCGCCCCGGCGCCGCCGGGTAGGTCCGCTCGATCGTGAACGTGTCGTGGATAACGGAACGAGCCGTCATCGATTCTCCCCTTCGGTCGTGGTCGCCCGGCTGCTGTCGGTCGCGGGCCCCTGGTCCGCGAGGTAGCCGCCGAGCCGGTCGAGACGGCGCTCCCACAGGGTCCGCCGCTCGGATATCCAGCGCTCCGCCGAGCGCAGCGTGTCCGGTTCAATGGAGCAGATCCGGGCGCGGCCAACCTTCCGCGACCGGACCAGCCCGCTGGCCTCCAGCACCTGAACGTGCTGGAGCACCGCCGCCAGCGACATCTCCAGCGGCCGCCCGAGTTCGCTCACCGAGGCCGGGCCCAGGCTGAGCCGGTCAACCATGACCCGCCGCCCCGGATCGGCCAGCGCCTGGAACACCCGGTCCAGGTCCACCATTTGGTCAAGCACGTATTTAAGTATGCGAGCTGACCACACCGACAGTCAAGCAAGTGGTTCACTATGCGTGTGCCCGTCATCGGGCATCCTGTCCAGTTCCTCGACGGTGAACGGACGGCCCGCGCCCGGCCACGCCTCGGCGATGCCCATGGTCAGCCTGAGCGCTCGTCGGCGGCTTTGAGGAGGAGTTCTAGCTCGTCGACCAGGTAGCCGGCGATCAGATCGATGTCCGGCACGAGTTCGCGGCAGCCGACCAGCCCGAAGTGCAGCAGCCCGAGGTAGCCCACGACCGTGATGTTCAGCCCGAGACCGTCGGTGATGACCGACACCGGGTAGTGCGCGAGAAGCTTCGCCCCGCCCAGGTAGACGGGAATGTTCGGCCCCGGCACGTTCGAAACGACGATGTTGAACGGCGGCAGCCGGTGCAGCAGCCCGGTGGCGAACACGACCCTGGCCGCCCGTGCGGTCAGGGCGGGCGGGGCGAAGTCGCTGATCTGGTCCACCAGCCCCTGCGGGATGGCGGCCTGCTGGGCCTTGGCGGCGGTGGTCGCGGCGTGCGCGACCACGAGCCGCTGGGCGGGATCGGCCAGATGGGTGGGCAGCGTGGCCAGCATGGCCGACACCTTGTTCCCCATCGCGCCCTCGTTGGCCGGGTCGCGGACCGACACCGGGATCATCGCGACCAGGGGAACGTCGGGCAGCGCGTCGTGGTCGGTGAGCCAGCGCCGCAGCGCGCCGGCGCTCATCGCCATCACCACGTCGTTGACGGAGAAGCCGAAGGCGTTCTTCACCTTCTTGACGCTGTCGAGTTCGACGCTGCGGAAGGCCAGCCGCCGGTGCGGCGTGATCGGCTTGTTGAACGGCGTCGCGGGCGCGCGCCCGGCCACGCTGGGGAGCACGCCGCCGTCGCCGCGGCCCAGCCCGAGCAGCCCGCCGACCAGCGGGCTCAGCGCGGGACCCACGGCGGGCAGCAGCCGCATCAGCTCGTTGGCGATCCGCGCCGTCTGCACCGGCCGCCAGGCCAGCCGGGAGGCGGCCAGCGCGGTCATCTTGGCCAAGGTCGGTGGCTGGTGCGGCGTGAACGGGACGGGCGCGGGGAGTTCGCGTCCCTCCGGGGTGAGATCGAGCAGCAGCGTGAGCAGTTCGGCGCCGGACACCCCATCGATCGCGGCATGGTGGATCTTCGTGTAAACCGCGATCCGCCGCTTGGCCAGCCCGGTGATCAGGTAGATCTCCCACAGCGGTTTGCTCTTGTCCAGCGGCCGCGCGTGCAGCCTGGCGATCTGCTCGGTGAGCTGGGCGTCCGACCCGGGCCGCGGCAGCGCCAGCTCCCTGATGTGGTACTCGATGTCGAAGTCCGGATCATCGATCCAGTACGGCTGGTCGAGGCCGAACGGCATCTGCAGCAGTCGCTGCCGCAGCACCGGCGGCGCGCTGGGTAGTCGCTGGGCCACCAGTTCGGTCAGCCGTCCCAGCGTCAGCGGTTCGGTGAGGCCACGGGCGTCGAGCACGGACACCCCGCCCACGTGGCCGGTGGAGTTCGGCGTCTCCAGGGCCAGGAAAGCCGCGTCAAGTCCGGAAAGCTGCTTCATAACCGGCAGATTACCGGCGCGACGGGTACAGCGGGCGAAGCAGCGGCGGCGGCTGGAACGGGCGCCGCTCGCCCGCGGGGACCGCCAGCCGGTCGGCGATCAGCCACAGCGTGGCCGGATCCACCCCGAAGCCGAGATGGCTGCACCTGACCTCGACGTTGATGTGCAGCGCGGATTCCGCCTCGATGCAGTTCTGCCAGCACACGATGCCGTCCTGCCGGGAGTACACGGCGGTGGACGGCACGTCGATGGGCCGCGCCGACGCCTCCCGCGTCGGGATCCGGTCGCTGGCCGCGTGCAGGCCGCGACCGCGCGCGTAGACGCCGTCGGCCCGGGTGTGTCCCGGCTCGGCCAGTGCGAACGGGCTGCCCAGCGTGATCACCTGCCGGGCCAGGCCCGGGTACTCACGGGCCATTTCCCTGGCGTAGATGCCGCCGAGACTCCAGCCGATGATCGACACCGGCCCGCCGGTGCGTTCGGCCAGCGCGCTCAGGGCCGCGGGGAGCCCGTCGAGAACCGCGTCGGTCGGGCCCCGGTTACGGCCAAGCTCCCAGCCGTGCACGTCGTACCCGAGCCAGCTCAAAAACAGCCGCAGCGGCGCCGTGCTGCTGTCGGAGGCCAGCAGGCCGGGCAGTACCAGCACGCCGTGGCCGTCGCCGCGGGGCGCGACCGGCAGCCACATCGCGGCCAGCGGCAACGTGGCGAGATCAACCAGCCCACGGGCGGGCTCGGTCAGATAGAGCCCCAGCGAAGGGAACGGCTCCCCATTCGCCGCTGGTCCCCTGAGCAGGAACATCGACCCCACCTCCGCCGCTTCGTCGCCGCGTCCAAGGCAAGATGTGCAACATCTTGATCATACGTAACAAAACCGAAATGCGTTCGGTTTACGAAGCATCATCTTCCCAGGAAGGTCGGGTTCATGCCGGTCCGCCCCAGACTGTGGGGCTGTGCGGCCCCCTCCTAGGGGTCTGAGGTGACCGATTGCCTTACCGGGCAGGCGTTCCCGTCTTCATCACGATTTGGTGACCTGAACGGCTGCGCACCGTAGCGGCACGCCCACCAGGCGTCGCCGCGAGGATCGAGAATCTAGGGCATCGGCAGCCGGTGCCGCTCCGCGGTCATGGCCAGCAGCGCGATCGCGTCGGTCCAGGCCAGCGGGGCGACCGAGGCCGGGCGGCCGTCGGCGTTGACCTGCTCGGGCAGCGAGCCGAACGCGGTGCGGTGCGCGGCCAGCCAGCCCAGCCAGTGGGCCGCGCCGGCCCGGTCGCCGGAAGCGGCGTCGTACAGCGCGAAGAACCCGGTCTCCGGGGTCCACGCCTCGCCGGGGTCGCCCGCCCAGACCGAACCGGGTTCGACACCCCCGTTGGCCAGGGTGATCTTCCTGACGGTGGCGGCCACGGCCCGCCTGACCGCCGCTGGGGCCGCGGCGAACGGCGGCCCGAGGAAGGTCGCGGCCGCGTCGGCGCCGCCGGCGGCAGAGGGCGTGCGCTGATAGCCGGTCGCGCCGAAGCCGGCCGTGATGGCCCGGCCGAGCCTGCCCGCGGCGGCCGACCAATTCCGCGCGTCGCCGGTGTCACCGAGGATCCGGGCCAGGTCGGCCGCGGCCCGCAGCCCGGCCAGCAGCGGCGCGGCGATGCCGATGGTCACCGAGGAGACCCGGTCCTCCCAGTAGTCCATCGATGCGGGTGGCAGCCCGTCGCGGCCCAGCCGCGAGACGGTGGTGTCGGCGGCGCGCCTGACCGCGGGCCAGAGGCTGGTCAGCTCGGTCCTGGTCAGCTCGGTTCTGGTCAGCTCGGTCTTGGCCAGCTCCGTTCTGGCTAGCACGGGCCTGCCGGCGGACCCACCTTCGGTGTACCAGAACCACACCGCCCAGGGGAACCAGCCGTCGGCGTCGAGTTCGGCGGGGCGCCCGTCGCGGACCGGGCCGTCGCCGGAAAGCTGATAGCGCGCAGCCCACACGCCGGAGCGTGGCTGGACCCGCGCGATGAACCGCAGCACGCCGAGCGCCTCGGCCCCGTGCCCGGTGGCAGCGAGGGCCGCGGCCACCCAGCTCGAATCGCGCGGCCAGGCGTACTTCCAGCCTGGGTACCAGGCCGCGGCCACGGCGCCGTCGGGCCGGACCAGGAGCTTGAGGTCGAGCAGGGCCCGGGTGGCCACGGCCTGCTGGGCCGCGGTGGTCCCGGGCACGGCGCCGGCGGCCAGCCAGTGGGCCTGCGCCGCGTCCGGCGGACGGGGTGGGACGGGCCCGCGCGGGCCGGCGGGCAGCACCCGGACGCCGCCGCCCGCGGCCGTGATGCCCCCGGTCAGCAGCGGCTGCACGTAAGGCCGCCCGGCCGACGCGCCGGTCACGAGTACCAGCAGCACGGCGATGACCGCGCCGGCCGCCCGTGGCCAGGTCCGTCGCGCCGGTGACCGCCGCGCCCGCCGTTCGGTCGGCCGCACGGCGGAATCCTGTGTGGAGGGCGCGGCAAAGAACGGTGCAGCGAAAGGCATGGGGCGGTTCGCTCCCGGATGGGCTGGCCGGCCACCCAACGTGGCCCGGGTGCGGCGCCCCAGCTTACTGGCTACCCCAGCTCACCGCGGGCGCCGCACCCGGGCGGCCTGGTCTACTTGATCACCGGGTACCAGAGCGTCTGGGTGAACGTCTGCGCGGTGTGCGCGGGCCGCTTGCCGGTGTAGATCACCGTCATCCGGCCGAAGGCCCGCTGGCCGGCGTGGTGCGGCCAGGCGGTGGCGTGCCAGAGCACGACCAGGACGTCGCTGTGGCTGTACTTGCCCTGGGCGCAGTTCGGCGTGCAGTTGTTGAGGCTGAACCGGCCGGTCGCGGTGGCCTCGCCGGGCGTCCAGCTCGACCAGCGCAGCCCGGACAGGTACTCGCTGCCGTCGCCGCAGGCGATCACGTACGAGCCCGGCCGCACCTGGCCCTTCCGCAGGCAGGTGAGGATAACGGTCTGGTGGCTGGACCCGCTGGTTCGGCTAGCCGTTTCCTTGGCCACCGTTCTGGCAGTGAAGGTGTTCGCCGCCGGCTGCGTGTGACCGGTGGCAGCGAGCGCCGCACCCCCCGGCAGCGCGATGGCCACGGCCGCGGCCACGGCCAGTGCGATGCGTGAGCCTTTCATCCACAATCCCCCTGAATGTCACGTCGCCGGGTGCTCCGGCGTTACCAGATGGATAGACGCAGGTCAGGGTGATTTGGTTGCAAGCGCGTCGGCCGGATTCGATCTTTGGCCGTTGGTTTGCCGCATCATGATCGCCGGGTCGGCTGGCTGCGAGGGTGAACGCCGTGCCAGGGTGGGCTCATGGGTGAAATGGTCAGCTACCAGAGCAACGGCGGTACCTCGGAGGGCTATCTGGCCGTCTCGGACCAGGAGGGCGCCAGACCGGGAGTCGTCCTCATCCAGGAGTGGTGGGGCCTGGTCGGGCACATCACGGCGGTAGCGGACCGGCTGGCCTCAGCTGGGTTCACCGCGCTGGCCCCCGACCTGTTTCATGGGCGCCAGGCCCGCGAGCCGGACGAGGCGCAGAAGCTGCTGATGGGCCTGGCCATGGACCAGGCCGCCAAGGACATCGCGGGGGCAGCGGCCTACTTGGCCACCCGCCCCCCGACGGGCGGCGCGGTCGGCGCCGTCGGCTTCTGCATGGGCGGCAGCCTGGCGCTGTGGGCGGCCACGCTGTCGCCGCACATCACCGCGGCGGTGGCCTACTACCCAGGGATCCCGTGGGAGCGCATGCATCCGTCCTGGCAGAACTACAGCGGCAAGGCCGCGCTCATTCACGCCGACGAAGACGAGGGTGGCTCGGGCGCGCCCGGCATCGGTGCGGCCGTGCGGCTGATCCACGACGCCGGGGGAAAGGTTACGGTGCACGACTACGCCGGCACCGGGCACGCCTTCTTCAACGACGACAGGCCCGAGGTCTACAACGCGGAGGCGTCTGCGCTGAGCTGGAACCGGACGCTGTCGTTCCTGCACGAGCGGCTGGAGCTGGACTGACCAGGCGGGTGGGCCCGGTGACCGACGCTGGTTCACCTGTTGTTAATCTACTGGCCAGCCGTCGGATCCGGGTCCGCCCGCCCACCGTGCTGTGGTGGCGCGCATCCTGGGGAGAATGAAGACATGAGCGACGGCGGTGTCAGCGTGACTTCGGGGGAGGACGCGCATGCAGCCGGCACGACCAACGTGCCGCAGCAGGGGGAAGGGCAGCAACTGCCCGCAGACCGGTATCTCGACCGTGAGGAGAGCTGGCTCCGCTTCAACGAGCGGGTGCTTGAGCTGGCCGAGGACGCCGACGTTCCGCTGCTCGAGCGGGTCAGGTTCAGCGCGATCTTCGCGACGAACCTGGACGAGTTCTTCATGGTGCGCGTGGCCGGCCTGGTGCGCAGGATGGCCGCCAGGCTGCCGGTGGAGGGCGTCGGCGGCCGCCCTCCCACCCAGGTGCTCGAAAGCGTGCTCGAATTGTCGGGTGAGCTGACCTTGCGCCACGCCACCTGCTACAGCGACATGATCCTGCCCGCGCTGGTCGCGCAGGGCATCGAGATCCTGCGCTGGAAGGAGCTGTCCGCCGGCGAGCAGAACAGCCTGCGCGAGCTGTTCCGCGAGCGCATCTACCCGGTGCTGACCCCGCTGGTGGTGGACCCGGCCCATCCGTTCCCGTACATCTCCGGCCTGACCCTCAGCCTGGCCGTCATGGTGGCCGACCCGGAGACCGGGGACACGATGTTCGCGCGGGTGAAGGTGCCGCCGCTGCTGCCCAGGTTCCTCACCGTCTCGGCGCACAAGTTCGTGCCGATCGAGGACGTGATCGCGGCCCACCTCAACGAGCTGTTCGTCGGCCTCGACGTGCTGGAGCATCACGCGTTCCGGGTCACCCGCATCCGCGACCTGGAAGTGGACGAGGACATCACCGAGGACCTGCTGCAGGCCCTGGAGCGGGAGCTGCAGCGGCACAGGTTCGAGCCGGCCGTCCGGCTGGAGGTAGAGGAGTCCATTTCCAGCGACGTGCTCGACCGGCTGGTGACCGAGCTGCGCATCGACCGGCGCGCCGTGTACCGGCTGCCGGGGCCGCTGGATCTGTCGGGCCTGTCGGGGATCGCCGACCTGGACCTGCGCGACCTGAAGTACCGGGCGTTCCTCCCGTCCGAGCTGGCCGTGCCGCCGGACACCGACATCTTCACGCTGCTGGCCGAACGGGACCGGCTGGTCCACCACCCCTACGACTCGTTCACCACCAGCGTGGAGCGGCTGATCGTGGAGTCGGCGGCCGACCCCGGGGTGCTGGCCATCAAGCAGACCCTGTACCGGACGAGCGGCGAGTCGCCCATCGTGGACGCGCTCATCGACGCCGCCGAAGCCGGCAAGCAGGTCGTCGTGGTGGTCGAGATCAAGGCCAGGTTCGACGAGCGGGCCAACATCGCCTGGGCGCGCAAGCTGGAGGAGGCGGGCTGCCACGTCGTCTACGGCTTCGTCGGGCTGAAGACGCACGCCAAGGTGGCCCTGGTGGTGCGGGAGGAGCCGGACGGGTCGCTGCGCCGCTACTGTCACATCGGCACCGGCAACTACCACCCCACCACCGCCCGGCAGTACGAGGACTTCGGCCTGCTCACCGCCGACCCGGCGGTGGCCGAGGACGTCACCGACCTGTTCAACCACCTCACCGGGTACAGCAGGAAGAACAGCTACCAGCGGCTGCTGGTCGCGCCCAGGGCGCTGCGGACCGGGCTGGTGGACCGGATCGGCCGCCAGGCCGAGCTAGCCAAGGCGGGCCGCCCGTCGCTGATCCAGATGAAGTGCAACGCGCTGACCGACGAAGCGGTGATGGATGCGCTGTACCGCGCGTCCCAGGCCGGTGTGCCGATCGACCTGTGGGTGCGCGGGATCTGCTCGCTGCGCCCGGGCGTGCCCGGCCTGTCGGAGACGTTCAGGGTCCGCAGCGTGCTCGGCCGGTTCCTCGAGCACGCCCGGGTCTACGCCTTCGGCCCGGACGTCGACGGGGACGCAGAGGTGGGCGGAGGGGCACCCGAGGTCTGGCTGGGCAGCCCCGACCTCATGCACCGCAACCTGGACCGGAGGGTCGAACTGCTGGTCCGGGTGGGGGACCAGGGGCACGAGGCGACCCTGCGCGAGCTGTTCGGCGTGGCCATGGACGAGGGCACCGCGTCCTGGTGGCTGGCCCCCGACGGCTCGTGGACCAGGCACCATCTGGATTCGTCCGGGGCGCCGCTGCTCGACCTGCAGGCGCACCTAGTCCAGATCAGGCGGGCCGGCCGGAGCGGCGCGGAGGCGGACGGCCGGCCCGACGGCCAGCAGTCCGATCGCGCTACGCGGCGGCGCCGAACCCGTTCGTCCAACGGGAGGACGGCCCCGGCGTGAGCGGGCGGGGGCGTCCCGAGCCGGGTACCGAGATCCTTGCCGCGGGGGCGTTGCTGTACACCCGCGGGCCCGGCGGGCTCGAAGTGGCCGTCATCCACCGGCCCAAGCGCGACGACTGGACGTTCCCCAAGGGGAAGCTGGAGCCGGGCGAGCACGTGCTGGCCGCGGCGGTCCGCGAGGTGACCGAGGAGACGGGCACACGGCCGGTGCTCGGGCCGCCGCTGGCCACCGTGCGCTACCAGGTCGAGGGCAGGCCCAAGCGGGTGGACTACTGGATGTCCCTGGTGGAATCCCCGGGCGGGTTCGTGCCCAACGGTGAGGTGGACACGCTGGTGTGGCTGCCGCCACCGCAGGCCGCCGCCCGGCTCAGCTACTCGCACGACGTGCGGATGCTCGAGCACCTGGTGTCCGTGGCCGAGGCCGATAGCGTGCCCGCGATCCTGCTGCGGCACGCCCCGGCCGGGCGCAAGAACGCCTGGCACGGCGATGATCTGCTCCGCCCGCTGGACGGCCACGGGGCGGCGGACGCGCGGGTCCTGGCCGATCTGCTCGGCTGCTACGCGCCGCGGCGGGTGATCAGCTCGGCGGCCGAGCGCTGTCTGGGCACGGTGCGGCCCTACGCGGAACGGATCGGCGTGGGGATCGAGGCCGAGCCCGCGTTCGCCACGGGTCCCGGCGTGGCCGGGGACCGAACCGAGGCGGCGCGGCGCGGCATGACCGTCCTGCTCATCCGGCCGGTCCCGATGGTGGTCTGCGCGCACAGGGAGAACCTGCCGGTGTTGCTCGACCAGGCGCTGGCTGTGCTGGACAGCGACCTGCCGACCGACGGCTGGTCACCACCCAAGTCCGGGTTCTGGGTGCTGCACGTGGCCGGCGGCCGGCTCGCCGCGCTGGAGCACCACGACCTAGAGAGCTAGGCCTGGTGTGTTGGCGCTGGTTTATCGGGCACTGGTTTCATCGGGCGCTGGTTTCATCGGGCGCTGTTCATTAGGCCGGCGGGTGGGCCGAAGTCCAGCATGGCCGGCAGGGCGCCTTCGAACGTGAGCAGCCAGCGCTTGAGCTCGACTCCGCATCCGCCGCTGAAGCCGCCGAGGCCGTCGGTGGCCACGACCCGGTGGCACGGAACGATCACCGGGATCGGGTTCGAGCCCATGATCGCGCCGATGGCCCGCGCGCCGATGCTGGGGCGGCCGTCCAGGTCGGCCAGCCGCTGGGCCAGCGTCCCGTAGTTCACCGTCTGGCCGTACCGCACGGTCTCGGCCAGCAGGCCCAGTACGGCCCGCCGCGACCCGGCGCAGTCACCCCAGTCGAGCAGCACGTCGAAGTCGGTGCGCGTGCCGGCGAAATACCCGGCGAGCTGGTCCCGCGCGGCCGCCAGCACGATGTTCGCCGGCCCGGTGTTGGTCGGCCCGGTATTGGCTGGCTCGGCTGCGGCCCGCGACGGCGGCTGGCCGAAGCGGGTCTGCGCGACACCCAGGCCGGTGCAGCCGACGGACATCGGCCCGGCTGGCGTCTCGATCGTGGCCCACAGCAATGACGTCACCATGCCATTGTGGCCGGCGGGTCGGACATTTTTCCGCGGGGCTCCGGGAGGCTCGAGGGTCCGCTGACAGCCCGAACAGAAGGCCCAGAAATTGTCAGTGCCCGGTGATACACCTGTCTTATATGGCCAACCCGTAGACAGGAGGGCGCCATGACCGAGTCCATCGCCGACACCGTCGAGGTCGAGCTGGCCAGGCTATGTGAGCAGCTGACCGAACCAGCCCCGCGTGAGTGCCTGCGCTGTTACCTCATTCGCATGCTCAACGAGTTCGGCTGTGACAACACGCATCGCTGGACCAGGCGGTGGCGCGACGCCAGGGCGCCGCGGGCGCGGGCCCTCGTCGAGCGGCTGCAGCGGCGCGGCGCTTGCTGCTGCGACTGTGAAGTGATCTTCAACGTGTACACCGACTACCCGGACACCGACCGGCTGCTGCCCTGCGCCGGCGTGTCCAAGGCCGGCTCGACCCTGCCCTGCGATCTGCGG
>DATAWQ010000089.1:0-19598 GCA_036267135.1 Streptosporangiaceae bacterium | reverse complement strand
CCCACCCCGTCCGTCGATCCACGTCGCGGCCGTCGCACTCGTCCCACCCGCACCTGACTTCCCACCTGCACCGGTGCCCCACCCCGTAAGGTCCCGTCCATGATCATCGCCACTTATCCCGTTCTGTTGTGGTACAAATAGGTCGAAACCGGGCAGATTTTTGGTCGCAGTGCGGGAAAAGTGGAAACGATCAAGGCGAAGGCCTGGGTGGAGCTGGCGGGCTGGCGGGCTGGCGGGGCTGCGTGGTGGGGGTGGCTGGCTCGCCCGCGAGGGGGGGTGCCGCACCCACGTTGGCTGAGGTGGGCTGGGGGGCGGGCAAAGAAAGTCTGGGAGTTGGGGGTGCCCGTGGGTTTGGGGGAGCTGTGGTGTGGGACATTCGGAGACGTGGCACAGATTGATGCCCAAGCCGACGCGCTCGTCGGTGAATGGCTACCGCTCCCCGATGTTGCTGACCGGCTCGGCCTGCCCATTGGCCGGGTCAGACAGTTGCTCCGCGACCGCAAACTGCTTGCGGTCCAGCGCCCCGGCGGCACGATGTCGGTGCCGGCCGCGTTCCTCGATGGCGGTCATATCGTCAAGGGTCTGCATGGCACGCTGACCCTGCTTTGTGACTGCGGATTCGACGCGCCCGAGGCGTTGCGCTGGCTGTTCACCGACGATGACACGTTGCCAGGCACTCCGATCAGGGCGCTCACCGAGAACCGCCGTACGGAGGTCAACCGCCGGGCGCAAGCCCTGGCGTACTGACCTGCGGTACTGACCTGGTGGGCAGTCGCCTCGTAGGTGGGCTGGCCGCGGGTCGGTGTTCGTGGTGATGCGGGCGTTACCGGGCTTCGGCCCGGGTGAGTGACCGTCGCGCTTACCGCTGCGCCCAGTGCGGGTGATTAGTCGCGGAACAGGATTGCCCAGACGGCCTTGCCGTGCTCGCTGAGCGCGCTCCAGCCCCAGTGGTCGCTGAGCGCGTGGATCACGTGTAGACCGCGGCCGTTCTCACCGGAAGGGCCCGGTTGCCGGAGGGCGGGTGCCGAATCGCTCGGATCGGTGACGACGCACATGAGGCCGTTGGCGTCCCTGAGCAGCCAGAGCGCCAGCGCGACGGCGTCGGCGCTGCCGTCGGGGCGGTTGGGCCAGGCGTGCCTGACCGCGTTAGCCAGCAACTCGGTGACGACGAGTTCGGCGTCGTCGGCGAGTTCGCCCAAGCCCCAGGAGTCGAGGGCTTGCCGGGTGAATGATCTGGCACGGCCAGCCGCGTCCGGGGAAGGGCTCAGCGGGCAGCCGGTGACGGAAGACAGCGTGGCCGGAGGGGCGGCCAGCGCGGGGGCAGTCGTCATCGTGATCCCATTATGTCCGGTAAGCCTGTGCCGTTGCAAACGCATCTGCACGTTCGTTTGTAACGTGCACAATGTTACCAATCGGTAACTTAATCCGCAAGGGCTGCCCGGGCCGGGCCAACGGGTGGGTTCGAAACGGGGGACGCGGGCCAACGAGTGGGATTGACATTGAGGGATGGGGGTGTCGGTTTCGGCGGGAGGTTGTTCGTCGTATGGGTACGACAAGGTCAACGGAGGAGATCATCAATGAAGTACCTGCTGCTTTTCGTGGACACCGAGGAAACCAGGGGCCGTTCCGAGGCCGAGCGTGGCGCGCTCTCGGAGAAGATCGGGGCCTGGTGGGGAGAGCACGCGCAGACTGGCGAAATCCTGAACGGTGAGCAGCTCGATGGGCCGGAGACCGCGACGACCGTGCGGCACGATCATGGCACGGTGACGATCGTGGACGGCCCGTTCATCGAGGCGAAGGAGCACATCGGCGGTTACGGTGTGGTCGACGTGAAAGACCTCGACGCCGCGCTTGAGCTGGCAAAATCATGGCCATGGGGGGGCGTGGTCGAGGTCAGGCCGGTCTACGAGATGCAGTAGGCCGAGCGGCGATTGCCTGTGGCCCGGAGCCGGCCGATGGTGCGCGGCTCCGGGCCATTTGCGACCCGGAAGGTGACCGGAAGGTGGCGGGAAGGTGGCGGGAAGCTGACGACGATGGCTGAGGGTGCGCGGCTCCGGCTCGACGCCACCTTCCGGCACGAGGCCGGGCGCCTGGTCGGCGCGCTGACCAGGTATATCGGCGATTTCGACCTAGCCGAGGAAGCGGTGCAGGACGCCCTGGCCGAAGCGGTGGCGCGCTGGCCGTCCGAGGGCGTTCCCGAGCGGCCGGCCGCCTGGCTGCAGACCACCGCCCGCAACCGCGCCATCGACCGGCTGCGCCGCGAGGCCAAGGGCCGGGAGAAGCTGGCCATCATCGCCGCCGACCCGGTCCGCGGCGTGGACGCGGTTCCGCAGGCCGAACCGGACGAGCGGCTGCGCCTGCTGTTCCTGTGCTGTCACCCGGCCCTGAGCGTGGACGCGCAGATCACCCTCACGCTGCGGGCCGTGGCCGGGCTGACCACGGCCGAGATCGCCAGCGCCTTCCTGACCACCGAGGCCACGATCTCGCAGCGGATCACCCGGGCGAAGCGGAAGGTGTCCGTCGCCCGTATCCCGTATGTGCTGCCCGGCGACTCCCAGCTCTCCCAGCGGCTCCCCGCGGTGCTGGCCGTGCTCTACCTCATGTTCAACGAGGGCTACCTGAGCAGCCACGACGACGTGCCGGAACGGCGCTGGCTGGAGGAAGAGGCCGAGGAGCTGACCGAGCTGCTGACCCGGCTCATGCCCCGCGAGCCCGAGCCGCTGGGGCTGCTCGCCCTGATGCGTATGCACCTGGCCCGCTCGCGGGCCAGGTTCGACGACCAGGGCCGCATCGTCAGGCTCCGCGACCAGAATCGCGAGCAGTGGGACGCGGCCGCGATCGCGGGCGGCGTCCGGCTGCTGCGGCGCGCCGCCGGGCTGCGCCGGCCCGGGCCGTATCAGATTCAGGCGGCGATCCTCGCCGTGCACGCGGAAGCGCCGAGCTGGCAGGTCACCGACTGGCCGCAGATCGTCGCCCTCTACGACCTGCTGCTGCGGCACGAGGACACGCCGGTGATCCGGCTCAACCGGCTGATCGCGGTGGCCGCCGCCACCGGGCCGGACCGAGCGCTGACCGAGATCGAGGCGCTGAACGACGCGCTGGCCGGATACCACCTGTTCCACGCGACCCGGGCCGAGTTGCTGCGCGCGACCGGCCGTCAGGACGAGGCGGACGCCGCCGACCGCCGGGCCCTGGAACTGGCCAGCAGCCCGGCCGAACGCGCGCTGATCACGTCCAGGCTGAGCGGTTCGGTAGCGGGCCGGGAGACGATCCCTGGCCTACGACCCTGAAATACCCGAGGTCTCACGGACATGTGTGTGGTGTGAAGAGAGCCACTCTGGATCACCCCCATTCCGCATCGCCGGACGAGCGGCGGCGGCGTTTCGAGAGCGTCTACTCGGCGAACTGCGGCCCGGTTCTTGCCTATGCGCTGCGCCGCAGCCGCAGTTGTGACGACGCGGCCGACGTGCTGGCCGAGACGTTCCTGATCGCCTGGCGGCGGCTTGACGAGCTTCCGCCCGACGACGCGGTCAAGCCCTGGCTGTATGGCGTGGCCCGGCGCGTGCTCGCTAATCAGCGCCGTGGTGAAAGCCGTAGGAATGCTCTAACTGAACGGCTGCGCACCGATCTGACGACCTCGGACCTGGCTGTCCAGCAGGCCTGGCCACAACCCGGCGGTGAGCTGGCCGAGGTGGCCCGGGCCTTCCGCCGCCTGCCCGAGCCGGACCAGGAACTGCTCGCACTGGTCGGCTGGGAGGGCCTCAACGCCAGTCAGATCGCCGCCACGCTCGGCTGCTCGTCCAACGCCGCCCGGATCCGCGTGCACCGCGCGCGCCGCAAGCTGGCCGCCGAACTCGCCCGCGCCGCCGCGCAACCGCGGTCGGGCCGCGCCCACGCCACAGGGAGTGATCTCGCATGAAGCAGGCCACCCGCCTCCAGATGAACCAGGTCAGCGCCATCAATCCGGTGCCGGACGCGCGGGCCGCCGGGCTGGTGAGCCGGGACACGTTCGCCGATCTCGCCGAGCAGATCATGGCCATGTCGCAGGATGAAGCCGCTGGCGCGGGCCGACCCCGCACTGGCCGAGCCCGCGCCGGCCGGGTCGGCACCCGGCGCCGCCTGCTCGTCGGCATCCCGGTCACCGCCGCAATCGTCGCCGCGGCGCTGGCCGCCACCGTGCTCGTGCGCCCCGGCCAGAAGGTGGGCCCGATCACCGTCGGCCCGGCCAGCGCACAGGCGCTGTCCTTTGCCAGGGATGGCCGCTATATCGATATCACCGTGCGCAATCCGGTGGCCGACGCGTCGGTCTACCGGGCCGAGTTCGCCGCCCACCACCTGCACGTCACGCTGCGAATGGTCCCGGCATCACCGTCGCTCGTCGGCACCCTCGTGTACATGGACGCCAGCGAGAATGCCGCCCAGATCACCACGATCACCGCCAAGGGCCGGTGCTGGACCGGCGGCGGCGGAAACCAGTGCCCGGTCGGGGTCAGGATCCCGATCGGCTTCCGCGGCCGGGCGGACTTCACCTTCGGGCGGGCGGCCAGGCCCGGCGAACAGTACGAAACCACCGGCTCGGTGACCGCGCCGGGCGAGGCCATGCACGGCCTGCACTACCAGGGCCAGACGGTCGCGGCGGTGCTCACGATGCTGCACGGGCGGCACGTGACCGTGCCGCAGTACCGGGCCGACCCCGGCCGGTTCTGCCATCCGCTGCCGCGCCGCGTGCCGTCGTCCTGGATCGTCTACGACGCCGATCCGTGGGCCGCCGGCCAGATCCTGCTCTGGGTCGCCCCGGCCAGCGCCCGCGGCCAGCACTGCGCCGGCGGGTCCGCGCCCGGTGTCCGTGCCCCGGCGCCCAAGCCGTCCGCCTCACCGACCGGCGGCTAGGCCGAAGGGCCCGGGACGCCGTGGGTGCGCTAGGTGCAGGCGCTGCCCGCGGCGTCGTCGGCGAACGTGGTCCAGTAGGTCCAGCTCGGCAGCGTCTGGTAGCTGACGTCGGAGGTCACGAATCCGGCCCCGGCGTGTGCGTTCTCGATGTCGGTGACCGCGGCCGCGATGTCGCTGGCGCTGTCGGGCACCGCGTTCATGATCATCGCGAACCGGCTGGCCGGGTAGTTCTTCACCCAGCCCGTCGGCGTGGCCGGCGCGCTGCTGTCCTCCCAGTCCATGATCGTGTTCGCGTCTTTCATCCAGGAGCTGGCGGCCGGGTAGGCGCCCATGTTCAGCCACTCCCGGGCGGACGAGCCGACGTGCGCGGCGGCCCAGGTCTTCAGCGCGGCGTAGTAGGGCTCGTAGGTGGTCGCGGTCGGCGCCTCGTCGAGGAAGAACGTGGTCACGCCGTACCACTTGTGCCAGTCGGTCATCTGGGTCTCGATGCTGGCCTTGGTGTAACCCGTGGCGCCGGTCCCGTAGTTGGTGGCGATGTAGCCGATGATCGTGGTGCCGTCGCCCCGGGCCGTGGTGATCTGGGCATCCACGGCTGGGAGCAACTCGGCGGCGATCTGCCCGGTCAGCGCCCGCTGCTGGCCGAGAAACCCGGTGAGCGCGCGGCCGACCTGGTCCCGAACGTGGTCGAGCGCGGCGACCGGTTCCGTCATGGTCGCGAGGATAGCCGCAGGGCCCGACGGCAGCGTTCGGCGATAATCTGGCGTCATGCGGCAGTACCGGATCCAGCACGCGCCCGCCATCCGCGACCTGCTGGCGTCCGGCGGCCAGTCGTTCTCGTTCGAGTTCATGCCGCCCAAGACCGAGGAGGACGAGCACAAGCTCTGGCTGGCGATCCGCCAGCTCGAACCGCTCGCACCGACCTTCGTGTCGGTCACCTACGGGGCGGGCGGGTCCACCAGGGACCGCACGGTCCGGATGACGGGCCGGATCGCCGAGGAGACCACGCTCACCCCGGTCGGCCACCTCACCGCGGTGAATCACTCGGTCGCCGAGCTGCGGCGGGTCATCGGGTCCTACGCGGCGGTGGGGGTGCGCAACGTGCTCGCGCTGCGCGGTGACCCGCCGGGCAACCCGAACGGCGAGTGGGTGCGGCACCCCGAGGGGCTCGCCTACGCGGACGAACTGGTCCGGCTGATCAGGATGTCGGGTGACTTCTGCGTGGGGGTCGCCGCGTTCCCCGAGAAGCACCAGCGGTCGGCGGACGCCGACAGCGACGCGGCTTACTTCGCCCGCAAGTGCCAGGCGGGCGCCGACTTCGCGATCACGCAGCTCTTTTTCTACCCCGATGACTACCTGCGGTTCCGCGACCGGGTGACGGCGCACGGCTGCGCGGTGCCGGTCATCGCGGGCATCATGCCGATCACCAGCGTGCAGATGATCGAGCGGATTGTCCTGCTGTCCGGCGCGCGGTTCCCCGCCGATCTTGGCACGCGGATCCGCGCGCACGAAGGGGACCGGGCCGCGATGCGGCAGATCGGAGTCGAGTACGCGGCCGGGATGTGCGAACGGCTGCTGGCCGAGGGCGTGCCGGGGCTGCACTTCTACACGCTCAACGGGTCGCGGGCGACCAGGGAGATCTATCAGTACCTCGGGCTCGGCGGCCGGCCGGCCGGGAGACCGGTGCCACCCGGGCCGGCGCTCAGCAGCGGCAGCGCGGCGCCCATGACGGCGTAGCTCTCTGGCACCCCGGTGAACTGATATCCGGTCAGCAGGTCGGTGAAGCCCAGGCTGCCGTACAGGTGCCGGGCCGGGGTGTCGTCATCCATCGTGGACAGCACTGCGGTGCGCTCGGGCAGGCCGGCGGTCAGCCGGTACAGCATCCGCCTGCCGATGCCGCGCTTCTGGAACTCCGGCCGTACGTGCACCTCGGCGACCTCGAAGGAGTCGTCGAGCCAGGCCCCGGCGATGCCGGAGCCCGAGGCGACGGTCAGCGCCGAGCGCACCAGGTCGTGCCACCACTGCCCGCGGCGGCCATGGAATCCGTAGGCGAAGGCGATGACCGCCTCGGCGTTCCTGGTGCCGCCGAGCACGCTGGCCGGCCCCGTGACCGCGACCGCGCGGAAGGCTGGGTTGAGCACGTGCGCGTCCATGACCGCCCGCCGGCCCGGCAACTGGAAGGCGGGCACCCTCATCGCCGTCGAGTACACGTCCATCAGCCCGTCGAGGTGCTCGACGAAGGCCGCTTTGTCCAGCTCGACCAGCGCCGGCCAGGACTCGTAGCGGCCCGCATTAGTCCGCACGCGGGCCAGCCTAGGTCATCAAGCTGAGGGATGGGCACGCCGCGTCGGCGGTTTTGTCGGACCCACCGGCTACTTTCGAACTCAGGTACTGTTCGAGGTGGACAGCTTGACGAATTTATGTTCGAATGAACTCAGGCGGAGCCGCCGGACCGGTCCGCAGACCCCTCCGGGTCGGTCCGGCCCAGTTCTGCAGGGCTCAGCAAGCAGGGCTCTACTAGCGGGTCAGGCGAGGTGTGGGGAAGCGCCTCGCCTGACCTTCGGCTCCGCACACTGAAGGAGGTGGCGATGAACACGGGTTTGCCAGCGACTGCGAGCCGGCCCCGGGCCAGGGTCGCACCCTCGGCGCTCGCGCTTCTCGAGTCCGCCAGGCACGGGCTGGCCGACGCCGAGGACGCACCGGACTCCGGCGGCAGGTACGTCGCCGCTCACCTGGCGGCCCTGCGGGCGGCCGCGGCGGTCGTCACGGCCAGGGCGGATCCAGGCCAGGGCAAGCGGCGAAGGGGACCGCGCAGCGTCTGGGAACTGCTGCCGCGGGTGGAGCCTACGCTCGCCGAGTGGGCCGCGTTCTTCGCCGCCGGGGCGGGTAAGCGCGCCGCGGCCGAGGCCGGCCTGTCCCGGGCCGTCAGCGCGAGCGAAGCGGAAGATTTGCTGCGGGACGCGGAAGTCTTCCTGTCCCTGGCGGAGTCGGTCCTTGGCGTGCCGACCGCGCCGCTGCTCCCGCTGCGCTCTGCTGGCTGAAAGGCGTGGGCTGGCTGAGAAACGTGGGTTGGCGGAACGCCTAGCCGACTGACGGCCGGAAGAACCGGCCGTCAGCCCTAGATGAACCCAAGCTGCTCAGAAAGCCTCGACGGCGCTGCGCGCCTCGGAGTCGAGCACACCCCAGCCGATCAGTTCCTCGGTGAGGTCGACAGGCGACTTGTCGTAGATGACCGCGAGCGAACGCAGGTCTTCCTGCCTGATCGACAGCACCCGGCCGTTGTAGTCGCCGCGCTGGCTCTGGATCGTGGCCACGTAGCGGGCCAGCGGTCCAGCCTGGTCCTTGGGCAGCTGCCCCATCCGCTCCAGGTCAATGACCAGCTTGGGTGCGGGCGCCAGCGGCGTGGGTGCGCTGTCGCCGGGCAGCAGCTCGGACACCGGCACACCGTAGAACTCGGCTAGCTCGGCCAGCTTCTGCACGGTGACCGAACGGTCGCCGCGCTCGTAGGAGCCCACCACGACCGCTTTCCAGCGGCCGCGGGACTTCTCCTCGACGCCATGCAGCGAAAGACCTTGCTGCGTGCGGATGGCGCGCAGCCGCGCCCCGAGGGTCTTAGCGTATTCAGAAGGCATGATCTTCGGCCCCCCAGCCGGTCGACAGGAAAAAGTTTATGGTTACGGACAGTGACGGTAAGCCGCGAGCGCGCCTAGGTCAAGTCGAATGCCAAAAAGTGGTTCAAGTTGCCCGTCTGCACAGGTTAGACGCACCGTGATGCGGGGCTAACGGAACGGGCGATGCTGGCGTGGCGTACGAGAGTACCCGGCGGCGCCTGCTACGGTGGCCGGAACAGGCGTCCTTTAAGTCCGTCCAGTGAGGCGGGGAAGGGGGTCCCGATCATGCCTGCAGGCCTATCGGCCCCGGCTGGCCACAAGCCCGTGCTTGACGCGGCCGACATCGGCCGCGCGGTCACCCGGATCGCGCACGAAATCCTGGAACGCACCAGGGGCGCGGAAGACGTCATTCTGCTCGGAATCCCCACCCGGGGTGTCCCGCTGGCTGGGCGCCTCGCCGCGTGCATGGAACAGGTCGAGGGGCGCCCGGTTCCGGCCGGCTCCGTTGACATCACCATGTACCGCGATGACCTGAGGCTCCGTCCGGCCCGGGCGCTCGGGCCCACCGACCTGCCCCCGGCCGGCATCGACGGCAAGACCGTGGTGCTGGTCGACGACGTGCTCTACTCCGGCCGCACCGTCCGGGCCGCGCTCGACGCGCTCAACGACCTCGGGCGGCCGCGCGCCGTCCGGCTCGCCGTGCTCGTGGACCGCGGCCACAGGGAACTGCCCATCCGGGCGGACTACGTGGGCAAGAACTTGCCGACCTCGCAGCGGGAGGTGGTCCGCGTGCTGCTCGCGGAGGTGGACGGCCAGGACGCCGTGCTGCTCGGCGAGAGCGCGGCCCCCGACCCCGGCCACCCCGATGGTCCCGACGGTCCCGGCCGCGAGGAAGGAGTCAGGTCATGAACCGCCATCTGATCTCGGCAGGCGACCTGACCAGGGACGACGCCCTGCTCATCCTGGACACCGCGGACGAGCTCGCGCACCTGTCCGAGCGGCCGATCAAGAAGCTGCCGACCCTGCGGGGCCGCACCGTGGTGAACCTGTTCTTCGAGGATTCCACCCGGACCAGGATCTCCTTCGAAGCGGCGGCCAAACGGCTGTCCGCCGATGTGATCAACTTCTCGGCCAAGGGGTCGAGCGTGGCCAAGGGCGAGAGCCTCAAGGACACCGCGCTGACCCTGGAGGCGATGGGCGCCGACGCGGTCGTGGTCAGGCACAGCGCGTCCGGCACCCCGCACCGGCTGGCGAACTGGGTCCGCGGCAGCATCGTGAACGCCGGCGACGGCGCGCACGAGCATCCGACCCAGGCCCTGCTGGACGCGTTCACCATCCGCCGCAGGCTGGGCGTCAGAAACCAGGGCCACGGCGTCCGGGCCACCGCCAGCGGGACCGGCCGGCGAGCCGCCAGTGAAGGCCTGGACGGGCTCAAGGTCACGATCGTCGGGGACATCCTGCACAGCCGCGTGGCCAGGTCCAACGTGCTGCTGCTGAGCACGCTCGGCGCCGAGGTGACGCTGATCGCGCCGCCCACCCTGCTGCCCTACGAGGTCGGCGGCTGGCCCTGTGCCACCGGTTACGACCTCGACGCCACCCTGCCCAAGAGCGACGTGGTCATGATGCTGCGGGTGCAGCGGGAGCGGATGAACGCCGCCTTCTTCCCCAGCGAGCGCGAGTACAGCCGCCGGTACGGCCTGGACGCGGCCCGGATGGCGCTGCTGCCCGAGCACGCGATCGTGATGCACCCCGGACCGATGAACCGCGGCGTCGAGATCGCCGCCGAGGTGGCCGACAGCGCCAGGTCCACGATCGTGGAGCAGGTGGCCAACGGGGTCAGCATCCGGATGGCCGTGCTCTACCTGCTGCTCGGCGGCCAGGAACCGGCGCACAAGGGGACGGGAACGGGGGCGGGGGCATGAACGACTGGCTGATCAAGGGGGCCAGGCCGCTCGGTGGCGAGCCGGCCGACATCCTGATCCGCGACGGTCTGGTGGCCGAGATCGGCCCGGGCCTGGACGCGCCCGGCGCCGCCACCCTGGACGCGGGCGGTCTGATCGCCCTGCCCGGCCTGGTGGACCTGCACACCCACCTGCGCGAGCCGGGCCGGGAGGACGCCGAGACGGTCGAGACCGGCACTCAGGCCGCCGCCCTCGGCGGCTTCACGGCCGTGCACGCCATGGCCAACACCGACCCGGTGGCCGACACCGCGGGCGTGGTGGAGCAGGTCTGGCGGCTCGGCCGGACGGCCGGGCACTGCGACGTCCGGCCGGTCGGCGCGGTGACTGTCGGCCTGCAGGGCGCGAGGCTGGCCGAACTCGGCGCGATGGCCGACTCGGCGGCCAGGGTGCGGGTGTTCTCCGACGACGGCAGTTGCGTGTCCGACGCCAGGCTGATGCGCCGCGCGCTGGAGTACGTCAAGGCCTTCGACGGGGTGATCGCCCAGCACGCCCAGGAGCCGCGCCTCACCGAGGGCGCGCAGATGAACGAGGGCGAGGTGTCCAGCAGGCTCGGCCTGACCGGCTGGCCCGCCGCGGCCGAGGAGTCGGTGATCGCCCGGGATTGCCTGCTGGCCGCGCACGTCGGCTCGGCGCTGCACGTCTGCCACGTGTCCACGGCCGGCTCGGTGGAGATCATCGGCTGGGCCAAGTCCAAGGGATGGCGGGTCACCGCCGAGGTCACCCCGCACCACCTGCTGCTCACCGACGACCTGGCCGAGGACTACGACCCGGTCTACAAGGTGAACCCGCCGCTGCGCACCCAGGCCGACGTGGCCGCGCTTCGGCAGGGCCTGGCCGACGGCACGATCGACTGCGTGGCCACCGACCACGCCCCGCACCCGCTCGAGGACAAGGAATCGGAGTGGGAGACGGCCGCGTTCGGCATGACCGGGCTCGAGACCGCGCTGCGGGTGGTGCAGGAGGCCATGGTGGAGACCGGCCTGCTCGACTGGGCCGGGGTGGCCGACCGGATGTCTGCCCGCCCGGCCGTGATCGGCCGTCTCAACGGTTCGGCCGTGGGCGCCGACACCGGCCACGGGTACCCTCTGCAGGCCGGCGTCCCGGCTAGCCTGACCCTCTACGACCCCGCCCCGCGCGACCCGGTCGACCCGGCCACCCACGCGTCCAAGAGCCGGAACAGCCCGTTCACCGGCCTGGTCCTGCCGGGCCGGGTGGTGGCCACCTTCCTGCGCGGTGCGCCGACCGTGCTCGACGGGAAGCTGACGTGACCCTGCTCGACGGGAGTGGCGTGTCTCGCCCGGCCGTGCTCCTGCTGGAGGACGGCCGGGCTTTCGACGGCCACGCGTTCGGCGCCGACGGTGAGACGTTCGGCGAGATGGTCTTCAACACCGGCATGACCGGCTACCAGGAGACGCTGACCGACCCGTCCTACTGCCGCCAGATCGTGGCCATGACCGCGCCGCACATCGGCAACACCGGCATCAACGACGAGGACGCCGAGTCGCGCCGGATCTGGGTGAGCGGCTACGTGATCCGCGAGCTGTCCCCGATCGCCTCGAACTGGCGGTCCAAGCGCAGCCTGGACGCCGAACTGGCCAGCCAGGGCGTCACCGGCATCGCGATCAGCGGCACCCGCGCGCTGACCAGGCACCTGCGCGAGCGCGGCGCCATGCGGGCCGTCATCAGCACCCGGGCCGCCGACCGGCGCGAGCTGCTGGACAAGGTGCTGGCCAGCCCCCAGATGGCCGGCGCCGACCTGGCCCGCGAGGTGACCACCCCCGAGCCGTACACGGTCCGCCCACCCGAGGGCACCCGCACCAGGTTCCGGGTGGCCGCGGTCGACCTCGGCATCAAGGCCGCCACCCCGCGCCGGATGGCCGAACGCGGCTGCGAGGTGCGGGTGCTGCCCGCCGACGTCACCGGCGACCAGATCCTGGCCACCGAACCGGACGGCGTGTTCTTCTCCAACGGCCCCGGCGACCCGGCCGCGGCCGGCTACGCGGTCGAGGCCATGCGGGCGGTGCTGGCCGCCGGGCGGCCCGTCTTCGGTATCTGCCTGGGCAGCCAGATCCTGGGCCGCGCCCTGGGGCTGGACACCTACAAGCTGCGGTTCGGCCACCGCGGCGTGAACCAGCCGGTGCAGGACCTCACCACCGGCCGCGTCCACATCACCAGCCACAACCACGGCTTCGCGGTGCGCCCCCCCGACGACCCGGGCGCCAAAGGGCCGTTCGGCACGCCGTACGGCGCCGCGATCGTCTCCCACCGCAACCTCAACGACGGCGTGGTCGAGGGCCTGCGGCTGCTGGACACCCCCGCCTTCGCCATCCAGTACCACCCCGAGGCCGCCCCCGGCCCGCACGACGCCGAGGCCAGCTTCGACGAGTTCTGCGCGATGATGGAGGCGCCCCGATGACCCGGCGCGAAGACCTCCGCTCGGTCCTGGTGATCGGCTCCGGCCCGATCGTCATCGGCCAGGCCTGCGAGTTCGACTACTCCGGCACCCAGGCCTGCCGGGTGCTCAAGGCCGAGGGCATCCGGGTCAGCCTGGTCAACTCCAACCCGGCCACGATCATGACCGACCCCGAGTTCGCCGACGCCACCTACGTCGAGCCGATCACCCTCGACGTGCTGCAGAAGGTGATCGCCAAGGAGCGCCCGGACGCGGTCCTGCCCACGCTCGGCGGCCAGACCGCGCTGAACGCGGCCGTCGAACTGCACGAGTCCGGCACGCTGGCCGAATACGGCGTCGAGCTGATCGGCGCCGACATCGAGGCGATCAAGGCGGGGGAGGACCGCGAGCGGTTCAAGGAGATCGTCATCGGCCTCGGCGCCGAGGTGCCGGCCAGCACGATCTGCCGGACCCTGGACGAGGCGCTGGCCATCGCCGACAGCCTCGGTTACCCGGTGGTGGTCCGCCCCTCCTACACGCTCGGCGGCTCCGGCTCCGGCATCGCCTACACGGCCGACGATCTGCGCCTCATCGCCGGCGCCGGGCTGGACGCCAGCCCGGTCACCGAGGTCCTGCTCGAAGAGTCGATACTCGGCTGGAAGGAGTTCGAGCTCGAGCTGATGCGCGACCGCCACGACAACGTGGTCGTGGTCTGCTCGATCGAGAACATCGACCCGATGGGCGTGCACACCGGCGACTCGGTCACGGTGGCCCCGGCGATGACCCTCACCGACCGCGAGTACCAGCACATGCGCGACACCGCGATCGCGGTCGTCCGGGCGGTCGGCGTGGACACCGGCGGCTGCAACATCCAGTTCGCCGTGCACCCGGGCACCGGCCGGATGGTCGTGATCGAGATGAACCCGCGGGTGTCCCGGTCCTCGGCGCTGGCCTCCAAGGCCACCGGCTTCCCGATCGCCAAGATCGCGGCCAAGCTCGCCGTCGGCTACACGCTGGACGAGATCCGCAACGACATCACCGGCGAGACCCCGGCCAGCTTCGAGCCCGCCCTCGACTACGTCGTCGTCAAGGTGCCCAGGTTCGCGTTCGAGAAGTTCCCCGGCGCCGACCCGGTGCTCACCACGCACATGAAGTCGGTCGGCGAGGCTATGGCCATCGGCCGCAGCTTCCCCGAGGCGCTGCAGAAGGCGCTGCGCTCCACCGAGCGCCGCGGCGCGGAGCTGAGCTGGGCCGATCCGCCCGGCGACCGCGCTGACCTGATCGAACGCTGCCGCATCCCGCACGACGGCCGGCTGTCCACGGTGCATCAGGCGCTGCGGGCAGGCGCCACGGTGGCCGAATTGTCCGCGGCCAGCGGTATCGACGCGTGGTTTATCGATCAGGTCAAATTCATCGAAGAACTAAATGAACGGCTGACGCCAGACAAAGTGCTGGACGCCCCGGTCCTTCGCATGGTCAAGTCAGCGGGTTTCTCCGACGCCCAGATCGCCGGGTTGCGCGGGGTGACCGCGGCCCGGGTGCGGGACCTGCGGCACGCGCTGGGGGTGCGGCCCGTCTTCCACACGGTCGACACGTGCGCGGCCGAGTTCGCCGCCCGCACGCCGTACCTGTACTCGACCTACGACGACGAGACCGAGGTGCCGCCCGGCGACCGGCCCAAGGTGATCATCCTGGGCAGCGGCCCGAACCGGATCGGCCAGGGCATCGAGTTCGACTACGCCTGCGTGCACGCCTCGTTCGCGCTGGCCGAGGCGGGCTACGAGACCGTCATGGTCAACTGCAACCCGGAGACCGTCTCCACCGACTACGACACCTCCGGCCGGCTCTACTTCGAGCCGCTGACCCTGGAGGACGTGCTCGAAGTGGTGCACGCCGAGCGGGCCAGCGGGCCGCTGGCCGGGGTGATCGTGCAGCTCGGCGGGCAGACCCCGCTCGGCCTGGCCAGGGAGCTGACCGAGGCGGGGGTGCCGATCGTGGGCACCAGCGCGCAGGCCATTCACCTGGCCGAGGACCGCGGCGCGTTCGGCCGGGTGCTGGCCGAGGCCGGGCTGGCCGCGCCGCGCAGCGGCACCGCCTCCTCCTACCCGCAGGCCAAGGCGGTGGCCGACGAGGTTGGCTACCCGGTCCTGGTCCGGCCGTCCTACGTGCTGGGCGGGCGCGGCATGGAGATCGTCTACGACGACGGCGCGCTCGAGGCCTACGTGCACCGGGCCACCCAGATCAGCCCGGAGCACCCGGTGCTGATCGACCGGTTCCTCGACGACGCGATCGAGATCGACGTGGACGCACTCTACGACGGCGCCGAACTGTTCCTCGGCGGCGTGATGGAGCACATCGAGGAGGCCGGCATCCACTCCGGCGACTCGGCCTGCGCGCTGCCGCCGATCACCCTGGGGCCCGGCGACGTGGCCAGGGTGCGCGAGGCCACCGAGCTGATCGCCGCGGGCGTGGGGGTGCGCGGGCTGCTGAACGTGCAGTACGCCCTGGCCGCCGGGGTGCTGTACGTGCTGGAGGCCAACCCGCGTGCGTCCCGCACCGTGCCGTTCGTGTCCAAGGCCACGGCCACACCGCTGGCCAAGGCCGCCGCCCGGATCATGCTCGGCGCGACCATCGCCGACCTGCGGGCCGAGGGGCTGCTCCCGGCCAGGGGCGACGGCGGCACGCTGCCGCTGGACGCGCCGATCGCGGTCAAGGAGGCGGTGCTCCCGTTCGGCCGGTTCCGCGACACCAAGGGCGAGGGCGTGGACACCGTGCTCGGGCCCGAGATGCGCTCCACCGGCGAGGTGATGGGCATCGACGAGGAGTTCGGCACCGCGTACGCCAAGTCCCAGGCCGCCGCCTACGGGGCGCTCCCGGTGAAGGGCCGGGCCTTCGTCTCGGTGGCCAACTCCGACAAGCGGTCCATGATCTTCCCGGTCAAGCGCCTGGCCGACCTGGGCTTCGAGATCTGGGCCACGGCCGGCACCGCGGAGGTATTGCGGCGCAACGGCGTCCGGGCCAAGATCGTGCGCAAGCAAGGGGATGGGCCGGGGCCCGACGGCGAGCCCACGATCGTGACGCGGATCCTGGACGGACAGGTGGACCTCATCGTCAACACGCCCTTCGGCGCCCCGGGCCAGACCGGCCCGCGGGTGGACGGCTACGAGATCCGCACCGCCGCCGTGCGGCGCGGGATCCCGTGCGTGACGACCACCGCCGGGCTGGCCGCCGCGGTGCACGGCATCGAGGCGATACAGCGGGGCGAGGTGGGAGTGCGATCGCTGCAGGAGCACGCGGCCAGGCTGCGCGCCCAGCCATGACCGTGGCTGGGCAACCGGGGGCCCGCACGCGGGACCGCGCCGCCGAACTGGCCCCGGCGCAGGTGTCCGGGCCGGTGCTGACCATGCGCCGGGTGGACGCTTACCACGTGATGACCGTGGTGGCGCCGCGGATCGCCCGGGCCTTCCGGCCCGGCCAGTTCGTCGCCGCCGCGGTCGGCGGCCCGCAGTCGTCGATGCTGCTTCGCCGGGCCTTTTCCATCCACTCCGTCGGGCCCGACCACGGCGGCACGGTGGAGATCGTGATCGACGCCCACGGCCCCGGCACCCGCTGGCTGGCCGAGCGCCGACCCAGGGACGTGGTCGACCTGACCGGCCCGCTCGGCCGCCCGTTCCCGCAGCCCAGGGAGCCGGTGAGCTGCCTGCTGATCGGCGGCGGCTACGGCAGCGCGCCGCTGTTCCCGCTGGCCAACCGGCTGCGCGCCCGCGGCTGCCCGGTGGACTTCCTGCTCGGCGCGGCCAGCGCCGACCGGGTCTTCGGCTCGCTGAGCGCGCGCCGCATCGGCCGCACCACCACGATCACCACCGAGGACGGCTCGCTCGGCGTGCGCGGCCTGGTCACCGACCCGCTGGCCAGGGTCATGCACGAGGCCCGCACCGAGGTGATCTACGCCTGCGGCCCGATGCCGATGCTGCGCGCGGTGACCGACTTCGGGACCCGCTACGAGATTGCGGTGTTCACCCTGGTCGAGGAGTCCATGGCCTGCGGCATCGGCGTCTGCATGACCTGCGTGCTGCCGGTGACCTGCGAGGACGGGATGACCCGGATGCTGCGGTCCTGCGTGGACGGCCCGGTCTTCCGCGGCCAGGACGTGCGCTGGGCGGACGTCGGCACGATCCCGCCCGACACGCTGGGCGCCCCGGTTTCTTCGGGTGCCCAGGATTCTTGGGCTAGTGGCCATTCGGCTGGTGGCCATGCCGGCTGACCTGCGCACCAGGCTCGGCCACGTCGAGCTGCCCAACCCGGTGCTCACCGCCTCCGGCTGCGCCGGTGCGGGCCGGGAGCTGTCCAGGTTCACCGACGTGTCCAGGCTCGGTGCGGTCGTCACTAAATCGATCATGCTGGCGCCGCGGTCCGGCCGTCCCACCCCGCGGATGGCCGAGACCCCGAGCGGGATGCTCAACTCGATCGGCCTGCAGGGCCCGGGCATCGACAGCTTCCTGCAGCGCGACCTGCCCTGGCTGCTCACCCAGGGCGCCCGGGCCGTGGTTTCGATCGCCGGCGGCAGCGTGACCGAGTACGCCGAACTGGCCGCCCGGCTGTCGGACGCTCCCGGGGTCACCGCGATCGAGGTGAACATCTCCTGCCCGAACGTGGCGGATCGCGGCACCGTGTTCGCCTGCAACGCGGCCGCCGCCGCCACCGTGATCGAGCAGGTCAGGAAGCGGACCCGCTACGACATCCCGGTCTTCGCCAAGCTGTCGCCCGACGTGACCGACATCGTGGCCATCGCCCGCTCCTGTGTGGCCGCGGGCGCCGACGGCCTCTCACTGATCAACACGCTGCTCGGCATGGCCATCGACACCAAGACCATGCGCCCGGTGCTCGGTGGCCTCACCGGCGGCCTTTCGGGCCCGGCCATCCGCCCGATCGCGGTGCGCTGCATCTGGCAGGTCAAGCAGGCCCTGCCCGACGTGCCGATCATCGGCATGGGCGGCGTCCGCACCGGCCGGGACGCGCTGGAGCTGATCCTGGCCGGCGCGTCCATGGTCAGCCTGGGCACGGTGATCTTCCACGACCCCGGCGCCTGCGACCGCGTCCTGCGCGAACTGGCCGACGAGCTCACCCGCACCGGCCTGTCCCGCCTCACCGACGCCATCGGCCTAGCCCACCAGGATCACTAGAATGGGAAGCGTGAGTCCTGCACCGATCGCCGTCGCGCTCGACGCGCCCGACCTGGAAACTGCCGCCCGCTGGGCCGGGCTGGTCACCCCGCACGTCAGCACCGTGAAGATCGGTCTGGAGCTCTACCTGCGCTACGGGCCCGACGTGGTTGCCTCGATCAGGGGCGGCAGCGGTGTCCAGATCTTCCTCGACCTCAAGCTGCACGACATCCCGGCGACCGTCGCGGGCGCCGCCCGCAGCGTGGCCCGCCTGCACCCGCAGTTCCTCACCGTGCACGCGGCCGGCGGCCCGGCCATGATCCGCGCCGCCGTGGACGCGGGCAACGGCACCCCCATCGTGGCCGTGACCGCGCTGACCTCGCTCGACGGCGACGACCTGGCCATGATCGGGGTACCCGGCGCGCCCACCGACTGGGTGCTGCGGCTGGCCGCGCTCGCCGTCGAGGCCGGCGCGAGCGGCCTCGTCTGCTCCCCCCGCGAAGTGGCCGCCGTCCGCGCCGAAGTCGGCCAGGACATCACCCTCATCACCCCCGGCGTCCGCCCCGCCGGGGCCGACGCCCACGACCAAGCCCGCGTGGCCACCCCCGAAGAAGCCCTCGCCGCCGGCGCCGACCTCCTGGTCATCGGCCGCGCCATCACCGGCGCCCCCGACCCCGGCGCCGCCGCCGCCACCATCGCCGCCTCCCTCCGCCGCCACACCCCCGCCCCTCACTAACCGCCACCCGACGGCCGACGCGCCCCCAGCGGCCCCGCTAACCGTTACCCCGCCCGTCCCCGCACCCCAGCGGCCACGCCCCACCGCCCTAAACCCCCGCCCCCACGAAACATCGCCCGGCAACCATCGCCCGGCAACCATCGCCCGGCAACCATCGCGTCCCCGATCGTCCCCGCACCCCCGAAGTCCCGCTAACCGTCGCCCTTCCCGTCCCGCCTCCCCGGCGCGGCGCTCCACTCGTCGAAGTTGGTCTCGGCCGCTTAGCACGCGCTACGACCAAAAACGATCTCCAACAATCGTTTACTAACCCCCACAGTGCGTGCTAAGCCATGGAAGCGGGTGAAGGTACGCACGTGGCGTGGAGAATCCGCGGGGCGCGCTGCAGATGCGCGGACGAGGAGGTGCGGGAACGCAGTTGTGCCCACCCTGAAGGGATGGGCTGTGGGCACAACTGCGGAACGATTGGGAGTGTCTGGTCTGGAGATCCTCCGTCATCTGTCTTGGTGAGTCGGGATGTACCGGCCGGTGGTATTTCACGGTAGCTGGCGGGAGGGATCGCGCCGTGCCGGGAAGCGCGCGCATGTGGGAGACATCCGCTGCGGTATTGCGCAGGTCATGCCTTCCGTGTGAGGGGCCGGGTGGCTGGGTTGGGGCGGTCGGCGGGGGGGGTGGCCAGGGTCCTCCGAGGTGGGCACCGAGGTGTGGCGGGCCCAGGGCGCGGACGTGGGCGCCGGTGTGGTGTGGTGCGGCCAGGTCGTGCGCTGGGGGTGGGGTGGTGCGGGCTCGGGGTGTGGTGCGCGATCGGATCCCTGGTCTTCGTGGTGTGTGTGGGAACGGGCGGCGGGGGGC
>DATAWQ010000088.1:0-78354 GCA_036267135.1 Streptosporangiaceae bacterium | reverse complement strand
GGCTGGACTTGAAGATCTCGGCTGGTACACCCCAGGTGACGAGTACATCGTCACCGACGAACTCGGCCTACCTCTATACCCCGAGTTCTACTCGGACGAGTTCGCGCGCCTGCTCAACCGCGCGGCCCTGCCCAAGATCGGCCTTCACGACTCAAGACACACAACCCTGAGCCTGATGGAGAAGGCCGGGGTCCCCATCTCCATCGTGAGCAAATGGGCCGGTCACTACGATCCCGCCTTCACGATGAAGACCTACGTCCACGCCAGCGAAGACGACCTGGAACGAGGCCGTGAGGCGCTAGCGAAGATCCACAAGATCGCCTAGATTCCTGTGAGAGATTGTGAGAGATACGGCCTCATGCAACAGCAAAGGCCACCTCTCACATCTGAGAAAGTGGCCTCTGACCTGCCGACATTCGGTCGGGACGGCCGGATTTGAACCGGCGACCCCTTGACCCCCAGTCAAGTGCGCTACCAAACTGCGCCACGTCCCGGTGCCGTTAGGCACGTGCCCGCCGGAGCGGGCTTACCTACCTTAGCGTAGCGTCGGCCCAGTCCGCTCACGCTCGACGGCCGCCGGGCCTACTGCCGCACGTCGCACCCCGCCCAGGCGGCGGACAGGAGATCGACAACCATGCCCGACCGGCTCGCCACGCTCCTGCCCTTCCCGGCCACGGTCCGGGCCACCCCCGGCGAGTTCCCCATCTCCCGGACCACCCCCCTCACCCCCGCCCCCCAAGCCAGCCAGGAAGCGGACGCGGTCCGCCACGTCCTCGCCGCCCTCCCGTGGCCACCGGCCCGCACAGACGGAGCCCCCGCGCAAGCCCAGATAACCGTAGCCAAAGACCCAACCCTCCCACCCGAGGGTTACCGTCTGCGTATCACCCCAGCCCAAGTGGACATTACCGCCGCCGACCCCGCAGGCGCCTTCTACGCCGCCCAGACGATCCGCCAGCTCCTCCCCGATGATGCCTACCGCGCCGCGCCCGCCAGTAAAGCCCCCTGGTCCATCCCCTGCGCCGAGATAACGGACGCGCCCAAGCTGAGCTGGCGCGGCGCCCACCTCGACGTGTCCAGGCACTTCTTCCCCAAGGCGACCATCCTGCGGTTCATCGACGCACTGGCCGCCCACAAGCTGAACACGCTCCATCTGCATCTCACCGACGACCAGGGGTGGCGCATCGAAAGCCCCCGCCATCCCGCGCTGCACGAGCTGGGCTCGCACCGCGCGGAAACGCTGATCGGATCGGCCCGCGAGCGCCCCCAGGTCTACGACGGCACCCCGCACGGGGGTTACTACACGCTGGCCGACCTGGCCGAGATCGCCGCCTACGCCGCACGCAACATGGTGCGGGTCATCCCCGAGATCGAGGTGCCTGGCCACGCTTCCGCGCTGCTGGCCGCGCTGCCCGGGCTCGCGCCGACGCTGGGCACCCGGTACGAGGTGGCGACCGGCTGGGGGATCATGCCGGAGATCATCTCGCCGCTGCCTGAGTCGGTGGAGTTCCTCGGCGAGATCTTCAGCGAGCTGCTCGGCGCCATCCCCACAGGTTTCGTGCACATCGGCGGCGACGAGTGTGTGCTCGACCACTGGCGCGGCAGCCCGCGGGTCGAGGATTACCGCCGCCGGCTCGGCCTGCCGAACGCCGACGCGCTGCACGCATATTTTCTCCGGCAGGTCGCGGACCTGCTGGCCGACTCGTTCGGGGTGCGTGCCGTGGTCTGGGACGAGGGATTCGCCAGCACCACGACCGGTCAGCGGCTGCGCGACGACACGGTGGTGATGGCCTGGCGCGGGGGAGACATCGCCAGGCGGGCCGCGCTGGCCGGGCACGACGTCGTCGCCACCCCGGTGATCCCGACCTACTTCGACTACGCCCAGGCTGACGACGACCGCGAGCCGCTCGCCATCGGCGGCCCGGTCACGATCGAGGAGGTCGCGGCGCTTCGCCCGCTTCCCGGCGACTGGCCGGACCAGGCCGCACAGCATCTGGTCGGCACCCAGTTCCAGCTCTGGAGCGAATACATCCCGGACTCCCGCGCGCTGGACTACATGACCTTCCCCCGCGCCTGCGCGCTGGCCGAGGTCGCCTGGCACGGCGCCCCCACCCCCTGGGCCGGCCCGCAGACCACGGACCGCCCGCCGCTGCGCGACCGGCTGACCGCTCACCTGGGACGGCTGCGCGCCGCCGGGATCGAGTACCGGCCGCTCGATGGCCCGCACCCGTGGCAGCAGGGCGGCACCGGCCCGCGCCGCCACTGGGCCGGCACGCCGGTCGCCGACGTCGCCCGCCACCTGGCCGAACTGACTGAAGCCACGCCGTAATCAGAGCGTGATTATTAATTGACGGGCTCGACAGACCGGCAGCGCCCGGGCCCCGGGGTACCGGCGTCTGGCGGACGGGCACTGCGGGGTGCGTGTTGTTCGTTGCTTTGGGCAGAGCGGGTAGGAGAATCAGCAGCACCCACCCGGCCCACGGCTGACAGACGCAACGGCCCGGGCCGCGAAACGGAGCGAACACGCATGATGCCACGGGGTGAGGCACCCGGGTGGACGGACCAGCCGGGGGACTGGTTCCAGGCGAGGGCCGGCGACACGGTGCCTGGCCAGGTTCTGCCCGAACGCCCAGCAGGCCCAGGCCGCCCTGGCCGCGTCGGCTACCCGTTGCGCCCGCGCCGCCGGTGGCTCACCGTGCTTCGCCGCACCCTGGCCGTGCTGAGCGTTCTCGTTCTGCTCGGCGCCGTCGGGTTCGGCGGGCTGCTCGTCGTCACTCCGTCGGTCGGCGACGCCCGAATGCTCGCCCAGGGGCAGGACAGCTCGCACGGGGTCCCTTACCCCGGTGCGGCCGTGCCCGCCAGGTTCGCCGCGGCGCTGGTGGCCACCGAGGATCACCGGTTCTACCACGACCCCGGCCTCGACCCGATCGCCGTCGTCCGGGTGGCCTGGGGTTACCTGCGCGGCAACGGCTCGCAGCAGGGCGGCGCCACCATCACCCAGCAACTCGCCAAGATGCTGTATACCCCGGGCCAGTCCAGTCTCAAGGCTGAGGCCGAGCAGATCGCCGTGGCCGTCAAGCTGAACTTCAGCTACACCAAGGCGCAGATCCTGCAGATGTACGCCGACGTGGCCTACTACGGCCAGAACTACTACAGCCTGGGCGCGGCGAGCTGCGGGTACTTCGGTGTGCCGCCGTCCGGCCTGTCCTGGTCGCAGGCGGCGCTGATGGCCGGCATCGTGCAGTCCCCGTCCAGCTATGACCCGGTGACGAATCCGACGCTGGCGCACGCCCGCGAGGCGCACGTGCTGAGCCGGCTGGTGGCCACCGGCGCGCTGACCCAGGCGCAGGGCAGCGCCGCGCTGGCCCAGTCGCTCAACGTCGTGCCCCGCGACCAGGCGCTAGCCGCACCGGCCAACGGCTCCGCTTCCTGCGGCGGCGCCGTCAGGTAAGAACCGACGGCAACTCGTCCACGGCGGCGCCCAGGACGGCGATGGCGCTGCGGAACTCGGCAAGCTCGATGTGCTCGTCGTCGCTGTGATCGAGCGCGCTGCTGCCCGGCCCGTAGGCGGCCATCGGGACCGTCCAGGTCGGTGACACCGTGTTCATGTCGGAGGTGCCGGTCTTGAGCGT
This sequence comes from Streptosporangiaceae bacterium, assembly GCA_036267135.1. Classification (GTDB taxonomy): domain Bacteria; phylum Actinomycetota; class Actinomycetes; order Streptosporangiales; family Streptosporangiaceae; genus PALSA-505. Next base: position 74,725 of record DATAWQ010000088.1, on the reverse strand, counting down.
GGGCCGCGGCTGCCCGCCGTGGCGGCGGATGGCCGCGGACAGGCAGCTCACAACAGGGCTGGACCTCTCGACGCGGACGGCCGGGATGCTCCGGATCAGCTTGACCTCGCCGCCCGGCGCCGCCTGCCGGAGGCGGCTGACGAAGTCGTCCACGTCGAATCCCACCGGTGTCCGGCAGTCCACCTCCACCCGGCCGGTCACCAGATCGCCGGTGATCCGGCGCAGCGTCGCCGCGGGCACGGAGAAGGAGCCGTGATCGCGCTGCGGGCCGAGCACGTCGAGCACATGCTGCCAGAACCCGGCGGCCACCTCGCTGGCCTTGGGCGCCGGGTTGGTCGAATGAGAGGCCGGCCGCTCGACCCAGAACTCGAGATCGATCTTTCCCTTGTAACCCAGCACGACGCGCTCCCAGCCACCCGGCTCGCCGATGATGAGCACGTCCGGGGGCGGCACGGTGGCGGCGATGTGATGGCCACCGCGGGAAAGCCATTCCTCCTCGACAGCGCCGATCACCCGGATGGTCCCCGGGAAGTCCGGCCGGGCCGCGGCGGCGGAGATCATCGTGGCGAGCGGCCCTTTCGCATCCACCGCTCCGCGTCCGTACAGGCGGTCGGCGTCCCGCCGGACCGGCAGCATCGGGCCGACCGTGTCCATGTGGCTGAGCAACATGATCACCGGGCCGTCGCCGCCACCGATGTCGCCGATGACGTTGCCCACCTCGTCCCGCCGCGCGCGGAAGCCGAGGTCGGCCATGCTTGCGGTGAGAAACCGCGCTAGAGCCGCTTCGTCCCCGGACAGCGAGGGGATCTCCAGCATTCGATACAGAAGATCTTCTGGTGTCACGCGCGGACCTCCATGATTGTTCCGCTGACCTGCGTCAGCGGCTGCGGCGTCCGGCCATCCCCGATGATGACCTCGGGCACACCGCCCGCCAGCGCTTCCCGCGCCGCGATGATCTTACGGTGCATGCCGCCCGTGACCGCGTACGGGATTGAGCCGTCCGCGGGCAGCGCGCACCGGGGCAGAACGCTGCTCTCGTCGCTGATCTCGGTCAGCACACCCGGCGCCGCGGTCAGCAGCAAGAGACGGTCGGCGGCTATCGCCGCCGCGACCGCGGCGGCAGCCCGGTCGGCGTCCACGTTGAGCGGATGCCCGTCGTCGCCCGCCGCGGGTGGCGACACCACCGGTGTGAGGCCGGCGTCCAGCAGGACGTGCAGCACATCGTCCGCGACCTTGACCACCCGCCCGCTGTAGTCGTCGCGGACCAGGACCACGCGCCCGTCGACGACGCTGCGCTGGGCCGTTTTCCTGCGGGCCAGCAGCAGCCCGCCGTCCAGGCCGGTCAGCCCGACCCCGCGGACCCCGTGAGCGGCGAGGGCGCGCAGCAGCCGTGGTTTGGCCCGGCCGGTCATCGCCATCGTGATGACGTCGAGCATGGCGAGGTCGGTGTGCCGGCTCGTCACGCCGCTCGGCGATCGCAGGGTCTTGGCGGCCACGCCCAGTTCGGCGGACAGCCGGGAAATCTCGGGCGCGCCGCCGTGCACGAGGACCACTCGCTGCCCCTGCGCCCGCAGCCGGGCCACGTCCGCGCAGATGTTCTCGGGGGCCAGTTCACCCCCGCACTTCACCACCGTCACAGCGTTCACTGTGGTTCAGGGCTCACTGTGGTTCACGCCGGGTAGAGCCCGGGGAATTCCAGCCCGAGCCGCTCCGGCCAGCCCATCGCGACGTTGAGGCACTGCATCGCGTTGCCCGAGCCCCCCTTCATCAGGTTGTCCAGAGCAGCGATGACCGTGACCCGGTCGCCTTCAGCCGCGAAACCTAGGTCGCAGAAGTTGGAGCCGAGCAGGATCTTGGGGTCGGGCAGCCGGTATGTGCCCTGCTTGTGGGCGACGATCCGGACGAACGGCTCGCCGCCGTACCGGGCCCGGTAGGCCTGCCTCAGATCCCGTTCGGTCAGTGTTCCTGTGGCCTGGGCCGCGGTGGCGTGGCAGACGACCTGGGCCCCGCGGACCGCCTCGACCGCGGTCACCGACATCCGGACGTCCAGCCCGGTCAGCTGGGCGACCTCGGCCTCGTGCCGGTGGCTGACGGGAGCGTACACACGCATGGCCCGGCTGCGGTCGGCATGCGAGTCCGCGGTCGACATCGAGCCGGCCCCACTCGATCCGGTGAGCGCGGTGATCTGGACGGCCGGCTCGATCATTCCGGTGAGCGGGGCGAGGGCCAGCATGGCGGCGTTGGCCATGCACCCGGGCACGCTGATCCGCTTGGCGTCGCGCAGTTCGTCGCGGAACAGCTCGGGGCAGCCGGTGACGAAGTCGGTCAGCCGGTCCGGCGCCGCATGCTGCACGCCGTAGAAACGGGCGTAGGCCTGCGGGTCGCGGAGCCGGAAGTCCGCCGATAGGTCAATCACGCAGGGGGCGTCCAGGTCCGGCAGCGTCTTCATGGCCACGGTGTGTGGCGTGGCCAGGAACACCACGTCACAGTCGCGCAGGTCCTCCATGGAGCAGAAGCACAAGTCCGTGACCGCCCGCAGGTTCGGGTGCACGAAGTCCACCCGCCGGCCGCAAAAGCGGGTCGAGACGGCGCGGGCGAGCGTCGTTTCCGGATGACCGATCAGCAGCCGGAGCAGTTCACCGCCGAGGTAGCCGGCGGCGCCGACCACACCCGCCCTGATCACGCGGCCGCCAGCAGGTGGCTGACGATAGCGTCCGCCACGTCGATGGCATCGCCGTGGGCGTCACGGAACCCGCGGAACTCCGGCGCGTGGTTGACCTCCAGCACCTGCAGCCCGTCCGGGCTCTCGACCAGATCGACACCGAGGAACCCGCCGCCGACCGCCTGGGCGGCGCCGACGGCGAGCCCGGTCAGCTCGGGCGACAGCGGGCACGGCCGGGACGTGCCGCCGCTGGCCACCCCGGTGCGCCAGTCCACGCCGTACCGGTAGGTCGCGCCGAGCACGTCGGTCCCGGCCACCAGCACCCGGATGTCCCGGCCCGGCTTGTCGATCAGCTCTTGCAGGTACACCACGTGCTGCTGGGGGTTGGGCAGGGCGGCCCGGTGCTCGATCACCGTCTGCGCCTCCTGCCGGTCCCGCAGCACGGTCACCAGCCGGCCCCACGAACCCGTCAGCGGCTTGGCCACGACGGGAAACCCGAGCTTCTCCGCCGCCTCCAGCGCGGCCTCCGGGGTGAGCGCGACCACCGTGCGGGGCGTGGGCACCCCGGCCGCCGCCAGCAGCAGTGAGGTCTTGGCCTTGTCGCCACACACGCCGATGACGTCCGCCCGGTTGACGGTCGCGGCCCCCTGCGCTTCCAGCAGCAGGCACGCGTAGTAGGCGCGGTTAAAAGAGATCTCCCGGCAGAGCACCGCATCGAACGGGCGCACGTCCCGCTCCGGTCCAGAGATTCCCGCCGAGAACTGGCGGGTGTCCACGTGGTCGTACCGCACCGAGCGGCGCTCCAGCGCGGCGAAGATCTCTTTCTCTTCGAAGCGAACCCGGGAGGCGAGAACCGCCAGGGACTTCACTCGCCCCAGTCTTCCTCGATCTCCGGAGCCAGGGAGATCAGCAGTGGCTCCAGACTGATCACTTCGAGCTCGATCGCGCAGTCGGGGCAGTTGGTGATCTCGCTCAAGCGGGGCGACGGCGCCATTTGAACGGCGCCCTCACACTCGGGACAGGCCAGCGTCATTGCGTACACCTCCGAGGACGGTGCCGACGTCGGCCAGTAGGGCCAGCGCGGCGGTGGTTATTTCCTTGTGGGAAATCCGGTAGTGCTCGAGCAGGAAGGCTTGGTCCCCTGCCAGCTCGGCGAAGGTCTCCGGCATCCCGATGCGGGTCAGCCGGGTGGGTGCGTGGTCACACAGGGTCTCTGCGATCAGCCCGCCGAATCCGGCGGCACGCCAGTGCTCTTCGACGGTGATGAGCGCGGGCATCCGGCGGGCCTCGGCCAGCACCGCCGCGGTGTCCAGCGGCTTCACCGTGTGCATGTTGATCACCGTGGCGTCGATCCCACGGCCCGCGAGTTGCTCGGCGGCGCCGAGCGCGGCCAGGGCCGGATAGGGGCCACAGGCGAAGATGGCGATATCGGAACCGTCGCGCAGGCGCTGCGCCTGGCCGACCGTGATGGGTCCCAGGTCGATCGGCGGCGTGGCCGACCGTCCCAGCCTGATGTAGGCGGGCCCGGGCAGATCCAGCGTCTGGAGCACAGCCTCCTCCGCCGCCGCCGAGTCGGCCGGCACGACCACGGTGAACCCGGGGAGCGTCCGCATGATCGCGAGATCTTCCAGGCTGTGGTGGGTGGGACCGAGATGCCCGGCCGCCAGCCCGCCATGGGTGGCCACGATGCGAACCGGCAGGTGGTTGTAGGCGATGTCGATCTTGACCGCCTCCAGCGCCCGGGTGGTCGCGAACGTGGCCATCGTGTTGACGAAGGGGATCTTCCCGCTCGCCGCGAGCCCCGCCGCCACGCCCATCAGGTTGTGCTCGGCAATGCCGAGGTTGACGTAGCGGCCGGCCGCCGGCCCAAAGTCCGCCCCGGCGAACAGGCCCGTGTCGGTGTCGAGACAGTAGATCCGCGGGTCCGCCGCCATGAGCCTGATCAGCAGGTCACGGTAGGCCGCCCGGGCCGGAACGGTCATGATGCCCCCCTGTTCTGGCGCGCCCGCAGCACGGCCAGGGCCCTCGTGTGCTGGCGTTCGCTCAGCCGGGCGAAGTGGCTCTCGGCGCGCCCCTGGATGAACGGAAGGCCTTTACCCTTCACCGTGCTGGCCAGGACCACGACGGGCCGGCCGGGCTCGCCGGCCCGGAACGCGGTGGCCAGGGCGCCCGGGTCGTGCCCGTCCACTTCCCTGACGGCCCAGCCGAAGGCGCGCCAGCGGTCAGCGAGGGGCTCGAGCGCGATGGTGGCTTCTGTTTCGCCGGCGAGCTGAAGGCCGTTGCGGTCCACCACGGCCATCAGGTTGTCCAGGCCAAGACCGCTGGTGGCCATCGCCGCCTCCCAGACCGAGCCTTCCTGCAGTTCTCCGTCGCCCATGATGACGAAGCAGCGGCGGTCACGCTCGGCCAGCGCGAACCCGTTGCCCAGGGCGAGGCCATGCCCGAGCGCTCCGGTGGGCATCTCCACCCCGGGTACCGCCCGCACCGGGTGGCCCATCAGCTTGCTGCCCGGTCGGCCGAACGTCGTCAGGTCGCCGACCGGGAAGAATCCCCGCTCGGCCAGCACCGCGTACAAGGCCACGGCCCCATGCCCCTTGCTCAGGAGCAGGATGTCCCGGTCGGCGGCCGCCGGGTTGGCCGGGTCTACCCGCAGCACGTCGAAGTACAGCGTGGTGAGGATCTCCACCAGGGAGAGCGAGCCACCGAGATGGCCGCCGTCTGGGCCGGCGCACATGTCCACGATGTGCTCTCGCACCCGGTGGGCCACCGTAGGGGCGATCACCGCTCCTCCTGGCGGGACGGGCCGGGACGACAACGTCCGCAGCGGGGGCGGGCAGGACTATGGCTGCCGCAGGCTTGGGCCGACGGCCGCCAGCGCGCGGTCGCTAAACGACTACGGAGCGGAGCGACCACCATCATGCGTTCACCACGCTCCAGCGTGATCGGTCGGGCGATCCGGCGGCTGTGATGGTCACCAAGCACTCCGGGGTCGCGAGAGCCAAGCAGGGTCAACATATACGACGGTGTATGGGTTTGTCCCATCTCAGCACTGCCTGTTTTGTTAGTAATTCTCGGATACAGTACGACTCATCCGACAAAGTTACATAAATCATTCCACACGTCTAGCTCTTTGCTGGTGAGAACGTTACGATCCGCTGGGTTGGCACCGTGGTCGCGCCCGGAGCCCGGTCCGGCAGGTAGCCGGGGACCGGCGTAGACCCTGCGGCTCCTTCAGAAGACAGAGAGGCCTGACGATGGGAAAAGCGCTGGCAGAGGAGCCGGCTGGCCCGCAGGCCAAACCCTTACTTAAGGTCATCTACGTCCTCGGGTGGTGCCGCAACGGCAGCACGATCCTGGGCAACGTGCTGGGCGAGGTGCCGGGGTTCTTCCACACCGGGGAGCTGCACTTCCTGTGGAAGAACGCCGCGGGGCGAGGGGCCAACCACTGGTGCGGATGCGGTGACCCGCTGACCGGCTGCCCGCTCTGGTCGCAGATCATCCCGCTGGGCAGGCCCGCTGGGGTCGGCGCGGATGAGCATGCCAGCACCGTCCTGCGCCGCCAGCACAGCTCCGTCCGCACCCGGCACACCTGGCGGGTGCTGCACCAGGGCCTGCGGTCCAGCGATATCCGCGAGCATGCCGCCCTGATGACCCGCGTCTACCACGGCATCGCCGAACGGACCGGCGCCGGTGTGATCGTAGACAGCACGAAAATCGCCGGTGAGGCGGCGCTGCTCCCGCACCTGACAGGCCTGACGCCGTACTACGTCCACCTGGTGCGCGACCCTCGGGCCGCCGCCGAATCCTGGCGCGAGCGCAAGCAGTACTGCGACCCGATGTCGGCGGCCAGGAGCACGGCCTACTGGAACGGCTTCAACCTGGCCGCTGAGGCCGTTACCCGGCGCTACCCGGCCCGGTCGGTCTTCCTGCGCTACGAGAGGTTCATCGCGGATCCGGCCGGAACCGTCGACGCGCTGCTGCGGTGGTGCGGGACCGACCCGGCCGCGAACCCGGTCCACGGCCGGGTCATCGACCTGCGTCCCAACCACACGGTCACCGGCAACCCGGACCGCTTCCGCACCGGCCCCACCCTGATCAGGGACACCGATGACGCCTGGCGGGCCGGCCTGCCAGGCCGGTCCAGGCTCACCGCACAGGCGCTGTCGTGGCCGCTGTCGCGCCGGTACGCCTACCGCTGTCGCGAGACGTCCCCCTATCGCGGTGCCCGGTCACGCGCGCCCGCGGCGCAGGCCACGGACGAGTCATAGCCGCGCTAGATCTGAAAGAAGGCAAGTGGAACTCGGTCTTGAGGGCAAGGTCGCGCTGATTTCGGGCGGTTCGAGCGGCCTCGGGTTCGCGGTCGCCAGGGAACTGGCAGCCGAGGGTGCGCACGTGGCCATCGGCGCCAGGGATCCCGATCGGCTGGCGGCCGCGGCAGGCAGGCTCAAGGAGGTGGCCAGGGGCCAGGTCGAAGCCAGCAGCGTCGACATCACCGACGCCGAGGCGGCCCGCCGCTGGGTGGACGACGTCGCGGCTGGCTTCGGCGCGCTGCACATCGTGGTGATCAGCGGCGGCAGCCCGCCCACCGGCGCCGCGCTGCAGTTCGGGCTGGACGACTACCAGGCCGCCGTCGCTCAGGTCCTGTTGCCGGCCATCGCGGTGTCGCAGGCCGCGGTGCCGCACCTGACCGCGGCCGGCTGGGGCCGGCTGCTGTTCGTGGCGTCCGAGACGGCCAGCGTCCCGATCGCCACGCTGGCGCTGTCCGGTGTCACCCGCGGTGCGCTCACCAGGTACGCGCAGTCGCTGGCGCCGGAGGTGGCCCGGGCCGGGGTGACCGTCAACGTGCTCGCGCCGGGCGCCACCCGCACCGAACTGGTCGAGCGGGCGGCGGCCAAGCTGGCCGACGGCGGGGACATCGAGGCCCAGCTGCAGACCATGGGCGAGCACAGCGCGGTCGGGCGGCTGGCCCGGCCGGACGAGGTCGGCGCCGTGGCCGCGTTCCTCGCCAGCGAGCGGGCCTCGTTCGTCACCGGGACGGTGCAGCTGATCGACGGCGGCGCCGGGGTGATGCCACCCGAATTCGAGCAGTACACCGCGCCAGGTGCCTACACGTGACCAATTCACCAGGAAGGGATGCCATGCGGCAGCAAGCAGAGCGGATGAAGCAGACGATGGCCCAGATCGTCGAGGACCGCCAGGACGAAGTGCACCCGGGCCGGATGTTCGTGGAAGCCTGCGCCGTGCACGGGCTCGAGACCTCGGTCGAGTACGACGTGTCGATCCCGGGCACCCTGACCAGTTCCCGGCGCAAGCCGCGCCACCCGGCCCGCAACATGCTCAAGGTCGTCGACCTGTCCCGCGACCCGCGCCAGTTCTACTGGCACGAGGCCCCCGGCGACCCGGGCGACCCCGACGTCACCGACGCGGACGTGCGGCGCGAGGCGACCAACCATTTCCGCAAGTCACCGATCCCGGAGCTGCTCACCACCACCGCCTGGGCGCAGGTTCCCGAGGACCTGTGGAAAGACCCGGAGACGTTCGAGAACTTCATCAACTACCGGCTGATCGTCCGGCTCGGCACGGCCGAGAACCAGACGATCATCTGCGGCGAGGGCGGCCTGTTGAACACCCCGGGGATCGGGCGGATCACCTCGGCCGGCCCGTTCAGCTCTCCACTGCTGGCCGCGTGCAACGAGGCCGAGCAGATGGGCGGGACCGCGGACGGGCTCATCCTCAACCCGGAGGATTACTACCGGTTCCTCGGGCAGGGCACGCTGATGCAGGACCTGGAGGCCAATGGGGTCTTCATCGTGCGCACCCGGCTGGTGGAGGCGGGGAGCGCGATCGTGGGTGACTTCGGGCACGGGGCGCAGCTCTTCGACTCCGGCCGGTCGGTGATCGCGTTCGCCGAGCCGCCAGCCGGAACGTTCGCCGAGCCCGGGATCGCGGTGAAGGCGGAGATCTACGAGCGGGCCATGGTCAATCTCCCGACCAACTTCTTCCTTGTCAGCCTCTGACGGCGGCGCGGCGCCGGATCCCCGCAGCGACCCAGAGGTGCTCATCATCGGCGGTGGCGTCGTGGGCCTGTTCTGCGCCTACTTCCTGCGCCAGGGCGGTGCCTCGGTCACCGTCATCGAACGCGGCGAGGTCGGCGGCCCGGGATCGTGTTCCTACGGCAACACCGGCTTCGTCGGCACCCAGGGCTCGGCGCCGCTGGCCGAACCCGGGGTGATGACCCAGGGGCTGCGCTGGCTTGCCGATCCGCGGAGCCCGTTCTACATCAAGCCGCGGCTGGACCGCGAACTGATGTCCTGGCTCTGGCACTTCCGGCGGTTCTGCAACGAGCAATCGGTGCAGTCGGTGTTCGGTGTGCTGCTCGCCATGAAAAAGCGGAGCCTGGAGATCCTGACCGACCTCTGCTCGTCGGGAAGCCTTGCCGGCACCTTCACCGCCCCCGGCATCACGGTGGCCTACAAGACGCCGGAGGCCTTCGGCAAGGCGTGCCGCTCGGTGCCGCGGATGGTCGCGCTTGGCCTGCCGCTGCGGGTGCTCGAACCAGGGGAACTGGCGGCGCTCGAACCAGACGCCGAGTTCGACATCAGCGGCGCTCTGGTCAACGCCGAGGGCGCCGCGCTGTACGTGCCCGAGTTCGTCATCGAGTTCGCTCGCGTGCTTACCGGCATGGGGGTGGAGATTCTCCCGAACACGGAGGCCACCGGCTTTGAGACGACCGGCCGCCAGGCCAAGCGGGAACGCCGGGTGACGAAGGTCATCACCACCAGGGGCGAGTTCACGCCTGCCGAACTGGTGGTCGCGGCGGGCGCGTGGTCACCGGCGGTGGCGCGCAAGCTCGGCATCGGCCTCACCCTGCAGCCCGCCAAGGGCTACAGCCTCACGGTGAAGGCACCCGCCAACGGACCCCGGCGGCCGGTCATCCTCAGCGAGGGCAAGGTGGCCGTCATGCCGCTCGGTGACCGGCTTCGCTTCGGCGGCACGCTGGAGCTGTCGGGCCTGGACGCCGCGGTGTCGCCGCGCCGGGTCGAGGGCATCCGGCGGATCGTCAGCAGCTACCTCCCGCACCTGGAGAGCACGCCGACCATCGAAACCTGGAGCGGTTTGCGCCCCTGCACGCCCGACAGCGTGCCTTTCGTCGGGCGGGCCGAGCGCTTCGGGAACGTGTCCGTCACGTGCGGCCATGGCTACATCGGCATGGGCCTGGCCCCAGGCACCGGCGAGATGATCGCCCAGATCACCGCGGGCAAGCAGCCAGACACCGACCCCGAGCCGTTCCGGCTCGACCGCTTCAAGCACCGTGGCTGGAGACGATGACCAGGCCGACCGATTCCGCCGGTTACGAAGTCCCGGCGGTCGGGGTGATCTGCCTCGACACCTCGTTCACCAAGATCCCCGGGCACATCCGCAATCCGGCGACGTTCGGCTTTCCCGTCGTCTGCCACGTCGTGTCGGGCGCGACGCCGGAGCGGGTGGTCACCCGGCCGGACCCGGCGCTGCTCCAGCCGTTCGTCCAGGCCGCCGTGCACCTCCAAGCCGCCGGGGTAAGCGCGGTCACCAGCGCCTGCGGCTTCCTCGCACTGTTCCAGGCCGAACTGGCCGGCGCGGTCGCGATCCCGGTCTACTCCTCCAGCCTGATGCAGGTCCCCATGGTCGGCCGCATGCTGGGCCCCGGGCGGACGGTGGGGATTCTCACCGCCGACGCGTCCTCGCTGTCAGCCGCGCACCTGGCCGGGGTGGGCGCGGACCGCGTGCCGGTGCGCATCGCCGGGATGGCGGACCAGCCCGAGTTCCGTGAGGTCATCTTGGAGGGCAAGCGGGACGACCTCGATGCCCGGCGGCTGCGCGACGAGGTCGTGAGCCTGGCCGAAGGGCTGCTGCGCGACCACCCCGACGTGGGCGCGCTCGTGCTCGAATGCACCGACCTGGTGCCGTTCGCCCACGACATCCAGGCGCGCACCCACCTGCCGGTGTTCGACATTGTGACGCTCACCGAACTGGTGCACGCCGGCCTCAGCCGCCGCCCGTTTACCGCGGCGGTCACGGTCCCGCCCGCCGCGGGGCGGGGGAGGGGCACCGTGATCAGCGAATACGTGGAGGCGCCGTGACCAGCGACCACTCCGGCGGGCATCTCGTCCCGCTTCCCGGCACGGAATGGGCCGTGTGGCGGGACGGGTTACTGCGCACGGCCGGCTTTCCCGCAGCGGGCCTGGACCGTTTCGCCGCCCCCGGCTGCGCGGCGGTCGCCGACGCGTTCCTCGACGGCCAGGCCACGGAACAGGACCTGAAAGCGGCGCACGAAGCGGCGCTGGCCGACGCCAGCAAGGCCGCTGCCGAGATCGCCGCGGACCCGCTGTTCCAGGAGGCCCTCACCTGGCAGAACCCGGGGGCGCGGCCGGCCCTGTCCATCGCGAAGTCAGGCGGCCAGCCGCCGGAAAACGAAAACCGGCGGGCCCGGCAGAAGCGCCGGTTCCGCGAAGACACTGTGGCCCGCTACTGGCAGCGGTACTGCGGCAAGAACGACACCATCGGCTTCTTCGGCCCGGTGACCTGGGTAACGCTCGACCCTGACGGCCCCGCCGTCACGGTTCGCCGTGGTGACAAGCTGGTCAAGGACCGCGCGACAGGTTACGAGTTCTGGCTGCTCGAGACGTACGCGCAGCACCTGGCCGCCGATCCGGTGGTGCGTCCCTGGCTGCCCGCGGGCCTGCATCCCGATCTCGTCCTGGATGGCGGCCGGGTGCTGCGGCCCGGTGAGCCGCCGGTCGAGCTGACCAAGGCCGAAACGGATCTGCTGGCCCGCTGCGACGGCCGGACACCGGCCGTCGCCGTTGCCGACCCGTCGCACCAGGCCGACGACCTGGCGCTGCTGGAAGGACTCGCGGCCAAGGACGTGGTGTGGTGGGGCATTGACATGCCCTACAACCCGCGGGCCGAGCAGGTGCTGCGTGACACCCTGACCGCCATCCCCGACGCGGCGGTCAGGGAACGGGCCCTGGCTGGGCTGCGCCGGCTGGACGCCGCCCGCGAGGCCGTCAGCGCGGCGGCGGGCGACGCGGACGCGCTGGCCGCCGCGTTCGGCCTGCTGGACACCGAATTCACCGCGGTCACCGGGGCCGAGCCGCAGCGACGGCAGGGACAGATGTACGCCGGCCGGCGACTGTGTTACGAGGACACCACCCGCGACATCGACCTGGTCTTCGGCGGGCCCGTGCTGGAAGCGCTGTCCGGCCCGCTGGGCCGGGTGCTGCTCCCGGCGGCCCGCTGGTCCTCGGGAACCCTGGCCGATGCCTTCGGCCCGGCCTTCCGCTCGCTGTACGACGAACTGCGCCCGCCGCAGGCCAGCAGCGTGCCGATGACCGAGTTCTGGGAGCCGGCCCAGCGCCTGTTCGTGGGCAGCGGCTGCCCCGCGGACACCGTCGCGGCCGAGCTGGCCCAGCGCTGGAGGTCCCTGTTCGGGCTGGATCGGCTGGCCCCGGGGACGCGCCGCGTGACGGTCGCCAGCGCCGAGGTGGCGGCGCGGGCGGCCGAGTTGTTCCCGCCACTGCGGCCTCGCTGGCCCGCGGCCCGGATACATTGCCCGGATCTGCACATCTGTGCCGCGAGCACGGAGGCGCTGAACCGCGGGGAGTTCACCATCGCACTGGGCGAGCTGCACATCGGCTGGCCCACGGTGGACAACGCTCTGTTCACCGACCGGCACCCCGAGCCGGCCCGGCTGCTGGCCGCCGCCGCGGCGGACATCGGGCCGCAGTTCCGGCCGCTCTACCCCACCTGGTGGCCGCGGTACACCGCCCGGATAGCACCCAACCTCGGGGTCACGGACTACCAGCTCGCGTTCACGCACGCGCCCGGGGCCGACCCAGCCCGGGTGCTCCCCATCACGGCGCTGGAGGTGACCGACCGCGACGGCGCGCTGACCGCGGTCGCCAGGGACGGCAGAACCTGGCCGCTGCTCGACGTGTTCGCCCTGCTGGTCGGCTGGAGCGGGGTCGAGACGCTGAAACAGACGAGCGCCGGCCCGCACAGCCCGCGGATAACCGTCGACCGCATGGTGATCGCCCGCGAGACCTGGCGCACGACCATCGGCGCGTCCGGCCTGACCGTGACCGAACGGCTGCCCGAGTACCTCGCGGCCCGGCGGCTGCGCCGCTCCCTCGGCCTGCCCGACAAGCTCTTCGCCAAGCTCAGCACCGAGATCAAGCCCGTCTACCTCGACCTGACCAGTCCCCGGTACCTGTCCGCGTTCTGCACCATGCTGCGGACGGCCCAGCAGCGGACTGGGGACGACGTGGAGATCGTGTTCTCCGAGATGCTGCCGGACGCCGACGAGGCCTGGGTGCCAGGCCCGGACGGGCAGCTCTACTTCAGCGAGCTGCGCATCCAGCTGCGTGACCCGATGGCCGCTAGCGCCCAGGTGCCCGGTTCTGGGGACTAGACGTTATACCGCTCTCTGAGCTCGACCTTGCGGATCTTGCCGGTCGCGGTGCGCGGCATCGACTCCACCACTTCGAGCTGCCCTGGCATGCATATCTCGGCCACGCCCTCGCCGCGCAGGAACGTGACCAGCTCGGGCAGGCTGGGCGCCTCGCCGGCGGGCACCACCACCGCGCAGACCCGCTCCTCGATCTCCTCGTCCGGTATGCCGATCAACGCGATCTCGGCCACGTTCGGGTGGGTGAGCAGCACGTTCTCGATGTCGAGCACGGGCAGCAGCATGCTCTTCGGCTTGATGACGTCCTTGGTGCGGCCGGTGATCCTGATGCCGCCGCGGCCGTCGTCCCTGGCCAGGTCCCCGGTATGGAACCAGCCGTCGGCGTCGAGGTCGGCGGCGTAGGCCGCGTCGTTGTTGTGGTAGCCGAGGCATTGCGCGGGACCCTTCACCCACAGCGGCCCCGAGCCGTCCGGCTGGCCCTCCATGGGCTTGATCCTGACCTGCATCCCGCCGGTGGGGCGCCCGTCGCTGTGTGCTGGCCAGTCCGGGGGATCCTCAGGCCGCGACATGGTCACCGGCCCGTTCTCCGTCATCCCCCATAGCGAGTACAGCCGGACACCGAGCGTGTCGCGCACGTCGTGGACCAGCGACGGCGGCACCGCCGCCGAGCCCGAGACGATGCAGTGCAGGCTGCTCGTGTCGCGGGGCCGGGCCTGCTGCGCGCGCAGGAGATGGGACACGAAACCGGGGGCCGCGTAGAACATCGTGGCCTCGTGCTGCTCCATCATGTCCAGGTGGAAGTCGGGGTCCCAGAAGCCGGGGGAGACCGCGGTACCGCCGTACACCATCGGCGCCAGCAGCTTCTGCACGAGGCCGACGTAGTGCATGCTGGTGTGCGCTGCCACTTTGACCAGCGAACCGTCGAGATCGAGTGTGGTCTGGTAGCCGCGGATGCCGGCGTACAGCGTGTTCTGGCTGTGCAGCGCGCCCTTGGGGATGCCGGTCGTGCCGGACGTGAACAGGATGAGATACGGGTCGTCGGGCGGGAGTTCGCGCCCGGCGAGGTCGGCCGGGTCGCCCTGGCCGCCGGCGAGGAAGTCGTCGTCGAACGAAAGCGTCCCCGCGGGCCGCCCCTCGCCGATCACCACGATGTGCTCGAGCGAGGGCACCCGGGTGGCGACGTCGAGCATCGTCTCCGCGGGACGGTAGCCGTTGATGTCGGGGACGGTGATGAACACCCGCATCTGCGTCGTGCTGGCGGCGAGTTCGAGTTCGCGCCGCCGGAACACCGGCATCAGCGGGGAGATCCGCGCGCCGACCTGGATAGCGGCCAGCGCCAGCGGCAGCATCTCCCAGTAGTCGGGAAGGTGGACGCCCACGAATTCACCGGGCTTGACGTCGAGGGCGAGCAGGGCGTGCGAGAACCGGTCGGTGGCCGCGGCCAGTTCGGCGTAATTGATGGTCTCGGTTTCCGCGTCCGGGGTCCGGCGGCCGATGACGGCGGGCTTGCCCGGGGTGGCCGCGGCGTGCCGCCTCAGGTCATCAAGGAAAGTCCCATCCCGCCACCAGCCATCCCGTCGGTACTGCTCGTGAGCACTCTCCGCCATCATGATCCTTCCCCGCCCGCGGAAATAGCCGGTCAGCCCGGCTCGGCCTGCACCCCTGGATCCGTGCCCGCGCCGAACCGCTCCCTGAGCTCGACCTTGCGGATCTTGCCGGTTGCGGTGCGCGGCATCGACTCCACCACTTCGAGCCGTTCCGGCAAGTACATCTCGTTCACGCCCTCGTCGCGCAGGAATCCGGTCAATTCGGGCAGAGTGGGAGCTTCGCCCGTGGGCACCACCACCGCGCAGACCCGCTCACCCAGTTCCTCGTCGGGGACCCCGATCAGTGCGATCTGGGCCACCTTCGGGTGTGTGAGCAGCACGTTTTCGACGTCGAGCACGGGGACCAGGAAGCTGTGCCGGATGATGATGTCCTTGGTGCGGCCGGTGATCCTGATGCCGCCGCGGCCGTCGTCCCTGGCCAGGTCCCCGGTGTGGAACCAGCCGTCGGCGTCGAGGTCCGCGGCGTAGGCCTCGTCGTTCTTGTAGTAGCCGAGGCATTGTGCGGGCCCCCGCACCCACAGGGCACCCGAGCCGTCCGACCGGCCCTGCACCGGGTCGATCCTGACCTGCATCCCGCCCGTGGGGCGCCCGTCGCTCTGGGCCGGCCAGTCCGGCGGGTCCTCCTCACGCGACATGGTCACCGGCCCGTTCTCCGTCATCCCCCACAGTGAGTAGAGCCGGACGCCGAACGTGTCCCGCACCTCGTGGACCAGCGACGGCGGCACCGCCGACGAACCCGACACGATGTAGCGCAGGCTGCTGATGTCACGCGTCCTGGCCTGCTGCGCGTGCAGGAGATCGGCCACCCAGGCGGGGCCCGCGTACAAGAACGTCACCCCATGGCGCTCGAACATGTCCAGGTGCAGGCTGGGCTCCCACACCCCCGGCATGACCGCGGTCCCGCCGACCGCGAGCGGGGTCAGCAGGTTCTGCACGAGGCCGACGTAGTGCATCTTGGTGTGCGGCGACGCCTTGACCAGGGAATCGTCGAAACCGAGCGTCGTCTGATAGCCGCGGATGCCGGCGTACAAGGTGTTCTGGCTGTGCAGCGCGCCCTTCGGGACGCCGGTCGTGCCGGACGTGAACAGGATGAGATACGGGTCGTCGGCCGGGAGTTCGCGCCCGGCGAACGCGGCCGGGTCACCCTGGCCGTGAGCGAGGACGTGCTCGTCGAACGAGAGCGTCCCCTCCGGCCGTTCGGCTCCCATCACCACGATGTGCTCCAGCGAGGGCACCCGGGAGGCGATGTCGAGCATCGTGTCCACGGGACGGTGGCCGTCGAGGTCGGGGACCGTGATGAACACCCGCATCTCGGTGATCCGGGCGGCGAGTTCGAGTTCGCGCCGCCGGAAGGACGGCATCAGAGGGGAGATCCGCGCGCCGATCTGGATGGCGGCCAGCGCCAGC
Organism: Streptosporangiaceae bacterium; assembly: GCA_036267135.1. GTDB lineage: Bacteria > Actinomycetota > Actinomycetes > Streptosporangiales > Streptosporangiaceae > PALSA-505. The sequence continues at coordinate 58,602 of DATAWQ010000088.1, read as the reverse complement.
GGCAGCATCTCCCAGTAGTCGGGCAGGTGGATGCCCACGAACTCACCGGGCTTGACGTCCAGGGCGAGCAGGGCGTGCGAGAACCGGTCGGTGGCCGCGACGATGTCGGCGTAACTGATCGTCTGGGTTTCCGCGTCCGGGGTCCGGCGGGTGATGATGGCGGGCTTGCCCGGGGTGGCGGCGGCGTGCCGCTTCAGGTCGTCAAGGAAAGTCCCATCCCGCCACCAGCCATCGCGCCGGTACTGCTCGCGAGCAGTCTCCACCATCATGTTTCCTCCAGGCTCACAGATACACAGATGCCTTCGCGGCCGGTCAGGCCGGACGAGGCTCGGAGACGAACTCAACCACGGCACCGGTCCAGCTGAAGCCGGCGCCGACGCCCAGCAGCAGCACCACGTCACCGGGGACCATCCGTCCGTGGTCGGTCACGTTCCCCAGGCCGATGATCTGGTCGGCGGCGCCGACGTGACCGGTCTGCCTGCCCCATTCCCAGGCCGTGGCCGCCAGATCCAGCCCCAGCGGTTCCAGGTAGGCCTTGCGCAACGCGGTGGCGCCCAGGTTCGGGAACACGACCCTGGTGATGTCCGCGAGCTTCAGCCCGGCCTCGGCCAGCGACCGTTCGACGGTTTCGGTCACGCCCGCGAGGATGCGGCGGCCGTGTACGCCACTGTCGGCGCCCGCGGCGAAGACCGCGCGGCGGGCGCGGTTGTCCACCGGCTGCCCCGCGTGCCCGGAAACGGTCCCGAAGGGCTGCCCGCCGCGGTACATGCCCTCCAGCGTGCTGTCGGAGATCGTGACCACGGACCGCAGCCGGGCGAATCCCTCCCGGGCCAGCACGAGCGCGCCAGCGCCGTCTCCGTACACAAGCCCGCGCAGGTCGCTGCGCCACCGGTCGAATCCAGGCAGGGCCAGCCGGTCGGCCGTGGTGACCAGCGCCGCCCGCCGGGCGGGGTCGGCCGCGAGATAGGAGGCGGCCAGTTCGATGGCGGCCATGGATCCGTTGGACATCTGGTGGATGTCTATGGCCGGGGCGTACCTGCCCTCGCCCAGGACGTGCTGGTGGACGTAGGAGGCGGCCGGCCAGAAGTCCACCCCCTGGTACCAGAGCGAGGCGTGCAGCATCACGGCGACGTCGTCGGCCGGGATGCCGGACCGGGCCAGCGCCTGCCGTCCCGCCCGCACCGCCATGTCCGGCGGAGCCTCGTCACCGGCGACCGTGATCGACAAATACTCATCCGCCGCGTGGTCCGCCGGGTCGTAACGCCCGTCCGCGACCGCCTCGGCCACATCCACCGCGGGTGGCAGCCAGCTGCCTATCCCGGCCACAAACAGATCGTCTAAACGCATAACTCCGCTCCGGACAAGCAGGACAAAAACGTCGATCACTTCATATCATTTCCAGCGGAAAGTATGTGACTTACCCCGGGAAGAAGGGGCCGATCAGGGTGATCCCCGGACGTACCGGGCGGACGCGGGGATCGCGGTGGCCCAGTTCGGGCCTGACCTGCGCTATACCGGCTGCCTGCTCGAGCGATCACCGGAAGCACCACCGGAAGCACCGCCGGAAGCGGAGCAAAGTATCATCTCGACGCAGAATAGGTGAAATCCTACCGGGAGAGAAAGGGGCGGCCATGCCACCCGGCTCGCTGTCTGGCCAGAGCACCGGAACCGATGCCGGGTTAGGCGATCCGGTCACCGCCGACCGGGCCGCGCTGACCGCCAGCTATCTCGACGAGGTAGCCAGGCGCGGCGGGACAGCGGACGACCTGCGGGCGGTCATGCCCACCAGGGGCAGGCTGTGGGCGGCCTACAAGAAGCGGTGGATACCCAGGCCGCTGTTCCTCGGCGAGGCCGAGGCCGACCAGGTCAACAGCGATCTCCAGCACGTCAAGGCGGCCATGGCCAGCCTGCCCGGCCAGCTCTACGACGGCGACCTGGCCGCGTTCGCCAGGGCCGCGGGGCTGGCCGAGGTCCAGGCCGACGCGTTGATGCGGGTGCAGCCCAAGCAGCTGACCGACTGGGCCCGGGCGGACATGTACCCCGATCCCCAGGGCCTGCGCTTGATGGAGTTCAACGTGGGCAGCACGATCGGGGGCAGCGAATGCGGCGAGATCGCCCGGTCCATGCTCCGCTACCCGCCGCTGCGCGAGTTCGCCCGTGCCCACCGGCTCGGCTACGTGAGCGCCATGCCGGAGCAGATCAGGCGGACCTTCGAGGAGACGGGTCTCGACCGCGCCGACCACCCGATGATCGCCCTGGTGGACACGCCGGCCCACTACCACACCATCGGCGCCTACCTGCACCAGGTCTCCCGGTACTGGCGGGGCATCGGGCTGGACGCGCATGCCTGCCACATCGGCCAGCTCAAGGTGCGGAACGGCCGGGTCTGGCTGCGCGGACGGCCGGTCGACATCATCTTCCGGATCTTCCTGCTCGAGCACCTGCTGGAGCCGGACGGGCCTGAGGTGGTGTTTCCGCTGCTCGACGCCGTTGCCCGCGGCCAGGTGGCGATGTTCACCCCGATGGACGCCGACCTGTACAGCAGCAAGGCCGTGCTGGCCATGGTCTCCGACCACGCGAACCGGCACCTGTTCACCCCGGCCCAGCAAACCGCGATCGACCGGGTGCTGCCGTGGACCAGGATGCTGCGGCCCGGGCCGGTCACGCTGGAAGACGGCAGCACCGTGGACCTGGCGCAGTACGCGTTCAGCCACCCCCAGGATCTCGTGCTCAAGCCGGCCCTGCTGCACGGCGGCATCGGAGTGCTGCCGGGCTGGGACAGCTACACCACCGAAGGGGTATGGCGGGAGGCGCTCAAAGACGCCATGGGCGGCCCGTACGTGCTGCAGCGCCGGATCGAGGTGATACCGGAACTGGCCCCCGGCGAGGACGGCAAGCCCTTCGGCTGGGAGACCACCTGGGGATTCTTCACCTCCCCCGACGGCTTCGGCGGGGTGTGGGCCCGCGCGTTCCCGGCCCAGCAGGGGCACGGAGTAGCCAGGGCCGGCTCGGGCCTGCTGATCAGCGGTGCGCTGGTCCAGCGGCCTGAGGCTCCGGCTCAGGCGTGATGAGATCCTCCGCCGCGCGCACCTTCCTGGTGGGCGACAGGCAGATCCAGATGACCGACAGTGGCATGCCCGCCGAGCAGATGAACAAGGCCGGCCGCAGGCCGAACTGATCGCCCAGCACCCCGGCCAGCAAGGCGGAGAACGGCATCAGCGCCATGACCCCGAACCTGAAGCTCGCGTTCACCCGGCCCTGCAACGGCCCCGGAGTGGCGATCTGGCGCAACGTCGACCCCGCGATGTTCAGGGTGATCAGGCCGTACCCGCAGATGAAATACACCACCATGTAGATCGCGGTGGCCGTCGTCCCCCGGCCGGGCACCAGCGCGATGGACAGCACCGTCACGGCGCCGAGCGTGAGCCCCATCAGCAGCATCGGCCCGTAGCCGAAGCGGGTGATATACCGCCGGACCAGGAGCGAGCCCACCACCCCGCCGATCCCCAGCGCCACGAAGATGAGCCCAATCCCGCCGGCCGTGATGTGCTTGACCCGGGGGGCGTAGACCAGGAACAGCGTGATCTGGAGCTGGGAGAAGAAGTTGAAGATGCTGGAGGAGCCGGTCACCGCGCGCAGCACGGGGTTGCGGTAAATGAAGCTCAGCCCGGCTTTTATCTCGGTGAACACGGCGCGCATGCCGCGCTCCGCGTCGACCGTCCTGCGCGCGGGCGGAGGCTCCGGGGTGCGGATCCACAGCAGCGAGGCCCACGAGGCCACGAAGGAACCGGCGTCCACCAGCAGCGCGAACGGCGCCCCCAGCAGTTCCATCAGGGTGCCGCTCAGGCCGGGCCCGATCACCTGAGCCAGCGAGGCGGTCCCCTGCAGCCGGCTGTTGCCGGCCAGCAAGGCGTCCTTGCCCACCAGGCCGGGCAGGTAGGAGCGATACGCCACGTCGAAGACGACGGTGAGGCAGCCCTGGATCAGCGCGACCGCGTACATCACCGGCATGCCCAGCGAGTGCGTCCAGGCCAGCACCGGGATCAGGGCGATCACGACGGTGCGGCCCATGTCCGCCATGATCATCAGCGGGCGCCTGCGCACCCGGTCGGCCAGCACGCCGAACAGCAGGCTGGGACCGCTGTAGGGGATCAGCCCCGCGGCGGACAGCAGGCCCACCTGGATCGTGCTGGCGTGCAGGTAGAGCACGGCAGTCAGCGGCAGCGCCAGCAGGGTGACCTGACTGCCCACCGTGGAGATGCCCTGACCCGCCCAGAGCTTGTTGAACTCACGGTGCCGCCAGAGCAACTGGGCTGCGGTTAAGCGGTCTGGCTGCCTCTCGCGCGCGTCGGCCTCCCTGCGCACCCGCATCCAGGCTCCCTGCTCTCGCGGTCACGGTCCCATGACACTTCTCGCTAGCCCGGAGCGCATTCCCACTCCGGACAAAGCGCGACAGAACGTCGAACACTTCATATCATCTGCGCGGTAGCAGGTGACCTCCCGTCGCAGGGGAAGAGTGCTTATGTCACCGATCCAGGATCCGGCCGCAGGTGAAAACTGTTCGGCATTGTCAGAGCCACGAGGTAGCGTCGCGGACGTGCCCGAGTCAGACATCATGGTCCGCGCTCGCGGCCTGACCAAGCGCTTCGGGGACTTCACCGCCGTCGCCGGGATCGACTTCGAACTCCACCGCGGGGAGGCGTTCGGGTTCCTCGGCCCGAACGGAGCGGGCAAGTCCTCGACGATGCGCATGCTCGGCTGCGTCTCACCGCCGACCGGCGGCGAGCTGTCCATACTCGGCCGCGATCCGCGCATCCACGGCTCGGCCATCAGGGCCAAGCTGGGCGTGGTGCCGCAGGAGGACACGCTTGACGTCGAGCTGACCGTGCGGGAGAACCTGCTGATCTACGGGCGCTACTTCGGCCTGCCCCGGCAGGTGATCAAGGAGCGCACCGAGCGGCTGCTGGACTTCGTGCAGCTCGCCGACCGGGCCAAGGACCAGGTCGAGCCGCTGTCCGGCGGGCTGCGGCGACGGCTGACCATCGCCAGGTCGCTGATCAACGAGCCGGACATCCTGCTGCTGGACGAGCCGACCACCGGGCTCGACCCGCAGGCCAGGCACGTGGTCTGGGACCGGCTGTTCCGGCTCAAGCAGCAGGGCGTGACGCTGATCCTCACCACCCACTACATGGACGAGGCCGAGCAGCTCTGCGACCGTCTGGTGGTCATGGACCACGGCAAGATCGCCGCCGAGGGCTCGCCGCGCGAACTGATCGCGACTTACTCCACCCCCGAAGTGCTCGAGCTGCGATTCGATCCGTCCACGCACGAGCAGGCGGCGGAGAAGCTGGCCGCGCTGCCCGCCGAGCGGATGGAGGTGCTCGCCGACCGGATACTGCTGTACATCCAGAACGGTGACCAAGCCTTGGCCGGCGCTCACGACCTGGGGCTGGACCCACTGACCTCGCTAGTGCGCCGGAGCACGCTGGAGGACGTGTTCCTCCACCTCACCGGCCGTCGGCTGGAGGACTGATGGCCGCGCCACCGGCCACCCCGCCAGCCCCGCCCCAGCCAGCCCCACTCCCGCCAGCCCCACCCCGGCCAGCACTGACCCGGCCAGCACTGACCCGGCCAGTGTCGATCCGGCTAGCCATCGCGCTGGCCTTCCGCCAGTTCAGGTTCTGGCTGACCGACTACCGCCGGACCTGGCGCGGATCTATCTACTCCAGCGTGCTCAACCCGACCCTCTACCTGGGCGCGATGGGGCTCGGCCTCGGCACGCTGGTGGACAAGCACGGCACCGCGAACCTGGGTGGGGTCAGCTACCTGGCCTTCCTCGCCCCCGGGCTGCTCGCCGCGCAGGCCATGCAGACGGGGATCGGCGAGTGCACCTACCCGATTCTCGGCTCGGTGAAGTGGAACCGCACCTACCAGGCGGCGTCGGCCTCACCGCTGCGCCCCGGCGACATCATGAACGGCCACCAGATCTTCGTCGTCATGCGGCTGCTGATGAACTGCACGCTGTTCTTCGCGGTGATGGCGGCGTTCGGCACCGTGCACTCGCCGGGTGAGCTGCTGGCCGTCCCCGCCGCGATGCTGACCGGGCTGGCCTTCGCCACCCCGATCGAGGCGTGGGCCATCAGCCAGAACAAGGACATCTACTTCTCCGTGGTGTACCGGTTCGTGCTGATCCCGCTGTTCCTGTTCTCCGGCACGTTCTTCCCGGTCACCCAGCTCCCCGCCTGGCTGCGCCCGGTGGCCTACGCGACGCCGCTGTGGCACGGGGTGGCGCTCTGCCGCGGGATCGGCCTGGGCACGCTGACCATGGGCGACGCGTTCGTCCACGTCGGCTACCTGGCCGCGCTCGCCGTGGCCGGTCTCGCCGTCGGGCAGTACACCTACCGGAGGCGGCTGTATGCCTAAATGCGCTGGCCGTGCTCCCGCCTTCGGGCCCACCCTCATCGCCAGGCGCCCGCGGTGACCGCGCCCACGGTGCGCGAGGCGGCTGGGACGCTGCGGATGCTGCCGGTGCCCGCCCTCTGGTCGCGCGGCAGCGCGCACCTGGTCGAGCGGCACGCGCGGGTGTACCGGCACGCCTGGCTGATGTTCGCCTCGGGCCTGCTCGAGCCGCTGTTCTACCTGCTGTCGATAGGCGTCGGCCTGGGCCACCTGGTCGGCCAGGTGACCGGTCCGCGGGGCCCGGTGCTCTACACCGCGTACGTGGCGCCGGCCCTGCTGGCCAGTTCGTCGATGAACGGCGCCATCTACGACTCCACCTTCAACGTGTTCTTCCGGCTCAAGTACGCCAAACTGTACGACGCCGCGCTGGCCACGCCGATGCGCCCGGGCGACGTGGCGCTGGGGGAGATCAGCTGGGCGCTGATCCGCGGCGGCATGTACGCCTGCGCGTTCATGGTGGTCATGCTGGCCATGGGCCTGGTGCACTCGCCGTGGGCCGTGCTCACGGTGCCGGTCGCGCTGCTCATCGGGTTCGCGTTCGCCGCGACCGGGATGGCGGGCACCACCTACATGCGGAGCTGGCAGCACTTCGAGTTCGTCATGCTGGCCACGCTGCCCATGTTCTTGTTCTCCGCCTCCTTCTACCCGCTGACCGTGTACCCGCCCGCGCTGCGGGTCGTGGTGGAATGCACCCCGCTCTACCAGGGTGTGACCCTGCTGCGCGGCCTGACCCTGGGCGCCGTCGGCCCCGGCATGCTGCTGCACGCCCTCTACCTGGCGCTGATGGGCCTGGCCGGCCTGGCCGTCGCCACCCGCCGGATCGGTCACCTGCTGCTCAGGTAAGCCTGCCCGGGGGCACTCGCCGCGCCGGTTGACGGGTAACGACATTGTCCCCTTTGCGGTGTTACGGTCGGCCAATGGCCGGGCGGCAACGACGCCCCCAGGCCAGGCAGTCATTCACGGAAGGGACCCGCATGCGGTTCGACAGACTTACCCACCGACGGCGGCCGCTGTTCGTCGCCGGCGTGCTCACCGCCGCCGCGGTGACGGCTGCGCTCTCGGTGCCCGCTTACGCCGGAACCTCCGGCCCCACGGCGGCGGCTTCCCGGTCCGCCGCACCGTTCAGCAGTGCCACGGTGAGCGGCCGCACGGTCGCGGGAGCGCTGTACGGCGCCGCGGCGACCCACGCGGCCGGCGCCGCGGCCAGCCATTTCCTCAAGTTGCACCGGCAGATGGTCGCCGACGTCCATGCGGCCAAGACCAAGACCGAGCCCCAGGGGGTCACCCACCCCGTCGCCGCTCACAAGCTGCACTACTGGTGGGGCAGCTTCCCCGACACCAACTCGGGACCCGGCGTGACGGCGACGCAAAGCATCTCCCAGACGCTGCGGCTGACCGACCCGTCCGACATCCTTTACGCGCCCACGATGACGCCGGCCAACAACTCCTGCATCGAGGTCGTCACCGTGCACACCACGCGCACGCCCCAGATCTGGGCCTGGGACTGGTGCGAGCACATCCGCCCGGTGGCGGTGGTCCCGGTCGACGCGGCGTTCATGAAGGACTACACCACGATCGCCAACGGCCGCACCGCCTACACCACCGAGGACGTGCAGACGAACGCGAAGAACAACACCTGGACCGCTTACCTGTTCAACTACGTGACCGGGCACTGGGACCGGCTGTACAGCCAGGCGGGCACCGACAAGAGCGGGCTGACCTTCGGCTGGGACATGTTCGAGTTCTACTCCAGCACCAACCCGTCCACCGGCAGCACCTACGTGTGCGGCGACCTGGAGAACGCTGGCACCCAGATCGAGAGCAGCAACATCTCGATCATGCACGACGGGAGCTGGACCCCGGCCAGTTCCAGCGACTCGTCGTGGAACCCGAAGCTCCACCCCAACCCGGCCGCGTACAAGTGCCCGGACATCAAGTTCAACACCGTCCAGCTCAACAGCGACTGGATGGTAGACGTGGCCGGCTGAGCCAGCTACCCGAACCAGCACCAGCACCAGGCCGGGGCCACCACGGTGGCCCCGGCCCCTTGTTTGGCTACGTCGGCAAGTATTTGCGCTCTCCACTGAGATTTCCAGTTTTCTGGTCCTTGCGCCTAGAAGTACTTCGATGTCTTGCGCCTAGATGTACTTCGACATAACGTCATCACTAGGTTTTTACTGACGCAACACGCAGAACGGCGAATATCGCATAAGCGAATTCAAGAGCGTGGCAAGGCAGTTGGAGCACGGTTCGGCCAGTGCACAGCAGACGGAACGGGAAAGAGCTCTGGTTACCCGGCCGAAACTGGAAGTGCGGGAGGAAGATCTTGGGCGTTGAGAACTCTCGTGGCAACGGGCCCGGCTATCAGGAAGACGTTGCTCCACTGCCGGTGGACAACCTGGCGGATAGCAGCCGCTCAGACGACACGCATAACAGTGACAGCGGCGAAGCGCCTCATGACAGCCCTGCCGAGGATGTCCTCTCCCCAGAGCCCGATTCCCCCGCCTGGGCCACGGAGGGTTTCCCTGAAGCCGCTTCGCCTTCGCGCGGGCCGGGCAGGTGGCTCCGCGGCCTTATCGGGGTCGACGAGGGCCTGCTCGACCGAGTATGGGAGGAGCGCGCCCGATACACCTGCCTTGGGGCGATCGTTCTTGGGACGGCGGCGATGGCGGCGCTGTCCATGCTCGATGCGCTCGACCAGATTTTCGGGCCGGCGTGGCCAGCGCTAATCCTTATAGCGCTCTTCTGGGGCGCCTTCATTTGCGGGATTGACCGGTGGCTGATCGCCAGCACGCACGGTGTCCGCAGCGGGCGCTGGCGCATCTTCGCACCTCGCATACTGCTCGCATTGTTGTTCGGGATGATTATCGCCACGCCGCTGGTGCTCACTGTGTTCGGCTCGGAGGTCGTGTCACAGGCCCAGCACGACCAGAGCAATGCAGCGCTGGCGTATGAGAGCGAGTTGAAGCAATGCAACCCGCTGCCTGGCGAGTCGGCCCAGCAGCGGGCCGCCGCCCAGTCCTCCCGCTGCACCGAGTTCCACGTGCCGGTCAGCGATCCCGCCATCGGGACGGACGAGGCGATTGCGTCGGAGCAGTCGCAGCGCAAGCAACTGAGCGGCGTCATTGACACGGACAATAACAAGATCGCTGGGCTCAATACAGTCGCGCGCGACGAATGTAATGGCGTAAAGGGAACAGGGCTGTCGGGCGTGGTCGGCGTTGGCCCGAACTGCGCCCGGGACCGGCAAAAGGCTGACAGCTTTACAAGGACAAGTGATGTCGCGCAGCTCCAGTCCGAAGTGACCAGTCTGGACAAGAAAATCGCTGGGCAGACCATTACTGCGAAACAGCAAACTCAGAAGTACGCTACGAATATCTCCAGTGCCATCGCGGGACTTGTCGCAGCCAGAAAGCAGCAAGAAGGGCGCATCGGCCTGCTCAACCGTATAGACGCCCTCGGCGAGCTGGCTGCCGAGCACTTCGTCATCGCGGTCGCGACTGTCCTGCTGGGTCTCTTCATCATCGCTGTAGACTGCCTCCCGGTTCTGTCGAAGATGATGAGCGGGATGACACGCTATGACAGCATCCTGGAGTTCCGGCTCAGGGGGGCTAAGCGAATGGCCGCAGTGGCGATGAGAGTGACTGAGCGACAGGCGACCAGCCGGGACGAAATCGAGCTCAACAAGATCGAGAGCCGAGTGAGCGCTGAACTCGAACGGATCGATAAGGCATCTCGTTTCGACCGCGCGAGGCGAGATGCGGAGTTCGACCAGAAGATCGCGTACCTTGGTGCTGAGTACCGTCGCTTGGCCGATATGGACGGCGGCATCGCCTTGCCGAAGAGGTCCTAACAAGCTGAATTCGTAGCGCGGCTTGGCGCGTGCGCTTTCGCCGTGCGGTTCAGGACCGAGGCGTGAAGAACCGCCGCGGGTTGGTCACCAGCATCGTGTCGATCTGCTCACCAGTGACGCCCTGTTCCCGCAGCGCAGGCAGCACATCGTCGAGCAGGTGGGTGAAGTGCCAGTTCGGCGCCATCATGGCCGCCAGCCCGGCCGGGAACCAGTCGATATGGCAGGACGCGTCGTGCGACAGCACGATGTGGCCGGCGTAGCCGCGCTCGGCCAGCGCCGCGACCGTGGCCACCCGCTGCTCGAACGGGAACAGGATGTCCAGGCCGAACCGGTCCATGCCGAGCAGGCAGCCCGCGTCGGCCAGTTCGGTCAGGTAGCCGAGGTCGCCGGTGTCGCCGCAGTGCGCGAGCTGCACCCGGGACAGATCCACGCCCTCCTCGCCGAGCACCCGCAGCGCCACCAGACCAGACCGGCTGGCCGGGTGGGTGTGCACCATCACCGGGGCCCCGGTGAGCACGTGCGCCCGCGCCACCGCGCGCATCACCCGCTCCACTCCCGGGGTGAGACCCTCCTCCTCGATGCAGCACTTGAGGAAGGCCGCCCTGACGCCGGTGCCGGCGATGCCCTCGGTGAGGTCGGCCACGAACAGGTCCGTCATCGGGTCGCGGCCCTCGCCCTCGCCGCCCGGCGTGCGGTAACGGAAGTAATGCGGGATGTCGTTGTAGGTGTACAGCCCGGTGGCCACGATGATGTTGATGCTGGTCTGGTCGGCGACCCGCTGGATCCGGGGGATGTAGCGCCCTATCCCCACCACGGTCGGGTCGGCGATGGTGGCGACGCCGCGCCCGGCCAGGACGGTCAGCTTGGCCACGGCCCCGGCGACCTGTTCGTCCTCGTCCCAGTCGGCCTCGTAGTTCTGCCGGATCTCCTCGTTCAGCACGAACACGTGCTCGTGCACGAATACCCGGCCGAGTGCATCCAGAGGCACCGCTCCCCGCACGGTCTCCACTGTTCCTTGGGGCGCTGTTCCTTGGGGCGCTGTTCCTTGAGGCTCTGCTGTCTGGGACACGGGGGCCAGCCTGCCACAGGGCCCGGCTGACCCACAGGCCCCATCATCTGGGAGAAGATGGCGGGGTGACCGGTGATGACCTACTGGCCGAGGCGGTCGTCGAGCTGTACTCGGCCGACCCCGAAGAGTTCATGCCCCGCCGTCTTGAGCTAGCCGGGCAGGCCCGCTCGGCCGGGCAGGCCGTGGCGGCCAAGCAGATCACCGCGCTGCGCAAGCCCACCAGAACAGCCTGGATGATCAATCAGCTCGCCCGGTCCGACCCGGACGCCACCGCCCGGCTGACCGAACTCGGCGACGAACTACGCGCCGTCGAGCGTTCCGGTGACGGCCGACGGCTGCGGGAGCTGTCCCAGACCCGCCGCCAGCTCATCGCGGCCCTGGTCAAGCGGGTGCTCGAGGTTACCGGCCAGCACGTCATGTCCGCCGCCCTGCGCGAAGAGATCACCGCCACCTTCGCCGCCGCCCTGGCCGACCCCGAGGTGGCCGAGCAGATACAGCGCGGCGCGCTGGTCCGCGCGGAGCGCCGGTCCGGCTTCGGCACCGCCCACGCGCCGACCCTGACCGTCGTCCCACCGTTGCCCGACAGCCACCGGGCCGCCAAGGTCAAGCCCAAGCCCAAGAAACCCAAGACCGACGCCCCCACCTCCTCATCCGCCACGACCGCAGACCCGCCCCACACGACGACGGCACCACCACCCGCATCCCCGGCCGCCGCGCCCTTGGGCCGGGCCGCCACCGGCCCGGATCTGGCCCCCGCGACCAGGGCCGAGACCGCGGCGGCCCGGGCGGAAAGAGCGGCCGAGCGGGCCGAGCAGGCGGCGGCGGAGGCCAAGGCGGCCCAGGAACGGCGGCAGGCCAAGGTGCGGGCCAAGGCCGAGGAGGCCCTGGTCAAGGCCGACCGGGCGGTGGCGGACGCCGCCCAGGAACAGCAGGAGCAGGAGAAGACGATCAGGCGGCTGGAACGCGACCTGGCCAAGGCCCGCGGCGGCCTGCGCCAGGCCGCCGCCGACGCCCGCAAGGCCGAGGCGGCCCAGCGCAAAGCCCGCCACGCCCTCACCCGCCTCCCCGACTGAAGCTCCGCGGCTGAGCTTCCCCGGCTGAGGCTCCCGGGCTGAGGCTCCCGGGCTGAGGCTCCCGGGCAGAGGCTCCCGGGCAGAGGCTCCCGGGCTGAGGCTCCCGGGCTGAAGGCTCCCGGGCTGAAGGCTCCCGGGCTGAGGCTCCCCGGCTGGGCATCCGCGGCTGGTCTCCCCGAGGGAGGCGCCTGGAGTGAGCCTCCCGGACTCTGGAGTGAGCCTCCCGGACTAGGGAAGATACCCGGTAGTAGGTAGAGTCTTGTCCCGGACTCACGGGGTGCCGGACGTGAGCGATTCCAGCCAAAGCCGGCGCATGACCCACGCCGGAGGGTGCGGTATGGACTTCGCCTACGACGCCCGCACGGAAGAACTCAGGGAGCGCCTGCTGGCGTTCATGGACGAGCGCGTCTACCTGGCCGAGCCGGTGTTCAGCGAGCAGATGGCCGAGGCCGCGAAGACCGGCCGCGAGTGGGAGCGCCCCCCGGTCATGGCCGAGCTCAAGGCGGAGGCGCGCCGCCGCGGCCTGTGGAACCTGTTCCTGGCCCGCAACGCGCACACCGAGAACCTGGCCGGCGTGGCCGGCCTGACCAACCTGCAGTACGCGCCGCTGGCCGAGATCACCGGCCACAGCCCGGCCCTCGCGCCCGAGGCGCTGAACTGCGCCGCCCCCGACACCGGCAACATGGAACTGCTGGCCGAGTTCGGCACCGCGGCCCAGCGGGACCGGTGGCTCACCCCGCTGCTCGACGGCGAAATCAGGTCGGCGTTCTGCATGACCGAACCCGACGTCGCCTCGTCCGACGCCACCAACATCGCCACCAGCATCAGGCGCCGCGGCGACGACTACGTGATCAACGGCACCAAGTGGTGGTCGTCGGGCGCGATGAACCCCGGCTGCGAGATCCTCATCGTGATGGGCCGCACCGACGACGACGCGCCGCGGCATAAGCAGCAGTCGATGATCCTGGTCCCGCGGGCCACCGCCGGCATCACGGTCAAGCGCGGCATGCACGTGTTCGGCTACACCGACGGCTCGCACGGCGGCCACGCGGAGATCGAGTTCCGCGACGTCACCGTCCCCGCGGACAACCTGATCGCCGGCGAAGGCGACGGGTTCGCGATCGCCCAGGCCCGCCTCGGCCCCGGCCGGATCCACCACTGCATGCGGCTGATCGGCGCGGCCGAGCGAGCGGTCGAGCTGATGTGCCGCCGGGTGTCCACCCGCACCGCGTTCGGCGGCCCGCTGGCCGAGCAGAGCGTCATCCAGGGCTGGATCGCGGACTCCCGGGTGCGCATCGAGCAGGCCAGGCTGCTGGTGCTCAAGACCGCCTGGCTGATGGACACGGTGGGCAACAAGGGCGCGCACACCGAGATCCAGGCCATCAAGATCGGCACCCCGGCCATGGCTGAATGGGTGATCGACAAGGCGATCCAGGCGCACGGAGCGGCCGGGATCAGCCAGGACTTCCCGCTGGCCCAGTTGTGGGCGAGCGCACGGACGCTGCGGTTCGCCGACGGCCCCGACGAGGTGCACAAGCGCTCCCTGGCCCGCAGGGAGCTGCGCCGTCACCAGACCACCGCGGGGACTTGATCACCAATCAGGAGGAAAGCTCAATGTCACAAGATCAGCGTGTTGCCATCGTCACCGGTGCTGCCCGCGGCATCGGCGCCGCCACGGCCCGCAGGCTGTCCACCGACGGGATGGCGGTCGCGGTGCTCGACCTCGACGAGGCCAACTGCACCGACACGGTCAAGGCCATTGCCGACACCGGAGGTCGCGCGATCGCGGTCGGCGCCGACGTGAGCAAGAACGACCAGGTCGAGGCCGCGGTCGCCAAGGTCGCGACCGAGCTCGGCCCGCCGACCGTGCTCGTCAATAATGCGGGGGTACTCCGCGACAACCTGCTGTTCAAGATGACCGAAGACGACTGGGACACGGTGCTCAACGTGCACCTGCGCGGCGCCTTCCTGATGAGCCGGGCCACCCAGAAGCACATGGTCGACCAGCACTACGGGCGGATCGTCAACCTGTCCTCCAGTTCCGCGCTGGGCAACCGCGGCCAGGTCAACTACTCCGCGGCCAAGGCCGGCATGCAGGGCTTCACCAAGACCCTGGCCATCGAGCTCGGCAAGTTCGGTGTAACCGCGAACGCGGTCGCCCCCGGCTTCATCGCCACCGACATGACCGCGGCCACCGCGGCCAGGATCGGCATGAACTTCGACGACTTCCAGAAGATGGCGGCGGCCAACACCCCGGTCCAGCGGATCGGTGAGCCAGACGACGTGGCCCACGCGATCTCGTTCCTGGCCAGCGAGGGCGCCGGCTTCATCTCCGGCCAGGTCATCTACGTGGCAGGCGGCCCACTGTGCTAGATAAACCGGCGCTAGATAAACCGGCGCTAGACAAACCGGTGCTAAAAGAAGGCCAGACCGAGGCCGAGGCCGCCTACGCCGCCGAGGCCGACGACATCCGCCGCCGGGTCCGCGATCTCCTCGTCACCCACGACCCGGCCAGCACACCGGCGCTCGACTTCCTGCGCGCCCGGTTCGACGCCGGGCTGGCCTGGGTGCACTATCCGGCCGGCCTCGGCGGGCTCGGCCTGCCCCGCCACCTGCAGGCGATCGCGGACGCCGAGTTCGCCGCGGTGGGGGCGCCGGAGAACAACCCGCGGCGGATCGGCATCGGCCTGGGCATGGCCGCGCCGACGATCCTCGCGTTCGGCACCCCGGAGCAGCAGCGACGCTGGCTGCGCCCGCTGTGGACCGGCGAAGAGGTCTGGTGCCAGCTCTTCTCCGAGCCGGGCGCGGGCTCCGACCTGGCGGGGCTGGCCACCAAGGCGGTACCCGACGGCCACGGCCCAGACAGCCCGAGCTGGCGGGTCACAGGGCAGAAGGTCTGGACGTCCATGGCGCACGAGGCCCGGTGGGCGATCCTGGTCACCAGGACCGACCCCGACGTGCCCAAGCATGCCGGCCTCAGCTACTTCGTGCTCGACATGAAGCAGCCCGGTGTCGAGGTCAGGGCGCTGCGCCAGATCACCGGCGAGGCCGAGTTCAACGAGGTGTTCCTGTCCGACGCGGTCATCCCCGACAGCGACCGGCTCGGCGCGGTCGGCGACGGCTGGCGGGTCGCCATGACCACGCTGATGAACGAGCGGGTGTCCATCGGGGGCGGCAGCTTCCCCCGCGAGTTCGGGATGATCGGCCTGGCCACGACCACCTGGCGCGACCGGCCCGAGCTGCGCACCCCCGGCCTGCACGACCGGCTGCTGCGGCTGTGGGTCGACGCGGAGGTGGCCAGGGTCGCCGGCGCCCGGCTGCGCCAGCAGCTCGCCGCGGGCCAGCCCGGCCCGGAGGGCTCCGCCGCCAAGGTGATCTTCGCCCGGCTCAACCAGGAGACCTCCGCCCTGGAGGTCGAACTGGCCGGCGGCGACGGGCTGGTCTACGACGACTGGACCATGCACCGGCCGCCGGCCTCGAACTTCTTCGGGCGCGGGCCCGGCTTCCGCTACCTGCGGGCCCGCGGCAACTCCATTGAGGGCGGCACCTCGGAGATCCTGCGCAACATCATCGCCGAGCGGGTGCTCGGCCTGCCGCCGGAGATCCGGGTGGACAAGAGCGTGCCATGGAAGGATCTGCCGCGATGAGTGGGCCTACCGAGCTCCCGGATCTCCTGTACTCCCAGAATGAGGAAGATCTCCGGCAAGCTGTCAGGGATCTGTTCAATGAACGGTGCCCAAGCACCGCGGTGCTCGCCAGGATCGAGAGCGACGAGACCTACGACGTGCCGCTGTGGCGGGCCCTGGCCGCGGATCTGGGCTGCGCGGGGCTGCTCGTGCCCGAGTCGCTGGGCGGCGCGGGCGCGTCCTACCGCGAGGCGGCGACGGTGGCCGAAGAGACCGGCCGGTCCGCCGCGCCGGTGCCCTTCCTGGGCAGCGCCGTCGTGGCCACCACCGCGCTGCTCGCGGCCATCGGCCCCGAGCCGGCCGGTGCGGACGACAGGAAGCTCCTCACGTCGGTCGCCGAGGGCGCCACCACCGCCGCGCTGGCGGTTCCGTTCGAGACCGCGCCGGGCGGCGAACTGCCGGTCGCGATCAGGGTGGTCGGATCCTCGGCCGGGGACGAGGCGGGCGCCAGGCTGACCGGAAGCATGCCGCGGCTGGCCGACGCGCTGCCCGCCGACGTGCTGCTGGTCCCGGCCGACGGCGTGCCGTACGGGCTGTACGTGGCGGACGCGCAGGCCGCCGGGGTGACCAGATCGCCGGTGGTGTCGCTGGACGCCACCAGGCGCCTGTGCGACCTCACGCTCGACGCGGTGCCCGCGCGGCGGCTAGCCGCGGGCGACGCCGCCAAGGCCGCGGTGTCGGCCGCGCTGTCCGCCGGCGCCGGCCTGCTCGCGGCCGAGCAGCTCGGCCTGGCCCAGCAATGCCTGGACCTGACCGTCGCCTACGCGAAAGAGCGCCACCAGTTCGCCCGCCAGATCGGCTCGTTCCAGGCCATCAAGCACCGGCTGGCCGACCTGTACGTCGCGATCACCCAGGCCAGGGCCGTGTCCAGGTACGCGGCCAGCTGCCTGGCCGAGGGCAGCGCGGACACCGGCGTGGCGGTGGCGATGGCCAAGGCCTTCTGCGGCGAGACGGCGGTCAAGGCCGCCGAGGAGTGCGTCCAGCTGCACGGCGGCATCGGGTTCACCTGGGAGCACCCCGCCCACCTGTACCTGAAGCGGGCCAAGAGCGGCTCGATCGCGTTCGGCACCCCCGACCGGCACCGGGCCGCCCTGGCCGGTCTCGTCGACCTGCCCGGCCCGGCATGAAGTCGGTAGCCGGGGCGCGGGTCGTCATCACCGGTGGCGGCAGCGGCATCGGCGCCGCGCTGGCCACCAGGTTCGCCGCCGATGGCGCCCGTGTCGTGGTCAACGACATCAACGCGGAGGCCGCCGCCACGGTGGCGAAGGCCGTGGGCGGGACGGCGGTGCCGGCCGACGCGGCCAGCGAGGACGGGGTGGCCCGGCTGGTCGCCGCGGCCACCGAGAGCCTCGGCGGCATCGACCTGTTCTGTGCCAACGCCGGGGTGGGCCGCCCCGGCGGACTGGACATGCCAGCCGATGAGCAGGAGGCCGACTGGGAGCTGTCCTGGCAGGTGAACGTGATGGCGCACGTCCGGGCGGCCCGGCAGCTGCTGCCGGCCTGGCTAGAGCGGGGGAGTGGGCACCTGATCTGCACGGTGTCCGCGGCCGGCCTGCTCACCTTGCTCGGTTCGGCCCCGTACGCGGTCACCAAGCACGCCGCGCTGAGCTTTGCCGAATGGCTGGCCGCCACCTACAAGCACCGCGGCGTCACGGTGCAGGCGCTCTGCCCGCAGGGCGTGCGCACCCCGATGCTGGCGGACTCGGGGCCGGTCGGCCGGACCCTGCTCGACCAGGACGCGATCAGCCCGGAAGCCGCGGCCGACGCGGTGGTGGCGGGCATCGCCGACGGCCGGTTCCTGATCCTGCCGCACCCCGAGGTCGCCCAGATGTACGCCAACCGCGCCGCCGACCCCGACCGCTGGCTCGGCGGCATGAACAAACTGCAGCGCCGCATCGAAGGTCTCGCCTAACCCTGTTCTCGCCTAGCCCTCGGGCGGTTCAGGCCGACATCGGCGGCCGGCCGCCGCGGATTTCCGGCTTGGCAAGCGACGGCTGCCGGCGGCTGGCGGTCCCGAGCTCGCCCAGGCCGAACCGGTCCGGCTGGCCGGTCTTGGTGAGCAGGCTGGCGATGTGATTTTCCACGGTGCGTGTGGACAGGTGCAGCCTGGCCGCGATCTCCTTGTTGCTCAGCCGCTCGGTGACCAGCTGCATGATCTCGTACTCGCGAACGGTGACGCCGTACGCGCGCAGCGGCGCGGGGATTGCGTCCAGGCCGCGGCGGCGCTGGCCGACAGGCGCGCCGGTCTGGCGCATCAGGGTGCGGCAGGCACTGGCCACCGGCGTCACGCCGGCGGCGTGGAAGTACTCGTCGCAGGCCCGCAGCCACTCGACTGGGGTGCCCCAGCCGTCGGTGATGGCGGTCTGGCTGACCAGACGCAGGGCCAGATGCCGGGCGGTCGCGTACGGCGCGGCCACGGCCAGCGCCTCGGTGACCGTCTCGGCCGCCTGCTCGCCCTGGCCGTCCCGGCCGGCCATGACCGCCCGGGCGAACAGCGAGAACTGCCGGTCCCAGCGCAGCTTGCTGATCGGCTCCGCGGTGAGCTGCCGGTATTCCTCCCAGTCCACGGTGCCATCCAGCGCGCGCAGCAGCAGATGCAGGCCGTACCGGCCGGTGAGCTGGAGGTAGGTGGGGCTGGCCTGCTCGGCGGCCAGCGCGGCCGACAGCTCCTCCCTGGCCTTGGGCTGATCCTCTTCGAGCAGGGCACACCAGGTCCGGGCCAGGCCCTGGATCCGGGGGACGTACTGGGGCAGGTCGCCGCCCCAGCCGCGCAGGTCGGCCAGGGCGTCCTCCATGTCACGGCGGCGGCCGCGGTGCGCGGCCATGATGGCCCGCACCAGCAGCGAGTACCGGGTGGTCTCCATCAGCTTCAGCCGCTTGGTGGACTCCAGCACCTGGTCCAGCAGGGCCCCGGCGGCGGTGAAATCACCCCGCAGGACGAAGTACAGCGCGATGCTGGACTCGGCCTGGTAGCGGGACATGACCGCGCCGGCCTGGGCCGCCTGCCGGCGGGCCTGTTCCAGCCGGTCGGTGCTGGCGGTGCGCAGCGCGTCGTCGTTGCCCAGCCGCAGCAGCGCGTGAATCTCCTCGACCTGCAGGTCGTGCAGCACCGCGATCTGACGGGCCCGTTCCAGGCACCCGGTCGCCTCCTCCGGGCTGCGGGACCGGGTCAGTGAACCCAGCAGCTGCCAGGCCTGGCAGGCCAGGACCGGCAGGTCGCAGGACTCGGCCACCTCAGCGCCCCGCCGGGCCAGCGCCTCGGCCTGGCCGACCTGGTCGGGCCCGGGCAGGTCGAGCACCAGGTGGGCGGCCACCACGTCGACCGCCGCGACGTCCTGGTCGGCGCCGGCGCTGCCGAGCAGTTCGCGGGCGATATCGACCTGCGCCAGCCCATCGGCCGACCGGCCCGCGACCATCGCCGTCCAGGCGAGCCTGGTGTGCAGGCTGGCCCGCTCCTGCCTGCTCAGCAGGCCCGCCATCTGCTCTAGTTCGCCCGCCGAGGCCACCGCCCGCTCCACCAGCCCCGCCTCGGTCAGGGCCAGCAGCAGCGAAGCGAACGCGGCCGCCCGGCCCTGCGCGTCCCCGCCCTCGGCGAGCAGCGTCAGCGCCTCGTCCAGCAGGGTGACCGCGGACTGGGCCGCGCCCTGGGCCAGCGCCCGGCGCCCGGCCTCGGCGAACAATTGCCCGGCCTGGGCCTGGTGACCGGCCTGCCGGTGCAGCGTGGCCGAGACCTGGCACCATTCACCTGGCAGCCCGGGGAAGACAGCTTCGATCGCCGCGATGGCCTGGCCGGTGATCAGGCCCCGCTCGGCCGGGGTCAGCAGGCCAAGCAGCACATCGCGCAGCAGCGGGTGCGCGAACGCGTACCAGTCCGCCGTCTCCTCATCTTGTGCCACGAACTGGCTGGTCAGCTCCGAGTACAGGTGGTTCAGCAGTTCCCGGTCGTCCATCCCGGTGGCCTCTTGCAGGACGTTGAAGGGGAAACGGCGCCCCAGCACCGCGGCCACCGACAGCAGCCGCCGCCCGTCCGGGCCGATCATGTCCAGCCGCCGGGCCACCGACCGGGCCAGCGGCACCGGGACCTTGGTCTGCAGCGGGCCGGTGACCTGCCAGCGGCCACCGTCACGGACCAGCAGGCCGTCGGCGCACATCCCCCTGAGCAATTCCTCGGCGACCAGCGGGATACCCTCGCTGCTGGTCCACAACTGCCCGGTCACCTCGGCCGGCACCTCGCCGGGTGTGCATTCCAGGCACGATCCGGCCAGCCGCCGCAGTTCCGCCGGGCCGAGCCGGTTCAGCTGGACCAGCGTGCCCGAGCCCCGCTGGGAGGCCGACCGGACTAGGTCCAGCGCCGGGCACGGGTCGGTCCTGACGGTGCCGAGCAGCAAGGTGGGCTGCTGGTCCAGGTTGTCGGCCAGGTAGTCCACGACGGCCAGGGTCTCAGGGTCGAAGTCCTGCATGTCATCGAGGATCAGCAGGCAGCCGCCGTGCTGCCCGGCCAGCGTGGTCAGCCGCAGCACCGCCTCGGCCAGCACCACCACCGAGCCGCCCTCCTCCGGCGCCGACGGCGTGCCCCAGTCGGGGATCAGCCGGGCCAGGATGGAACGGTACGGGCCGAGCTGATTGAAGTCGATCGGGGTACCCGGGCGGGTCAACGGCATCAAGGCCTCGCTCAGCGGGCGGTACGGGACCATCGGCCCAATTGAGCTGCCCCGTCCCCGCAGCACCCGCAGGCCGGCCTGGAACGCGTGATCCGCGGCCGCCTTGGCCAGCCGCGACTTGCCTATACCGCTCTCACCAGCCACGAAGACCGCACCACCACGGCCGGCCTGAGCGGCGCTGAGAGCCTTGTCCAGGCTCTGCAGCTCCTCATCTCGGCCGACCATGATCTGGGCCCGGTTTTGCACACGACTGACACTAAGGGAACCTACAGATTCCGGTCTATCATCATGGGCGATTTAATGACGCTCTGTCACATTCAGCGCAGGCCCGTCTACTGTGCGGAAGGCGACCCATTTGACCGTGCTGCCCTAGCCGCAACAGGTCGTGTCCATGGCCGTGACCGCCCCGGCGCTCGTCGCGCCCAGTGCGACGGCGGTCAGGGTGTGTGCCGCCGGGTGGCCGGCCGCGGTGGGTGCGGCGGACGGAGCGCTCACCGCGCAGGTGGCCGCGACCACGCCGGCCAGTACGGCGGCGCGGGCCCCGAACATCACCGAGGGACGGATCGTGGTCTGGTTGTCGGGGCCACTGGTCTGGTTCTTGCTGTTCATTTTCGTTTCCCCTTACTGTGTGTGTGATTGATGTACGCGCTGAGTTACCGCGGTGGATGATCGATTTGTGGATGATCGGTTGATGGACGCGACTGCCCGTAGGCGTCATGGAACTGCTGGTGACTGACTTCGGTCGTGGTGGGGTTCTGGTCGGCCTGGCTCAGCCGCTGAGACCGGGGGTTGACTCCAGGAAGAGCACCGAGGGCACGCGTTCGGTGAAGCCCAGCCGGAGCAGCCCGTACCCGATTCCGGCCAGCCCGTCGAACAGCCCGGGCGTGGGCACTGCGCCCGGTGTCCCGCAGAACCGGGATTGCTGCCGCATGACTCCGAGTACGAGACCGGTCCGGCGCCGCCAGTCCCTGGCAGCGAGGTCCGGGCCGCCCGCCGCCGCCAGCACGGCCAGCGCCTCGACGATGCCGAGCTCTCCGTGGCAGAGGCTGAGATCACCGAGCACGGGACGCCCGGCGAGGCGCCGCACCGCCTGCTGGAGCCCGGCGTCGTCCAGTACCCCACGATCCAGGACGCCGCGCGCCGCCAGCAGCCCCGCCGTCCCACGGCACCACCCCGGTGACCGGTCCGCCCCGATCGCCGCGCACTCCCGGTCGAGCCCGGGACCCGTCTTCCCGGCCAGCCGTGCGTACCCGGCCCAGCGTGCACCCGCGGCCGGCTCTGCGCCGTAATGCCTGGTGTCGTAGCGCACGGCCCGCTGGCCGGCCAGGCGGTAGCGTGGCTCGGCCGCGGCGGCCGCGAACCGCGCCAGCGCCCAGCCGATGCCGGCCGGGCCGTGGGCGAAGCCGGACAGTGATGAATCGCCGTCCGCAGTGCTTTCGCGGTCAGTGCTTTCGCGGTCAGTGCCCCCGCGGTCAGTGCCCCCGCGGTCGGTGCACTCGCCGCCGGTGCTCTCGGCCAGGGCGGCCAGCCGGTCGGCGCACGTCCGCGCGAGCGTCCCGGCCGTGTCGAGGCCGAGTTCGGCCTGCACCGCGGTCATCGCCGCCAGGCAGCCGGCCCGGCCCTCGGCCCATCCGGCCGGCCCGGGCAGGTCGGCCGCGGTGGCCGTCAGTTCGACCGCGATCTTGGTCCAGTCGCGGATCTCGTCGTCGTCGAGCAGGGTGGCCATCCGGGCCAGGCCGTAGCTGATCCCACCCAGGCCCGCGGCGGCTCCGCAGCCCACCGTGGCGAGCAGGTCGGGCCGGCCGGCCAGCACGCTCAGCAGGTGTGGCACCGCGCTCACCGCTCGCCTGGCCACGTCCGTGTACCGGCGGATCCCGGTCAGCGAGGCCAGTTCGGCCAGGAACAGCGCCACTCCGAGGTAGCCGTCCGCCAGCCCGGCGCCCATCGGCAGCAGCATCCACTGGGCGTCGTCGACGAACTGCAGGCCCAGCCAGTTCACCCGGGACCCGCGCGCCGCGGGCCCGGGCCATGCGGTGTCACTGATGCCGCGCGCGACGATCCGGTCGGCCAGGCCGCAAGCAGCGGCCAGCAGCCGATCCGGATCGCCGGCGGCGGCGGTCACCGGGGGCTGGGCTGGCACCGCGCCCCGGTGACCGCCGGTCTCGCGACGGGTGGCCAGGCTGGCCGAGATCAGCCACTCCTGGTCGTTCCTATCGACGTCACCCATCGCCGCTATTGCGTCCAGCGCGCTGTCGAGCGCTGGCCGGTCGAGGAGGCCGGGCACATGCTGTCCGGCCGACGTGCTGAGGCCGCGGGCCCGCGGCCAGGTGGTCACCAGCGGAACGTCGCCGGCCCACAGGTCCATCAGTTCGTGCTTGGCCAGCGCGCGCCTGACCGGGTGCTGGGCCGACACCTGGCGCAGCAGATCCAGGGCCGCATCCCGGTCGCGCGCGTCCCGCAGCAGATCCGGGTGGGTGGATTCGTCCAGCAGCCGGGTGTATCCGCGGCTGGAGCGGACGATCACCCGAATCTCGATGTCGCCGCTCTCGGTGTCGCCGCGTGACTCGATGAGCCGGGTGAACCCCGGCCGGTCGGCGGCGATCGCGTTGTAGCCGAGCCGGAATCCGTCGAGCAGGGCCTGCTCGTGGTCGGCTGGATCGACGGTCTCGCCGGCCAGCCTGGGCCGGTTGTGCGGGGCGACGTCGGCCGTCGCGCGGCGGCGGATCAGCCGGGTGCGGTCACTCGCCGGGGGATCCCAGTCCAGCACGCCGTCGGGGCAGCGGCCGTCCGCGCCACCGCCCAGGCCGGACTGGTCGCTCGGGCCGTTCTCGCTCATGGCCAGGTAGGGCAGCAATCCGGTGCGGTGCACCGACGCGGCTAGCGCCTCGGCCGCCGGGTCGGCGCCCGCCCCCTGCTGAGCCGGCCCGGCCGACGCCGGCAGGGTGGGATGCAGGAGCGTCTCGACATCGATGAAGACCGGCTGGTCGCCGCAGGCGATCACGTTCTCGCAGTGCATGTCGGTGGCACGCAGCGCGTGCAGCGCGGCCAGCAGCACGCCGTGCCGACGGTAGAACACGTCGGCCTCGCTCGGCCAGGTCAGCGGGCTGGGAGCGATGAATTCCACCCACCCGTACCCCGGCAGGACCACGACATGGGCGGTGCGCAGGCCGGCCCGCGGCACCCGCTCGTTGAGCCAGGCCACGACGTCGCCGAACAGGACGTGAGCGGCCAGGCTGCGGGGCTTGTAAACCACCTTGCGCCCGTCGGCGAACGAGACCACCGCCACCGCGCGCCCGTGCCGGTGCCGGTCCCCTCTGGTCGGATCGATCGACACGACCGGGCCAGGGTCGAATCCACCCAGCAGCTTCGTGATCACGGCCCCGCGGTCAGAGCCGAACCTGGTCAGCAGCTCGGCCCCGGCCTGCGTGGCTTGCAGGCTGGCCGTTCCCAGCAGCCGGGCGAGCACCGGGTACCGCTCGAGCAGGGCGGTCAGCCCGGCTGGCTCGCACTGCTGCCAGATGAAGTCGGCGAACCGTTCCCGCCCGTTGTGGCCGGCCAGGCGGCCCTGCGTCCGTGCCGCCTGGAGTTCGTGCACCAGGGTCTGCGCGGCGATCCTGGCCAACTGCTGGCCGAGCACGGCGGTGAACGTGTCCGCGATCGAATCCAGATCGGCGTGCGCGGGGGAGAGGCATCCCCGCCCCGCCGCGATCAGGACGTCCCTGGCCCCCGTCAGGAACGGCCGGAGGGGGAGTGCGAACGCCTCGTGCCACGTGTCCAAGGAGGGCAGTGCCTCAGCAGGAAGCGCGTCCGGCGCCGCCGCCGTGGCCACCGCCCGCTCGGCCACATCCACCCACGCGGGCCGGGCCGGGAACGCGTCCCAGCAGGCTCGCTCGTGCCGGGTCTGAGCCCGGATCCACCAGTCGCGGCCAAGTCCAGCCGTGCGGGAATCCTGGCTTGTGTGGGTGGCCAGAGGATTCACATTTCGCAGCCTGACACCGTCAGGGCGGGCGTTGATGAGTAGAAGGTACTCAGGTTTTTGGTCCGCGCCCGCGGCGGGACAACCCCCGGGTTCGAGATCGGCGCCCGCGGCGCTGGCCGGCCGTCCACGGTCGTTGGCGCAGCCGTTCATTAATGTAATTAGGGACTGTCCGAAACAGGCATGAAACACCGGGCCCTTCCTCTGCCAGGTGCGTTACCTTCCCCGTAACGAGTGGGAAATAGGTCCGAAACCAGGCCGTGGGAGAAATGTGAGTGTTCTAAAGGACAGCGAAGCGGCCGTCCGGGCTACCCAGGGCGCCCGCGGCCTGGACCACCGGCGGGCCCTTCCACGGCAGCCCTTGGAGGCGCGGTGGTTCCCTATCCGAGCTGGCTGAGTGCCGGGGACAACGCCTGGCAGCTCACCGCGGCCACGCTCGTCGGCCTCATGAGCATTCCGGCCATTGCCGTCCTGTACGGCGGCCTGGTGCAGCGCCGATGGGCGATTAACACGGTGCTGATGGTGTTCAGCGCGTTCGGCCTGACGCTGATCGTCTGGGTGCTGTGGGGCTTCAAGATGGGATTCGGGTCGCCCTGGATCGGTCATTTCCTCGGCAGGCCGGGCACGATAACCGGCGCCGGGAGCGAGCAGGAGCGGGCGGTTATCCCGTTGCTGACCGGGCTGATGCCGAAATTCCGCTACTCCGAGTCGTCGCTGGCCTACTTCCAGTTCGTGTTCGCGGCCATCACCCCGATCCTGTTCATCGGCAGTGTGATCGGCCGGATCAGCTTCAGGGTCTGGCTCATCTTCGTGCCGCTGTGGATCACCTTCGCCTACACGGTGAACGCGTTCATGCTGTGGGGCGGGGGCTTCTGGGCGGGCAAGGGCGCGCTGGACTACAGCGGCGGTTACGTGATCCACCTGGCGGCCGGGGTGTCCGGGTTCGTGGCCGCGGCGGTCATCGGTCCCAGGCTCAAGCGCGACCGCGAGCGCGCCGTGCCGAACAACCTGCTGTTCGTCGCGGTCGGGGCGGGCCTGCTGTGGCTCGGGTGGAACGGCTTCAACGGCGGGGACCCGTACTTCGCCGGGGCGGACGCGGCCTCGGCCGTGATCAACACCAACCTGGCCACCGCCGTGGCGATGCTGACCTGGATCGTCATGGACATGGCGTTCAGCCGCGAGCGCAAGCCCACGTTCCTCGGTGGCCTGAACGGCATGATCTGCGGGCTGGTCGGCATCACCCCCGCGGCCGGGTTCGTGACCGGGGTGGGCGCGATCGTGATCGGGCTGGTCTGCTCGGGGATCGTGTGGGTGGCCTGGACCTACCTGCCCAGGTACGTGTGGCCGTTCACCAAGGTGGACGACGCGCTCGGGGTCGTCTACACGCACGGCATCGCTGGGCTGTTCGGCGGGCTGCTGGTGGGCCTGCTGGCGGACCCGAAGATGATCGAGTACCTCGGTATCGGCAAGACCTCGTCGGTGGCCGGGACCGGCCTGCTGCACGGTCACCCGATGCAACTGGCCATCCAGGCCGGTGCGGCGCTGACCATCATCGTGTGGGACGGCCTGGTCACGTTCCTCATCCTGCGGGGCATCGGCCTGTTCATGAAGCTGCGTATTCCGGACGCGGACCTGGAGATCGGAGACGTGGCGGTGCACGGCGAAGAGGTCTATCCGTCCGAGGAACTGATCCGGGTCGGCTCGGGCAGCGAGACTGCGATGGCCCGCGAGGTCTCGCCCACCCCGGCGGAAAGCGTCGGCGCCCCGGACGGGGTGGGCGCGCACGAGCCGTGAGGCTCAGCGGATCGCGCCAGCCCCACCGGAAGCGTCGCAGTGCGTGCCCACGAACGGTGAGGTCGGTCCGTCCGCGGATGAAGTATTAGCAAGTAAGTCCATCGGAAATATTGACAACAGCAATAGCCTGTGACAACCTGAAGACGGCTCTGGAGAAGCCGCCATCTCGAATGGATGACCGCAGCCTTGACGGGTTGCGGTCATCCGCCTTTCCGGCCCTACCGTTGCGGCAAACCTCTCCCGCAAAGCACTACAGGCGGGGACACCACGTAGTCCTCAAGCGTGGCGTTCGGCCTGGCCGAAGGCCGTCCACCCGGCGTACGCCGGAGCCCTCGTGGGCGGAACGTTGGCCATCACGTCCAGGCGGGATCATTGGCCAGTTTCTCGGCGATGCGATCGTGGAAGCTCTTGCGCCGCAGGGCTGTCTCGATATCGATGACGACCTGGCTCAGCGGATAAGGGATCTCCGCCTCGATCTCGCCGATGGTGGCCTCGGTGGCACGCCACTCGGCCGCGAGACGGCCGGCGATGCGGGTCGCCTTGGGGGTGAGCGTGACCCGCTTGCTCCTGGCGTCGGCGCCGGTGGTGGTGCGGACCCACCCGGCCGAGCGCATCGCGGCGACCTTCTGGCTGACCGCCGAGTGAGTGTGCTGTACCGACCCGGCTAGCTCGGTGATGGTCATCGGGCCGTTGGCGTGCAGTCGCAGCAGTTCCGCTACCCAATTCGGCTTGAGACCGTCGATACGTGCGTCGGCGTAGACGCGGGCGATGTCGGCGTCCATCGCCGCCTGCAGCAGACGCAACGCCCGCCACCGACTGTGCTGGCTTGGATCGGTATTGCCCGACTCGGGCGCCTGGGCGGCCCTGCTCACGCTGCTGGTCACCGCATAATTATAACAGCACTTATATAAGTGCTGTTACAGTGAGCGAAGCCAAAGTGAGGAGTACACCGTCGTGCCCAGCAGATACCGACTGCTCGCAGACGTCTCACCGTTGCGCGAGTCGGCCGCGTTCCGGCGGCTGTGGGTGGGCACGACGCTGTCGGCGGTGGGCAGCGCCCTGACTGGGTTCGCGGTCATGCTCCAGGTTTACGACGTCACCAGGTCACCGTTCGCGGTGGGCGCCATCGGCGTCGCTCAGATGGTCCCGACGCTGGTGGTGGGGCTGCTGGGTGGCTCGATCGTGGACGCGACCGACCGCAGGAAGCTGGTGCTGATCACCAGCGTCTGCCTGGCGGTGGTGTCGGCACTGCTAGCCATCCAGGCCTTCGCCGGACTGCGTTCGGTGTGGACGCTGTACGGCCTGGTTGCCTTGGCGTCCGGGCTCGGTGCGGTCAACCGCCCGGCCCGCAGCACGTTCATTTCGAGTCTGCTGCCGCGTAGCCAGCTAGCGGCTGGTATGGCCCTGGACCGGCTGGGCTTCCAGATCGTGATGACCGTTGGCCCGGCGCTCGCCGGCGCCATCGCGGCCGCTCCCCACCTGGGTGTGCGGGTCTGCTACCTCGTCGACACGATCACCTTTTGCGTCTCGCTCTATGGGGTAGCGAGGTTGCCCGCGATGCGGCCGCAGGCCGGAGGCATGCGGCCGGGCCCGCGCGCGGTGGCCGCGGGGGTGAGCTTCATCCGCGGCAGCCAGGTGATCGGCGGCGCGTTCCTGGCTGACCTCAACGCCACCGTCTTCGCGCTGCCCATGGCCCTTTTCCCGGCGATCAACGCGGAACGGTTCGGTGGCAACCCGCGTACGCTCGGCCTGTTCATGGCCGCCATCGGCGTGGGTGGCCTGGTCACGGCCGTGTTCTCCGGGCCGGTCAAGCACATCGCCCGCCAGGGCCTGGCCATGCTGGTCACGGTGGCCGTGTGGGGCGCGGCCTTCGCCGGTTTCGCGCTGGCCCCGAGCCTCTGGCTGACCCTGGTCCTGCTCGGCCTGGCCGGCGCTGCGGACATGTTCACCGTGGTGTTCCGCGGCGTCATCGTCCAGTCGGCGACGCCCGAGGAGTTCCGCGGCCGGGTCATGGCCGCCGACTACGTCGTGGGCGCGGGCGGAGGGCAGCTCGGCAATCTGGAGGCGGGCGCGCTGGGCTCACTGACGACCCCGACGATCAGCGCATTCGCCGGCGGCCTGGCCACGATCGTGGGCAGCGTCGTGATCGGCCTGGCTCTGCCCGCCTTCATCCGCTACCGCCACCAGTCCCACGACCCCGCAGACGAGAACGAGAACGCCCCGGCCGCCGCCGCGACCTGAATCGCAGGAGTACCTGAGCGGCTACACGCCGCGCCCCCCAGAATTCTTGGGACTTCACCGCCTACACGGTTTCCTTCGCCGACTCCACGTCCACGACTCCGCCGCCGACGCCCACCCCCACCCCGACCCCGCCGCCCACCGGCTGCACGGCCCCCGCCTGGTCGTCCGGCGCCACCTACACCAGCGGCGACGAGGTCTCATACAACGGTGACCAGTGGACCGCCAACCAGTGGAACGAGAACGAGGTACCGGGCGGCTCGTCCGGCGCCTGGAACAACGACGGCCCCTGTTGACCAGGCACGGTCTCCGCGGTCACCGGCCTGCCGTGGGCAGGTCAGTGACCGCGGAACGCCTCCTCCAGCCACCAGGAGCCGTGCTTGGCGGTGACCTTCGCGTCGATCAGCAGCGGGCGGTCGCGCGGGCCGTCTAGCCAGCGGCTGACCTTCGCGAGGTCGTCGGGATCGCGGACCGTCACGCCGTCGCACCCGAATCCCTCCCCGATCCTCGCGATGTCGGTGGGTGGGAATCGCACGGTGTCCAGCGGGGAACCGTCCGGGAGAAAATGATGGACCTCGGCGCCGTAGGCCTCGTCGTCGTAGACCACGATCACCATGGGCAAGCCCAGCCTGACCACCGTCTCCAGTTCGCTCACCCCCATCAGCGCGCCACCGTCGCCGAGCGCGGCCACGGTCAGCCGGTCCGGGCGGGCGATGGCCGAGCCGATGGCCGACCCCAGGCCCAGGCCGACCGACTGGTAGGCCTGGGTGAAGCAGAAGCCCTGCTCGTCGGGGACGGACAGGAACATGCTCGGGTAGCCCATGAAGTTGCCGGAGTCCACGGCCACCAGCCGCTCGGCCGGCAGCAGGTCGTCGAGCCCGATGGACAGCGTCCGTGGGTCGATCCGGCCGTCGCCGCTCTCGTCGGTGTACGGCACGTCGCGCCAGCGGCCGCCCTCGGCGATCTGCTGGCGGACCGCGTCGGAGCGGTAACCGCGCCCGAGTGCGGGCGGCCCGTCCCGCAGCGCCGCGGCGACCGCCCGGGCGGTGACGGCGACGTCGCCGAACACCCCCAGATGCACCGGCCGGTGCGCGCCGATCGCCGCGGTGTCGTCGTCCACCTGCGCGACCTGGCAGCCGGCGCCGATCAGCGTGCCGTGCCTGGTCGTCCACATGTTCAGCGAGCAGCCCCAGGCCACTATCAGGTCCGCGTCCTTGACCAGCCGCGCGGCGAGCGGTGAGGCGAACCCGCCGCACACGTCCAGATCCCAGGCGCTGCCGCGGAACAGGCCCTTGGCCGCCGCCGACGTGGCCAGCAGCGCACCGCAGGCGTCGGCCAGATCCTCCAGGTCGCGGCGGGCGCCGGCCACCCGCGCCCCCCGGCCGGCGACGAACACGGGACGGGCCGCCCCCGCCAGCGCCCTGGCCAGCTCGGCGGCCGCGTCCGGAGATGGAGCCGCCGGCGCGTGCGCGTGCTCCGGCAGCACGTCGGGCGGGTCGCACTGCGCGGCCTGCACGTCGAGAGGCATGGCCAGCAGCACGGTCCGCCGCTGGCGGGCCGCGGTCCGGTAGGCCCGCACCGCGTCCGCGACCGCGGACTCCGCCGAATGCAGCCGTTCGGGCACCGCGCCGACCGAGGCGGCCAGCGCGGCCACGTCGATGCGGAAGTTGGATCGCACCGCCGCGCCCGCCACGTCGGCGGCCAGCACTACCAGCGGCGTGCGGCTCTTGGCCGCCTCGGTGATGCCGGTCATCGCGTTGGTCAGTCCCGGCCCCTGGTGTACGGAGAGCACGCCGGGCCGGCCGGCCAGCCGGGCCCAGCCGTCGGCCATGCTGGCCGCGCCGCACTCGTGGCGGGCGGCTACGAACCGGGCCCCGCGGGCGGTCAGGCCGTTGGTGACGTGGAAGTTGCCGCTCCCAACCAGGCCAAACACGGTGTCCACACCCAGGCCTGCCAAGGCGTCGGCGACCGCCTCCGCGACCAGCATCAGGTTTCGACCAGGGCCAGTGCCCGGCAGGGGCTGCCGGAACCGCCGGTGATCGGCAGCGGGCCGGCGATCACCACCGCTCCCTGGGCGGGCAGCCGGGCCAGATTGCGCAACTGGGTGAGCCCGTACTTGCCGGCGCCGAGCAACGCGGAATGGCAGGGGAACGGAGGGGCGAACGAGTGAGCCGCTCCGGCGTCGGTGCCCACGGTCTCGACGCCGAGTCCGAGCACCGGCGACTCCTCGGCCAGCCAGCGGGCGCACTCCACCGATACCCCCGGGGTGTGCGGCCCGGTCTCGTTGGCGTTCAGAAACTCCTCCTGGTCGTCCGAGCGGGCGTCCCAGCCGGTCCGGTACAGCAGCCAGCCGCCGTCGGGCAGCGCGCCATGCTCGCCTTCCCACTGCTTGACGTGGTCCACTTCGAGCAGGAAGTCGGGGTCGGCGGCGGCTTGCGCGGAGAAGTCGAGCACCGCGGCCGGTGCGATCAGCCGGGACGGCGGCACCTGGGACACGTCCTGGCCGTCCCTGCCGGTCACCCAGTGCACCGGGGCGTCGAAGTGAGTGCCGGTGTGCTCACCGGTGCTGATGTCGTTCCAGTACCAGGCCGGGCCGCGGTCGTCGTAGCGGCTGATCTCGCTCAGGCTGAACGAGATCGTGTTGCCGAACGGCTCCGGAAGCTTGATCACCGGCGTCGTGTCGTTCAGCGGCGCGGTGAGGTCGATGACCTCGACCTTGCTGGTTCGGATGGCCTCGGTCAGGGCGTTGAGCACGGACATGGCGCCTCCCGGCACGACAGGCAGTTTCAGCGTTCGGATTACGGCGGTAGATCACCCGCGAGGGGCACCAGCCTGCCGTACCCGGCCTACCTGGTGCCAGGGCTGTGCCTACCTGGTGCCGGGGCTGTGCCTACCTGGTGCCAGGGCACTGGCCATCGGCGCGCAGAATGGGAGCATGGCCGGCCCGGTTCCTTTCGCAAAGACGCTGGTGACCGACGACGGAGTTCCGATCGACGCGGTGCACTTGGCGAGTGACAAACAGCTAGCGATCATCGTCGCGCATGGGTTCACTGGGTCCTGGCAGCGGCCCATGGTGTGGCGGATCGCGACCAGGCTCAACCATGTCGGCGGGGTGATCGGCTTCGATTTTCGCGGCCACGGACGCTCGGGTGGGCTGTCCACGCTGGGCGACCGCGAGACCAAGGACCTGGACGTGGCGGTCCGCTACGCCAGGGAGCTCGGCTATCAGCGGATCGCGGCCGTCGGGTTCTCCATGGGCGCGTCCATCGTGCTGCGCTACGCGGGGCTGGTGGGCGGGCTGGACGCGGCGGTCTCGGTGAGCAGCCCCGGTCACTGGTACTACCGCGGCACCAAGCCGATGCGCCGGGTGCACTGGGCGGTGGAACGCCGGCCCGGGCGTTTCTACACGAAGAACGTGCTCAAAACCAGGATCAGCTCGGGCCGCTGGGACCCGGTGCCGGTGCCGCCGGCCGAGGCGGCCGCCCTGATCGCGCCCATACCGCTGCTGGTCGTGCACGGTGACAAAGACCACTTCTTCCCGCCCGACCACGCCGAGGAGATCTACGCGGCCGCCCAGGAGCCCAAGGATCTGTGGATCGTGCCGGGCTTCGCCCACGCGGAGTCGGGGGCGAACACAGCGCTGGTGGACCGCATCGGCCGCTGGGTGGTCAAGGCCGTCGAGCGCTCGGCCACCCCCGCCCAAGCCGGCAACGACGCCGTCGCCTGACCCTCTTCACCGGCTCTCCAGATCACCAGCTCGCGGGCAGCGGCATTCCCTCCGTGTAACCGGCTGCGCTCTGCACGCCGATCGTGGCGCGGGCGTGCAGCTCCGCTAGATCCCTGGCGCCGGCGTAGGTGCAAGCGCTGCGCAGTCCGGCGGTGATCGTGTCGATCAGGTCCTCGACCCCGGGCCGCGCCGGGTCCAGGTACATGCGGGCCGCCGAGATGCCCTCCTCGAAGAGCTCCTTGCGAGCCCGCTCGAACGCCGAGTCGCTGGCCGAACGCAGCCGGACCGCCCGGGCCGAGGCCATGCCGAAGCTCTCCTTGTACAGCCGGCCGTCCGGATCACGGAAAGCGTCGCCGGGCGATTCGAACGTGCCGGCGAACCAGGACCCGATCATCACGGCCGAGGCGCCGGCCGCCAGCGCCAGAGCGACGTCACGCGGGTGCCTGATACCGCCGTCGGCCCAGACGTGCGCGCCGCGCTGCCGCGCCTCGGCGGCGCACTCGAGCACGGCGCTGAACTGCGGCCGTCCCACCCCGGTCATCATCCGGGTGGTGCACATGGCGCCGGGGCCCACCCCCACCTTGACGATGTCCGCGCCCGCCTCGATCAGGTCCGCGGTCCCCTCGGGAGTGACCACGTTGCCGGCCACGATCGGCACCGAAGGACCGATCCCGCGCACCGTACGCAGCGCGGTCAGCATTTTCTCCTGGTGGCCGTGCGCGGTGTCCACCACGAGCAGGTCGGCCCCGGCCTCGGTGAGCAGCTTGGTCTTCTCCGCGACGTCCCCGTTGATGCCCAGCGCCGCCGCCACCCGCAGCCGTCCCGCCGCGTCGGTGGCCGGCTGGTACAGCGTGGCGCGCAGTGCGCCGGTCCTGGTCAGGATGCCGACGCAGCGGCCGCTGGCCTCCACCACCGGGGCCAGCCGGTGCCTGCCGTCGTGCAGCAGGCCGAAGGCGCGCTCCGGATCGGTGCCGGCCTGCAGCGTGAGCGGCTCGGTGGACATGATCTGGCGGAGCTGAGTGAACCGGTCCACGCCCTGGCAGTCGGCCTCGGTGACGACACCCACCGGCCGGCCCTCGTCGGTCACGATGACCGCGCCGTGCGCGCGCTTGGGCAGCAGGGCCAGCGCATCGCCTGCGGTGTCGCCCGGTCCCAGCGTGATCGGTGTGTCGTAGACCAGGTCGCGGCTCTTCACCCACGCCACCACGTCCGCCACCACGTCCACCGGGATGTCCTGCGGCAGCACGGCCAGGCCGCCCCGGCGGGCCACGGTCTCGGCCATCCGCCGGCCCGACACCGCCGTCATGTTGGCCACCACCAGCGGGATCGTGCACCCGCTCGCGTCCCGGGTGGTCAGGTCGGCGTCCAGCCTGGACGCCACCCCCGACCGGCTGGGCACCATGAAGACATCGCTGTAGGTCAGGTCGTGACCGGGCATCTCATCACCGAGGAATCGCACGTATCCGATTGTGCCCGCCGCGCATGCGTGCCCTGGACGGCCTTTATCCTGCTCCCCGTGACTGAATCGGATTCGGTGCGGCCGGGCCACCAGCGACCGGGCCACCGCCAGGCGGGCCACCAGCGGACCTTGCGTCTGGGCCGCCTGGAAGTGCCGCCGGGCTCGTTCGCGGTCATGGCGGTCGTCAACCGGACCCCTGATTCGTTCTACGACCACGGCGCGACCTATGAGTTCGGCGCCGCCCTGGACGCCGCGAGCCAGGCGGTGGCCGACGGCGCCGGCATCGTCGACATCGGCGGGGTGAAGGCCGGCGACGGCGACGAGGTCGACGCGGCCGAGGAGATCCGCCGGGTGGCCGGGCTGGTGGCGGCGGTGCGCGAGCGCCACCCCGGGATCGTGATCAGCGTGGACACCTGGCGCGCCGAGGTCGGCCGCGCGGTCGCCGACGCGGGCGCGGATCTGCTCAACGACGCCTGGGGCGGCTTCGACCCCGGGCTGGCCGAGGTGGCCGCCCGCCGCGGCCTCGGGCTGGTGTGCTCGCACGCCGGTGGCCTGGCCCCGCGCACCCGCGCGCTGGACCCCGTCTACGCGGACGTGGTCGGCGAGGTGACCAGGTACGTCACCGGTCAGGCCGAGCGCGCGGTGGCGGCCGGGGTGCGCCCGGACTCGATCCTCATCGACGCCGCGCACGACTTCGGCAAGGACACCGGCCACTCACTGGAGCTCACCCGCCGGCTGGACGGGCTGACCGGCACCGGCTGGCCGGTGCTGGTGGCGGTCTCCAACAAGGATTTTGTCGGCGACACACTCGGCCTGCCGGTGACCGACCGCACCGAGGGCACGATCGCCTCGGTGGCCGTCTGCGCCTGGCACGGCGCCCGGGTGTTCCGCGTGCACGACGTGCCCGCCGCCCGCCGGACCCTGGACGTGGTCTCGGCCTTCCGGCACGGCTCCCCGGACGGCTGACCGGCGCGGCTCCCCGTACTTCGGTGGCGACGGCCCGGACGTTTCAGCCGAATGAACGGCTTCGCCAAGAAACGGCCGTGCCGGGGTGGCTTGTTGCGGAACTGCCCGGGGTGGCTAGCTTCGGAACGCGGCGTAGATGATCGCGGCGATCCGGTCGATCATCTCTTCGCGCGGCAGCTTGATGTCCAGGCTGAGCAGGAAGTTCACCTGCGCCAGCATCATCAGGCAGGCGACCGCGGTGAGTTCGGCGTGCTCGGTCTGCCCGGAGTCGCTCGGCGCGGCCGTCATGCCGGTAGTCATCGCCTCGGCCAGCCGGAACATCAGCTGCAGCCCATCGCTCCAGGTCTCGTCGCTGATGACTTCGGCCTGGGTGAGCACCCGCAGCACCGCCGCGTGCGCCGCGTAGGCGACGAAGAACCGCTCCACCCACACGCGCAGCGCGGCCCGCCCGGCGTCGTTCTGCGTCACTACGGGGAATGCGTCGGTGATCGCCCCCATCTCGTGCAGCATGTCGCCCATGAGCGCACGGAACAGGTCTTCCTTGTTCTTGAAGTACAGGTAGAAAGTGCCGTGCGAGGTCTTGGCCCGGCGCACGATGTCGTCCACCCTGACCGCCTGCAGGCCCTTCTCGTCGAACTCCGCCATGCCGGCGTCCAGCAGCCTGCGCAGTGTCTGCCTGCCCTGGGCCCCGAGCTCGCGTTCCTGCGCGGGCAATCCGCCCTGGTGCGACCGGCGCGGCCCGGAGCGGTTGGCGGCGCCGCCCGCTGCGTTGCCCCGGCCGGCTTGGGAATTCATACCGGCGAGACTAGCTTGTCCGGCGACCGTCCCGGGTGATATCCCTGCTCCAGCCGCTCCCCGTGATCAATCACAGCGATCAGTCACCGAGCACTTGGCGGGTGTAGACGTTACCGAACCGGCGCTCGGGATCCAGCGTGTCGCGTAGCGCGGTGAAGTCGGTGAACTTGGGATAGACGCCGGATAGATACGCCGCGTCCCTGGTGTGCATTTTTCCCCAGTGCGGCCGCCCCCCGACGGCGGTGAACAAGGCCTCCGTGTCGCGGAAATACGGATCGTGTGGCGTGGCGTGGAAGACGTGGATCGCGATGTAGGCGCTGGCGCGCCCATGCGCGGTGGACAGCCACAGGTCGTCGGGCGGGCTGACCCGCACCTCGATCGGGAAGCTGATCCGCCAGTCCCGCCGGGCGAACAGGCCGCGCAACTCGCCGAGCGCGTCGGCCAGGTGCTCACGGCCGATGGCGTACTCCTGCTCCTTGAATCGCACCCGCCGCGGGCTGGTGTACACCCGGTGCGAGGCGTCCACGTAGGTCCGTGAGCCGAGCGCGCGGGAGGCGACCCGGTTGACCGGCTTGATCAGCCCGGGCACCCGGTGGCCCAGCCTGCAGGTCAGCCCGAACACGGTGTTGGACAGGAACTCGTCGTCCAGCCACTTCCTGGCCGCGTCTATCGGCCTGGCCGGGCCGGGGGAGGTGTTGTTCCGCTTGGTCAGGCAATTGTCGGTATGCGGGAACCAGTAGAACTCGAAGTGCTCGTTGTCCTTGGTCAGCTCATCCAGCCTGCGCAGCACCTCGTCCCAGCGCATCGGCTGCTCCCGCGCCTCCAGCAGGAAGGCGGGCACCACCCGGAAGGTGACGGCGGTGACGATGCCGAGCGCGCCGAGGCCGACCGCGGCGGCGCTCAGCAGTTCGGGCCGCTCGGTGGCCGAGCAGGTCACCACCTCACCGCTGGCCAGCACCAGTTCGA
Organism: Streptosporangiaceae bacterium; assembly: GCA_036267135.1. GTDB lineage: Bacteria > Actinomycetota > Actinomycetes > Streptosporangiales > Streptosporangiaceae > PALSA-505. Next base: position 21,880 of record DATAWQ010000088.1, on the reverse strand, counting down.
GCCCGGCCACCTGGGCCGCGATGCCGCCGCTGTCCCGCCCGGTGCCGTGGGTGCCGGTCGCGATGGCGCCAGCCACCGTCTGCTCCTGGATGTCGCCGAGATTGGCCAAGGCCACGCCGTGCCCGAGCAGGGTCTCGTTGAGCGCTCGCAGGCGGCATCCGGCCTCCGCCGTCGCCAGGCCGGAGTCCTTGTCTACCGAACGGATGCGGTTAAGGCCGTCGGGCCGCAGGAGTATCCCGTCGCAGACCGCCGCGGGGGTAAAGGAGTGCCCGGAGCCGGCCATCCGCACCGGCAGCCCGAGTTCGGCGCCCAGCCGGACCGCGTCGGCCACTTCGGCCACCGACGTGGGCGTGATCACCCGTTGCGGCCTGGCCGTCTGATTACCGGCCCAGTTGTGCCACGACCCGCCCGTCACCCCATCAGCCATGCCCGGACGTTACCTCAGCCGGCTGCGCGCCCAGCCGCCGGGCACCGAGCAGCCCCGCGGCCAGCGCCACGGACCCGCAGCCCAGCGCGAACAGATAGCCCCAGCTCGCGCCGTGGCTGTCGATGAGCTTGCCTGAAATCGGAGGGCCCGCGGCCAGGCCGAGGCCGATCGCGGTGGACAGCAGCGACATGCCCTCGGTGAGCAGGCCCGCGCGCATCTTGCGCTCGATGAGGCTGAAGCCGCCGATCAAGGTGGGCGCGATGGACAGCCCGCAGAAGAAGATCACCCCGAATAGCACGGGCACGTTGGGGATCGCCCACAGCGGCGCCACCCCCATCACCATGCCGGCCAGCGTGATGAGAAAGCGGCGGTGCAGCGGCGCGCGCCACTTCCTGGCGCCGTACCACAGGCCGCCGGAGGCGCTGCCCAGTGCGTAGGTGCCGAGGATCAGGCCGGCCAGCGGCTTGTGGTGGTGCTCGGTGGCGAACGCCACCGTGCTCAGGTCGATCGTGCCGAACATCGCGCCGAGCCCGGCGAACACCGCCATGATCACCAGCATGCCGGGGGTGGAGATGGCCCGGCTGCCGCTGTGCCTTCGTGACTGTGGCGGCGGCTCTGTGCTGCCCAGTCTCAGCAGCAACAGCATGCCGGTCACGGCCAGCGCTCCGGCGACAGCGATTCCGCTCACCGGCACGAGTTCCGTGGCCAGGATCGTGACCAGGGCGGGCCCGGTGACAAAGATCAGCTCGTCGGCCACCGACTCGAACGAGAAGGCCGTGTGCAGCAGCGGTGAGTCGCCGAGCAGGTGGCTCCAGCGGGAACGCACCAGTGAGCCGAGCGGCGGCATGCTGGTATAGAACAGCGCGCCGGCCAGGAACAGCGTCCACAGCGGTGCCCGCGCTTGCGCGCACACGATGAACGCGACCGTGCTGAGGCTGTACGCCACGATCAGCGGTCGCAGCACCCGCGATTGCCCGAGCCGGTCGAACAGCCTGCCCATCTGCGGTGACACGAACGCGTAGCAGAGCGACCCGGTCGCTGACACCGCGCCGGCGATCGCGTAACTGCTGGTCGACGCCGAGACCACGAGGATGATGCCGAGGTTGACCATGGCCATGGGCCAGCGGCCGACGAAACACGCGGCCGAGAACTGGCGGGTGCCGGGAAGCCGGAAGATCTCCAGGTACTGGCTGCCCGGGGCCTGACCCTTCTGGGTACGGCTGCGCTTCGTGCCGATACCCGTCACTGTGCGCAACCTCCCACGTCACGATAACAGGCCACGTCGACCGAATTTTTCGGCCCTGCCTGCGGGCAACCTCGCACTGTAACCGCATTGGGGGGGTCCACAGATGGCTTATGCCGGATAAAGTACGGCTATGGTGATCGCGCAGTGAGAAGCCTGATGGGCCGCAGACCCGCTGCTGTCGTCGTCCCCTCAACCCTGGCCGCCTTCGCCGCGATCGTGCTCGGCGCGACCGTCGGTTACGCCCCGGCCGCGTCGGCGGTCACCATTCCCACGGGTCTCGCCGCACCCGCCGCCTACGGTGGGCGAGAGCCTGTCAGTTACGTCGCCGGCTCGATGGGCAGCCAGTCGGCTCAGGCGCCCGCGGCCGCCACCGCCTCGCGTCAGGACGCGATGCACCAGGTCGTGCTGCCGGATGTCTTCGCGGTCGCCCCGGGTGCGATCACCGCGGCCCAACTGGCCAAGCTCCGCAAGCTCCACTACGTGCGCAGCCTGATCACCGTTGCCGGTGGCGCGGTCGGGATCAACGGCCACACGGTCCAGATCGTCGGTGTCAACACCGCCCAGTTCCAGTCCTGGACCCCGCCCCAGACGGCCGCCCGGCAGCGGATATGGACCGCGCTGGCGCGCGGCGGATTCGTGACCACCGCCACCGTGGCCAAGCGTCTGCGCCTGCACCACGGCACCAGCTACCAGGTGACAGGGGCCCGGCAGCCCAAGATCGTCTTCGGCGGCTCCGCCGTGCTCGGCATCCCTCACGTGGACGCGATCGTCGGCTCGGCCACCTCCAAGCGGCTTGGCCTGCTGCCGCAGATCGGCGTGCTGATCAGCGCCCCAGGGGCGAGCTTGGCCACGCTGGATGCCCAGGTCAGCCGCGTGCTGGGTGACCAGACCAAGTTTGTCAGCCTGCGCCAGCAAAAGGTCAGCAGCGGGCAGCTCCCGGTGGACGGCAAGGGCACCAGCGGCCGCCCGGACAGCTTCCTCGCCTTGTTCCAGGACTCCGCCGCGATGTACTGCAAGGGGCTGTCCTGGACCGTGCTGGCCGCCATCGGCCAGATCGAGAGCGCCGACGGGCAGAACGAGGGTCCGTCATCGGCGGGCGCGCTCGGGCCGATGCAGTTCATGCCCAGCACCTGGGCCCGCTGGGGGATCGACGGGTTCGGCGAGACCGGCCCGCCGAACGTGATGAATCCTTACGACGCGGTGCCGTCGGCGGCCGAGTACCTGTGTGCTAGCGGCGCCGCCAATGGCCCGGCCGGCTTGTCCGCCGCGATCTTCGCCTACAATCACGCGCAGTGGTACGTCAACGAAGTGCTCGCACTGGCCCAGGAGTATGCACGGGAGTACGGCTGATCTGAGCGATGCCGGCCTACGACGCTTTCCTGCTCGTCTCGTTTGGGGGTCCGCAGGGCCCGGACGACGTGCTCCCGTTCCTGGAGAACGTCACCCGCGGCCGGCGGATCCCGCCAGAACGGCTGGCCCAGGTGGCCGAGCACTATCACGCGTTCGGCGGCGTGAGTCCCATCAACCAGCAGTGCCGTGACCTGCTGGCCGCGGTAGCGAAAGACTTCGCCGACGAGGGGCTGAATCTGCCGCTGTACTGGGGCAACAGGAACTGGCAGCCCTTTGTGGCCGACACCGTCCGGGCCATGGCCGCCGACGGGGTCAGGCGCGCCATCGCGTTCGTGACCTCCGCCTACGGTTCGTACTCGAGCTGCAGGCAATACCTCGATGACATCGAGCGGGCCCGCGCCGAGGTGGGCGCGCACGCGCCGGTGATCGACAAGATCCGGCACTACTTCAATCATCCGGGGTTCGTCGAGCCGCTGGCCGGCAGCACGCTCGCCGCGCTCGGCCGGCTTCCCGCCGGTGTCCAGGGCGGAGCCCATCTCGTCTTCACCGCGCACAGCATTCCGGAGACGATGGCGGCGGCCAGCGGCCCGCACGAGGGCGGCCCGCACGAGGCTGGCCGGGCCCGCACGCCAGAATCGGGCCGCTACGTCACGCAGCTCACCGAGACGGCCAGGCTGGTCAGCGAGCGGGTCGCCGCCCAGGTGGGCGAGCGCCCCTGGCGGCTGGTCTACCAGAGCCGCAGCGGGCCCCCGTCGCAGCCCTGGCTCGGGCCCGACGTCCGCGACCACCTGGAAGAGCTGGCCTCCGCCGGCGCTCCCGCGGCCGTGCTCGTCCCGGCCGGCTTCGTGTCCGATCACATGGAGGTCCGGCACGACCTCGATCTGGAGGCCAAGGACACGGCCGCCCGGCTCGGTCTTCCGCTGGAGCGCGCCGCCACCCCCGGCGCCGATCCCAGGTTCGTCAGCATGATCACCGAGCTGGTACGCGAGCGCCTGGCCGGTGCGGGCCCGGCCCGTGAGCGCCCGGCCCGTGACAGCCCGAGCGCGGCGTCACCCGCCGCGCTCGGCCGCCTGGGCCCAGCCTGCGACACGTGCCCCCCCGGTTGCTGTGTTCCGGTCTCGCGATGACGCACCACCCGCATCGGTGAACAGGGAGAATCTGTGAACGGGGGAGACGTGGCGGCGGAACTGGACGAGGATACGGATCCCGACCCGCGTGGCTTGCTCACGCTGGCGCAGGCGGCGGCGGACGAGGCGGCCGCGATGCTGGCCGACCGCCGTTCCACCGGCCGTCCCGGAGTTCTGGCCACCAAATCGAGCCCGACCGACGTGGTTACCGAGGCCGACCGCGCCGCCGAAGCCATGATCACCGCCCGGATCCTGGCCGACCGGCCGGCCGACCGCATCCTGGGCGAGGAGGGCGGCCTCAGCGAGCCCACCGGCGCCGGCCGCGAATCCAACGTGCGGTGGATCGTCGATCCGCTGGACGGCACGGTCAACTACCTGTACGGCCTGCCCGACTTCGCGGTCAGCATCGCGGCCGAGGTGGGCGGCACGATCGTGGCCGGCGTGGTGCACGCGCCGGAACGGCGTGAGGTGTTCACCGCGATAGCGGGCCAGGGCGCGTGGCTGCGCGCGGCCGGGCAGCCGCCCGTGCGGCTGCGCTGCAACACCGGCGTCCACCTGGACCGGGCCCTGGTGGCCACGGGGTTCGGCTACCTGGCGGCCAGGCGGAAGGTGCAGGGCGAGGTGGTAGCCGCCTTGCTGCCGCTGGTCCGCGACATCAGACGGGCGGGCAGCGCCGCGGTCGATCTGTGCTCGGTCGCCGCCGGGCGGGTGGACGCGTACTATGAGCGCGGCGTGAACTACTGGGACTTCGCCGCCGGCGGCTTGGTCGCCACCGAAGCCGGCGCCACCCTGGCAGGCCTGTCCGGGCGGCCACCCGGATCCGACCTGACCATTGCTGCTCCGCAGCCCTTGTTCGGCGAGCTTCATGACCAGTTGCTCGGGCTGCGCCCCGACCGGGACGGCTGACAACCAGTAGACACGCCACGCGGTCGATAAGGCTGTGAACTGGGAAAACGCAAAGAAGTCGGCGTCATTGCCAAGGTTGCGTGTGCGGTGCGCGCGAACGTGACAGAATTCCCCGCCGGAATCGGGCACAAACCGCGGCTTCCCAAGCGTTACACCCGCGCGACGACGAGCGCATTAAAGATGGAGGGGGATGGGCCCAGATGGCCACCGACTACGACAGCCCTCGGAAGACGGATGAGGATCTGACCGAGGACAGCTTGCAAGAGCTCCAGGCTCGCCGCATGGATAAGTCGTCGAGCACGATCGACGTCGACGTCGACGACGGGGCGGAGTCTCTGGAGCTACCCGGGGCGGACCTTTCCAACGAAGAGCTCTCGTTCCGGGTAATACCGCGGCAGGCGGACGAGTTCACCTGTTCGCGTTGCTTCCTCGTACACCACAGGAGCCAGCTCGCCGAGGACAGGAACGGCAAACTGGTCTGCCGGGAGTGCGCGGCCTGACCCAGGACGGAAACTGCTGAACCGGAAACAGGCGGGCTGGGACGGTTGGACCAGGAGCAACGGGGCCGGGGTCGAATGGACACGGTGAGGCTGGGTCGCGGCGGTCCGGAGGCATCACGAGCGGGACTTGGAGTTCCATCGTGGGCGCAGGCGGCCTACGATGCGTGTGAACCGTTACTGTACGAAGCTGCGGCCCTACACTGCGAGGCGATGGCCATGCCAGGGAGGACCGACCGTCCCGGATCTCCTCCTCCGGCGGACCAGCCTGGCCAGGCCGGAGCGCAGGACCGGGCGCTAGGCAAGACGCCGGACGGATCGCAGGACGAGCTGAGGCGCAGGCTGGCCAGCCTGCCCGCCAACCACCCCTCCTCACCGTGGTACCGCGAGCGCGTCGCCCGGCGGGAGCGAGCGGCCCGTCCCGACCCGGCCGGGGAAGGTCAGGGCGAAGCCGGGGAAACCCGGCCTGACGGGGCCGGCCGGGGCCGGGCACGCGACGCGCGCCCAGAAGGTAAGGCACAACCGGATACGGGAGAGGCCGCGACGATAGCGGGCCGAGCGGCGCGAGCGGCGAGCGGGGCCGAGGCCAGGGGGCCGGAGAAGGACAGCCGCCGCCGGGAGGACGACGCGCTATGGCGGCTGGCGGCCAGCCAGCACGCGGCCGCGGAGGGCCGACGCCAGGCCCACCGGGGCGGAACGCCGATCTCGCCGGGGAACAAAGGCGACACCTACCGGCCCTGGTTCGCCGATGGCTCCGGTGACGAGTCCTGGCTCAGCGCGGAGGAGACAGCGGACCCCTGGTTCACCGAGGGCCGCGGACGCTAGTCCCGGCTGAAGGTGGCCGGGTCGGCCTGGAGGGTGGGCAGCGAGACCTCGGCGGTGACGTCGGCGGCCAGCCTGAGATTGTCGCCGTCAGCCAGCCTGACGTCCACGCCAGGGAGCACCCGGTCGCTGTTGACCCACGTGCCGTTGGTGGAGTGCTCGTCGCGCACGCTGGCCTGCCCGGCGTCGTCCACCGACACAGTGGCGTGCCGCCGCGAGACGTTCTCGAACCTGGCGAAGGCCGCGGCCACCAGTGACTCCTGTGGATCGCGGCCGAGCAGGAGCGACGTCCCGGCGGGGACGTCGACGTTGCCGGTGGGGAAGGTCAGGCGCAGCACCACCGGGGAAATCTGCCCCTGACCCTGCGGCAGCGGCTCCCGGCAGTGCGAGCACACCAGGTCGGCCGGGTTGGTCACCCCGGTGCCGCAGGACGGGCACCTGCGCTCGGGGTAAGCCCCGTCGCGCCTCAGGTGCGCCTGCATGACCGTTGGTGGCGTGAGCTGATCCTCCTCCTGCACGGCTGTCCTGGGCAGATTGGCGCCGCAGGTGAAGCAGATGAGGTCAGTCGGCTGAACCACCGCGGCACAGACCGGGCAGGTCAGGGTCGGCATGTCGTCCTCCACGACGGCTGGTCCGTTGCTTATGAACGTCAGCTACCCCGAAGGTCGGCGGGGAGCGGGCGAGACGGTTTCCTGACCGCACCCTACGCCACCGGGAGGGGCGCTAAAGCCAGCCGCGTTGGAGTGGGGCGCGGTCACTTTGGGGTGACTGGCTCAGCCCCGCGTACGATGAGCGGTTACGACATGGCGAGGGGCAGGCAATGATCAGCTACGAGCTCGACGATGAGCACGCAGAACTGCGCAGAACGGTCGAGGAGTTCGCCCGTGATGTGGTCGCTCCGGTCATCGGCGGATACTACGAGCGGGGCGAGTTCCCGTACGAAATCGTCGCGCGGATGGGAAAGCTGGGCCTGTTTGGGCTGCCGTTTCCTGAGCAATTCGGCGGCATGGGCGGTGACTTCCTGGCCCTCGGCCTAGCCCTTGAGGAACTGGCCAGGGTGGACTCTTCGGTGGCCATTACGCTGGAGGCCGCGGTCTGCCTTGGCGCTATGCCGATCTATGACTTCGGGACCGATGAGCAGAAGGCCACCTGGCTGCCGGATCTGTGCTCGGGTGAGCGTCTGGCCGCGTTCGGGCTGACCGAGCCGGGCGGCGGATCGGACATCCCCGGCGGGATGCGCACGGTGGCGCGGCTCGAGGCCGGGGAATGGGTCATCGACGGCAGCAAGTCGTTCATCACCAACTCGGGCACCTCGATCACGTCCGTGGTGACCCCGCTGGCGATCACTGGTACCAGGGAGAACGGCGCGAAGGAGATATCAGCCATCATCGTGCCGGCCGGCACACCAGGGTTCACGGTCGGCCAGGAGTACTCCAAGGTCGGCTGGTGCGCGTCCGACACCAGGGAGCTTTCGTTCTCTTCCTGCCGGGTGCCGGAGGGGAACCTGCTCGGTGGGCAGCGCGGCCGCGGCTACGCGCAGTTCATGCAGATCCTGGACGGGGGCAGGGTCGCCATCGCGGCGCTGGGGGTCGGCCTGGCCCAGGGCTGCGTGGACGAGTGCCTGCGGTACGTGGGGGAGCGGGCCGCGTTCGGCCACAACCTGGGCCACTACCAGTCCATCCAGTTCCGGATCGCGGACATGGAGGCGCGGGTGCACGTGGCCCGGCTGGCCTGGTACGACGCGGCGGCCCGGCTGGTGGCCGGTCAGCCGGCCAAGAAGCAGGCGGCGATCGCCAAGCTGGCGTCGTCGAACGCGGCTATGGACAACGCGCGCGACGCGACCCAGATCTTCGGTGGCTACGGCTTCATGAACGAGTTCCCCGTGGGCCGCTTCTACCGGGACGCGAAGGTGCTGGAGATCGGCGAGGGAACCTCAGAGGTCCAGCGCATGATCATAGCGAGGCAGCTCGGCCTCACTGGCTAATACTGACTGCTCGGCGGCTACTTGATCCGCAGGTTGGCCACGGAGACCGGGCTGGTGATCATGCCCGACGAGTACATGAGGTCGGCGATCCGCTGGATCTGGCCGACGTTCAGGAAGGTCGGGTACTGGCCCAGGTTCACCAGGGCGGCGTCCTCGGTGGTGATGTGCTCGCCGGTCAGCGTGGACTCAACGGTGCTGCGGTCGGCCGCGTCACCCTCGGCGGTGGCCAGGGCGGTCTGGAAGGCGGTCAGCGAGCTTGAGTTCTGGCTGGCCTGCGACGCGGTGCTGAAGTAGCCGGTCAGCGGCAGGTTCGCGGTCACACCGCTGCAGGCGTCCACCAGTTCCACCGCGCCGAGCTTCATCTCGGCCTGTGTGAGCTGAGGCTCGGTCACCAGGATGGCATCCACCTGGTGGCTGCTCAGCGCGCCGATCATCTGGCTGACCGGGAGTTCGCGCCAGAAGACGCTGGCGGGGATCACCCCGTCGCTCTGCAGCACCGATTCGGCGGCCAGCGTGCCGATGTTGTAGGGGAAGTTGTTCGAGAACGGGGCGACCTGGCTGGAAGTCGTCCCCACGGTCTTCCCGGCCAGGTCCGCCGGGGTGGTGATACCGGAATTCGGCAGGGTGAGAATCTGCATCGTCCCCGAGCCGGCGTCGTATCCGTCCGCGACCAGCTTCAGCCTCTGGCCGGACGCGGCGATCCCGTAGAAGAAGGCCGCGTAGTCGCCGGCGGCGACGTTGGCGCTGCCGTTGAGCAGGTCCTTGTAGGCCTGCGCCGTCGAGGAGACCTGCTTGACCGTGACCGTGATGCCCGCCCGGCCGAACAGGCCGTCCTTGACCGCGATGGCCAGTGGAGCGGTGTCGACGCCGGGGACCACGGCGACGGTGAGGTCCTGGCTTCCGCCGGAGGAACCGGATGTGGTGCAGGCCGCCACGAGGAGTGTCGCGGACAGCAGCGTCAGGGCGCGGCCCGGACGGCGGGGGATGTGGCCCACCGTGGCGCGCGCACTAGTCCGGACGAATGGCATGGAACTCCTCTGCCTGCCCGACCCGGCCCGGCCGACCGTGCCCGATCGACCCTGCCCGGTCAACTCTGTCTGATGGCTCTTCGCTCTGTCTGATCGACGCCGTCTGATCAACGGGCCTATCGGGACAGAAGCGAATCCGCGGCGCATGGAGGCTGCTCGCAGCACCCTTATCAGCCACAAGACTAGAGGTGGTGTCGCCCGGATACAGCGCTTTTTACCGTAATGCTGGTACATGGTGTGCGACGGTCGGTTTCAGGTTAGAGTTGGCCACTGGTTAATCCGATACCTCCCCCGAACCTGGTGTTCGGCTGGGAAGGGGTGTGCTATGCCGGTTCCGCTGCGGGGCCAGCACCTCGGCGGTTACACGTCGCTGCCACGGTGAAGGGTGAAGGCACGGTGCGGTCCAGGCGCAGGAACAAGGGTGACGCGGCCCGCGAAGTCAATCCGCGACATCGCTCGGCTTCTCCCAACGGGGAGAGGGCGACCGCAGGTCAGGGGTTGGCTGGTGCCTTCCCCGCGGATGATCGTATGCCTGTCGGCGCGCACCCGCATTCGCACGCGCAGTCGCAGGGTCTGAGTCAGGCGCTGGCCACCGAACCCGCGCCGGACCAGATGACCCCCGGTCAGCGGGGTCAGGGCCAGGCCGGGCAGCGCCAGAGCGGGCAGCGCCAGAGCGGGCAGGGCCAAAGCGGGCAGGGCCAAAGCGGGCAGGGCCGCGCTGGGCCGGGCCAGTCGGCCAAGGGTAAAAAGGCCCAGTCTTCGTCGCGGTACTCGCTGAAGAACTGGCGGGTCCGTTCCCGGCTGCTCCTGCTGATCGGTGTGCCGACCCTGGCCGCGCTCCTGCTGGGCGGCTTCGGCGTGTACTCCTCGGTCAGCAGCGCCCGGTCCTACAGCAGCGTGCAGCGGCTGGCCAACCTGACCAGCGATGTCACCGGCCTGGTCCAGTCCCTGCAGGATGAGCGTCTCGACACGGTCACGTTCATCACTATGGGCGACAAGGGCGGCCGGGTGAGCGCGCAGGCGTCGAAACGCAGCGCCGCGCCCGAGCTGAGGCTGCTGAACAGCGACTACGGCAAGACCGGTGCGGCGGCGACCAAGGTGCGCAGCCTGGCCGAGACCATCGGCGGCTCCTACCCGGCCCTGGCGCAGCAGCAGGCCAAGGACGCGATCGCGGCCATCGCCGACCTGCCAGCCTTGCGGCAGGCCTCGGTGCACACTCTGCTCCCAGCCGCGACGGCGATCACCGACTACGGCAACACCATCACCCAGCTCCTCACCCTGGAGAACGAGGTGGCGGCCGGCAGCAACGACGCGTCGCTGGCCGACAACGTCCGGGTGCTCACCCTGGTGTCGAGCATGAAGGAAGAGGCCGCGCAGGAGCAGGCCATCCTGACCACGGCGCTCACCTCCGACCTCATTGGCGTCATCCCGCTGAGCGGCGAGGAACTGTCCACGCTGACCCAGCAGGAAGCCGAGCAATCGGCCAACCTGACGGCTTTCAACCTGGCCGCGACTCCCGACCAGCGTCAGCTGTACAACAACGCGCTGTCCTCGCCGCTGGCCGCATCGGCCCAGGCGCAGGTGCAGCAGGCGACTTCCCTGCTGGGCAGCGGCACCAGCGCGTCCTCCGGCTCGACCGTATCCATCGCCGCCACCAATGCCTCGCTGATCATCTCCGGTCTGCGGACGGTGGAGCAGCAGCTGATGTCGTCCGTCACCGGGCAGGCCGGTTCGCTGCACACCAGGGCGCTCACGACCGCGGTGATCGAGGCCGTCGCGGCGCTGCTGGTGCTGGCCCTGGCGCTGCTGCTGACCACGATCATCGGCCGCTCCATGGCCCAGCCGCTGCGCAGGCTGCGGGCCGGCGCGCTGAACATCGCCGACGTCCGGCTGCCGGAGACGGTCCGGCTGATGAGTGAGACCGACGGCAAGGACATCCCGCTGCGGATCGAGCCGATCGACGTGGACTCCACCGATGAGATCGGTGAGGTGGCCCGCGCCTTCGATCAGGTGCACAGGGAGGCGCTGCGGCTGGCGGCGAACGAGGCCGCGCTGCGCGGCAACGTCAACGCCATGTTCGTGAACCTGTCCCGCCGCAGCCAGACCCTGGTCGACCGCCAGATTCACCTCATCGACAACCTGGAGCAAGGCGAGCAGGACGCCGAGCGCCTGTCCAGCCTGTTCCAGCTGGACCACCTGGCCACCCGTATGCGCCGCAACTCGGAGAACCTGCTGGTGCTCGCCGGGCACGACGCATCACGGCGCTGGAACCAGCCAGTGCCGCTGGTGGACGTGCTCCGCGCCGCGGTTTCCGAGATCGAGCAGTACGAGCGGGTCACGCTCAACGTCCAGCCGGGCATCGCCGTGCGCGGCCAGGCCGTCAACGACGTCGTGCACCTGCTCGCCGAGCTCATCGAGAACGCGACATCTTTCTCTTCGGCCGAACGGCCGGTCACCGCCTCAGGTCACCTGCTGAGCAGCGGCGGTGTGCTGCTCGACATCACCGACGAGGGTGTCGGCATGAGCGCCGAGGAGATGGCCCAGGCGAACATGCGGCTGGACAACCCGCCGGTGGTGGACGTGGCCGTGTCCCGCCGGATGGGCTTGTTCGTGGTCGCGCGGCTGGCCGCCAGCCACGGCATCAGGGTCCGGTTGCGCCCGGCCGACACCGGCGGGGTGACCGCGCACGTCTGGCTGCCGGACGAGTCGGTGACGCGCGAGGGCGCGATCGCGGCCGTGCCGGGCATGCGCCGTGGGCAGGACGCGATGACGGACATGGCGGCCGAGCTGGGCAGCCGGGAGAACGGCAACAGGATTTCCGCCGTCGAGGCGGAGATAACCGCTGCGCGGATGCCCAAGTTCGACGAGCGCGACGATCCGGCCGACCCGGGACTTGGCCCGCGGCGGGTTCCCGGCATGACCGGCTCGCGGCCGGGCGCCGGGTGGGGAGCCACCACCGGGCCGCTGCCCAGGATCTCACCGGAAACGATGGACGCGCCGGACATCGGTGACACCGCGGCGTTCACCAGCCTGCGCCCGGCCATCGAGACCGGGCCTGGCTACGAGACCGGCCCCGGCTACGGCGACGAGCCCAGCTTCGGCGACGAGCCGAGCTACGGCGACAGGCCCAGCTTCGGCAACGAGCCCAGCTTCGGCAACGAGCCCAGTTACGGCAACGAGCCCAGTTACGGTGGCAGGCCCAGCTTCGCCGACGGGCCAGGCTACGACGAGCCAGCCGCGCAGGAGACGGCCGCGCCCGAGCAGATCGCGAGCGCCGACACCGGCGCCCTGCCCGTGCTCGGCGCGCCGGCGGCCGAAGCGCCCAGCCGGCCCGGCGGCACGCCCGCCGGACTCGGTGCGGAGGCCCGGTTCTCGCTGGAGCCGCCGGCGGCCACGAACGGCCCGGCTGCCAACGGCAGTGTGATCATTCCGCCGGCCGAGGGAGCCAGGGAAGAGTACCGGCTGCCCATCTTCGAGGCGGTGGAGTCGGACTGGTTCCGCCGTGGCAGGCACCCGGTCGGCTGGGCCCTGCGCCAGCAGGAGGAACAACAGCCTGCGAATGGCTGGTCATCGCCGGCGGACGAGGGATGGCGGGCGGCCGAGGTAGCCGCGGCCCCGTCCTCGGCCGGTGTGACGACGGCGGGCCTGCCCAAGCGCGAACCGCAGGCGAACCTGGTGCCAGGAGCGGCTCCGGCCGCGGTCGGCGCACCCCAAGCGCCCGCGCCCGCCCCGGCCAGGTCGGCCGCTGCGACGCGCGATCGCTTCGCCAGCTTCCAGCGCGGTGTCAGGGAAGGCCGGGCCGCCGTCAGCGAAGGCGACTTGCCCGACGGTGCAGGCACTGGCCCGAATGGAGAGGACCAGACCTCTTGATACGACGCTGCCCACGGCCGCCTCGGTGGTCATGTTTAGGAGAACGATGCAATCTGGCCGGAATGCTCCACCGCAGGAGTGTGGCACGGTGAGCGGCCGCCTGACAGAGTACGGGCAGCTTGAGAAGGAGGAGCACTCGTGAGTCCACTGGTGCGCCCCACACAGAACCTGAACTGGCTGATCACGAACTTCGTGGAGCGGGTTCCCGCCGTCGCGCACGCCATCGTCGTCTCGTCCGACGGGCTGCCGATGGCTTTCTCCCAGGGCTTCCCGGCCGATCGTGTGGACCAGCTCGCCGCGGTCACCTCGGGCCTGACCAGCCTGACCCAGGGTGCCTCCCGGGTGTTCGAGGGTGGCCCGGTCACCCAGACCGTGGTGGAGATGCAGCGCGGCCTGCTGATCGTGATGGCGATCAGCGACGGGTCGAGCCTGGCGTCGCTGGCGGCCGCCGATTGTGACATGGGTCTGGTCGCTTACGAAATGGCTTTGCTGGTGGAGCGGGTGGGCCGGGCGCTCACCCCCAACGTGCGCAACCCCATGCCGTCTGACTGGCGGGAGGATGGCCCACTGTGACAGGAGATCCGGGTGTCTACCCCAGGCAGAAATGACTGGGGGTCGGTTGGCGGGGGGTACTCACGCGTGTCCGCGAGGGGCTGGCCAGAGCATCAGCTCGGCCCGGCGGACGGCGGCATGTCCGCGCCACGCGACCGGGGCGTGCGGGATTCCCATGGGCCTCGTGCCCCCCGTGACGCTCGTGACTCCGGGGCGACGGACAGTTCCTCGCGTTCCCTGGTCCGTCCCTACGCGGTTACCGGGGGACGAACCAAGCCGAGGACTCAGCTGCAGATCGAAGCGATGGTGACGGCCTCGCACTACGAGGCCCGCGATCTCCCCACGCTGAGCCCGGAATGCCAGGTCATTCTCGGGTTCTGCCGTGACTGGCGGTCGGTCGCAGAGATCTCAGCGGTGCTCAGAATGCCCCTGGGCGTGGCGCGCGTGCTGATCGCGGACATGGCGGTGGACGGGCTGGTCCGGATCCACCAGACCGATCACGCGCATGGACGCCCGGACCTTAACCTGCTCGAAAGGGTGCTCAGTGGACTTCGCAAGCTCTAGGGCCGCCGGAGGCGAGGCGACTGCTGCCGCCATGGCGTCAGTCAAGATTGTCGTCGCCGGCGGCTTCGGTGTCGGCAAGACCACTTTGGTTGGCTCCGTGTCGGAGATCACACCGCTGACCACCGAGGCGGTCATGACCTCGGCCAGCGAGAGCCTCGACGACCTGTCGCACACACCCGAGAAGACGACCACCACGGTCGCGATGGACTTCGGCCGGGTCACGCTCGACGCCGGGCTGATCCTGTACCTGTTCGGCACGCCGGGCCAGCACCGGTTCTGGTTCATGTGGGACGACCTCATCCAGGGCGCGATCGGCGCGGTGGTGCTGGTGGACACCCGCCGACTGGCGGACTCGTTCCCGGCGGTCGACTACTTCGAGTCGGCCGGGCTCCCGTTCGTGGTGGCCATCAACGGCTTCCACGGCGACTTCCCGCACGCCGTCGGTGACGTGCAGGAGGCGCTGTCGATCAGCCCGCGGGTCCCGGTCGTGCGGTGCGACGCGCGTGACCGCATCTCGACCAAGAAGACGCTGATCAGGCTCGTCGAACACGCCATGACGATGCAGCTCAGTGCTAGCTGACACTCAGTGTCAGCTAGCACTGAGATCGTTCCGGCTGGTCAGAGGCCTGGCGGGGCAACCCGGGGACCGGCTGGATCGATGTGGCTCAATGTCGGGTTTGCGCATGTAGGCGATCTAAAGTCTGTTACGCTCGTTATCCGCCGAAGGGCAACATAGTCCATATTCTGTCTGGCGCCGGCCCGGGCCGGGCGCCCTCCGCCATGGGAACAGAGCTGATAAATCATGCAATTCCGGAAACAACTGGCATTGCTGGCCGCGGCCGGCGTGACGTGCGGGGTGCTGGCTGCCTGCTCGTCAAACAGTAGTTCGGGGGGGAGCGGTTCGGGGGGCACCAGGGTCAATGGCGGAACGGCGACGATCGCCCTGAGTCCTGGCAGCACTTTCAATTACATTTTCCCATTGCTTAACTACACCAATGCCATCGGCGCCAACATTGAGGACTCGGAATACCTCATGTGGCGGCCGCTTTACTGGTTCGGCGGACCCAATTCCGTCGGCCTGAACGCTGCGGAAAGCATCGCGAAGGCGCCGCAGATCACGAAGTCGGGCAAGAACACGGTAGCCACCATCCAGCTCAAGCCGTTCCACTGGTCGGACGGCGCGCCGGTTACCACGCGGGATGTGCAGTTCTGGCTCAACCTGCTGAAAGTGAACCCACTGAATAACTGGTGGGGCTACGTGCCGGGCCAGTTCCCCGACAACGTGACCAATTTCAAGATCAACAGTCCCACCGAGTTCACGATGACTTTCAAGGGGACCTACTCGCCCGCGTGGCTGTACAACCAGCTTGGCCAGATCATCCCGATCCCGCAGCACGCCTGGGACAAGGAGTCGGGCTCGGGAAAGGTGGGAGACTACGACCTCTCACCGGCCGGCGCCAAGAAGGTCGTTAACTATCTGCTGGCCCAGAACAAGGTTCTGTCCAGTTACGGCTCGAACCCGTTGTGGCAGACCGTCGACGGACCGTGGAAGATCACCAGTTACGCTCCCTCCACCGGTGACGCCGACTACGTCAGGAACATGAAGTTCTCCGGCCCGGCGACCGGGTCCATCCACGCGCTCAAGGTGATCAGCTACTCCAGCGACACGGCCGAGTTCGACTCGCTGCTGTCGGCCGGCGGCATCACCTACGGCTATGTGCCTTACAACGACGCCGCCGAGATATCGCGAGTCAAGGGCGATGGCTACGGGGTCCAGGCCTGGCCCTCCTGGGGCATCACGTACATCACCCTGAACTTCGGTTCACCGCAGGCAGGACCCATATTCAGGCAGCTCTACGTGCGGCAGGCCATGCAGCACCTGATCAACCAGGCCGGATACATCAGTTCGTTCCTGGAGGGGTACGCCAACCCAACCTACGGCCCGGTCCCGCTGGTGCCGAAGAGCAAGTTCGTGTCCTCGCAGCAAGCAAAGAATCCTTACCCGTACAATCCGGCCCAGGCGGTGCAGCTGCTGAAGACCCACGGCTGGAACGTCGTGCCGAACGGCACCAGCACCTGCAGCAGGCCCGGCTCCGGGCCAACCGACTGCGGTCCGGGGATCGCCGCCGGGGCGAAGCTGACCTTCAGCCTGGAATACGCAACCGGTACGACGGCGGGTACCGAGGAGGACGCGGCGCTGCAGTCGGCCTTCGCTCAAGCCGGTATCAAGGTGAACGAAACCGGGACCTCGTTCAACAACGCCATCGACGACGACACCCTCTGTTCGGGCAAGTCGAGCTGCTGGCAGATGAACTACTACAACCAGGGCTGGTACTTCGACCCGGGCTACAACGACCCGGACGGGACAGTGCTGTTCAGGACCGGTGCCGTCGACAACAGCGGTGCGTACAACGACACGACCGCCAATGGGCTCATGGACGCGCTGCCATCGGGCGGATACCCGGCGCTCTACAAATACGAGAACTACCTGGGCCAGCAGTTGCCGGTGCTCTGGATGCCGGAGTTCGACTCCCAGATCTCGGCGGTGAACAGCAAGCTCAAGGGCGCCTATCCGCAGGACCCGCTGAACAACATCTACCCAGAGAACTGGTACTTCACGAAGTAACCAGCCCACACCGCAGCCGCAGCCGCCACGACGTTGGAGGGAAGGCCATTGCCAGTCCGGAGTGAGTTTCCCCACCGCGTGCGGGTCATCCGCCACGCATGGATCCCAATGTCGGACGGCTGCCGGCTGGCCGCCCGGATCTGGCTGCCAGCGGGTGCCGAGCACGCACCAGTGCCGGCGATCTTCGAGTACGTCCCGTACCGGAAGAACGACGGCCTGGTGCTGCGCGACGCCCCGATCCACCACTACTTCGCCGGGTACGGTTACGCCTCGGTCCGGGTGGACATGCGGGGCACCGGCGACTCCGACGGCATACTCGAAGACGAGTACCTGCCGCTGGAGCAGGAGGACGGGGTCGAGGTCATCCGCTGGCTCGCGGCCCAGCCCTGGTGCACCGGCAAGGTAGGCATCATCGGCAAGTCCTGGGGCGGCTTCAACGGGCTCCAGATCGCCGCGCTCAACCCGCCCGAACTGGGCGCGGTGATCAGCGTCGCGTCTACCGACGACCGGTACGTCGACGATGTGCACTACATGGGTGGCTGCGTGCTGGCCTGGACCGCGCTGCCGTGGGCGTCCACCATGCTCGCCTATAACGGCCTGCCACCGGACCCGGCGGTTGTCGGCAAGGAATGGCGGACCACCTGGAAGGAGCGGCTGGAGCAGACCCCGCCGTACATCCACGCCTGGCTGAGCCACCAGCGCCGGGACGAATTCTGGCGCCAGGGCTCGGTGTGCGAGGATTTCGGCGCGATCCGCTGCCCGGTGTACATGGTCGGCGGGTGGGCCGACTCCTACCGGAACGCGATCCTGCGCTTCCTCGACGGCTACGACGGGCCGTGCAAGGGATTGATCGGGCCCTGGGGGCACGACTATCCCGAGGACGGCGCGCCCGGCCCCGCGATCGGCTTCCTGCAGGAGGCCGTGCGCTGGTGGGACCACTGGCTGAAGGACGCCGACAACGGGATCATGGACGAGCCCATGCTGCGGGCCTGGATGCCGGAGGCCCGCCGGCCGGCTGCCGGGTACACCGACAACCCGGGACGGTGGCTGGCCTCGGAAAGCTGGCCAGCCCCCGAGGTCGGGGCGCACGGATTCCGCATGAGCCCTGGGCTGCTCCGCCCACTTCACGCCGCCCCGCTGGCGGATTCCGACAGCGAGGCCGAACTGCGGATCCGCGGCACCGAGTCGCCCGCCACTGATCTGGGGCAGTGGGGTGGCCACGGTGGTCCGCTCGAATTCCCGAGGGATCAGCGGCCCGAGGACGGGCTGGCGCTGAGCTTCGACTCCGAGCCGCTCACTGAGCCCATCGAAATACTGGGCTTCCCCTCCGTCCGGCTCGAACTGGCCAGCGACCAGCCGCTGGCCCTGCTGGCCGTGCGGCTGTGCGACGTGTGGCCCGACGGCGCGTCCACCCTGATCACCCGCGGGCTGAAGAACCTCACCCACGGCAAGAGCGACGAGTACCCCGAGCCGCTGATTTCGGGCGACCGGTACACCGTGGAGGTTCCGCTCAACGCCATCGGTTACCAGGTACCCGCCGGGCACCGGCTGCGAGTGGCCGTTTCGCCCACCTACTGGCCGTGGGCCTGGCCGTCACCCGAGCCGGTGACGCTCACTGTGTTCCCCGAGGGCTCGCAGCTCTCCGTCCCGGCCTGGGCCGGGCCCGCCGAGCACGTCCCGCCCACGCACTTCGCCGTACCCGAACGCGCCCCCATGCCCGAGCACGAGACGCTGGACGGCGGGGAGTCCGGGCGGGTGATGCACCGGGACGTGGCCTCGGGCACCACCGAGATCGTCGGCACCACGAGTTCCGGGCACCGGCTGCTTGACGACGGGCTGGAGTACCGCGAGTTCGAGCGGGACAGTATGCGGATCACCGAGGGCGAGCCGCTTTCGGCCATGGTCGAGTGCGAGCGCACCTTCAGCGTCGGCCGGGGAGACTGGCAGACCAAGGTGGTGACGATGAGCACCATGTCCGGCGACGCGGGAGTCTTCCACGTGACCAACACCCTCGACGCCTACGAGGGGGACCGCCGGGTCTTCACCAAAACGTGGGACATCGAGGTCCCCCGCGACTACGTGTGACCCGCCCGGGGCTGTCCTGTCACCAGCCGGCCCCGGGTTTTACTAGCGCTGTCTCTTACCGGCGCTGGAGCCGGACGTCCACGGCGTCGCGGAGCCCGTCGCCGATGAAGTTGAACGCCACCACGGTGAGCACGATCATCGCCCCGGCCGGGTAGATCTCCCACCAGTAGCCGTCGTAGAGGAAGTTGACGCCGTTCTCCAGCATGCCGCCCCAGGTGGCAGCGGGGGGCGGCAGGCTGAACCCGAGGTAGCTCAGCACGGCCAGCGTCAAGATCGCGTCAGCGACCTGGAACGTCGCGTTGACCACGATCGTGCCAACCGTGTTCGGCACTAGGTGCCTGACGATGATCCGGCCGCTCCGGCCGCCCATCGCCTGGACCGCCTGCACGTACTCCCTGACCCGCAGGGTGAGCGTCTCACCTCGCACCAGCCGGGCGGGGCCGAGCCACGACAGCAGGGCCAGCACGACGATGAGGAGAAGGAGTGTCGGCTTGAACGTCGCGGCCAGGTCTATGAATAGGTAGACAACCGGGACCGCCAGGACGATATCCACGACCCGCATCATGATCGCGTCCGTGATGCCGCCGACGTAGCCCGAGATGACGCCGTAGATGACGCCGAGCCCGGTGGCTATGAGCGCGACGGCGATGCCGACCTCCAGCGAAGCCTGTCCTCCGGACATGAGCCGGCCCAGCACGTCGTAACCCAGGTCGTCGGTGCCCAGCGGGTGCTTGCCGCCCGGCCGGCGGTTCAGGTCGAACATGGCCACCGTGACCTGGTTGGTGTGCCAGAACAGCGGGCCGACGAAGCAGAACAGCACCATCAGCACGACAAAGGTGACCCCGGCCACGGCGAGCTTGTTCTCCATGAACGCGCGCAGGTGCACCCAGCGGGCCTGCATGCGTACCGCGCCCCCCTTAGGGGCGGCGTGAGCTGGTCCTTTGGTCAGCCGGGCCTGACCGAGGGGAGCCCCGGAAGCGGTCAGCGCCTGATCCTCCCGCGCGCTCTCGCCGCGGGTTCGTTCAGCCATAGCGCACCCTCGGATCGAGAACCGCGTAGGCCACGTCGGCGAACAGGTTGCCGAGCACGGTCACCAGGGCGACCAGCACGGTGATGCCGTACACCACCGGGTAGTCGCCGTTCAGCGCGGCGGTGTAGTAGCTCAGCCCGACCCCCGGGAAGTTGAAAAGCTGCTCAATGATCAGCCCGAAAGTGAGGATCCCCGGGAGCGAGATTCCCACCAGGGTGATCACGGGTATCAGCGAATTGCGCAGCAGGTGCTTGAACAGGATGCCACTCGTCCCCACGCCCTTGGCCTTGGCGGTGCGGATGTAGTCCTGGGCTAGCCCGTCGATGGCCGAGGACCGCATGTACCGGCTGAACAGCGCACACGTGACCAGGGTCAGCGTCGCGATCGGCAGCACGAGGCCACTCGGGTTGGACAGCACCCCGCCCAACGTGGAGGCATTGGGCGCCGAGGCCGGCAGCAGCCTGAGATTGACCGCGAAGAAGGCGATCAGCAGGAGCCCGAGCAGGTAAGACGGCATCGAGTAGAGGATGAACGAGATCCCGGTGGCGGCGTAGTCCGTGATCGAGTTGCGCTTCACCGCCTGCAGCAGACCAAGCGGTATGGCGATGAGCAGGGACAGCACCAGGGACGCGCCGACCAGGAGCACGTCGTTCGGCAGCTCGTTCCTGATGATCGAATCGACGCTCATGTTCTGCTTGAACGAGTACCCGAGGTTGCCGTGAATGAGCTGGTTGAGATAGGCGACGTACTGCAGCGGCAGCGGCTTGTTCAAGCCGTTCGCCTTGTTGAAGTCCGCGATCGCCTGCGGGCCGGCGTGCAGGCCCAGGATCGCGCGCGCGATGCTGCCGGGAAGCAGGTGGCGGAGGATGAACACCAGGAACGTGACGCCAAGGATCACGATGACGGCCTGGCCGAGCCGCCGGATGATGTAGCTGATCATCTAGCCAGACACCCCACGGCCGGCGCCTAGCACCTGATCATCTCGATGACGGACCCCTGGACTCGTACTTGACTGTTCACGGCCGGTGTACCCCACGAGTCTAGTGATAGCGCGCGTGGTCCGGCTCCATATGAGACTTTTGCGGACTCTTGTCCTGTGTGCCGCGATTTCTCACCCGTACCAGGAGGAACACGCCCCGCAGGAGCAATCCAGCAGGAACAAACCCGGCCGCGCGGTCCTTCGTGTCTGTTGAGACCGGGACGACGAGAGGAAGAACCAGTGACCACTCTGGAGGACGTCGCCACCCTGGCCGGCCCCGAACACGGACTGGCTGTGATCGCCACCCTGCGGGGCAACGGCACGATCCAATCGTCGCTGGTCAACATCGGCATCCTCGGCCACCCGGTGACCAGCGAGCCCGTCCTGGCCTTTGTCACCTACGGCCCGGTCAAGCTCGCCAACCTGCGGGCCAGGCCGCAGTTGACGGCCACCGTCCGCAGCGGCTGGCAATGGGCCGCCGTCGAAGGGCACGCCCAGCTCGCCGGGCCCGACGACCCGCAGCCTTGGCTGGACCCCGAACGCCTCCGCCTGCTGCTCCGCGAGATCTTCTCCGCCGCTGGCGGCGAGCACGACGACTGGGACAGCTACGACCAGACCATGGCCACCGAACGCCGGACCGCCGTGCTCGTCCACCCCGACCGCATCTACAGCAACCGGCGCACGGGAACGTGACCGCGTCACGGAGTGCGGGGGCCACCGCCGTACTGTAATGTGCAGCCGATCAGGGGGCGGTAGCTCAGCCGGTTAGAGCAGCGGACTCATAATC
>DATAWQ010000087.1:0-41871 GCA_036267135.1 Streptosporangiaceae bacterium | reverse complement strand
GTGGGGGGTTAGTGCTTGTTGCGGCGTTTGGGGTTGGGGGTGGGGTGGCGCTTGAAGGCGGCGGGGAGGTTGGTGGGCTGGGACGGGGGTGCGTCCTGGTCGCCCGCCTGGAGGTTCATGGCCTTGAGCAGGTCGGCTTGGGAGAGGTTGGCCAGGCCGGGGGGCATGCTGCCGAGGTCGGGCGGCGGGGTGTCGGGCTGGGCGGAGGCGCCTGAGTTCGGGCGCGCGGGGTTGCCACCGGGGCGGCCGCCCTTGGGCTTCTTCTTGTTGTTCTTTTTCCTGGTGGCGGATTTGGTGGCGCGACGCATGCCGGGGATGCCTGGCATGCCGGGGATGCCACCGCCGCCGAGGACCTGGCGCATCATCTTCTGGCCCTCGAAGAAGCGGGTGACCAGGCTGTTGACCTCGGACACGGTGACGCCGGAGCCAGCCGCGATGCGGGCCCGGCGGGAGCCGTTGATGATCTTGGGGGTGCGCCGTTCGGTCGGGGTCATGGAGTTGACGATGGCCTCGGCCCGGTCCAGGTCCTTGTCGGAGACCTGGCTGAGCAGTTCGCGGTTCTGCCCGGCGCCGGGCAGCATGCCGAGGAGGTTGCCGATCGGGCCCAGCTTGCGGACCATGGCGAGCTGCTCGACGAAGTCCTCGAGGGTGAAGCCGTCGCCGGTGACCAGCTTGTCGGCGAAGGAGGCGGCCTGATCGGCGTCGAAGGCCCGTTCGGCCTGCTCGATCAGGGTGAGCATGTCACCCATGTCGAGGATGCGCGAGGCCATCCGGTCGGGGTGGAACGTGTCGAAGTCTTCGAGCTTCTCACCGGCCGACGCGAACATCACCGGGCGGCCGGTGAGCTGGACGATGGACAGCGCCGCGCCACCTCGGGCGTCGCCGTCGAGCTTGGTGAGCACCACGCCGTCGTAGCCGACGCCGTCGAGGAAGGCCTGGGCGGTGGCCACCGCGTCCTGGCCGATCATGGCGTCCACCACGAACAAGATCTCGTCCGGGTCGGTCGCGTCCCTGATGGCGACGGCCTGCTGCATCATTTCGGCGTCCACGCCGAGGCGGCCGGCCGTGTCGATGATGACCACGCTCTGCTGGCGGCGCCTGGCCTCGTCGATGGAGCGGCGGGCCACGTCGACGGGGTCACCGACGCCGTTGCCCGGCTCGGGAGCGAACACCGGCACGCCGGCCTGCTCGCCGACCACCTGCAACTGCTGCACCGCGTTCGGGCGCTGCAGGTCGGCGGCGACCAGCATCGGGGTGTTGCCGCGTTCGCGCAGCCACAGGGCCAGCTTGGCGGCCAGCGTGGTCTTACCCGAACCCTGCAGGCCCGCGAGCAGGATGACGGTCGGCGGGGTCTTGGCGAAGCTGAGCCTGCGCTCCTCGCCGCCCAGGACCGTGACCAGTTCGTCGTGCACGATCTTGATGACCTGCTGCGCCGGGTTCAGCGAGCCGGAGACCTCTTCGCCCTTGGCGCGCTCGCGCACCTGGGCGGTGAACTCCCTGACCACGGGCAGGGCCACGTCGGCCTCGAGCAGGGCAATGCGAATCTCGCGGCAGGTGGCGTCGATGTCGGCGTCGGACAGCCGGCCCCGGCTCCGCAGCGAGGAGAAGACCTGGGTCAGCCGGTCAGAGAGAGTGTCGAACACCCTGCCTAGGCTATCTCCAAACTTTGGGCGGTAAGGGCTTCGAGCACGCGCGCGGCGATCTGGCCGCGCAGGTGCAGGTCCCTGACCGGCTGGCCGGCCCCGTCCACGACGTAGAACACGTCCACCACCTCGGCGCCCAGCGTCTCCACCCTGGCCGCCCGCACGTCCAGGCCGCACTCGCCGAGCGCGCGCCCCATCCGCCACAGCAGCCCCGGCTCGTCGTGCGCCCTGATCTCGACCACGGTGGCGGTGCGGGAGGCGTCGTCGACCAGCGTGACCCGCGGCGGCGGCACCCCGGGCGGACGCGGCGCCTGCGCCCGTGACCTGCGGCGCAGCCGGTCGGCGACGTCCAGCTGCCCGGCCAGCATGCGGCGCAGGTCGGCGGCCACCAGCGCGGCGTCCGGTGGCTCGCCGAACTCGGGCGCGACCCGCAGCACGGTGAGCGCCGTGCCCTCGTGCACGGCCACGTTGGCCGACCTGACCACCAGCCGGTGCGAGGCGAGCACGCCCGCCGCCTGCCACAGCAGCCCCGGCCGGTCCGGCGCGACCACGGTGACCTCGCCGTCATCGACCAGCGTGGCCAGCCCGCCGCCGGTGACGAGCGCGAGCTGCTCGGCCCGCAGCCGCGCGGCCGGGGGCGGCACGCCCGCGAGTTCCGCCGACACCCGCCGGACCAGCTCCGCGACCAGGCCCGCCTTCCATTCGGTCCAGGCGGCCGGCCCGGTCGCCTGCCCGTCCGCGATGGCCAGCGCGTGCAGCAATTCCAGCATCGCCCGGCTGCCGACGGCCTCGGCCACCCGCCGCACGGTGTCCGGATCGTCGAGATCCCTGCGCGTGGCCACCTGAGGCAAAAGCAGATGATAATGAACGGCTCCGCCAAGAAGCGCCGCATCGTCTGCGCCGTAGCCGATATGCCAGGCCAGGTCCCTGACCACCACCGCACCTGACACGCTGTGGTCCCCCGGCCATCCCTTCCCCAGGTCGTGGCCGAACGCCGCGAGCAGCAGCAGGTCGGGGCGGGACACCTCGCGGGTGAGCGCGGCGGCCCTGGCCGCGGTCTCCACCAGATGGCGATCCACCGTGTACCTGTGCAGCGGATTGCGCTGCGGCCGGTTGCGCACCCGCTCCCAGTCCGGCAGCAGGAAAGTGACCAGTCCCTCCTGGTCCAGAGCTTCCCAGACCGCCACGGCGGCCTGCCCGGCGCCGAGCAGGGTGATCAGCGCGTGCCGCGCCTCGGGCGGCCAGGGCACCGGCAGCGGCGGGCAGGTGGCCAGCCGGTCCAGGGTGCGCGGCGCCAGCGGCAGTGCGGCCTGGGCCGCGGCGGCCGCGGCCCGCAGCAGCAGCACCGGGTCGGCCGCCGGGTCGGCGGACCTGGCCAGCACCACCTCGCCGTCCTGTTCGACCACCCCGTCGGCCAGCGGCCTGCGTTCGGTCCGCCGACGACTGGTCAGGCTGCGCTCGACCTGCCGGAACGTGTGGTCTACCGCGTAGGACACGGTCCTGGCCGCGCCGGCCAGCACCCGCAGCAGCGCGTCGGCGTCCAGCAGGCCGGCCACCTTGGCCACCTCGTCCTGTTCCTGGAACACCAGGCGGTCCGAGCGGCGGCCGGTGACCTCGTGCAGGGCGTGCCTGACGTCGAGCAGCACCTCGTAGGCGGCGCGCACCCGCGGCCCGGGCGCCGGCGCCACCCAGGCGGCGGCCGCGGCGTGGATGGCGTGTGTGTCCCGCAGGCCGCCCCTGGATTTCTTCAGGTCGGGCTCGGTGAGGAAGGCGAGCTCACCTTCGGCTGGCCACCGTTCTTTACAGAAATCCCTCAGATCAGCCAGCCGGGTGGCCGCGCTCGCCCGCCAATCTTGCAGGACAGCCTCGCGGAGGCGGCGGGACAGCATCGTGTCACCGGCGATGTGGCGGGCGTGGAGCAGGCCGAGCGCCACCTTGAGGTCGGTGGCGGCGGCCTGCCTGGCCTCGGGCACGGTGCGCACCGCGTGGTCGAGATGGACGCCGGAGTCCCAGATCGGGTACCAGATGCGGTCGGCCACGGCGCCGACGTTGGGGATGTCATCGTGCAGCAGCAGCACGTCCAGGTCGCTGCCGGGCAGCAGTTCGCGGCGGCCGTAGCCGCCGGTGGCCACGAGGGCGACGCCGGGCTCGGCGCCCAGCAGGCCAGCCAGCCAGCGGTCGGTGTCGGCGGTGCGGCGGGCCCGGTCGGCGGCGAACGAAGTGACTCTGCTTTCTTGGCCGGAAAGATGACCCCTCCGGCCGTACGGGCTGGGCTGGCCGGAATCCCGCTCTACGGCAGTCACCGAGGCTCAGAGCGCGTCGGGGCCGCGCTCGCCGGTGCGGACGCGCACGACCGTGTCCACCGGGACGCACCAGACCTTGCCGTCGCCGATCCGGCCGGTCTGCGCCGCCTTGACCATCACGCCGATCAGGTCGTCGGCGTCCTCGTCGTCGCAGAGCACCTCGACCCTGACCTTGGGGACCAGGTCCACCTGGTATTCGGCGCCGCGGTAGACCTCGGTGTGACCACGCTGCCTGCCGTAGCCGGTGGCTTCGGTCACCGTCAGTCCATGCACGCCGAACGCCTCCAGCGCGGCCTTCACGTCATCGAGCTTGAACGGCTTGATCACGCCCGTGATGAGCTTCACGCGACCACCTCCTGGGGTTACCCGGTGTGGTCGACCTTGCTCCCTGAGGGTTTCGCGTGGTCGCGGCGCGTGTTTCGTCGATGTGAAAGCCGGGGACGCGGTGTTAACGGGATGTTTCCGGCCAGGTGAGCAGAGTTAGCCGATGATCGCGTCTATGAACGTGGCTGGCTCGAAGGGGGCCAGGTCGTCGGGGCCCTCGCCGAGGCCGACCAGCTTGACCGGGACGCCGAGCTCGCGCTGGACGGCGATCACGATGCCGCCCTTGGCGGTGCCGTCCAGCTTGGTCAGCACGATGCCGGTGATGTCGATGACCTCGGCGAACACCCGGGCCTGGCGCAGGCCGTTCTGCCCGGTGGTGGCGTCGAGCACGAGCAGCACCTCGTCCACCGTGGTGTTCTTCTCGATCACCCGCTTGACCTTGCCCAGCTCGTCCATCAGGCCGGTCTTGGTGTGCAGCCGGCCCGCGGTGTCCACGATGACCGTGTCCACGTGCTCGTCGATGCCCTCCTGCACGGCCTGGAAGGCGACGCTGGCCGGGTCGGCGCCCTCGCGCTCGGACCTGACCGTCCTGGCGCCCACCCGGTCGCCCCAGGTCTGGAGCTGGTCGGCGGCGGCGGCGCGGAACGTGTCGGCCGCGCCCAGCAGCACGGTGCGGCCGTCGCCGACCAGGGCGCGGGCCAGCTTGCCGCAGGTGGTGGTCTTGCCGGTGCCGTTCACCCCGGCGATCAGCAGCACGGCCGGGTGACCGGCGTGCGGCGCGCTGTGCACGGTGCGGTCCAGGTCGGGGTTGACCTGGGCGAGCAACTCGGCGCGGAGCAGGGCCTTGGCCTCGCCGACGTCGCGGCTGCCCGCCACCTTCATCTTGGTCCTGAGCTCGTCGGTGATCTGGCGGGCCGGGGTCACGCCCACGTCCGCGGTGATCAGGGCGTCCTCGATCTCCTCCCAGGTCTCGTCGTCCAGGGTGGAGCGGGACAGCAGGCTCAGCAGGACCGACCCGAGACCGGACTGGGACCGGGCCAGGCGGCCGCGCAGCGCGGCCAGGCGGCCGGCCGACGGCGGCGGCTTCTCGATCTGCGGGGCACTGGGCGCGGGCGCGGCTTCGGGGCGGTCAAGTACGGCGGTGCCACTGCCTTGCGCGCCCTGAGTCCCCGCGGCCGGCTTGACCTCGGATGGCGCGGGGGGGGCGCCGACGTGGCGGCGGGGGCGGACCAGCAGCAGGTAGCTGCCCGCGGCGACGGCCAGGACGGCGATGACGATGATCAGGATTACATAAGCCATGACGCCCCCCAGTGTGGCAGACCGTCAGGGGTACCTCGTTACACGCGCTCGCGTTCGCGCAGGCGCTGGCTGACCACGGTGGAGACGCCGTCGCCGCGCATGCTGATGCCGTACAGCGAGTCGGCGACCTCCATCGTCCGCTTCTGGTGGGTGATGACGATGAGCTGCGAGGTCTCCCGCAGTTCCTCCAGGATGCCGAGCAGCCGCTGCAGGTTGGTGTCGTCGAGCGCGGCCTCGACCTCGTCCAGCACGTAGAACGGCGACGGCCTGGCCATGAAGATGGCCAGCAGGAAGGCGATCGCGGTCAGCGAGCGCTCGCCGCCGGACAGCAGCGACAGCCGCTTGACCTTCTTGCCCGGCGGCCTGGCTTCCACCTCGATCCCGGTGACCAGCATGTCGTCGGGCTCGGTCAGCATCAGCCTGCCGTCGCCACCGGGGAACAGCCGTCCGAAGATGCCCTCGAACTCGCGCGCGATGTCCTCGTAGGCCGAGGCGAACACCTGCTGCACCCGGTCATCCACCTCTTTGACCACGGTGAGCAGGTCGCGGCGGGTCTTCTTGAGGTCTTCGAGCTGGGTGCCGAGGAACGCGTGGCGCTCCTGCAGGGCGGCGAACTCCTCCAGGGCCAGCGGGTTCACCTTGCCGAGCTGGGCGAGCTGGCGCTCGGCGGTGTGGGCGCGCTTCTCCTGCTCGGCCCGGTCGTAGCGCGGCGGCTCCAGGGGGATCTCGCCCTCGTCGCTCTCGGCGGCGGGCAGCAGGATGTCGGGGCCGTACTCGGCGACCAGCGCGGTGGGGTCGATGCCAAATTCTTCGGACGCGCGGCCGCTGATCTGCTCCAGGCGCATCCGGTGCTCGGCCGAGACGATCTCGGCGCTGTGGGCCTTGTCCACCAGCGCGTCCAGTTCGGTGGCCACGACCTTGGCCTTGGCTCGCAGCGCGGTGAGCTGCTCGGCGCGGCCCGCGGTGGCCTGCTCGGCGGCCATCCGCTCGGCCTGGGCCAGCTCGATGGAGTGCTCGATCCTGGCCACCGCGGTCTGGGCGCCGCGGGCCACGGCCTGCGCGATGGCCGCGTGCCGCCTGCGCTGTTCCCGCCGGGCGGCGGCGCGCGCCCGGGCCTGGCGCTCGGATGCGGCAGCGCGGGCGAGCGTGTCGCCGCGGCCGGCGATGGCCTGGCTGCGTTCCTCGGCGGTGCGGACCTCCAGCCTTGCTTCCATCTCGGCGGTGCGGGCCACGTCACAGCGCTGGGCCAGCAGGTTCCTCGCCGCGGTATCGGGCTTTTCCTGGTCCTGGGCCTCGTCGGTTTCCTCGGCCTCGGCCTTGGCCAGCCTGCGCTCCAGGTCCTCGAACTGGGCCAGGTCGATCTCCCTGGCGCGCTGCGCGGTGGCCACGGCCTTCTGCAGCCGGTCGGCCTCTCCGCTGGCGCCGCGGGCCGCGCCGGCCAGCATGCCGATCTTCCCGGAGACGCTGGCGGTGGCCCGGTCGGCCTCCTGCAGCGCGCTCTGCGCCTGGGCCAGCCCCTGGCGGGCTCGGTCCTCTTCGGCGGCCGCGTCGGCTAGCTCGCGTTCGGCCTGCTCGCAGCGGCGCTCGGCCGTGGCCAGGGCGGCGGCGGCCGCGTCGGCGGCGGCGCGGACCTCCAGCAGGCTCGGGGCCTTGGCCGAGCCGCCCTGGGCCCAGTGCGCGCCGAGCAGGTCGCCCTCCCTGGTGACCACGCGCAGCGTGGCGCTGGCGCGGACCAGATCGGCGGCTTCCTTGAGGTCCTCGGCGACGACCACGCCGTGCAGGAGCCTGCGCAGCACGCCGGCCGCGTCGGCGGGGGCGTGCACCACGTCGAGGGCGGGCCTGGCGCCTGTGGGCAGAGCGACCGGGTCGGGGTCTGGGTGGCCGTTCTGGCTGGCGATGACCAGGCCGGCGCTGCCGGTCTTCTCGGCGCGCAGGGTACTCAGAATGGCCACGGCCTCGTCCAGGCCGGCCACGGCGACCGCGTCAGCGGCGGCGCCCAGGGCGGCCGCGATGGCCTGCTGCCAGCCCTCGTCCACGGTCAGCATCGAGGCGAACGACCCGATCACGCCGCCGAACCGGCCCGGCTCGCCGAGCAGCAGTTCGGACACGTCGCCGCCACGGCTGAACGCCTCTTCGAGAGTCTCCTTGCGGGCCCGCAGCGCGGCCCGCTGGGCGCTGGCCTCGTGCTCGGCCTGGCGCAGCGCCTTCATCTGCTCGGCGGCCTGGCTGACGGCCCTGGTGGCCTGCTCGCGGGCGGTGACCAGCTCGGCCCTGTCGTCCTCGCGGCCGGCGTTGAGCTCGCCGACGGCGGCGTGTTCCTGCTCGGCCTGCTCGGCCCGCTCGGCCGCCTGCTCGTGCGCGGCGGCCAGCCGGGAAATCTCTTCCTCGGCCGCGCCGACGCGGCTGCGGGCGGCGCCCACCTGGGCGCGCAGCTTGGCCAGGCGTTCGGCCGTGGCCGCGGCCTCACGGGCCTCGCGGGCGATCTGGCGGTCCACCTCGGTCAGCGCGTTCTCGGCGGCCTGGCGCGCGTCCGCGGCCGTGGCCAGGCTCTCCCTGGCCAGGGCGAGCCGCTCGGTGAGCGCGGCCTCCTCCTCGCGCAGGGTGGCGGCCTCGGCCTCCATCGCGTCCGGGTCGCGGCCAACACCAGCCGGCTCGGGTTCGGCGGCCAGGTGGCGGTGCCGCTCGGCGGCGAGGCTGCCCACGCCGCGCAGCCGCTCACCGAGCGCGGACAGGGCGAACCAGGTCTCCTGGGCCGCGGCCAGCCTGGGTGCGTGCTCGCGCGCCTCGGTCTCGAGCTCGGCCTCGCTGGCCCGCGCCGTGGTCAGCTCGGTCTCCAGCGCGGCGCGGCGGGCGGTGACCAGGGCCTCGCCCGCCCGCTCGGCCTCGAGCTCGGCGGCCAGCGTGACGTAGTCGTCGGCGAGCAGCCGCAGCCTGGCGTCGCGCAGGTCGGCCTGGATGACCGCCGCCTTCCTGGCGATCTCCGCCTGGCGGCCGAGCGGCTTGAGCCTGCGGCCAAGCTCCGCGGTGAGGTCGACCAGCCTGGTCAGGTTGGCCTGCATGGCGTCGAGCTTGCGCAGGGCCTTTTCCTTGCGCTTGCGGTGCTTGAGTACGCCGGCCGCCTCTTCGATCAGCGCGCGCCTCGCCTCGGGGCCGGCGTGCAGGATCTCGTCGAGCTGGCCCTGGCCGACGATGACGTGCATCTCGCGGCCGAGGCCGGAGTCGGACAGCAACTCCTGGACGTCGAGCAGGCGGCAGTGGTCGCCGTTGATCGAGTACTCGCTCTGGCCGGACCGGAACAGCAGCCGGCTGATCGTGACCTCGGCGTAATCGATCGGCAGCGCGCCGTCGCTGTTGTCAATGGTGAGCGAGACCTCGGCCCGGCCGAGCGGCGGGCGCGACGTGGTCCCGGCGAAGACCACGTCCTCCATCTTGCCGCCGCGCAGCGACTTGATGCCCTGCTCCCCCATCACCCAGGACAATGCGTCCACGATGTTGGATTTGCCGGATCCGTTCGGCCCGACCACGCAGGTAATCCCCGGTTCGAAGCGCAGCGTGCTGGAGGAGGCGAAGGACTTGAACCCGCGCAGGGTGAGCGTTTTTAGGTGCACCCCCGGGATCTCCTCCGTTGCCGTCGGGCTGGGTTCCGGCCAGGAAAGCACCGTCGGGTTAGCGTTCCGGCCAGGAAGCGCTGCTACTTGTCCGCACCTTACCGCGCGCTGCCGTCAGTTCCGTGGATTCGCGCAGGATGCCACCCTTCGGGCCGCCAGGGGTGGCGTCGATCAAGGACAGCGTCGATCGTGACGATAGGTGGATTTTCACCCCAGCAAGCACCGCGGGAGAAAGCAGATGGCAAGCAAAGGTATAGGGACGCCGAATTCGACGTCCCTATACTCGCTTACGCCAAGCCAGAGGGGTGCTCGTCAGGCGAGCACCGGCTCGCGGGGCCGAACCAGCAGGTCATGGCCGACCTCCGCGGCAAGCGCATCCTTCTCGTCCTGAAGCCGAAGAAGCTCGGCTTCGAGGTCGCGAACACGCTGCTGGAGACGACGCATCTCGTTGACCATGCGGAGATCTGGCCCGCCGACGTGGCCGAGTAGAGCCTTCGCCATTGTAAAAGGTCCTCCACACTGAGTGACCAGAGTGGGCGCGCACGCAGTCGATGGGCATAGGTGCGCGCGGGTAACAGAACTATGGTCGCACCCAGGGGGGATCAGGTCAAGTTGATCAGCTCATTACACCAATGCGACCGCCCACTCAAGTCTTTATAGTGCGGTAAATCCGGCGAATTCCCCCAGCGCCTGACCCCACTGATGATCGACTCCGGTCACCCGGCCCGGGGTGTCGGGGCCGCCGAGCAGGTCAAGCAGGTCGGCGCAGACCGCCCGGTGCCCCTCGGCGACGACCTGGACCCGCCCGTCGGGGAGGTTGGCGACCGCGCCGCGCAGACCGAGCCTGCGGGCCTGGGACCTGGTCCACCAGCGGAACCCGACGCCCTGCACGTACCCGTCCACCCAGGCGGTGAGCCTGACCTCGCCCCGGCCGTCCGGCACGTCACCAGCGCCCGTGGCGGGGGCGGGGCTGGCAGCGCGGGCAACTGTAGGAGGACCTGTTCATGAACGGGTCGCGGCGCACGGGGGTGCCGCAGCGCGGGCAGGGCTCGTCCTCGCGCCCGTAGACGGCCAGCGACCGGTCGAAGTAGCCGCTTTCGCCGTCGACGTTGATGTACAGGGCGTCGAAAGACGTGCCGCCCGCGTCCAGCGCCTCGGTCAGCACTTCCGTGACCGCGTCGAGCAGCCGTCCGACGGCCGGCTTGGTCAGCGTTTCGGTGGGCCTGGCCCAGTGCAGCCTGGCCCGCCACAGCGCCTCGTCGGCGTAGATGTTGCCGACGCCGCTGATCAGCGACTGGTCGAGCAAGGCCCGTTTGACGCCGGTGTGGCGCTGGCGCAGCCTGGCCGTCAGCACCGCCTCGTCGAAGGCGTCCTCCAGCGGATCCGGCGCGATGTGCGCGATCGGCGCGGGCAGTTCGGCACCGCCCAGCACCAGTGAGACGTGGCCGAACGTGCGCTGGTCGGTGAAACGCAGATCGGGGCCGCCGTCGGTGAAGGTGAACCGGGTCCGCACGTGCGGACCGAACGGCCGGTCCGGATCGCCGACCAGGAACTGGCCGCTCATGCCCAGGTGGGCGAGCAGCGCGTCCTCTCCTACCGGTATCCACAGGTATTTGCCGCGACGGCGGGCCGGGCCGATCAGGCGGCCCCGCAGCGCCGCCTCGAAGTCGGCGGCGCCGGCCAGGTGGCGGCGCACCGCCCTGGGATGCAGCACCGTCGCCGCGGCCACGGTGCGGCCGGCCACGTGGTGCTCGAGGCCGCGCCGAACGGTCTCGACCTCGGGAAGCTCGGGCATAAGTCCCTGACGCCCGCTAAGTCCTTGGCCGGCGCGCTGCCGTTGCTGTTGGCGTCGTCGTCGGGGTGGGATTCCTTGATGATCGCGGTGTAGGCCGCCTCGGCCGCCTGCTGCTCGGCCTCTTTCTTGGACTTGCCCTCACCGCTGCCGTAGGTGCGCCCGGCCACCCGCACGGTGGCGCGGAACGTCTTCTGGTGGTCGGGGCCGCTTTCCTCGACGCGGTACTCGGGCACCCCGAACGACTCGGCGGCGGTGAGCTCCTGCAGCGAGGTCTTCCAGTCCAGGCCGGCGCCGAGCCTGGACGAGTTCGCGATCACCGGGTCGAACAGCCGGTGCACGAGGCCACCCGCCGCGTCCAGGCCGCAGTCGGTGTAGACGGCCCCGATCAGGGCCTCCAGGGTGTCGGCCAGGATGGACGGCTTGTCCCGGCCGCCGGTGCCCTCTTCGCCCCGGCCCAGCCTGATGTACGTGCCCAGGTCAAGGCCCCTGGCCACGCCGGCCAGCGCCCGCATCTGGACCACGGCGGCCCGCAGCTTGGCGAGCTGCCCCTCGGGCAGGTCGGGGTGCTCGGTGAACAGCGCGTCCGTGACGATGAGACCGAGCACCGAATCGCCGAGGAACTCCAGCCGCTCGTTGGTGGGCAGGCCACCGTTCTCGTAGGCGTACGAGCGGTGGGTCAGGGCACGTTCGAGCAGCTCAGGACGAAGCGGCACACCCAGGGCATGCAGCAACTTCTCCCGTTCGCGCTCGGCTCCGCCTTCACCCGGCGGTGCGGTGCCTGCACCCACGGCTCTCCTTCCCCCGGCTGACGCCTGGTGGCGAGGTCAGGACGGAGTGATCACCTGACGTCGTTTGTAGGTGCCGCAGGTCGGGCAGGCCACGTGCGGCAGCTTAGGCTCGCGGCACTGCGGACAGCTCACCAGCGTCGGAGCCGTGGTCCGCCACTGCGAGCGGCGGGACCTCGTGTTGCTCCGGGACATCCTCCGCTTCGGTACAGCCACTTCAGCCCTCCTGTGTTTCCGCGGCGCGTTCGCCGTCTTGTTGATCTCCCATATTCAGCTGGCGCAACCGCGCCCACCTCGGATCGGTCCCGTCGCCATGGTCATGCGACGGTCCGGCCTCGGTCAAACGGACTCCGCACTCAGGGCACAGCCCCTCGCAGTCACCGCTGCACAGCGGGGCCAGCGGCAGCGCGAGCACCATGGCATCACGCAACGCAGGCTCCAGATCCAGCAGATCTCTGTCAAGGAACCGCCGGTCCCCGTTGTCATCTTCCCTGACCGACGGATCCTCGCCGAACTCATAGAGTTCGCGAAAGGACACGCTGACCGACGACGTCACCGGCTCCAGGCACCGGGCACATTCCCCCGTTACCGGCGCGGTCGCCTCCACGGTGACCAGGACACCGTCGGACATCGCTTCCAGCAGGACGTCAAGTTTGACGTCCGACCCCACCGGGACGTATGCAAGTGCAACACGCAAATCCGCCGAAGCCGGGGCGACCCGGGACTCGCTCCGAGCGGAACCCGGCTGGCGGCCGAGTGTCCTGGTGTTGAACACTAGCGGACTGCGGGGGTCGGGGCGTTTGGCTGGTTTGCTGGGTGCGTATGACATCACGAATACCGGTGTGGGCTGGACCGAAGCGTTAGCCTACCTGCGCTCTTGGCCGAAGCCCAACTTAGGTCTCGATTTCCTGGATCTTGCGGGAGCCGTGAGCCGGTCAAGGCCGCGTCGAATCCGGCTCCCGCCGCAGGCTGCTCAGCCGCTCGTTCAGCCGGGACAGCACCAGGTCAGGGACCAGCCCGCTGACGTCCCCGCCGTAGCCTGCCACCTCTTTGACCAGGCTCGATCGCAGGAACGCGTACAGCGGGTTGGTGGTCATGAACAACGTCTCGACGCCGGCCAGACGGTAGTTCATCTGGGACATCATCTGCTCGTACTCGAAGTCGCTGACGGCCCGCAGGCCCTTCACGATCACCGGGACGTCGTTCGCCTGGCAGAAGTCCACGATCAGCCCGTGAAACCGGGTCACCGTCACGTTCTGGTAGCCGGAGGTCACCTCGCGCAGCATCTCCACCCGCTCGTCCGTGGTGAACAGCGTCTGCTTGGAGATGTTGATCAGAACCGCGACGATGACCTCGTCGTACAGCCGGGCGGCCCGGCCGATAATGTCGAGATGCCCGTTAGTGACGGGATCAAATGAACCGGGACAGACGACCCGATGCACGCGGTCCCACCCTTCTGGCTGGCCAGCGGTTCTGGAAGGCCAACGCCCTGGAAAACTCAGCGGTCATGCCTGAAGTGCACCTGTGGCGAGACCGTACCAGAAGGTCGCCTCGCCGTATCGCCGCGACCTGTCCGCTGTGTAGCCCTCCGGCCATTGCACCGGCCCTGACCTGGTACTCCGCTCGATCGCCAGCAGGGCGCCCGGCACCAGCCAGCCGCCCGTGGCCAGCGTGGTGAGCGTCGCGGTGACCGCCTCGCCGGCCTGCGCGTAGGGCGGGTCGGCCAGCACCACGCCGAACGGCGGCCCGTCCGGGCCCCCGGCGAGCACCGCCTCCACCCGGCCGGCCAAGACCTCGGCCCCGGGCAGCCCGAGGGCCGCGACGTTGGCGCGGATCACCCGGACCGCACGCGGGTCGGCCTCGACCAGCCTGGCCCGCGCCGCACCGCGGGACAGCGCCTCCAGGCCGAGCGCGCCCGAGCCCGCGTACAGGTCGAGCACGCTCGCCCCGTCCAGCGGCCCGTGCAGCGCGAGCACGGTGGCGAACAGACCTTCACGGGCGCGGTCGCTGGTCGGCCTGGTATCGCGCCCCGTGGGCACGGACAGCCGTCGGCCGCCCGCTGTTCCCGCGATCACCCGCGTCATGGGGCCGAGGGTAGCCTCCGGGCCGCCGGTCGCGACTCCGTTTTCTGGGCCGGAAAGAAACCCGACGGCCAGGTCCCTGGGGCCGGACCGGATCAGGTGGCCACCGTTCAGGAAACCGATCTTGGTTAAGCCCGGCCGGGACGCTACGGGGTGCGGCCGAGCCAGGCGGCGAGCTGAGTGTAGGGGCCGCTGCCTGGGGGCGCGGCGACGGCCCGGTCGAAGGGCACGTCGTCGCCCCGGCCGTCGGGCGGCAGCACGCGGCGGGCGAAGGCCAGCGCGAACTCGGCCAGTTCGGGATCGCGCTCGACCGGCTGGCCGGTGGCCTTGGCCAGGTCCCAGCCGTGGGTGAGCACCTCCTGGACGTAACCGCTGACCGCGCCGCGGCCCGGCACCTGGCCCCAGGGCACCGTGATCAGGGCGTCGAGCTTGGCGTCCTCGGCCCAGGCCGCCCTGGCGCGGGCGCTGGCCCGGCGGAACGCGTCGGGCCAGCCGTCGTCGGGCACGTCGTCGGCACGGGCGGGCACGGCCAGCCCGTCGCCGCCCTCGCCGAACATGGCGGCCCGGTTCACCCCGCCGACCATGTGGCTGAGCAGCGACCGCACGTCATAGTCGGCGCACGGGGTCGGCTCGCCGAACTGGTCGGGCTTGACCTGCTCGATGATCGCCTCGGTCTGCTCGAGCGCGCGGGCGTAGATGGGCCTGGGGTCGGCTGCTCCGGTCATCGTGAAACCTCCTGAATTCGTGTTCATGGCTGCAGCGTGACAGGAAAACATGACGTCTAATGTCAGGTTTTTACGCGAGAATGACGAGGTGCGATCCGACCGGCTGCTGTCCATCCTGATGCTGCTCCAGTCGCGCGGGCGGGTGCCCGCGGCCGATTTGGCCGGGCGTCTCGAGGTGTCGGTCC
Source organism: Streptosporangiaceae bacterium (assembly GCA_036267135.1). GTDB lineage: Bacteria > Actinomycetota > Actinomycetes > Streptosporangiales > Streptosporangiaceae > PALSA-505. The sequence continues at coordinate 27,123 of DATAWQ010000087.1, read as the reverse complement.
GGACCATCTACCGGGACGTGGAGGCGCTGTCGGCGGCGGGTGTGCCGGTCTACACCGAACGCGGCAGGCACGGCGGCATCGAACTGCTGCCCGGCTACCGCACCGACATGACGGGGCTGACCAGGGACGAGGCACGGGCTCTGTTTGTGCTCACCGCTCAGGGGGGCGCCCACGCCGATCTCGGCCTGCAGACCGCGCTGCGGTCGGCGCTGGCCAAGGTGATGACGGCCCTGCCCGAGCCCTTCCGGCCCGAGGCGACCGCCACCAGCCAGCGCATACTGGTAGACCCGGCCGGGTGGATGCGCCAGCCCCCGGCCGCCGGGCTTCCTTCCGACCCAGCAAGCAGGGCGCCCCACCACCTCACCGTGCTGCAGAGCGCGGTGTTCGCCGACCGCAGGCTCCGGCTGCGCTACCGGCACACCGGTCAGCCCGCGGCCCGGACCTACACGCTCGACCCGTACGGCCTGGTCTGCAAGGCCGGCATCTGGTACCTCATCGCCGACCACAGGGGCAGGCCACTGCTGCTGCGGCTGGCCAGGGTGGAGTCGGCCTCGCTGACCTCCGCCGCGGTGCGCCGCAGACCCGGCGCCGACCTGGCCGGGGAATGGGAGCGGCTGCGCAGGCAGGTGGAGGACAAGCCCGCCCCGGTGCGCGTGATCGCCAAGGTGCGGCGCGAGATGGTGGACATGTTCTGCCGGGTCCACGCGCGGAACCTGGCCGGGCCACCGCCCAGCGGCGGCGCTGGTGGGCCCGCCTGGGCCGAGATCGAGTTGCGGTTCCGCGGGGTCTTCGCGGCCCGCCCGCTGGTGGCGTTCGGCGCGGACGTGCAAGTGATCTGGCCGCCCGAGGTGCGCGCCGACCTAGCCGCGACCGGCGCAGCCGTGGCCGCCACCCACTCCGCACCACACCCCACCGACCCGCTCCCGGCCACGCACCCCGCGCCGCACCCCACCAACCCCACCAACCCCACCAACCCCACCAACCCCACCAACCCCACCGAATCCGCACCCTACTGATGGTCACACCACGCGGGTAAACGATTAGGACGCTTTCGATTCCCACTTTTCCCGTGCTGGAGCCAAATTTGTGCCCGGTTTGCACCTTCTGTACCCCCACAGGACGGGGTAAGTCGAAATGATCATGCCCGGACGCGGGCGTGCGGTCGGAGGTGCGCTGGGCGGCTGAGGGTGTTGGGGTGCATTTGGCGGGTGGGGTTCGGTGGGGTGAGTGCATCGAATCTGTGGGGTGCGGGGGCTGGGGGGTGCGGGGGCTGGGGGTGCAGGCGAGTGAGGCGGGTGGCCGAGGGGACCGGGTGGCCGAGGGGACCGGGTGGCCGAGGGGACCGCGAGGGGCGGAGGGGGCGGGGGAACCGGGGGGTCAGGTTTTCTCTAGGAACTCGGCTTGGTCGGGGCCGAGTACCTCGTTGATCGCCTCGGCCAGGGCCGGATGGCGGGTGAGATCGGGGTCGGCGTCCACCAGGGCGGTCGCCTCCTCTCTGGCCTGGCCGATCAGCTCCTCGTCGCGCAGCAGGGTCAGCAGGCGCAGCGAGGAGCCGCGGCCGGCCTGGGCCGCGCCGAGCACGTCACCCTCGCGGCGCTGCTCCAGGTCGAGCCGGGACAGCGCGAAGCCGTCCTGTGTGCCGGCGACCGCGTTCAGCCGCTCGCGTGACTTGCTGTCCTCGGCTACCTCGGTTACCAGCAGGCACAGGCCTGGGGCCGAGCCCCGGCCGACGCGGCCGCGCAACTGGTGCAACTGGGACACGCCGAAGCGCTCCGCGTCCATGACGACCATGACCGTGGCGTTCGGCACGTCCACGCCGACCTCGATGACCGTGGTGGCCACCAGCACGTCGACCGTCCCGGCGGCGAAGTCCCGCATCAGCCGGTCCTTGTCCTCCGGGCGCAGCCGCCCGTGCAGAACCCGGACGCGCAGCCCCTTCAGCGGCCCTTGTTCCAGCTCGGGCGCCAGGTCGAGCACGGCCAGCGGCGGACGGCCCGCGGACCCGTCCGGCGGGCCGTCGTCGAGTGCGAGGAACTCCAGGACGTCCTCCGGCTCGTCGCCCGGCTTCTCGTCCCCGCCGATGCGGGGGCAGACCACGTACGCCTGCCGGCCGCCCTCCACCTCCTCACGCACTCGCTGCCAGGCGCGCTCCAGATAGTGCGGCTTGTCCGAGGCCGGCACCACGTGGCTGGCGATGGGTGACCGGCCGGCCGGAAGCTCGCTGAGGGTGGACACGTCGAGGTCGCCGAAGACCGTCATGGCCACCGTGCGCGGGATGGGGGTGGCGGTCATGACCAGCAGGTGGGGGCGGCCGTCCTGGGCCTTCTCGCGCAGCACGTCGCGCTGCTCGACGCCAAACCTGTGCTGCTCGTCCACCACGACCAGGCCGAGGTCGGCGAACTGCACCCGCTCCTGCAGCAGCGCGTGTGTGCCGACCACGATCCCGGCCGCACCCGAGGCCGCGTCGAGCAGGGCCTCGCGGCGCGCCGCGGCGCCCAGCGCACCGGTGAGCAGCGCCACCTTGGTGGCGTTCGGCGCGGCACCCAGCGTGCCCGCCTGGCTCAGCGGGCCGAGCATGGCGGTGATCGACCGGTAGTGCTGCTGGGCCAGCACCTCGGTGGGGGCGAGCAGGGCCGCCTGGCCGCCCGCGTCCACCACCTGAAGCATGGCCCGGACGGCGATCACCGTCTTGCCCGAGCCGACCTCGCCTTGCAGCAGCCGGTGCATCGGGTGGGCGCAGGCGAGGTTGGCGGCGATCGTCTCACCCGCGGCGCGCTGGCCCTTGGTGAGCTTGAAGGGCAGGTTCGCGTCGAAGTCCGCGGCCAGCAGGCCGGCCTCGGCCGGGCGCGGCATGGCGGGCAGCGCGGCGGCGACGCGCCGACGCTGGGCCAGCGCCGTCTGGATCACGAAGGCCTCGTCCCACTTCAGCCGCTGCCTGGCGCGCCTGTAGTCCTGGTCCTCCAGGGGCAGGTGGACCGCGTGGATGGCCTCGGCGAAGCCCATGAGCTGGTGACGCTCGCGCACGCCGGGCGGCAGCGGGTCGCCGTCGATGTCGAGCACGTCCAGGATTGTCTTGATGCACGCGGCGATCCGCCAGGACTGCAGCTTCTGGGTGGCCGGGTACACGGGGATGATCGCCGCGGCATACTCGGCGGCCAGCTCGGTGCCGGTGTGTTCGGCATTCTCGGCGGCGACCGGCTCGAACTCCGGGTGGACGAGCTGGCGCTGCCGCTGGTAGGTGGAGACCTGGCCGGAGAACAGGCCGTGCGTGCCCGGCTTGAGCCGCATGTGCGGGCCGTAGTGGGTGGCCCGGGTGGTCGAGGTGAAGAAGGTCAGCACCAGGTTGGACTCGCCGTCGGTGACGGTGATCTTGATGATCTCGCCCTTGCGCTGGCGCATCCGGTGCTTCTCGACGTGCGCCACCCTGGCCAGCACGGTGACATGCTCACCTTCACGCAGTTCCGCGAGGTCGGTGAGCTCACCTCGGTGGTGGTACCGGCGCGGGTAGTGACGCAGCACGTCGCCGACGGCCTGGTAGCCGAACGCGTCGTCGAACTTCTTGGCCGCCTTCGGCCCGAGTATCCGCACCAGCGGGTCCTGCATGCTCACCATAGGAGGCAGGATAGGTGTCACTTCCGACGCCGGGTTCGCGTCCGGCGGCGGTGTCGGATATTCTTCGACGACTGCCCGGGCCCAGCGTCGTGCTGCGCCTTGGCGCCAACCATCCCACGCACCCAATGGAGCGAACCGTGGCTTCCGTCTGCGACGTATGCGGCAAGGAGCCGGGTTTCGGCAACAGGATCTCGCACTCGCATCGCCGCACCCGCCGCCGCTGGAACCCGAACATCCAGACCGTGCGGGCCGTGATCGGCGGAACGCCGAAGCGGCTCAGCGTGTGCACCTCGTGCATCAAGGCCGGCAAGGTCACGCGCTGACCCTGCGCGCTGAGCTCTCGCACGTTGGCCGTTGGCTGAGATTTCCGCCCGACCTGGTGTGGGTTCATGCTGCCCTGAGGTAACCGCGGTGTATCGGTGCGTTGCCCGTCGGCGGCGCGGCCGTACCTAGCCGCTACTTGGCCAGTTGCCCTTTCGCCTATGCATCCTTGCTGGTGCGGGCATGGGTCGCGTGGTGGGTGTGCTTTTGGTGGTTGGTGCCCGTGCCGCCCGCGTTCGTGCCCGGGGGCTGCGGCTGGTTGCCACCGGCGCTGACCTTGAACGTGCACTGGTAGCCGTCGAACGCGCACCCGGCCGGCGCGCGAGGCCGGCCAGTGCCCCTGAAGGTGAACCGCTCGGTCGCGCCCGGCTTCACCTGCCGCTGGCTGGCGGGCGGCGCGACCAGGCCCACGTTGGGGGCTCGCGCGGAGTCGGGGAACCAGCGGGCGCCCCACACGTGCTGGATGTCGGTGGTCCGGTAGCGCAGCCACAGTTGCCAGCCCGCCAGGGCCGATTTGCCGTGGTTCGCGATCGTGACCGCGGCCAGAAAGCCGCCGTGCCAGGCCTTCACTGTGCTGAAGAGGATGGCCACGCGCGGCCCGGGCTGGCCGCCGGCGACCGTCACCGGCGGCTGCGGCGGCTTGTGTGACGCCGGGCCGGTGACGCCGCCAGAAGGCTTGGTGGTGGTCGATCCGTGGCCTGAGGACGCTGACCCCTCGGCCTCGTGCGCCCGGGCGCCGCTGCGGGCCGACTCCGTCTTGCCACCGGCGCCCGAGTGGTCCCTGGTCTTGAGCGTGGCGCCGTTGCTTTGATGCCCACCCGGGAGCGAGCAACTGGCCGACTGGCAGGGTTCGCTGTAGAGCAGGTGGGTCTGGGTAGTGCCGTAGGCCAGGCTGGCCACAATGACGAAGCAGGCGCCCACCAGGAAGGTAGGCGTGGCCATCACCCGGCTCAGGCCGGAGCGCTTACGGGCCGGCCGAGGCGGGCTTGCGGGGGATGTCGGGCCACGCTGGCAGGCCGGCCCAATCCCCCCGGACCCGCTCGCACCTTCGCGCTCGCGTTCTGGCATCAAGGGCGATTTATATCAAGTAAATGGCCCCAAAAGCTAGATATCGAATCGTATCAAGACAATCACAGAACGTGAGATTAGGCTGGTCAGACGAAATGCCGCCAGCCTGGATTGCCGCGATAATTCATTCCGTCGACGCGCAGACCGTGCCCCTTATGCACACGCCCAATTTCCACCCAGCCAGTGGGGATATTGTTACCGGCGGGGAAAGTTGCGGCTAGGGCGTGGTCTTCACCGCCGGTCAGAATCCAGGCAAGCGGGCCGGGCGATGCGGGATCGGCCGCCGGGTCGAGACCCAGGGCCCTCGCGACCGCGGTCAGCGGGGCCCCGACGTCGAGCCGGGAGGTCTCGATGTCGATGAGCACGCCGCTCGCGGCCGCCACATGGCCGAGGTCGGCCAGCAGCCCGTCGCTGATATCGATCATCGAGGTCGCGCCGAGTCCGGCCGCCGTCCGGCCTGCCGCGTAGGGCGGGCGAGGCCTGCGGTGCGCGGCCACGGCCGCATCCAGGTCCACGTCGGATGGCGGTGTGACGTCGGATGGCGGTGTGACGCCGGATGACGGTGTGACGTCGGATGACGGTGTGACGTCGGATGGTGACGTGACGCCGGGTGGAGCGAGCCCGGGCGGGGCGAGGCTGGCTGGGTAACCGGCCTCGAGCAGCGCAAGCCCGGCCGCGGACGCGCCCAGCCGCCCGGCCACGGCCACCACGTCCGATGGCCGCGCCCCGCTCCTGGTGACCGGGCGCTGGCCCGCCAGAGCGCCCAGGGCCGTCACCGAGATGACGATGGCGTCCGCGCCGGACAGGTCCCCGCCCACCACGTGGGCACCCGCCCGGCCGGCCTCTTCAGCCAGCCCGGATGCGAGATCCAGGACCCAGGCCACGGGCAGGCCGGCCGGCGCGGCCAGGCCGACGAGCAGCGCCGTGGCCAGCGCGCCCATCGCGGCCACGTCGGCCAGGTTCTGTGCCGCGGCCTTCACTCCGATGTCCACGGGGCCCGACCAGTCCCGACGGAAATGCCGCCCCTCGACCAGCAGGTCCGTGGACGCGACCACGGTGCCGCCGGGGACGGGCAGCACGGCCGCGTCGTCGCCGATGCCCACGATCTCGTCCGGTGGCCTGGGCATCCTGGCGGCGATGGCCGAGATCAGCCCGAACTCGCCGAGTTCCCCGATGGTTGCCGTAGGGCGTGGTTCCGGCCAGAAAGACAATGGCAGCCTCCAGCGATCGCATGGTGACCAGGTGTGCGATAACGTGTCCATTCTCGATACCGAGACTTTGCGATCTAGCCCCACCCGGGAGGACGTCGTGGTCCACGCATACATCCTCGTCCAAACCGAGGTCGGTAAGGCCGCCGAGGTTGCCCTCCGGATCGGTCAGATCAGCGGAGTAACCCAGGCAGAGGACGTGACCGGCCCGTATGACGTCATCGTGCGCGCCATGGCCGAAAACGTCGATGACCTTGGTCGGCTCGTCGTCGCCCAGATCCAGGCGGTGGACGGGATAACCAGGACGCTCACCTGCCCCGTGGTGCGCCTGTAAAGCCTGGCTTGGTCTTCGGGCTGGGCCAGCGGGTGTTACCCGTGGCCTGGGCCCAGCAACTGCGCGGCGATCGGGGCGGTGCGGCGGCCCAGGCCGAGCTGGGACGCCGAGTTCAGGTCACCTGGGGTGTCCACGTCCCTGCGCACGCTGGCGATGCCGCTGATGTCGAGTTCGGCGGCGCCGGCGTTGCGGTGGGCCATCCTCGACCCCGGCCCGAATCTGGGCTGGAACCGGCTGCCTGGCATCGCGGTGTACAGGGTCGTGCCGGATCCGGCCGCATCGGGCACGAACGCTTCCGGCCAGCGAGCCGCGGCGCGCAGCGCCCGGCCAAGCTCGTCAGGACGCAGCGCGGGCAGGTCAGCGGCCAGGGCCCCGGTGCCTGCGCCGGGGTGGAGCGCGGCGGCCGTGGCCGCGCCGTGCACCAGCGCGGGGTTCAGGCCGGCGTCCGGCTCGTCCGCAATGACCAGCGCGCCCAGGCCGGTCAGTTCGGCCGCGGCCGCCGGGTCGTCGCTGACCACGATCACCGCCGCCACCTCCGGGCAGCTCGCCGCGGCGGAAACAGTGTCGGCGGCCAGGGCCAGGGCGAGCTCAGGCCGGCGCGGGCCGGCGAGCTCAGTGAGCCTGGATTTGGCCCGAGCAAGTACCTTGACGGGGATCACCAGTGACCAGGCGAGCGAATCAGCGGTCATAGCTGCGATCATGCCTCGACATCGCGCGCGGCGAACCGTAAGACTGGCCGGAAGAACAGCGGAAGGGTTGAGTCGATGAGCTGGCGAGACCATGAGTAAGCGGACGGAACGGGGCTACTCGCCCGGCTGGCGGCTCTTTACCAAGGCCATCATTCCACCGCTGACGGGCGCCGCGATGAAGCGCGTGGACAGCGGCCGGGAGAACGTCCCGCGCGACGGCGGGATGATCATCGCGCCGAATCACCTGTCCTACGCGGACTGGCCTGCGGTGGCGATGTTCTGCTACAGGGCTGGGCATTATCCGGTTTTCCTCATCAAGTCCGGGGTCTTTGAGGTCAAGTACATCGGGTCGTTCCTGCGCAAGGTCGGGCAGCTTCCGGTTTACCGCGGACGGGCGGACGCGGCGCTGGTCCTGCGGGACGCGGAGGAGGGCCTCAGGCGCGGCGCGACTGTGATCGTGTACCCCGAGGGCACCGCGTCCAGAGATCCCGGGCTGTGGCCGATGAGGGCCCGCACCGGGGTGGCCAGGCTTGCCCTGACCACCGGCGTCCCGGTGGTCCCGGTCGCGCACTGGGGGGCCCAGGACATCTTGCCTTACGGCGACAAGAAGCCCAGGCTGTTCCCGCGCAAGCGGGTGCGGATCGTGGCCGGCCCGCCGGTCGACCTGTCGGCGTTCGCCGACCAGTCGCTGACCAGGGACGTGCTGCGGGGCGCCACCGACGCCGTGATGGCCGACATCACCAAGCTGCTGGCCGGCCTGCGTGGCGAGCAGCCCCCCGCCGAGCCCTACGACCCGGCGGCGCACCGGGCCGCCGCCCGTGACGCGGCCGGGGCCGAAGAAGGCGGGGCTCAAGAAGGCGGGGCGGGGGAGGCCGGCGCACGGAAGGCTCAGCAGGGGTGAAGGCGGCCGTCATGGGGGCGGGCTCGTGGGGCACCACGTTCGCCCAGGTGCTCTGCGACGCCGGGACCGACGTCACCGTGTGGGGGCGCAGGCAGGCCGTCAGCGACGCCATCCGCGACCGGCACGAGAATCCTGACTACCTGCCGGGCATCGCGCTGCCACCGGCGATAGACGCGTCCTGCGACCCGGCCGAGGCGCTGGCCGGGGTGGACCTGGTGGTGTTCGCGGTGCCGGCCCAGTCACTGCGGCAGAACCTGGCCGACTGGGCCGGGCTGATCCCGCCGGGCGCCCTGCTCGTCAGCCTCATGAAAGGCATCGAACTGGGTAGCTGCGACCGGATGAGCGAGGTTATCGCCGACGTGCTCGGGGCCGCTGCCGACCGGATCGCCGTCATCTCCGGGCCGAACCTGTCGCACGAGATCGCCAGGCGCCAGGTGGCGGCGTCGGTGGTCGCGTGCGCGGACGAGACGGCGGCCAAGCAACTGCAGGGGGCCTGTCACACGCCCTACTTCCGCCCGTACACCAACCCGGACGTGACCGGCTGCGAACTGGGCGGGGCGGTGAAGAACATCATCGCGCTGGCCGTGGGCATGGCCAGCGGCATGGGCCTGGGGGACAACACCAAGGCCACGCTGATCACCCGCGGCCTGGCCGAGACGGCCAGGCTCGGCGCGGCGATGGGTGCGGACCAGCACAGCTTCGCGGGCCTGGCCGGGATGGGCGACCTGGTGGCCACGTGCATTTCGCCGCTGTCCCGCAACCGCACGTTCGGGGAAAAGCTGGGCCGGGGCGCGACGCTGGCCGAGGTGATAGCCGACACCAAGCAGACCGCCGAAGGGGTCAAGTCGTCGCTGTCCGTGCTCGAACTGGCCCGGCGGCACGATGTGGAGATGCCCATCACCGAACTGGTGACGGCCGTGCTGCACAACGGGCTGGCGGTGACGCGCGCCGCCGGCCTGCTGACGTCGCGCGCGGCCAAGCCAGAATTCGAGGGCTGACGGGTATGGGAGAACTTTCGGGGCAGGACCCGGCCGTGCGGCGGCTGGGTGAGAACACCAGGGCCGTGCATCTGCCGCCGGCGCCGGTACCCATGCAGCAGCCGATGGGCACGCCGGTGTACCGCACCGCGACGTTCGTGTTCGAGTCGTCCGCCGAGTACGCGGCGGTGCTTGGCGACGTCCAGCCCGGTTACAGCTACAGCCGGATCGATAACCCGACCGTGGACGCGTTCGCGTCCGCGGTGGCCGCGCTGGAGAGCGTCAACCTGCCGGCCCCGGCCGCGGCGCAGGCCTTCGCCTCGGGCATGGCCGCGATCAGCGGGGTGTTCCTCACCTTCGCCGGGGCCGGGGTGCACGTGGTGGCCTCGGCGGCGCTCTACGGCGGCAGCTATGGGTTCCTCACCAACGTGGCGTCCAGGTTCGGCGTGCAGACCGATTTCGTGGACATCACCGATCTGGACCGGGTCAAGGCCGCGCTGCGCCCGGCCACCCGGATCGTGTACGCGGAGACGCTGGCCAACCCGGCCACGACCGTCGCGGACCTGCCCGCGCTGGCGGAATTGGCGCACGCGGCGGGCGCGCTGCTCGTGGTGGACTCCACCCTGGCCCCGCCGGTCGTGTGCCGGCCGCTCGAGCACGGGGCCGACCTGGTGCTGCACTCGGCGACCAAGTACATCGGCGGGCACTCCGACGTGACCGGCGGGGTGGTGACCGGGCGGCCCGAGCTGATCAGCCAGATCCGGGCGGTGCGCATCGACACCGGCGGTTCGCTGGCGCCCGACGAGGCCTTCCTGCTCCGCCGCGGCCTGGAGACGCTGCCGGTGCGGATGCGCAGGCAGTGCGACACCGCCTCGGTCTTCGCCGCCACGCTGGCCAGGCACCCCGCGGTGGCCCGGGTGAACTACCCGGGCCTGGACGGCCATCCCGGGCACGACGTGGCCAAGCGGCTGTTCGACGCGGGGCCCGAGGGCACCAGGTACGGCGCTATCGTGACGATCACGCCGCGCGGTGGCCGGGAGGCCGGCATGGCGTTCGCCGACCGGCTGCGGATCGCCCAGGTGGCCGCGTCGCTCGGCGGGACGCACACCAAGGTCAGCCACGCCGCCTCCACCACACACCGCCAGCTCGACGACGCGGCGCTGGCCGCGGCCGGCATCGATGCCGGAGCGGTGCGGTTCTCGATCGGCCTGGAGGACGCCGAGGACCTCATCGACGACGCGCGGGTGGCCCTCGATTCGCTGAATGACTCGCTCGACCCGGAGGAAGCGTGACCGAAAGGCGCAAGATCAGGGTGGCCGTGGTGTTCGGTGGCCGCAGCACGGAGCACGCCGTTTCCTGTGTGAGCGCCGGCAACATCCTGGGTGCCATAGACCGGGACCGTTATGAAGTGATCCCGGTAGGCATCGCGCGGGACGGCCGCTGGGTGCTCGCCGTAGACGACCCGGCCAGGCTGACCATCACGGGAGGTGAGCTGCCCTCGGTGGAGGCGGTGGCGGAGCCGGGCAGCGAGATCGCGGCCAGGCTCGACCGCGGCGAGAGCGGACTGGTGTTCAGCGGCGCAGGAGAGGTACCGCACAGCCTCGGCGAGGTGGACGTGGTGCTGCCGGTGCTGCACGGCGCGTACGGCGAGGACGGCACGCTGCAGGGCCTGCTGGAGATGACCGGGACCTGCTACGCCGGGGCCGGCGTGCTGGCCAGCGCGGCCGGCATGGACAAGGAGTACATGAAGCTGATCTTCGCCGCGCGCGGGCTGCCGGTCGGGCCGTACGTGGTGATCAGGGACCGTGACTGGCGGGCGGCCGACCCGGCCACCCTCGCCGCGGCGACCGAGCGCAAGCGGGTGCTCGACGAGATCGGCGAGCTCGGCTGGCCGGTGTTCGTGAAGCCGGCCCGCGGGGGTTCCAGCATCGGCACGTCGCGGGCCCGCGACGACGCGGAGCTGGAGGCGGCCATCGAGGGCGCGCGCCAGCACGACCCCAAGGTGCTGGTCGAGGCGGCGGTCGAGGGCATGGAGATCGAGTGCGCGGTGCTCGAAGGGGTCGAAGGCACGGGCGGCGGCCCGCCGGACGCGAGCCTGCCCGCGCAGGTGCTGGTGGGCGGCAATGCGGGCTACTACGACTTCCAGTCCAAGTACCTGCAGTCCGATACCGGCGTGGCCATACCGCCGCCGATCCCGGCCGCGCACATCGAGCAGATCAGGCAGCTCGCCTGCGCGGCCTTCGACGCGGTGTCGTGCGAAGGGCTGGCCCGGGTGGACTTCTTCTACACCCCGGCCGGCCAGATCCTGGTCAACGAGATCAACACGATGCCGGGCATGACCCCGGCCTCGGCCTTCCCGATGATGTGGGAGGCCAGCGGGCTGCCGCTCCCCCAGCTAGTGGACCGCATCATCCAGACCGCCCTGCACAAGCGCGGCGGGCTCCGCTGATCTGGCTCACAACAGAAACGAGCGACACCCTGTTGCGAGTGCCGCTCGTTTACTGTCGTCCGGTGTTACTTCTTCTTGACCGGGGCCTTCTTGTCGCCGTTGACGGCGGCCTTGAAGTCGGCTCCGGCGCGGAACTTGGGCACCGACGAGGCCGGCACCTTGATGCTCGCCCCGGTGGCGGGGTTACGCGCCGTGCGCGCCGGGCGCTCGGACTTCTCGAAGACACCGAAGCCAGTGATGGCGACCTTGTCACCGCTGGCCACGGCCGCCTGGATGGCGTCCAGCATGGCGTTCACGGCCTCGCCCGCAGCCTTCTTGTTCCCCACCCGGTCCGAGATCGCATCGATCAGGTCACGCTTGTTCATGAATAACTCCTGCACTTCCCCCACGGGAGGCCGCGCGGACTTAACGCCTGGGTCGCGACCTCGTGACGTGCCTGAAAGTAAGCGATCTAGCGGCGTTGCACAACGATATTGGCGAGAAAACAGGCGTGTCGGGGCCTGTCCGTGACGACAAAAGGTTCAGATACCACCAAACCCGGCGCAGATCTAGTCACCTGGTTACAGGGAGCCATGACTGGGCTGGGCCCACGTGGTTACCCAGAGTGGTGTTCCCTGGCGGGGGGTGTGGTGGTGGTGACGGCCGGCGCGGCAGGAGGCGCCGGCGCCGCGGTGGCCACCGTTCAGGCTGAAAATTTCAGGCAGTGGCCGGAAGCCAGTCCGGGCGGGTTCGCTCGAATTCGGTGATCTCGGTGGCGTGCCGGAGGGTCAGGCCGATGTCGTCGAGGCCCTCCATCAGCCGCCACCTTGTGTAGTCGTCGATCTCGAATGGCACGCTCAGGCCCGCCGCCGGGCAGCGCAGTTCGCGGGCGGCCAGGTCGACGGTGATCTCCGTGGCCGGGTCGGCCTCCACCGCGTCCTGCAGCGCGGCCACGACTTCCTCGGGCGACCGGACCGGCAGCAGCCCCGTCTTGGTGGCGTTGTTGCGGAAGATGTCGCCGAAGCGCGGGGCCACCACGACGCGGAAGCCGTAGTCGCCCAGCGCCCAGACCGCGTGCTCGCGCGAGGAGCCGATGCCGAAGTCGGTGCCGGCGATGAGGACGGTCGCGCCCGCGTAGGCCGGCTGGTTGAGCACGAACCCAGGGTCCTCGCGCCAGGCGGCGAACAAGCCGTCGCCGAAGCCGGTGCGGCTGACCCGCTTGAGGTAGGAGGCCGGAATGATCTGGTCGGTGTCCACATTGGTGCGCCGCAGCGGCACACCGCGGCCGGTGTGGCTCGTGAATGGGTCCATCGTGGGCTCCTAGAGGTCGGCGGGTGAGGTCAGGCGGCCGGTGATGGCGGTGGCGGCGGCCACCTCGGGCGAGACCAGGTGGGTGCGACCTCCCTTGCCCTGCCTGCCTTCGAAGTTGCGGTTGGAGGTGGACGCGCTCCGCTCGCCCGGGGACAGCGTGTCCGGGTTCATGCCGAGGCACATCGAGCAGCCTGCGGCGCGCCACTGCGCGCCCGCGGCGGTGAACACGGCGTCGAGGCCCTCCTGCTCGGCCTGGGCCTTGACCGCCATCGAGCCGGGCACCACCAGCATCCGGATGCCGTCGGTGACCTTGCGGCCGCGCAGCACGGCGGCCGCGGCCCGCAGGTCCTCCATCCGCCCGTTCGTGCAGGAGCCGAGGAACACCGTGTCCACCGCGATATCCCGCAGCGGCGTGCCCGGCGCCAAGTCCATGTAGGTGAGCGCGCGCTGCGCGGCGGCCCGCTCAGCCGGGTCGGCCAGCGAGGCGGGGTCGGGCACGCTGGCGGCCAGCGGCAGCGCCTGGCCGGGATTGGTGCCCCAGGTCACGTACGGGCTCAGGGCGCCCGCGTCGAGTTCAACCTCGTGGTCGAAGCCGGCGTCGGCGTCGGTCCGCAGCGACCGCCACTGGTCGAGCGCGGCCTCCCACCCGGCCCCGCTCGGCGCGTGCGGGCGGCCCTCCAGGTACGCGAAGGTGGTGTCGTCCGGGGCGACCAGGCCCGCCCTGGCGCCCGCCTCGATGGACATGTTGCACACCGTGAGGCGGCCCTCCATGGACAGCGCCTCGATGACTTCACCGCGGTACTCGATCACGTAGCCCTGGCCGCCGCCGGTGCCGATCTTGGCCACGATGGCCAGGATCAGGTCCTTGGCGCTGACACCGTCGGGCAGGCGGCCGCGCACGGTGACCGCCATCGCCTTGGGCCGCTGCTGCGGCAGCGTCTGGGTGGCCAGGACGTGCTCGACCTCGCTGGTGCCGATGCCGAACGCCAGCGCGCCGAGCGCTCCGTGGGTACTCGTGTGCGAGTCGCCGCAGACGATGGTCAGCCCCGGCTGGGTCAGCCCGAGCTGGGGGCCGATCACGTGCACGATCCCCTGCCCCGCGTCCCCCATCGGGTACAGCGGCACGCCGAACTCGGCGCAGTTCTTGCGCAGCGTCTCGACCTGGGTGCGCGAGACCGGGTCGGTGACCGGGCTGCCCGGGCCGGCCAGCGGGACGCCGGGACCGGTGATCCCGGTGGTCGGCACGTTGTGATCCTCGGTGGCCACGGTCAGGTCGGGCCGCCGTACCTTCCGGTGCGCCAGCCGGAGGCCGTCGAACGCCTGTGGACTCGTCACCTCGTGGACGAGGTGCAGGTCGATGTAGAGGAGGTCGGGCTCGCCCTCGGCCCGGCGCACCACGTGGGCGTCCCAGATCTTCTCCGCCAGCGTCCGGCTCGTGCTTGCCCCGCTGATCATTGTTTTTGACCCCTTTCACCGTGTCGCCTTGCGTCTCGAATAGCGAGACGCCAATATCGGTGTATGGACAACTCTAGCGGAGTCGGAGTGCTGGACAAGACCGTTTCGGTGCTGAACGCGCTCGAGTCGGGGCCGGCCTCACTGGCTCAGCTCGTGGCCGGGACCGGGCTGGCGCGGCCGACGGCGCACCGCATCGCCGTGGCCTTGGAGCGGCACCGGCTGGTCGGGCGGGACAGCCGGGGGCGGTTCATACTCGGCCCGAGAATCGCCGAACTCGCCGCGGCGGCGGGCGAGGACCGGCTGCTGGCCGTGGCTCAGCCGATCCTGAACCAGCTCAGGGACGCCACCGGGGAGAGCGCTCAGCTCTACCGCAGGCAGGCCGATACCAGGATCTGCGTGGCCGCGGCCGAGCGGTCCACCGGGCTGCGGGACACGGTCCCGGTCGGCTCGGCGCTGCCGATGAGTGCCGGGTCGGCGGCGCAGGTGCTGCTGGCCTGGGACGAGCCCGAGCGGGCCCGCCAGGGCCTGCAGGCGGCCAAGTTCACCGCGACCACGCTCACCCAGGTGCGGAGGCGGGGCTGGGCGGCCAGCGTGGCCGAGCGCGAGGCCGGCGTCGCGTCGGTGTCCGCACCGGTGCGCGGCCCGGGCGGCCGGGTGATCGCCGCGGTGTCGGTATCGGGCCCCATCGAGCGGCTCACCCGCTCCCCCGGGCGCCTGCACGCCGCGGTGGTGACCCGCGCCGGGGATAAGATCACCGAACTCCTCCGCCGGGCGGGCTGAGGCCCGGGGCCGTTGCCCGCCAGTGCCCACCGCCCGCCACCGGCCGCCGGTGGGCGGTTGCGCTCAGGCGAGGGCGACGGCGTCGGTGACGTCCAGGTCCCAGGTCTGCCACTCGTCCAGCACCTTGAACCCCAGCTCGGCGTTGATGGCGATCATGAACCGGTTGGCGCCCGCGTTGCCGGTCATGATGCGCCTGACCTTAGGTTCGGGTTCGGCCAGCCGCTCCAGCATGTCCACCTTGACCAGCATCCCGAGCCGGTGCCCCCGGTGCGGGCGGGCGACCGCGGTGACCATCTGGTAGGCCCAGACAGGATCGGCGGAATCCACCACCAGCTGGGTCATGGCGGCGACCTCTCCGGTCTGGTCCGACACGGCCACGACGCTGTAGGACCGATTACCCCGTTCGGCGCTGCGCCGCTCGGCCTCCCTGATCCATTCGGTGTCCGGCCGGTGGGGCTCCCGGCCTGCGTTGTGCGGCGCGTCATCCATCGCCGTCGCCACCAGGGCCATCCCTTCGAGGTACTGCTCCGGCGCCGGGCCAGCCCAGTACGCCAGCGAGTACCCGCGGGCGGCCGCTTCGGCCTGGCCGCGCAGTCCAGCCAGGTACCCGCTGGGCAGGTCGGCCAGCTCGAGCACCCGCCTGATCCCGATCAGGCCGGCTCGTGCCCCCACGTCGGCGGCGAAGGCCGCGGCGGGCGAACCACACCGCGCGTCCGCGGTCAGAAGGGTCCGGCCGTCGGCGGCCGCGCACTGGGCGAGATGCCGCAGCATGGCCCGGCCCGTGCCGTGGCGTCGCTGGCCCGGCGGGACCAGAAGGGTCACGTTGCCGATGTGCTTGTTGCGCCGGTCGGGCAGCTCGACCAGGCACGCTCCCACCGGGGCTCCGTCGTCGCCGACGGCGAGCGCCGTCTTGCGCCGCTCCCCCGCCCACCCGTTCGCGACCCACGACATGAACAGCGACGGCGTCCACGGCGGACCGTCCGGGTCGTCAAAAGGTATGCCCGCGGCGTACATCTCATAGAACGTTTGCACCTTGCCGGGTTCCGCCCCCGGGTCAAAACCCTCTATCCGCATCTGTACAGCAAAGCCTGGCCCAGCCGCCCGCGCCAGCCATTTACCGGCCCCAGATGACCGGAGGGGGCGGCCGGGGTTAGGCCGGAGGTTAGGAGAGTATGGCGACTGGGTCGAGTTCCCAGAACCGCATGGTGTCGAGCACGTAGAAGCCGAGCTCGTCGTTGATGGCGATCATGTGCTGGTTGGTGTCCGCGTTTTCGGTGATGATGCGGCGGACGGCGGGTTCGGTCTCGGCCAGCCGGTCCAGCAGGGCAACCTTGACCAGCAGGCCGAGCCGGTGGCCGCGATGGGCACGGGCCACCACGGTGATGCGCTGAAGGCCCCAGGCCGGGTCGCCGGAGTCGACCGAGATGCGGGTGAGACCGGCCAGTTCCCCGGTGGCGTCGCAGCGGGCGACCACGGTGTGCCGGCGGATGCCGCGCCCGGCGGAGCGGCGTTCGTCGTTCCTGACCCGCTCGGCGTCGAAGCGCTCGGCCTGCTCCGACGGGCTGCGCGGCGCGTCGTGGATAGTCGCCGACACCTGAGCCACCTGCACCAGGTGCTCCTCCGGTGTGGCGCCGGACCAGCCCAGCAGCGAGTAGCCAGCCGAGGCCGCTTCGGCCCGGGCGCGCAGCCCGGCCAGCAGGCCGGCCGGGACAGTGTCCAGGTCCAGGACCCGCCTGACCTCCGTCAGCCCGCAGGTCGCGCCCATGGCGGCGGCGAAGGCGTCACCCGCGCCGCCGGCCCTGGTCACGCCGGTCAGCACGGTGCGGCCGTCGTCGCGGGCCAGGCGGGCGGCGTGCCGCAGCAGTTCGACGCCGTAGCCGTGCCGCCGCTGGCCGGGTGCGACCCTGACGGCCAGTTCGGCCAGGTGCCGGTTTGCCCGCGCGGGCAGTTCGAGCAGGTAGCCGCCGCAGATCCCATC
The DNA here is from genome assembly GCA_036267135.1 of Streptosporangiaceae bacterium. GTDB lineage: Bacteria > Actinomycetota > Actinomycetes > Streptosporangiales > Streptosporangiaceae > PALSA-505. The sequence continues at coordinate 10,061 of DATAWQ010000087.1, read as the reverse complement.
GGTGTCCCTGGCCAGGGTCATCTCCCGGCGGCCGTCACCCCAGCCGTGCCGGAGCGTGCCGATGAACACGCGCTCGGACGTCGTGGGGCCATCGGGGTCGTCGGCCGGCTGGCTGTCGACGTAGAGCCGGTAACAGGCCAGGGCCTGCTCGTCGTCGGCCGCCGGGTCGAATCGCTCGATGCGCATCGACCCAGCCAACCGGGACCAGGCCGCGCGCGCCACCCCTTTGCGACCGGGCGGCCGGACACGGGACACCGGACATGGGACACCGGACATGGGACACACCCAAACCTTCCGGCATAGGGGGGCAAGACCGGCCACTGTAGGGGTGACGGCATCATTAATAGGGTCGGATGGGCGAAGAGAAGGGTCGCGTGTCCGCCAGAACTGACCCGATGCTGTCCTTAGATGGCTTCGGGTGGCCGTGATAGACATGGCTGCCGGGAGTAGCCGTAGGGTGTCTTTCCGGCCAGGAAGGCCGGCAAGTCAGGCAAGCACTGAGTTACCACGAGGTCGCGCCGATGAACGTTGCCGAAGGGTGTCGTTCCGGCCTAACAGGTACTGCAGCGAGGTTGCGCGTATGAAGGTCGCCGTCGTCAAGGAGGGTGCGCCGGGCGAGCGACGGGTGGCACTGGCACCCGACGCCGTGGGCAAGCTGAATGGGGCCGGGATCGACCTGCTGGTCGAGTCGGGCGCGGGGGCTGGCGCCTGGTTCCCCGACAGCGCCTACGCCGAGGCCGGGGCCAGCATCGTGTCCAGGGACGAGCTGCTGGCCAGCGCGGATGCCATCGTGATGGTCGGCAAGCCAGGCCCCGGCCTGCTGCCTGGCCTGCGCAAGGGCCACGCCGTGATCGGCATGCTCGCCCCGCTGACCGACCCGGGGCTGGCCAGGGACCTGGCGGAGAAGGGCGTCACCGCGGTCAGCCTGGACGGGTTGCCGCGCACGCTGTCGCGGGCCCAGCAGATGGACGCGCTCACGTCCCAGTCGAACGTCGCGGGCTACAAGGCCGTGCTGGTCGCGGCCGGCGCGTTCGGCCGGTTCTTCCCGCTGCTCATCACCGCGGCCGGCACCGCCCGCCCGGCCAAGCTGCTGGTGCTCGGCACCGGCGTGGCCGGGCTGCAGGCGATCGGCACGGCACGCCGGCTCGGCGCGGTGGTCAGCGGGTACGACGTCAGGCCCAGCTCCAAGTCCGAGGTCGAGTCGCTCGGCGCCACCTTCCTTGAGCTCAAGGCCGTGACCTCGGCCGCGGGTGAGGGCGGCTACGCGCGCGAGCTCACCGACGAGGAGCGGCGGGCCCAGCAGGCCGAGCTGAGCGGCCACATCGCGGCGCATGACGTGGTGATCACCACGGCCCAGGTGCCGGGGCGCAAGCCGCCGGTGCTGGTCACCGACCACACGGTGAAGTCGATGGCGGCCGGGTCGGTGATCGTGGACATGGCGGCCAGCGCGCTCGGCGGCAACGTGGTCGGATCGGTGCCCGACGAGCAGATCGTGACCGAGAACGGGGTCACGATCATCGGCGCGGGGAACCTGCCGTCCACCGTGCCGACGGCCGCGTCGTCGGCCTACTCGCGCAACATGTCCGCGCTGCTGGCGCACCTGACCAGCGACGGCGCGCTGAACATCGACCTGTCTGACGAGATCCAGGCGGGGGTGGTGATCGCCCACGGCGGGGCCGTCGTCCACCCGGCGACCGCCGCGCTGCTGGACACCGACACCGAGGGAGGTGCCCTGTGACGTCGGCACTGCTGACCGATATCGCCATCTTCGTGCTGGCCCTGCTGGTTGGCTTCGAGGTCATCAGCAAGGTCCCCGCGACGCTGCACACACCGCTGATGTCGGCGGCCAACTCCATCCACGGGATCGTGCTGGTCGGCGCCATGCTGATCGCCGCCTCCGCCAACAACGCGCTCGGGTACGTGCTGGCCTTCGTGGCGGCGGCGTTCGCGGCGATGAACGTGGTCGGCGGGTACGTGGTGACCGGCCGGATGCTCAAGATGTTCCGCCGCGACACCACACCCGCGCGGAGCGCGAGCACCGGTCCCGCGGGCACCGGTCCCGCGGTGACCGCCCAGCCGGACGGCAACCGGGGGGCGGGGTCATGAGCGCGTGGACCTGGGTCACGCAGCTCCTCTACGTAGCGGCCGCCAGCTGCTTCGTGCTCGGGCTGCACCTGATGAACACCCCGGCGACCGCGCGGCGCGGCAACCAGGTGTCGACCGCCGGCATGGTGCTGGCGGTGGTGGTCACCTTCGCCCTGGTCATCCACAATAACTTGATCAGCGGCACCGGCTGGGCGGTCATGCTGGCCGGGGCCCTGGTGGGCGGCGGCGCCGGGCTCTACGCCGCCCGCGGCGTGGCGATGACCGCGATGCCGCAACTGGTCAGCGTGTTCAACGCGGTCGGCGGCGGGGCGGCGGCGCTGGTGGCCATCAGCGACTACGTGCGGGCCGGGGCCGCAGTGGGCGAGGTGGCCACGGTGACCACCCTGCTGGACGTGCTGATCGGCGCGGTGACGTTCTCCGGGTCGGTCATCGCGGCCGGCAAGCTGCAGGGGATGATCAGCGGGTCGCCGGTCACCTTCCCGGGCTCCAGGCTGGTCAACATCGGCCTGGCCGTCGTCGGCGTCGGCACGGCCTGTTACATGATCTCCACCCCGTCCACGCCGGGGCTGGTCATCGTGATCCTCGCCGCCCTGGGCTTCGGGGTGACGATGGTGCTGCCGATCGGCGGCGCGGACATGCCGGTCGTGATCTCGCTGCTGAACGCGTTCACCGGCACCGCGGTGGCGATGGCCGGCTTCGTCATCGGCAACTGGGCGCTGATTATCGCAGGCGCGCTGGTCGGCGCGTCGGGCAGCATCCTGACCAAGCTGATGGCCGACGCGATGAACCGGTCGCTCAGCAACATCATGATCGGTGGCTTCGGCACCGGCGACACCGCCACGGCCGCGGTGGCCGGGCCGGGTGGCGACGTGCGCTCGATCGCCGCCGACGACGCGGCCATCCAGCTCGCCTACGCCCAGAAGGTCATCATCGTGCCCGGCTACGGGCTGGCGGCCGCGCAGGCCCAGCACGAGGCGGCCGAGCTGGCCAAGCTGCTCCAGGAGCGCGGCGTGGACGTCAGCTACGCCATCCACCCGGTGGCGGGCCGCATGCCCGGGCACATGAACGTGCTGCTGGCCGAGGCCAACGTGCCCTACCCGCAGCTCAAGGAGATGGACGAGATCAACCCGGAGTTCGCGCGGGCCGACGTGGCGCTGGTGGTGGGGGCGAACGACGTCACCAACCCCGCGGCGCGGCGCGCGGGCACGGCCATCTCGGGCATGCCGATCCTCGACGTGGACCAGGCCAAGAGCATCATCGTGATCAAGCGGTCGATGGGCAGCGGCTACGCCGGCATCGACAACGAGCTGTACAGCGACCCCAAGACCAGCATGTACTTCGCCGACGCCAAGAAGGCGCTGGCCGACCTGGCGGCCGCGGTCAAGGTGTACGTGGGCTAACCAGCCGGATCGTAGTCGGCCGGGTTCTGCACGCCGCGGGGTGGCTCGCCGGACAGGAAGCGGGCCACGTTCCTGGCCGCGAACTCCACCGAGCTCACGTCCATGCCGGCCACGTTGCCGGAGTTGTGCGGTGAGCCCAGCACGTTGGGCAAGGTCAGGAACGGCAGCCTGGGCGCGAACGGCTGGCCCGGATCCGGCTCGTCCCACCAGGTGTCGATGGCGGCGCCGAATCGCGGCTGGGCCTGCAGGTGGGCGAACAGCGCGTCCTCGTCCACGATGGGGCCCCTGGCCACGTTGACCAGAATCGCTTCCGGCTTCATCAGGCCGAGTTCCTTGCCGCCGATGAGGCCGCGGGTGGTGTTGGTGAGTGGCACCGTGATCACCAGGATGTCGGCGCTGGCCAGCATGTCACCGAGGTCGGCCAGCGTGCCGGCCTGGTCGGCGTCGCCGGCCCGGCCGCTGGTGTTGATCGCGTAGACGCGCATGCCGAACGCCCGGAACAGGGCCGCGCTGGCCTGGCCGATCCCGCCGTAGCCGAGCACCCCGACCGTACCGCCGCGCAGCCGCAGCGTCTGGGCCTGATCCCACGTGCCGGCCGCCAGGTCGGCGTGGCTGACCTGCAGCCGCTTGGCCAGGCTCAGGGCCATGGCCACCACGTGCTCGGCCATCGGGTCAGCGTAAGCGCCCACATTGCCGGCCACCGTGATGTGCGCGGGCAGCCTGCCGAAGTTCACGTGGTTGGCCCCGGCGCTCAGCAACTGGATCAGCCCGGCGTTACCCAGCGACGGCAAGTCGGCGTCGGTGAGCTCGACGTCGGGCACGAACGTGATGACGGCCTCGGCCAGGCCGAGCATGTCCGCCCTGGCCCGCGGGTCGTCCCCGGCGTCGGCAAGGAAGCCGATCCCGCCGTACGGGGCCAGGATCGACGTCATCGCCGCACGCTGCTCCGGGCCCGCGTGAAAGGTCAGGACCGTTCGGGCGCTCATGCCGTGCCTCGCTTTCCTGGTCAAGCGGTCAAGCCGTCAGGCCGTCAGGTGGGAGAGGCGTTCGACCTGGCGCATCTTGTTCGTGGCGTCGAGCGCGGCCACCTTATAGGACTCGGCCAGCGTGGGGTAGTTGAAGACGGCGTCGACCAGGTAGTCGATCGTGCCGCCGCAGCCCATCACGGCCTGGCCGATGTGCACGAGTTCGGTGGCGCCGGTGCCGAACACGTGCACGCCGAGCAGCTTGCGGTCGTCGGGGCAGACCAGGAGCTTGAGCACGCCGTAGGAGTCGCCGATGATCTGGCCGCGGGCCAGCTCGCGGTAGCGGGAGACGCCGACCTCGAACGGGACGCACTCCTGGGTGAGCTGGTCCTCGGTCTTCCCGATGAAGCTGATCTCCGGCACGCTGTAGATGCCGATCGGCTGCAGCAGGTGCGCAGTGTGCACCGGTTCGCCGCAGGCGTGGTGGGCGGCCAGGCGGCCCTGCTCCATCGAGGTCGCGGCCAGCGCGGGGAAGCCGATCACGTCGCCCACCGCGTAGATGTGCGGCACCGTGGTGCGGAAGAACTCGTCCACCGTGATCCGGCCACGCTTGTCGGCTTGCAGGCCGGCCGCGGGCAGGTTCAGCTCGTCGGTCCAGCCCTGCCGGCCCGCCGAGTACATGACCGTGTCGGCGGGGATGCGCTTGCCGCTGCGCAGGTTGGCGATGGCGCCTTCGGGGCGGCGCTCGACCGACTCCACGGTCTCGCCGAACCGGAACGTGACGGCCAGGTCGCGCAGGTGGTACTTGAGCGCCTCGACGACTTCGAGGTCGCAGAAGTCCAGCATCCGGTCGCGCTGCTCGATGACCGTGACCTTGGTGCCGAGCGCGGCGAACATGGAGGCGTACTCGATGCCGATCACGCCGGCGCCCGCGACGATCATCGAGCGGGGCACCTGCTCCAGTTGCAGGACGCCGTCGGAGTCGATCACGGTGCGGTCGTCGAACTGCACGCTGTCCGGCCGGGCCGGGCGGGTGCCGGTGGCGATGACGATGTTCTTGGCGGTGACCGTGCGGGACCGCTCGCTAGCGTCGGTGACCTCGACGGTGTTCGAATCCACGAACGAGGCCGTGCCGGCCAGCACACGGATCCGGTTGCGGCTGAGCTGGCTGCGGACCACCTCGATCTCGCGGCCGACCACGTGCTGGGTGCGGGCGGTCAGGTCGGCGATCGTGATGTCTTCCTTGACCTGGTAGCTCTGGCCGTACATCTCGCGCTGGTCCACGCCGGTCAGGTAGAGCACGGCTTCGCGCAGCGTCTTGGACGGGATCGTGCCGGTGTTCAGGCACACGCCACCAATCATGTTGGGGCGCTCGACCATGATCACCGAGCGCTCCAGCTTGGCCGCGGCGATCGCGGCCTTCTGCCCACCGGGCCCCGAACCGATCACAATCAGGTCGCAGTCATCCACATCTATCAGTGTGACGACCGGCGTCGATCACCGGTAGCCCCGGGCTGGTCGAGCACGGCGAACAGCAGGCCGCCGAGCATGGCCATGTTCTTGTGGAACTGGATCCGTTGTGCCTTGCGCTCGGCCTCGGTCTCCAGCGCCCAGTACGAGTGCCCGGCCAGCGTGGTCGGGATCAGCGAGCCGGCCAGCGCCAGCGCGGACAGCCGCGGCGCCTTACCCAGCGCCAGCAGGCCCCCGGCCACCACCATGACCGCCGCGTTGGCCCGCACCAGCAGTTCGTCGTCGGCGGGCAGCGGCACCGCCTGGCGCACCCTCGCCAGCACCGGCGCGGCCAGATCGACCCGGCCGCCCGGCGTCCGCAACGCGTCGAACCCGAGCAGCACATAGGTGGATCCGCTGAGCACGCGGGCCGCCGGACGCAGCAGCGCCAGCCAGCGCTTGCCTGTGGTCATAGCGCCTCCAGTTCCGCTCCCTGATTTCGATCAAGATACTGAACGGTGGCCACCGCATCGTCGCCGCCCCGCCAACCCGACCCGGCCTGACAAGACCCCGTGAGCCGGCGGGTCCCCGCGGCGGCCGGCCCGGTCGGGACGAAGTCCGGCCGGGGTCAGGCGTCCCTGGTGACCATCCGCCAGGCCCCGATCCCCGACCAGCCGACGGCCCAGCCGACGATGACGCAGATCATCGCCCAGGTCGGCATCGGAGGTATGCCGAGGACCCCCCGGCCGCCGAACAGCACGTGGCCGGGTGCGGCGGCCCCCGGCCCGCCACCACCCGCGAGACTTCCCGCGGCCAGGCCGGCCGGGCGGAGCTGGTCCAGCGCGATGCCGACGACGAGCCGCTGGCCGTCCAGGAAGTACGGGATCGCGTGGGCGGCCAGGATCGGGGTCACGATGATCTCGAGCGCGATCAGCAGGACCAAGGTCACGGTGCGCTGCCCGGTCAGGGCGCCGAGGCCGAGGCCGGTGAGGAACCCGATCCCCACGTCGAGCACGAGCCACAGCCCGATCTTGAACATCTCGTTGATGGCCGGGTTGCCCGGCCCCGGGACACCCTCGTAGCTGGTGACCAGGCAGAGCATGGTGAACGCGACGGCCACCACAGGGAGGATGATGGCCAGGCCGGCCGGGATGCGGGCGAGGTAGAGGGACAGCCGCGACCGGCCGGTGATCACCAGGTGGCGGAACATGCCGTCGCTCAGGTCGGTCGTCCCGGCCGCGGCGCCGAGGGTGGCCGCGGCGATGAAGCCGAACTCGGCCAGCACGTTGCTCACGCCGCCGAAGATGCTGGGGCTGCCGGCCGGCCCGTACTTGGTGGGGTCGATGAGGTGGAACAGGAGCCTGAAGCCGAGGAGGAGGACCGGCAGCGCCAGTATCAGCACGGCCAGGGCCGTCATCAGGCCCCGGCGCTTGCGCAGTTCCAGGTGCTTGGTGGTGATGAGGGCCCAGGTCGGCAGCCACTCACCCAGCCGCCGCCCGGTCGGCGTCCTCATCCGGCGGAGCGCGGCCGGGGTTTCTTTCCCGGATACCAGTGGCACGGGGGCGGTCATGACGGTTCTCCCAGCCGGCTCGTCACGGACAAGAACCAGTCCTCCAGGGACTTCTGCGCTTCGGCCAGGCCGTAGACCGCGATCCCGGCCCCGACCAGCCGCCGGTTGAGGTCGGCGACGGCCTCGCGGTCTGCCCCGGCCGGCAGGGTGACGGTGAGCCCGGCCCCGGTCCGGGCCGTGCCCGCGGCGATCCCCGCCTCGTCGATGAGCCGGGCGGCCCTGTCCGGGTCGGCGCAGTCCACCAGCACGGTCGAACCGCCCGCGCCGCGGACCAGTTCGCCGATCTCGCCTTGGCTGATGACCTGGCCGTGGTCCACGATGGCCACCGCTTCGCAGGTGCGCTCGACCTCGTCCAGCAGGTGGGAGGAGAGCATCACGGTGCGGCCCTCGGCGGCCAGGCCCTCGATCATCGTCCGCATGTCGTGCATGCCGGCCGGGTCGAGTCCGTTCATCGGCTCGTCCAGGATCAGCAGTTCCGGGTCACCGAGCAGGCAGGCGGCCACGCCCAGGCGCTGGCGCATGCCCATGGAGTAGGCGGCCACCTTGTCGTCGGCCCGGTCGGCGAGGCCGAGCCGTTTCAGCGACGGCGCGATCCTGGTGGCCGCCTCGCCCCCCCTGGCCGCCGCCAGCAGGCGGAGGTTCTCCCGGCCGGTCAGGTGCGGATGGAAGCGGGGCTCGTCCACGATCGCGCCGACCCGGGCCAGGGCGGTAGCGCGCTGGGCCGGCACCGGGACCCCGAGCAGCGACATCGAGCCGCTGTCGGCCCTGGTCAGGCCCAGCAGGGTGCGGATCAGCGTGGTCTTCCCGACTACTGGTCTAGGGCACTCTCTGGCCGTATCCTGGTGTTGACCAGGCACAATAGACACCATAGGGGGTGCGCGATGCGGCTGGACGCGGACTACGCCCGGATCTCGGCCGACAAGACCGGCGCCGCGGCCGGAGTCGAATCCCAGCACGAGGAGAACGAAGAGTTCGCCGCCGAGCTGGGCATCACGCTGAAGCGCACCTACACCGACAACGACCTGTCGGCATTCAGCGGGGCCGTGCGGCCGGAATATGAGCGGCTGCTGGCCGACATCGCCGCCGGGCAGATCGCCTCGGTGACGATCTGGCACGCCAACCGGCTGCACCGCAACAGCGAAGAGGTGGGCCGGTTCATCAAGCTGGCCCGCGCCCACCAGGTCAAGCTGTACTCGGTCAGCAAGGGCGAGGCGTACAACCTGGAGAAAGCGTCGGGCCGCAAGCAGCTCCGCGATGACACCAGCGAAGCCGAATACGAGTCCGAGCACCGCGGCGAGCGGGTCGCGCTGGCGCGGAAGCGGCAGGCCCGCAACGGTGACTACGGCGGCGGAGTGCGCCCGTATGGGTGGGGGGTGGACACCGGCCGGGTGCGGTCGGTGTGCGTGAACCCGAAAGCCGCGGCGATGGAACGGCTGTATGAGGACCGGCCGGTGCTGGACATGTCCCGCCACAACCAGACCGAGGCGGCGGAGATCCGCCGCTGGGCCGATGACCTGCTGGCCGGGGTGCCCGACAAGCAGGTGCTGCGGGATCTGGCCGCCCGGGGCGTACTGACGGTGTCGCAGGCCGATGGGCGCACACCCAAGCGCAACCGCAAGCCCGCCACGCACGGCGGCTGGAACACCAAGACCCTGCACCAGATCCTCACCAGCCCCCGCACGTCGGGGCACGTGGTGTACAAGGGCGAGATCGTGCGCCGCAACGTGTATCCCGCGATCTTGGCTGAGGACATCCGCCAGTCGCTGATCACGCTGTTCTCCGACCCGGCCCGCAAGACCTCGCCGGGCAACACGCCGAAGTGGCTGGGGTCGCTGATCTACCAGTGCGGGGTGTGCGCCGATGGCACTACCGAGACGGTGCGCAAGAACACCCAGGGCACCCCGGTGTACCGGTGCCGCGCCAGGGGACACTGCTGCTGGCCCGCCGAGCGGGTCGATCAGTTCGTGGCCAGCGTGATCGTGGCCCGGCTGTCCCGCCCGGATGTGACCGACCTGATCCCCCGCGAGCGGGACGTGGATGTGCCTGGGCTGCGCGATGAGCTGATCGTCTGCGACGCGCGGAAACGGTCAGCGGCCCAGATGTTTGCCACCGGCACGATCGATGAGGAGCAACTGGCCACCATCACCGCCGAGCTGGACCAGCAGATCACCGGCATCCGGGCCGAACTGTCGGCCGCAGCCGCCGAAAGCCCGCTGGCCGACTTCGCCGCCACCGACGACGCGCAGCGCACCTGGGACGGGCTGGGCATCGGCCGCAAGCGGGAGGTGCTGCGCACGCTGCTGGTGGTGACGCTGCCACCGCTGGGCCGCGGGCACACCTTCAACCGCAACCTGATCCAGATCAGCCCGCGCACGGCTGCGCCACGGGCCGCCGCCTGACCAGCGGGGCGGCACTACGAGAAGGGGCGTACGGGTGTGAGCGGTGCCCGGGTCAGGGCCGGGCGCGGAGCAGGTTGGCCAGGACGTCGCGCTGCTTGCCGGTCAGCGGCGGCAGCGCGTCGACCACCTCCTTGACATAGTCGTCCAGGTCCTCTGCGGCCTGGTGGCCGTC
>DATAWQ010000086.1:0-1690 GCA_036267135.1 Streptosporangiaceae bacterium | reverse complement strand
CGCAGCGGCGGGGGTTCCGGGAGTACCTGGCGGGTCTGCTGGCGCCGCGGGACCGGAACAAGACGCTGACGGCGCTGGCCGGGGCCGAGCCGGTGACCGGGGCGGGCCATCCGGCGGTGCAGCGGCTGCAGTTTTTCTTGTCGGAGTCCCGGTGGGATCCTGAGCGGGTCAATGCGCGGAGATTAGAGCTGTTGCTGGCGGATCCGGTGACCGCGCCGCATGGCGGCGGGGTGCTGGTGATCGACGACAGCGGGGACCGCAAGGACGGCACGAAGACTGCGCACGTGGGTCATCAGTGGCTGGGCCGGTACGGCAAGACCGGCAACGGCGTGGTCACCGTCACGACGCTGTGGGCCGATGAGCGTCTTTGCTATCCGGTGCATGCCATGCCGTACACGCCGGCCAGGCACTTTGCGAAAGGGAAGAACGATCCGGCGTTCCGCACCAAGCTGCAGATCGGCGCGGATCTCGCGGCCGGGTCCCGGGCCGCGGGCTTCGTGTTCCGCGCGGTGGCCGCCGACAGCGCCTACGGCGATCAGGACGGGTTCCGCGGCGAGCTCGCGGAGGCCGGCCTGCCGTTCGTGATGGCCCTCAAACCCCGCCACGGGACCTGGGCCTACGGCGCTGACGCGTACACCCCCGTGGACGCAGCCCGGCTCTGGCCTGGAACGGGCCCGCCGATCCCGGCGACTGGCGGCCGGTGACCCGGACCTTCCGCGACGGGCACGCCGAGCGCTGGTTCGCCGCCGACGCGACCCTGGGCTGGTGGGGGCCGGACGGCTTCACCCGCCTGGTGGTGGCCACCGCAGACCCGGGCACCCTGCCGGGCAAGGCCACCTGGTACCTGGCCACCAACCTGCCCCGGCCGGGCGGCCCGCGCGAGGCCGCCAGCGCCCACCCGCCCGCAGACCTGGCCGAGGTCACCCGGATCTACGGCATCCGGCACTGCAATGTACGCGGCAGCAGAACTCCGCCGTCCAGGACTCGTACGACGCCACGCGGCAGATGCTCTCAGCCCCGCTGATGGCATGCAGCGTCGCCACGTCCTGGCCACCGCGACACTTGCGGCGTCTTACCTGCCCGCCGAAGACACCTCAGAAGCTGACGCCGCCAGAGACGTCGAACAGGCCTGCGACGTGCTGCGTGGTGTACTGCCGGTCATCGGCAGTCTGGCCAGTGCAAGGGCCCACAGTCTGGTGGCCACAGTCCGCAGCCGTCTCGGTCGACCAGCGCCCGCCCTTTCGGCCCGGCATAGGCCAGGAACACCCCGAGCTGGCAGTTCGTGATCTTTCCGGCCGTGCCCGTGTACTGCCGCTGCACCCCGGCCGAGCAGACCCCTTTCTTCTCGAACCCGGTGTCGTCGCCAATCAGGACCCCGTCCAGGTCGCCCAGAGCGGACGCCACGTAGCCACGGACGTCGTCGCGGACCGCGTCCTGGTCCCAGCGGGCCGCCGTGAACAGCCGCTGCATCCCGTCCGGGGACTTCTCGCCGACGTACTCAGCGAGCGACCAGCCCGTCTTGCGCTCCAGCCCAGACAGCATCCCGGCCACGCAAGCCCTGGCCCGGACCCGAACCTCCCGCCGGAAGAACCGGCCCGCGACCAGTGCGAACGCATCGTCAAGCCCGGAAGCCAGCCAGGACGCCTCGATCCCGTCTACCCTGGCCAACACTGCCATCCTGGGGTATTTA
>DATAWQ010000085.1:0-2664 GCA_036267135.1 Streptosporangiaceae bacterium | reverse complement strand
GAACGTGGCCACCGAGGTGGCGCGGGCCTGGGAAAGTCTCTGGTTGTGTTCGGCACTCCCTGGCGTAGAGGCGTAGCCGTTGACCACACCGGTCGCGTCGGGATTGCTCAGTGGCCCGGCCAGGGGAACGAGCACCGCGGCCGCGGTCGGCAGCAGGACGGAGCTGTCGTTGGCGAACAGGGCCGGGCCGGAGAGGGATTCGGTGACCGTCCGCTGGCTGAGGCCGTTCGCGACGAGTTGGTCGAGCTGACCCGCCGTTACTTCCGGGCCGAGCACGGCCGCGTTGGCGGCGCCCGCGGCCAGCAGACTGGCCTGGGCCGCGCTGGCCGCGGCCGACGTGGGAAGGTAGGACGTCGTCACGATCACGTCGTCGCCGTTGAGCTCCCCCTTCGGGAGCGTGCCGCCGAGGGTGGTCACGGCCAGCAGCAGGACCCGCCTGGTACCGAACTCGCTCCCGGCCTGGTCCACCAGGCCGGAGGCCGCGCTGGCGGCCAGCGCGCACTCGGCGGGCAGGCTGGCGGCCGCGGCGCTCGGCGGCGGTCCGGCCAGGGTGGCGCCCAGGCGCAAGCCGCGAACCCAGGCCGCGGTCGCGGCGCTGGTGCGGGCGGTGACCGAGCGCCACCCGGCGGCGACCTCGGCCTGCCAGGCAGCCCGCGCCTTCCGGTACCGCGCTAGCTGGTAGGCGCTCGCGCCTGGGCCGGGTGAGCTCGGCGGCCCTGGCACTTTCGCCCGGGCCGGCGAGGGTGATTGGGAGGCGACGACGGCCCGCCCTCGCGTTTGGGCCTTGAGCACGGCAAGGTCCTCACGAGGGCGGGCCGTCGCGGGGATGACGTGGCCGAACTGGCCGGTCCCGCCACGGCCGGCCACGGCCACGAGCATCGACGGCGCGACCTGCCTGGTCAGCGTCGCGGACGTCCGCGTCGATGCGTCATCCACCCGAGCGCCCAGGAGACCACTGCAGCCGGCCGTGGCCGCGACTATCGCGGCCGCCCCCGCGGCGAGGTAGCTACGGTGAGCGATCCTTCCTTTCACGGTGCACTCCCTTCGCCAGGCCCGCTGCGGTACTCGTGCCAGACGGGCGCTCTACCTCAAAGAGGCCCGGCAGCGGCAGACCTGACCGCACTGTCAGCCCTGCGCGCGAGATTCCTCTTCCAGGTACAGAGCCAGCGAAGGAGAAGCCGTGCAGGACCCCTCCGAAGTCCTCTACCGGCAAGTGGTGAGCCATGTGCTGGCCACCCATCCCGAGGCCCCCAGCCTGCTCAGCGAGGTAGACCACCGCCGGGCGCTCGCCGCACAGTCGACGGCCGAGGTCACGCGACTGCACGGCGTGATGCAGGCGGCCAGGATGGGCTACGAGGAGCTGCGGCACCGGCTGGATCCACGCCGCACACGGCCGGTCCACTTTGGGATCGCCATGGTCCTGCTGGCCGTCGTGTTCACCGTCCTGGTCATGTTCGACGCCGTCACGTTCGACGGGGTCCTGGCCGCGGATGTGACCGCCGCGGCGGTGGCGGCCTCGGCGGCCTGGCTGGGCTGCGCGTGGCTGGCGGCGGTGGCCGCCCGCGAGGAACAGCGTGGACTGCTGGCGGCCACCATCGCCGGGGCGGCGGCGCTCGGCGGGCTGCTGGCGGCCCTGCACGGCGAGGTGGGGGGCCGGATGCCGGTGGATCGCCCGACCCGGGCCGGCGTCGGCGTGGCGGCGGTGCTGCTCATCCTCATATTGGTCGCGGTGGCGGCGATGCTGATGACCCGGACCGAACCCGCGTCGGTGCTGCTCGCGCGGCGCCGTTGGCAGAGCTGTCAGTCTGAGTACGAGGCGGCCCTGCGCATCCAGCGCAGTGACGCTGAGGCCGAGGCCGTGGCCAGGCAGAGCTGGCGTGGGCTGATCCAGGCGCACGTGCAGGCCCCGGGCAACGGTGACAGGAAAGTCATCGACCGGCGCGGGTGACTTATCGCGTCTTCGGCCGCATCAGGACGCGAGGCGCGACACTACCCGGACCGCGGTCACGGATGTGCGCTGGGATTACAGGTCGGCCCGTTGCTGCATCGTTTCAATTTAGGGACATGACGACAACGTTTCCCGGCGCTTCTTGCCCGCTGGGTGGCGGTGAACAAGGGTGACGAACGAGCGGGTGGGTCGTTGGCGCAGCCGTTCATTATTTGGTTCTTTTCCTGAGGAGGCGGCATGTGGCGAAGGAAGATCAGCCAGAGCGCGGGAGCAGTGCTGCTGGCGGGGGGGCTGTTAACGGCGGGGGGTAGCGTGGCCGGTGGGACGGTGGGGAGCCTGCCGGTGCCGGTGCCGCAGTACACGCCGGCCAGCCGACATGCGTTCGTGAAGCCACCGACGACCTTCGACTGCGAGAAGACCGAGGGCATAGCCTGCTACTCGCCGGCGCAGTTCCAGACCGCGTACGGCATGGCGCCGCTGTACAAGAAGGGGCTGACCGGGAAGGGCGAGACGATCGTCATCGTGGACCCGTTCGGTTACCCGGGCATCAAGGGCGAGCTGGCGATCTTTGACAAGGCGTTCAAGCTGCCCGCGCCGCCCAGCTTCCGGGTCATCGCGCCAGCCGGGAAGATACCGCCGTACAGCAGGAAGCACTCGGGGTACGCGCTCGAGACGTCGCTGGATGTCGAATACGCGCACTCGATGGCGCCGGGGGC
>DATAWQ010000084.1:0-2468 GCA_036267135.1 Streptosporangiaceae bacterium | reverse complement strand
CAAATTGCTCTACACCGGAGACAAGCATGTGTCAGCATCAGCCGCTGTGCCCGGAATGGCCCGCACCTGACCACCTCGCAGCACGGATAGTAGCCGATCAGCCCAGGCAGGGCTGGAGCCTGCTCTGCAACGGCGTCATCGAGTTCAATGACGGCGGGGAACTGCTTCCTGATGGCCGCGCCGTCACCCCTGACCGCTGTGGTTTGTCCCATCCTGCGGCCATCGCCGTCTAAGTGTCAGCGATGAGCCAAGTGTCACTGGCCAAAGCCGGGCGGGCCCTGGAGAACCGAGCCCACGTCCGCATGCTCCTCAGGGTGATCTTGCGGTGCCCCAGCTAGTACTACAGCCGCAAAGTGTGATGGTGTCCCGGCGTGGCCTGGTGACATAGGGGGGGCCACCGCGTAGATCTTCGAGGTGTGAAGGACTCCAAGATTGGGCGGTGGCCGTGCAGGCCACGATAGACCCGGCCGCGTGGCGGGCGGGGCTGGATGAGGTGTTCGCGCGGGTCGCGGGCCGGTTCGCGCAGGCTTCCTCACGCAAGAGGGCACGGGCGTATCTGCTGGGGCTGTTGTCGCGGACGGAGCGGAAAAACGGGTGGACGCTGGCGGAGCTGGCCGGGGACGCCACGCCGGACGGGATGCAGCGGCTGCTGAACCTGTACTCCTGGTCGGCTGATGAGGTGCGTGATGACCTGCGCGGGTACGTGACCGCCGGACTCGGCGGCCCGGGCGGGGTGCTGATCGCCGATGAGACCGGGTTCCTGAAGAAGGGGACCATGTCGGCGGGGGTGCAGCGGCAGTATTCGGGGACCGCCGGCCGGATCGAGAACTGCCAGCTGGGAGTGTTCCTGGCCTATGCGGTGCCCGGCGGCGGGCGGGCGCTGATCGACCGGGAGCTGTATCTGCCCCGGTCATGGACCGGAGACCGGGACCGGTGCGCCGCCGCCGGGATCGATGCGGACGTGGCGTTCGCGACCAAACCGGAACTGGCCCGCCAGATGATCGAGCGGACCATGAACGCGGGGGTGCCGTTCGGCTGGTTCACCGCCGATGAGGCCTACGGGCAGAACACCGCGCTGCGCCACTGGCTGGAAGACCAGCACGTCAGCTACGTGCTGGCGGTGCCGAAAAGCTTCACCGCGCAGACTGCCGCCGGCCCGGCCCGCGCCGATGCGCTGGCCCGCACGGTGCCGGCGCGGGGCTGGCAGCGGCTGTCCTGCGGCGACGGCGCCAAAGGCCCCCGGTTCTATGACTGGGCCCTGGTCGCGACGGCCTCATCAGCCCGGCACCTGCTGATCCGCCGCCCCGTGAACGGCGGGGACCTCGCGTTCTTCACCTGCCACGCCCCGCCCAGGACCCCGCTGAACCAGCTCGTCACCGTGGCCGGGACCCGATGGGCGATCGAGGAATGCTTCCAGGCCGCCAAGAACGAGACCGGCCTGGACCACTACCAGGTCCGCCGCTACGACGCCTGGTACCGGCACACCACCATGTCGATGCTGGCCCTGGCCTTCCTGGCCGTGACCCGTCAAAAGGGGCACCAGCCCCTGTGGACAGACCACCAGCAACCGGGGGCAGCGTAAGCCCGGCAGCACGCCCAGTCACAACGGCGAGCTAATCGGTCTCACCGCTGGTGAGATCCGGCGGCTGCTCACCACCGTGACCCAGCCCCGCCACCCCGCCGGCCACCACCTGCACTGGTCACGCTGGCGCCGCCGCCACCAAGCCCGCGCCCGCCACTTCCACTACCAGCGCCGCCTCACCAATCTCAGATTGCGGCTGTAGTACTAGGGGACTTCATTAGATGAAGAACGACAGCACACCCGATACCCCTAGCACTGACCTGTCAGCAAACTATGTAGGCAGAGTACAGGGCCTGCTGGATTCAACCCCCCTGCTGTGGCACGTTGCCGTGCAAGAGGGCGCCTACCTCCAACTTGACGATGTTGTTGTAACCGTTCGTGACGTACCAGGCCGCGGCCCGGTCACGACTTCCGGGATCATCACTGAGGTCTCCGCGCGGCACGAGGGCGCTAGCTTCGGCAGCGACGTCTTTCTCATAGCAGACGGGGTACTTCCCGCCGCGGTTCAGGAGGTCGCCGAGGTTACGACCACTCGGGTCGACCCGGAGGTCTACGTTCCACCGCGGCCTGGTGAGACAGTCCGCCGGGCCACCGGTGCTGAACGCGCCTCGGCGCTGTACTTCGACCAGATGGAGCACCGGATTCCGGCGGGCTCCGGGCGCGATGGCGAGACTATTTATATCAATACAGAGTTCGTTGACGGGACTCGTGGCGCACACATATCGATCTCCGGAATTTCGGGGGTCGCCACCAAAACATCATTTGCGCTATTTCTGCTTCATGCTATTTTTCGCGGGGACGCTCTTCGTAATTCACACAATGCCAAAGCGCTTGTGTTCTCAGTCAAGGGCGAGGACCTGCTGTTCCTGGACCAGCCCAACCGCCG
>DATAWQ010000083.1:0-2255 GCA_036267135.1 Streptosporangiaceae bacterium | reverse complement strand
GGGCTCGTCGTGCACGCTGGAGGGCGACATCCCGGCGGCTGCCGTGCACGAGCTGCGCCAGTCGCTGCCGCCGCTGACCGGCGGCGAGGGCGTCCTCGAGTGCGCGTTCGACCGCTACGAGCCGGTCAGCGGCACCGCCCCGGCCCGCTCACGGACCGACAGCAACCCGCTCGACCGCACCGAATACCTGCAGCGGGTCACCCGGCGGGCCCGGGTCGCCGGCGGCGAGCGGCGGGAGGCGCCGCAGTGACCGGCCAGCAGGCGGCGGAGTGACCGGCCGCGGCGTCACCGGCACGTTCCTGCGCTGGACGTTCCTGCGCTCGGTGTTCCACCGCGGCTGCGTGCTGGTCTCCGGGCTGTATTTCGTGATCACCGCGCACCTTTCCGCGTGGCAGCTGCTGGTACTCGGGACCGTGGTGTCGGTGACGCTGCTGGCGTCGGACATCCCGACCGGGGTCTGGTCCGACGCGGTCAGCCGCAAGTGGCCGCTGGTGGCCGGGCACGCGTTCCTGGCCGCTGGCATGGTCATGACCGGTTTGGTCAGCACGTTCCCGCTGCTGGTGGCGACGCAGGTGCTGTGGGGCATCGGCTGGGGGTTCTCCAGCGGCGCGGATGTCGCGTGGATCACCGACGAGCTCGGCCAGCCCGGCCGCATCGCCAGGGTGCTGACCGCGCGGGCCCGCTGGGACTCCGTCGGATCCGCCGCCGGGATGGCCGCGTTCGGTGCGCTCGGCTGGGCGGCGGGACTCGCGGCCGCCACCGCAGATCCAGCAGGTGGCCTCGAGCGCGGCCGGGGTCGCCGGTCCTGCAGCGGGCCGGCCTGCTGGTAGTAGCAGCCAGCCCTGGGTGGGCCATCCTGGCCGATGCGGTCAGCTTCGGGGTGAGTGTGGCGTTCCTGGCGGCCCTGGACCTTGCCGCGGTGCCCCGGCTGTCCCGTCAGCGTTTCCTGACCGACCTTCGGGAAGGCTGGGACGAGTTCCGGTCCCGCACGTGGCTGTGGACCATCACCGCGGTATCTGCCGTGTTCAACTTCCTGTACGCCGCCTACATCGTGCTCGGCCCGGTGGTGAGCCAGCGCTCCTATGGCGGCGCCGCTGCCTGGGCAACCGTGGCCACCGTCGGCGGCGCCGGCTCGGTAGTGGGAGGCCTGCTGTGCATGCGCCTGCGGCCTCGCCACCCCCTGCGATGGGCCGTGTCCGTGTCCTTCCTGCTCGCCCTGCCACCGGTTGCCTTTGCGGCCGGGCTGCCGGTCCCGGCCATCGCGGCAGCCGCCGCCCTTGGCGGGACCGGCATCATCGTGTTCTACAGCCCTGTTCACCACCGTCCTGCAACGGCAGGTCCCCGAGCAGGCCCTGTCGAGAGTCAGTTCCTACGACTGGTTCGCGTCCCTGGCCGTCTACCCGGTGGGGCTGGCCGTAGCCGGTCCTGTCGCCGCCGCCCTCGGAGTCCATACAGTGCTCTGGGGAACTGGCCTGATCGAGCTGGCCGCCATCCTGTCGCTCCTTCTTGTCCCCAGTATCCGTCAGTTGACCAGTGAGGCCCCGGCAGGCACCCGGTTGGAGACACCGCCGTCAGCACCTGACGACGGTGACCAGGCGAAACCCTGCAGTTAACCCTGCGCCGAGCAGGCCCGGAGCGGCCGACTGGCCCAGCATCGCCCGCAGCTGCCGCAACCCGGGTGCTGGCAGCGCTACCATTCGCGCCATTGGCGATTGAGTGGAAGGCCCAACGATGTCCGGCGGAAAGGAACCGGCGGCGGGCGCTGAGCGGCCTGGCGCTTCGGTCCCGGCGGGTGCACGGTCCGCCTTAGATACCACCGTGGCGCACAGCGCCCGGGTGCACGACTATTGGCTGGGCGGCAAGGATAACTTCGCCGCGGACCGCGCAGCCGGCGACGCGGTAATGGAGGCGTACCCGGGGATCGTCATGTCGGTCCGCGCGAACCGGGGGTTCCTCGCTCGCGTTGTGCGGTTCCTGGCTGTCGAAGCCGGGATCCGGCAGTTTCTCGACATCGGCACCGGAATCCCGGCCTCTAACAACACCCACGAGGTGGCGCAGTCCGTGGCCCCGGAATCCCGCGTGGTCTACGTGGACTACGACCCGGTCGTGCTCTCTCACGCCCGGGCGCTGCTCACCAGCTCGCCGGAGGGCGTCACCAACTACATCGACGCGGATTTGCGCGAGCCGTCGAAGATCCTGCACGAAGCGGCCAGGACCCTCGACTTCTCCCAGCCGGTGGCGGTGATGCTGATCGC
>DATAWQ010000082.1:0-77337 GCA_036267135.1 Streptosporangiaceae bacterium | reverse complement strand
CCCACTCGCCGCTCCGGCCAGCGCCGCCTCCGGCTGCCGGGCCAGACTGTCCCAGTCGTGCACCGCCCACACCTCCCAGCCCCGCCACCGCAGGTTCTGCGCTTGGACCGCTGTGGGGTTCGGCCGTCAACCCTCCCAGGTCAGGCAGAAGGGCTTGCCGACCGGGTCGGCATAGACCCGCCAGTTGACCCCGCCACCGGGCAGCCTCGTCGCGCCGGTGGCCAGCGCCGCCGCCTCCGCCGATTCCAGGTCGGCACGGTCGACCAGCAGGTCAAGGTGGACCTGCTGCGGCGCCGCCGGATCCGGCCACCGCGGCGGGCGATAGTCCTCGATCTGCTGGAACATCACCGGCTGTTGGCCGTCCTCGCCGATCATCATCGCGTCTTCGCCGTCATATGTGATCGGCTTGCCCAGCAGTTCGGAGTAGAACGTGGCGAGCGCCTTAGCGTCGGGGCAGTCGAGCATGAAGGCCATCACCGTGGTGTTCGGATCGTCGGCCTTCAGGCAGACGTCGAACGGGTGCCCGGCCGGATCGGCGAGGGTGTGCCAGGTCTCGTTGCGTCGCAGCAGGGTTGCGCCCAGCCGGACTGCCTTGTCGGCCGCCGTGTCGATATCTGGAACGCGCAGGTCAAGGTGGGCCTGCTGCGGCGCGGCCGGATCTGGCCAGCGCGGCGGCACGTGATCGGGAGCGGCCTGGAACGCTATGCGCCACCCGTCGTCGGTGGTCATCGTGATCCACTCTTCGTTTTCATACGCCTTCGTCCAGCCGGCGAGCCCGCCGTAGAAGGCGCAGAGCGCCGCAATGTCGGGCGTGTCCAGCACGTAGGTCTTCAGCTTCGCGATCATTCGTCCATCCTTACCCAGGGGTGCGACAACCGTTCACCTTTCGTGGCCGAGCGCCACCGGGCGCCATCACGGTGCGGTCGCGCCGAGTATGACGGCTACCCGAATTGGCGGATATGTCCCAGACTGTCCACGTGAGCATGCCGGCACTGGATCTCGTGGGGCGTGAGGCCGAAGGCGCGGCGGTGCTCGCCAGTCTCGGCTCTGGCGCGGCGGGTACTCGCGCGGTGCTGCTGGTGGGTGACGCGGGCATCGGCAAAACCGCGGTCTGGGACTGGGCGGCACAGCAGTACCGCGCGGCGGGGGGCCAGATCCTGTTGTCGCGCGCGACCGCGGCCGAGGCCCGGCTGCCCTGGGTGGGGCTGACCGACCTGCTGCGTTCGGTGCCCGACCCGGTCGTGGACTCGCTGCCTGGGCCGCAGGGCCGGGCACTGCGTGCCGTCGCCCTTAAGTCTGGCGACGGCGGCGCCGCCGACGAGCGGATCGTCGGCACCGCCTTTCTCACCGCGCTGCACCGGATGGCGGAAGCATCGCCGGTGCTGCTGGCCATCGACGACGTGCCCGAATTCGACCCGGCGAGCTGGCGGGCGCTGCTGTTCGCGCTGCGCAGGCTGGACCACCGCGACGTTCGTTTCCTGGGAACCGTTCGCGACTCGCGCGGATACGGAGCCGGCGGCCTGCTCGGCCAGAGCCTGCCGCCGGATCACTGGCGGGAGATCCGGCTTGGACCATTGAGCGTGGCCGCCCTCTTCGAACTGCTGCGATCGCGGATCGGCGCACGCTTGCCGAGGCCGCTGCTGGTCCGGATACACGAGACCGCGGGCGGGAACCCGCTCTACGCGCTGGAACTGGCGCGCGCGCTGGAACGGCTGGACCGCCAGCCGCAGGCCGGCGTGCCGCTGCCGGTGCCCGGCGGCCTGGTCGCGCTCGTCGAAGCGCGGATCCGCAGCCTGCGCGACGACGTCAGGGAACTCGCGGCGGCCACGGCGGCGACGTGGCGGTTCACCGGAACCGGTGTGAACCGTGATGCGCTCGACGTCGCGGTGCGGTCAGGCCTGGTGGTCGTCGACACCGGTGACGACGGGGTGGGCGTCATCCGCGCGGCACATCCGCTGCTCTGCGCGGCGGCCTACAACGGGCTCGACGCGGAAAGCCGCCGGGTGCTGCACCGGCGGCTGGCGGCCAGCACCGAGGATCCGGTGGAACACGCGCGGCACCTGGCGCTGGCCTCGCCCGGGCCCCAGGCGCACGTCGCGGTGGCCCTGGACGCCGGGGCCACCGCCGCGCTGGCGGCGGGCGTCCCCGACATCGGCGTCGAACTCGCCCGGCTCGCCCTCGAGCACACGCTGACCGCCGCCGACCGGCCACCGCGGCTGGACCGGCTGGCGGACGCGCAGTTCCGCGCGGGAGACAGCGCGGGGGCCCTGGCCACGCAGGCGGCGGCGGTCCGGCTGACCCTAGATCCCCCGCAGCGCGCCCGCCGCCGCATCCGGCTGGCGGAGTTCGCCACCGAAGGCACCGGCTGGGCCGCCGAGGCGGAGGTGCGGACCGCCATCGCCGAGGCGGCAGGTGACCCCACCGTGCTGGCCGAGGCGATGCTGACCCTCGCGGCCGTCACCGATGACATCAGCGTGTCCGACGCCTCGGCCGCGCAGGCGGTCGAGCTGCTCGAAGGCCTGGATCAGCCGGATCCGCAAATCCTGTCCGGAGCGCTGGCCCAGGCGGCCGGCGCCCGGTACCGGGCCGGGCGCGGGCTCGACCACGACATGTTCGCGCGGGCCATCGCGATCGAGCGCGGTCACGACTACCGCCGGCTCTCCGACCGTGCGGACGCGAACTATGCCGCGCTGCTCAAGTATGCCGACGAGCTCGACACCTCCGAGACGATGCTCAACGCGCTCCTCGACGAAGCCCGCGCGACCGGCGACCTCACCTCGATCACCTACTCCATCGCACACCTGGTGAGCATCGCCTTGTGGCGGGGGCAGATCGCGCAGGGGCGGGTGTACGCCGACGAGCATCTCACGCTGGCCACGCAGGGCGACCTGACCGGCCAGAAGGCACAAGCGCAGTACAACGTCGGCCTGGCGATGGCGTACCAGGGCCTGGTCGACGAAGCCGACGGTGTCCTCATCGCACTGCGCGATGCCCCGTCGACCTCAGGCTGGCTCCGGCACCGCGCCCACGGGGCACTGGGCTTCACCGCCCTGTCGCGGGGTGACGCCGAGGCAGCCATGAGCCATCTTGACCGGTGGTACGCGGCCCTCACCGCGATGCACTTCGAAGAGCCCGGCTACAGCCGTTCGCACCTGGACTACCTCTGCGCGCTCGTCGCGGTCGGCCGGTCCTGCGACGCGGCCCGCGTCCTCGACGTGCTGACCATCCAGGCCAGGCGTTCCGGTGGCGGGTGGGCCGCCGCGGTGGCGCGCACAGGGCAGGCACTGATCCACGCCCAGGCCGGGCGGCTGGCAGACGCCCAGATGTCCATCGACCAGGCGCTGACCTGGTACCGCGATTCACCGCTGCGCTTCGACCTCGCTCGCACGTCGCTGATCGCGGGCCAGATCAACCGGCGGGCCAAGGCGAAAACAGCGGCGCACCGCCTGCTCGATGGGGCCCGCCGCGAGTTCGGCTCCTTTGGCGCTGCGGCGTGGGAAGCGCTGGCCGCGGCCGAGCTGACCCGGGTCAACGTACGGCCCCGGGCGCCGGCCGAGCTGACCGAGACCGAGCGGCGGGTGGCAGAACTCGTCGCGGGGGGGCTGACTAACCGGGAGGCGGCCGCGCAGGCCTTCCTCGCCGTGAAGACCGTCGAGGCCGTGCTGGGCCGTGTGTACCGCAAACTGGGCGTCCGGTCACGGACCGAGCTCGTCGGCAGGATGCGTGCCAGCGGCTGAGGCTGGGCGGTCAGCCGAGGCCGGGAAGTGGACGGCGGTGAGGGTTCGGTCGCAGCGCAACTGGGCTCGTTCGCACGCCTGGGTGACATGCTGGAGGCTGGGCGCGCGAAACGCGAACAGCGCCACCTCGTCCTGGCCCACCAGGATGCCGCCGAGGAACGTCACACCTGCCACGGTGCCGTGATCGAGCCGGGCGCAGATCTCGCGCACGTCGTCCGCCGTCACGCCCGGCCAATAGCGCTCGACCAGGAAACCCTGCATGTCGCGACGGTAGGGCCGGCCGCGGCACCAGTGCCAGGGCCGCCGCCCTGATCGAGGGGTTTCCCCGGTTCGCCGACGGCAGCATGAACCAGCCCGCGACGGCGAAGCTGACCTTCAAGGCCTGCGCCGCCCCATGGGTCCCGCCCGCTTCCCTGTGTCAGCCATCGGGCTATGAGGGCGCCCGCCGAACGCCCAGTTGTGCACTTCGATGTCGGCGTACCGGTCTGGGGTCAGGATGGCGCGGGCCTTATCCGGGTCCGGTGCCCGGACCAGCGCCGCTGTGCCGAGCCAGGTGACACCGTCGTCGGACAGCAGCGGCCCGTAGGCGATCAGCTCGTCCTGGCCGGGCGGCACGGTGACGTCGGCGGCCTGTCCCGTGCCGAGGCCGAGGACCAGATACCGGTGGCCACCGTCCCGGCCGCCGGGGAAGTCCCACATGGTGCGGCCCAGTGCGTTGTGCCACCGGCGCAGAAGCACGTCCCGGTACACGCCGGCCTGATAGTTCGGCTCGTCGAAGGCGAAGGCCCGGGCAGCGGCGGGATCGGGCAGATCGAGGATGTGCACGCTGCCTGTGGGCGTGTCGCCATCGCCACCCAGGGTCGGGCCACGGGCGATCATCTCCGTCGCGTACCCGTCCATGTAGGACCAGTGCTCTTGCACCATCTCATCGCGCAGCGCTACAGAACCCGGCCGGTCGCGGTGGTAGCAGAAGAACTCCATGGCACACAGTCTCGACCTCCACGCCGCACGCGTGACGGCGGTTCCCGGAGTGTGGCGTCGGCGGTGACGATCGCGGCGGGGCACGCCCAGCGGAGCTTCAGGATCCGGCCGCTGCAGGTGGCCAGCCCGGCCGCCGTCACGCTGAGCGCCAGCCTGGGTGGCCAGGCCGCCACGGCCCCGCTGACCGTTACCCTCTCCAGCCTCATGGAGGTCGACATCGGGGCCGGCCCACCGTCCCCGAACGTGTTCTCCGGCGGGACCGGGTATCAGGCCGATCGCGATAGCCACGAGCAGAGAACAGTGCCCCAGGGGGCGGGCTTCTGATTTCTAGGGCACCAGAACGACGCGGTCGGTCGCGCCGGTGTCGGCCCAGGCTTCCCCGACGTCGGCGAGAGGCATGGCGCGGGCGCCGACGTCGAGGGCCCGGGTGGTGATCGCCTCGGCCAGGGCGGGCAGTTCCGCCAGGTACTCCCGGGCACTGATCGATCCCTGGCCGCTGCCCACGACGGTCAGCCGTGCGGCGCGCAGCGCGGCCGACGGGATCTGAGCGGCCGGGCCGGCAACGGAGCCGATCTCGATCCAGGTGAGCGGCTGACCTCGGTCCGCGCGCCCGGTCACGATGGCGGTCAGTGCGGCGGTGGTGGGTTCACCCCACAGATAGTCGATCACCACATCGACGTCAGCGGCGGCCCGGCCCAGTTCGCGGGCGACATTGGTGGGCTCGCCGTCGAGCCACACGGTTTCGGTCGCGCCGGCGGCGGGGAGAGCGGCCAGCCGCCCGGCGTCGCGCCCGGCAGCGACGATCCGGTTAGCGCCGAACAGCTTCGCGACCTGAACGGCCAGCCTGCCAGCGTTGCCGGTGGCGCCCAGGACGAGAACGTCCTGCCCGGCCAGGAAATCTATCCGCTGGCGCAGCGCTACCCAGGAGGACATGGCGGGATTCATGGCGGCCGCCACCGTCACCGGGTCGCAGCCGGCGGGCAGCACGACGCTGCGGCGGGTGTCGACCACGGTCCGCTCGGCCATGGTGCCCAGTGTCGTGTCCGGCAGGATGAAGTAGCGCAGCAGCCCATCGAGACTGCGCCCGACGCCGTCGATGCCGGGAACGAGCGGCAGCTCACCGGAGCTGGTGTAGTGCGAACCGTTGGCCTGAGACCGGACGCGTGGGTGCAGCCCGGCGGCGAGCATGTCGACGACGACCTCGCTGTCACCAGCCGGGACCGGGTCGGGGTAGTCCCCGTACCGGGGGGGAACATCGAACGCGGAGACGACAGCGGCTTTCACGATGACCTCCAGTAGTAGTTGGATTCTCCAACTAAACTAGTTGCTAGTTCCAACTAATGCAAGATATAGTTCAGGCATGGATAGTTCCGGCCCGCCAGCTCAGCCCGCCGTAGGACAGGAAGAAGCAGGTGGTCAGCCAGGCACGGCCGACCAACAGGGAGCCGGCCAGGAGGCGCTGATCGACGCCCTGGTCAGGGCCTCATTCGCCACGATGGCCGTGCTGAACCGGGTCGCCGCGGAGCACGATTTGTCCTTGACCCAACTGCGGGTGCTCGCGATCCTGCGGGACCGGCGGGTCAAGATGAGCGAACTGGCGGACTACCTCGGGCTGGACAAATCGACGATCTCCAGCCTCGTCGACCGCGCCGAGAAGCGCGGCCTGTTGCAGCGGGCACCCAACCCGCTCGACGGCCGCGGCGTGGACGTGTTCCTCAGCCCGGACGGGACGAAACTCGCCGGACGCGGCGCCGCCCAGATCGCACAGTCCCTGTCCCCCATGACCGGCTCGCTCTCGCGGGCCGAGGCGCAGCGCCTGGCCACACTGCTGGAGCGCACCCTCGACCACCGCTGATTCTCTGGCCCGGCCACCTCTGCCCGGCCACCCTGCCCGGCTAGTGGCTGATCATCGGCTCGTAGCGGGCGGGGAGATCCGGGACCGGCTGGTAGAGCTGGCCGTTGATGATGACCGTGTAGGCGAGCACCTGGCCGTGGGGGCCGGTGGTGTAGCCGGTCAGGGTGATGCGCTCGGGCAGCCGCACAATCCAGGGCTGGTTCAGCAGGCTGACCAGCGGGGCCTGCGCCGCATCCGGGTGGATGGCGGCCAGCATCGCGCTGATGCTGTCGGCGGTGAGGAAGTCGTCGGCGGCGTTGCCGGACGGGTCGAGGATCTGGTCGGCCCGGCCGATCAACGCGGACACGTCGGCGCCCGCTTTCGGCCCGAGCAACTGGTACAGGTCGAACGGGGGCACGTTGGACGGATCGGTCATGGCCAGCTTCACCTCGGCGGCCAGGCTGGGCGCGGGCAGGCGGGCCAGCCGGTGGCCGCCGGGATCGTCAGCCAGCGCGACGGGCGGCCCGTGGACGGTGATGCCCGCGGAGTGCAGCGCGGCCAGCAGCCCGTCCGCGGCGGTCAGCGCCGGGTAGGGCGGTGCGACGAGCAGGGAGGCGCTCTCCCCCGCCCTGACCGAGCCGGACACCCGGTAGGCCCGCGGGCCCGGCTGCCACCCGGCCGCGGGACCGGCCGAGGGCGACCCGGCGGCCACGGTGGCGATCGTGCCGGTCACCCGGACCGGCGATCCGGCCGGCTCGACGCTGACCTGGGCCGGGCGCCCGGGCACCGCGGCGCCGCGCACCGCGATCGTGACCTGGTCCTGGTCCACGGCCAGCGGCCCGGCCGGCGGCGAGAACGACGCCCCCACGTCCTCGTACGGCGTGCTGAACGGCAGGTTGGTGATCCCGTAGGAGTGGCTGCCGAACGGCTGACTGCCACCCGCGACGTACTCCAGCCGCCCGGCGACGGACCGTATGCCGCGGCGGGCCAGCGACTGGGCCAGTTGCGCCAACTGCTGGCGATCGAACATTGGGTCGTATCGTCCGTCAATTACCAAATTGCCAGCCACCCGGCCACCGGCCACCTTCCCGGTGGCCAAAATCTCGGGGCCTCGCAGCGGAAGCCGGGCGGCGTGCCTGAGCGCGGTCGCGACCGTGGCGAGCCGGGCGAGCAGGCCGCCCTGCAGTTCGGTCTGGCCGCTGGACTGCTTGATCACCTGGCCGTTCGCCACGTTCACGACGGAGGCGGAGACCACGTCGCCGGGCGTGTAGCCGGACCGGACCGCGCTCGCCACGCTGGCGGGCAGCAGCGCGGTCACGCTGGACGGCAGGTCGCCACCCCGGGCCGCCGGGGCCGGGGCCGCGGGCCGGGCGCGAGGCTCGTCCGGCCAGCTCGCCGCGTCCACGGTCATCTTGTCGATCGGGCCGAGCGCCTGGTCGAAGGCGTTGTCTGCCTGCAAGCCGTCGAACAGCAGGGCGAACGCGATCAGGTCGCCGTTCTTGGCGTGCGCGTAGCCGGCGTAGTTCCACTGGTTGGCCAGGTTGCCGGTCTTGAGCCAGACGTGCCCGGCGGCGGCGGTGTGCTTCATGATTCCGCACAGGAACGTGCAGTGACCGGTCTGCCCGATCTGGATCAAGGAGTGCTCGAACGTGCTGAAGTACCGCTGATGGGCGACGTAGGTGAGCAGGCCGCCGAGCTGGGCCGCGCTCATCTCGTCGAGCGCGGACAGGCCCGAGCCGTCCACCTGCACCCGGTCGGCCGGCAGGTGCGCCCGCGCGAGATAGGCGGCGAGCGCCGCCTGGGCGTCCCGCGGCGAACCCGTGCCGCCGGTGGCCACGCCGAGCAACCGGTACAGGTCCTCCGCCATCTGATTGACCGACCAGCCGTTCTGCGACAGAAGGTAGCGGGCCAGCGACTCCGGCCACCGGTAGGCGTACACCTGGTGCGTGCCGCCCGGCAGCGAGCCGGTGGCGGCGGGCTGGCGCAGCCGGACGCCGTCGCGGGCCAGGTAGTGCTGGAACAGCGCGGCCGTGTACAGCGAGGGGTTACCGAGGGCCAGCCCGTTCAGCCCCGGCTGGCTGCCCAGCGGCTTGACCCCGGAGATCACGATCGTGTTGGTTCCGGGCAGGCACCGGACGTACACCGTGCGGCGCGCTCCCGGCGGCCCGGTCACCGCCCGGTTCTCCACCCGGAAGAAACCGGGCGGCACCAGGGAAGGATCGCCGGGATCCAGGCTCACCACCGCCTTGCTCCCGGCGTGGGCGCCCGGGCCGACGCGGACCACGACCTCGTCGTGATTGGAGGTCAGCGCCGACACCGACGGGTCACCCGCGGGACCGACCTCGCTGACGTCCCAGGCGGGCCCCGAGGTCCAGCCGCTGAACAAGGTGCTCACCCCGACCACCTGGGACGCGCCGTGGCGCAGCCGGGCCGCGACCGCCTTCGCGACCCTCTCCAGCTCGGCGTTGCCCCCCGGCTTGGTCAGTGAGGCGCTGAACATGCCGCCGGCCCCGACCAGGTAGACCGGCCCGCCGGGCCTGGCCTGCGCGACGCGGGTGACCAGGCTGAAGCGGTTACCCCAGTCGGCCAGGCTGGCCGCCGAGGCGTACAGCTTGGTCAGCGAGCCCGGGGTCAGCCGCCAGCCGGCGTGGATGGACGCCAGCGTCCGGCCGGTGGTCACGTCGTAGGCGTACGCGCCGATCAGGGCGTGCCGGATACCGCGGCCGGCCAGCACCGACTGCCAGGCCGACTGCAAAGACGAGGACACCGTGGGACCTGGGTCCGGCCGGGTCGCCACGGCCGGCGCCGGGGCCGCCCCCACGGCCGGGGCAGTCATGGCCGCCGTGGCACCGGCGGCCAGAACCGCCGCCACCGGGATGAGCACCTTCCTGACGCGGTCACGGGCACGCATAGGACTGCACCTCCGAGGTCCCATACTCGGCCCGATCCGTTCCAGTGTCGAGGGCCCGGCTGGCCGGCACCGGGACTCCGTCACAGGCGTCCAACTGGGCACACTGGATGACCCTGGCATCTCGATCTTTCGCAAACCGATCGTTAAGATGCCAGCCATGCGCAAACGAGGACGTCTCTGGCTGACCGTCACAACCGTCGTCACGCTGGCATTAACCGCCGCGACCGCTCCGGCCCTGGGGGCCACAGGCACCGGTGGGTTCTCTCTGCTCCCCACCTTCGGTGCGGACGACTATTCCGGCGGCAACGCCATGTACATCCTGCCGGCCGGGGAGAACGGGCTGGTCAACCAGCAGCAGTTCCTCAAGTTCGTCAAGCACGGCACCAGGCCGCCGTACAGCCAGAGCGAGCTCGCGCCGTACGAGAATCTGGCGTTCGGCTACCGGTCGCTGACGAACTCCGCGCTCAGCAACTACTACCTGAACGAATCGTTCGGGATCAAGCCCGGCCAGGTCATCCGCACCGAGCACCCGTCGCCGAAGGTGCCGGTCGTCATCTACCGGGACCAGGACGACATCCCGCACATCTACGGTGCGACGAACGCCGCGCTGTCCTTCGGCGCCGGGTACGCCCAGGCCCAGGACCGGCTGTTCATGATGGACGTGCTGCGCCACTACGGTGAGGGCACGCTGACCGGTTTCCTCGGCAACTCCTGCGCCGACGAGCAGATGGACCACGACGAACTGCTGCTCGCGCCCTACACCACCGCCCAGGCGAACGCTCAGCTCAACAACCTGCCCAAGGAGTACGGCACGCAGGGCAAGCTGGCGCTCGAAATGATCCGCAACTACGTGCAGGGCGTCAACGACTACATCAGCCAGGCCGAGAAGAACGCGTCGATGATGCCGGTCGAGTACGACGTGTTCGGCCAGCCGAAGCCATGGACCGCGGCCGACGTGGTCGCCATCGCCAGCCTCATCGGCGGCATCTTCGGCGACGGCGGCGGCGGTGAGATCGGCAACTCCGGGCTGCTGGAGTACCTGCAGAAGGTGCTCGGGCAGAAGGCGGGCACGGGCGCGTTCAGCCAGTTCAAGGAGCAGAACGACCCGGCCGCGCCGGCGACCGTGGTGGACAAGTCCTTCCCCTACGAGATCCCGGGCAAGGTCAACCCGGCCACGACCGCCATCCCCGACAACCCGGGCGCCCCGCTGCAGGGCGGCCCGACCGACACCACTCCCGGCTGCACCTCCGGGGGGCTCACCCCGTCCACCAAGTACGGGCTTTCGATCGTCGAGGGCCTGCTGGAGTTCCCGTCCCAGATGAGCAACGCCCTGGTCGTCGGGGCCAGCCACTCGGCCAGCGGGCACCCGGTGGCCGTCTTCGGCCCGCAGGTGGCCTACTTCGCGCCGGAGATCCTCATGCAGGAGGACCTGCACTCCCCCAGCTACGACGCGATGGGGGCGTCCTTCCCCGGAACCGGGCTGGTGGAACTGGGCCGCGGCGTCGACTACGCGTGGTCGGCCACATCCGCGGGCTCCGACCTGACCGATCAGCGTCTCGAATTGATTTGCAACCCGAACGGTGGCCATGTGTCCGCCACCGGCACTGACTACATGTTCGACGGCAAGTGCATTCCGATGACCAACGAGACGTTCCAGGACGGCACGGGTCTCACGCACAAGATCCACCTGACCGTGCACGGCGTCGTGCAAGGCTGGACCACGGCGCTGGGCGGCAAGCCGGTGGCCGTGGTCAACCAGCGCTCCACCTACAACCACGACGTGGACTCGATCATCGGCTTCCTGCACTTCGGCGAGCCCGCGCTGACCTACAGCCCGCAGTCGTGGATGAAGGGCGCCAGCGAGGTCGACTACACCTTCAACTGGTTCTACATCGACAACAAGAACATCGCCTACTACGCCAGCGGCCTGGATCCGGTGCGCCCGTCGGACGTGAACCCGAACCTGCCCACCTGGGGCACGGGGAACTCCGAGTGGCTCGGTTACCTGCCGGCCGCCAAGCACGTGCACGAGATCAACCCGCCGCAGGGGTTCTTCGATAGCTGGAACAACAAACCGGCCCCGCTGTTCTCCGCGGCCGACGACCAGTACGGCTACGGCCCGTCCTACCGGGTGCAGATGCTCACCACCCAGATCCGCCACCAGTTCGCCATCCACCACGGGAAGATCACCCAGGCGAACCTGGTGCAGGCGATGGAGACCGCGGCCACCCAGGACCTGGACGGCCTCACGATCCTGCCCGCCTTCCTGCAGGCGGTCCACGGCCGGGGCGAGCCCGCCGGGGTGCAGCAGATGCTGGCCGCGCTGCGGGTCTGGGCCAAGAGCGGCGCGCACCGGCAACTGTCCTCGGCGGGCGACTCGCAGTACGAGCAGGCCGACGCCATCGCGATCATGGACCAGCTCACGCCGGCCATCATCAAGGCCATCTTCGACCCGCTGTTCGCCTCGGGCGGCACGAATTCCAACGGGTACGACGTCTTCCCGATGGGGTTCACCAACGCCCCGGACAGCCACCAGGGCAGCGCGTACGACGGCGGCTGGGAAGGCTACACCGAGATGGCGCTGGACCAGATGGTGGGCAAGAAGGTGGCCGACCCGTTCGGCTCGGCGGTGACCTCCAGGCTCTGCGGCGCCGGTGGGCTCAGCAACTGCGGCCCAGAACTGGACGCCGCCCTGGAATCCGCCTACCAGGCCCTGGTCACCGCCAACGGCGGCTCCACCAACGTGGCCCTGTGGACGGCCGACAGCGCCACCGCCGCGGCCGGGGTGACCATGCCGGAATTCGACAACATCCAGTACCAGACCCTGGGCATCGTCGGCCAGCCGGACATGCCGTGGCAGAACCGCTCCACCTTCCAGCAGGTGATCTCCTTCACCAGGCACCGCCCGGTGGCCTGAGGCTCACCCAGCCTCCAAGTTCATCTGGCCTCGGCTAGCAATTAGGCCGAGGCCAGATGAAGGACCGGACCGCCTGAGCGAGGTCAGGCCGATGATCTGGTTGACGCCCGGGCGATGAGCCGGCACGGCACGGTGGTCAGGCCGTGCGCGGGCGTCCCGCCGATGGCCGCGAGCAGGAGTTCGGCGGCCTGGCGGCCGACGTCTTCGAGGCACATGTCGATGCTGGTCAGTGGGGGATCCGCGCCGAGCGCCATCGGCTCCCAGTTGTCCACGCCCACCAGGGCGATGTCATCGGGAACGCGGCGGCCCATTCGCTGCAGGCTGTCCGAGACACCGCGCGCTAGCTGGTCGCTGCCGCAGAAGATGGAGTCCACGTCGGGCGCCGTGCGGAGCAGGATGCGAGCCGCCTCGCGGCCCCACTGCTCGCTCCACTCGCCGTACAGGACGTCGCTGGTGGAGATGCCCACGCCGGCGCTCGCGGCGGCCTCGCAGAAGCCGCTCGCCCGCTTGCGGACGGCGAGGAATCGCTCCGGGCCGGTGATGTGCCCGAGGCGGTGGCGGCCCGCCCCGATCAGGTGGAGCGCGGCCAGCTGACCGGCCCCGCGGTCATCGGGGATGACCGCGGGCTCGTCGCTGTCCAGCGACTGGGTCATCGCGTACACGACCGGGATGCCGAGCCGCGTTCCCACGCTCGGGCGCGGCTCGACGCGCCGCCCGGTGACGATCAGGCCGTCCACCCGGCGGCTGAGCAGCCCCTCGACATACGACCGTTCCCTGGCCGGGTCATCACGCGTGTCGCACATGAACACCGATATCTGCCCGGACCCCAGCGCGTCCTCGGCCCCGAGCATGACGGGGATGCTGAACCGCCCGAAACTGTCTGTGGTGATCATGCCGACCGTATAGGTGCGGCCACCCAGCAGACCCCGGGCCAGCAGGTTCGGCGCGAAGCCGAGTTCGCGCGCCGCGGCCGCCACCCGGTCCCTCGTCTCACGGCGCAGCTTGCCCTGGCCGTTGAGTGCCTTCGACGCGGTGCCGATCGACACGCCGGCCTGCGCGGCCACGTCCCTGATCGTGGCGCGCCTGGCGCTCTCAGCCTGATCAGGCAAACGCTTGCTCCCGTCTGGCCCGGCGGACGGCGGTCATCGCAGTGTCCGTCCGGTCATCGCAGTGTCCGATCATCACAGTGTAATGAGGAAACTCGTCACTGGTTGACCATCCGGTGGTGTGGGTTTTAGGGTGAGGAAAACCTATTCCTTGATGCCAGAGCGGCGAGCGTGGTCGCGCCGCTCGGCGGGGGCTGGACGTCTGGCCATGAGACAAGGACGTGAATCCACATGTCACGCCGGCCCCCCAGGCGTAGCCCGCGCTCCCACCGTCGGCGGTGGCTGACCGCAGCCGCGGTGTCCCTGGCCCTCACCGCGAACCTACTGGTCACCACCGGTTTCACCGCGGCCCACCCGCAGCCGGGCCACTCGGCAGGCGGTGCTTCCCTGGCCGGAGGGACGCCCAACGGCAACCCTTCCTCGGCCGGAAAGGCGCCCGACGGTAATAATCCCGGCGACCCCACGTTCACCGGCGCGGCCAACCCGGTGCCCGCGCCGCCGGCGGCGTACGCCCCCTCCAGGAGCATGCTGCAGTCGATCTTCGACGCCGATGTGGCAGCCGGCGGCACGTCGTACTGGTTCGACCGGATCCTGGCCCGGCCTTACCTTCGCGGACCGGACCCGACCAACTCGAACTCGGTCCTGATGACCCGCGGCCGGGCGCTCTACATGTACACACACGACCCCAGCGTGCTCGGGTTCGCGGTCGGCGGCTTCGGCGCGGACGGCGGCGGATGGGCCTACCAGCAGCCCGGCAGCGCAGGCGCCCCGCAGAGCCTGTACACGATCAGCGTGTCCGGCGGCAAGCTCACCGAGAACACCGCGAAGCGCTGGCAGTACCCCAGTTACTTCTCCAGCGTGTACGCCAGGCCGGACCTGTCGGTGGCGGAGAAGAAGTTCATCACCTACAACGATGTCGCCGTGACCGACCTGACGCTCACGAACACCGGCAGCTCACCGGCCACGATGACGCTCACCGCGCATTCCCCCATCGCTAAGACGCCATCCCCGGACGGCACCGAACTCACCGGCAAGGTCGCCCTCCGGTACGGGCTGTCCACCATCTACCCGAGGATGAGCGGCGGCGGGTTCGCCGTCAGCGGCCAGGCCCTGACCCGCACCGTCACCGTCCGTCCTGGTGCGCCGGTCAGCCTGAAGGTGCAACTCGGCGCGATCGCCAAGGAACTTCCCGGCTCGGCGGCCGACTACTGGCGTTACCGCGCCTACAGCCCGAGAACCGCGTGGCTGACCCAGATGCGCGAGTACAACAAGTTCTGGGTGGACAACGTCCCGTACATCGACCTCCCCGACAAGAACGTCGAGAAGATCTTCTACTACCGCTACTGGGAAAACCGGTTCAACTCCTTCGACGGGAACATCCCCGGCAACGACTACCAGTTCCCCACCGACCTGGAGGGTGCGGTCGGCTACGACAACCAGATCTCGCTGTCGGTGCCAGACCGCCTGCAAGACCTGCAGTGGTGGCGCGATCCGGCGGACTCCTACGGCTCATGGCTGTCGCAGGGCGAGGAGTCTGGCTGCCAGGCGTTCCACGACAACCCGGGCGACACCGGCAACTGGGATAACACCTACGAGCAGTGGACCGGCACCCAGGCCTGGCAGGACTACCTGATCCACGGCGGCCCGAAGCAGGTCGTCCAGCTCCTCGCCAAGTACGCCGAATGCGACCTCGAGGGGATGCTAGCCAAGTACGACACCAACCGCGACAACCTGATCGAGTACTCCTCAGGCACGTTGCCCGGCAACGACGGTGACCCGGCCGCGTTCAAGTACTACGGCCTGCGGCCGCAGGACCGCACCGAAAGCTCGTACCTGTACTCCGAGGCCACGACCGCGGCTCAGGAGTTCACCTATCTCGGTGACCACGCCGACGCCGCGAAGATGAACATGATGGCGGGCAGCATCCGCACCGCCATCATGACCAAGCTCTGGGCATCGGGCCCGGTCACCGACTCCATGCCCAGCTCTGGCCAGGCCACCGGGCCACGGGTGCCCGGCCAGATCGGCAACGCGGTCAAGCTGGCCGGCACCGGCGATTACGTGAACCTGCCGGGCGGCATCGCGAAGGGGTTGTCCGACTTCACGATCTCGGCCTGGGTCAACCCGGCCGCCACGACCGACTGGACGAGGGTCTTCGACTTCGGCACGGGCACCACGGACTACATGTTCCTGACGGTGAACGCGGGCAGCGGGCCGAGGTTCGCCATCACCACCAGCGGTGGCGGCGGTGAGCAGCAGCTGACCAGCAACACCCCGCTGGCGCAGGGCACCTGGTCGCATCTGGCCGTGACGCTGTCGGGCCACACCGGGACGCTGTACGTCAACGGCACCGCGGTGGCGACGAACACCAACATGACGCTGCACCCCTCCGACCTGGGCAACACCACCCAGGACTGGATCGGGCGCTCGGAGTACGGCGACCCGTACCTGAACGCGACGGTCGATGACTTCGCGATCTACGACCGGGCGCTGTCGGCGTCGCAGATCGGCGCGCTGGCCGGCGGGCAGCCGGCCGCCGGGGACGTCGCGGACTACAAGTTCGACGAGGCCTCCGGCGCGACCGCGCTGGACTCCTCGGGAAACGGCCAGAACGCGACGATCATCTCGCCGAAGGTGCCGACGGTCACCTGCCCGGGCAAGGTCTTCCTGCAGCGGGACCTCACCACCAACAACCTGATCTGCTGGAAGGACCAGCAGAACTTCACCCCCTACATCGACGGCGTGCCGCCCGACACCGCGACCTACACCCAGGGCCTGCGCTACTACGGCAACGCGAAGGACTTCCCGATCTTCCCGATCTACACGGCGGACCAGGCCGACCAGGCCGCGGCCATGGCCTGCGGCACCTGCAGCCACGGCACCAACAACTTCTCCAACATCAACGCGACGCTGCAGGCCATGCTGTACTCCAAGGCGCTGCGCGCCTACCCGACCTCATACATCACGCCGACCATGTACCGGCAGCTCATCGAATGGCTGGCCTGGAACGAGGACATCAACGGCAACAACCGCTTCCCCGATAACAACGAGTACTACTACGACTGGAATCCGGCCACCAAGACCTACGTCCGGTCCAGCATCAACGACGATGTGCTCGGCTCATACAGCTGGATGATGTTCACCGACATCACCGGCCTGCAGCCGCGCGCGGACAACACCGTCGAGTTGTGGCCGATCGACATGGGCTACGACCATTTCACGGTCAACAACGTGAGCTACCACGGCGCCAACCTCACCATCGTGTGGCAGAAGCCGGGCGGCACCAGGTATTACCCGATGGCCCCGATGGGCTATTCGCTCTACGTCAACGGGCGGCTTGCGTTCACCGCGGACAAGCTCGTCCACATCACCTGGAACTCGCTCACCGGCGGCACCTCAGTGCCCGGCGGCAGCGATGCCCGCGTCCTGTTCCACACCCGCGAACCCCTGGCAGCGGCCGGCCAGGTCAGCCTGTCGGGCGACTCACGGACGGTGGACATGCTCCAGAAGGCCGGCGTCGACCTGGCCCGGGGGCAGGCCAACGTTCCCGACCTGGCCCTGGGGAAGACCGCGACGGCGTCCTTCACCACCACCAGCCCGCCGTCGCAGGCGACCAGCCCGGCGAACGCGGTGGACGGCTTCACGATCAGCGGGTTGCCCGTGGTGTCCGGCGGACATCCCCGGGCAGGTGCACAACCCGTCGGCGCCAGCCCCGAACTACAACGAGATCACCTTCCCGGCCATCCGCGCCCGGCAGGTACGGCTGCTGCTGACCCGCGCGCCCGGGTACGCGGCAGGGATCAAGGAGGTTCAGGTTTTCGATTACCGTGACTAACTTGCGCTTACCGCAGTTCGCGCCCTTCGTGCTGGGAGGCGGGCCAGGCCCGGTCCACCGCGGTTGAGCGTCGTCCCGCGGCGGACCGGGCCTGGGCGGTGGCGGCCATCCTGACGAGCAGGGCCAGGATGACCGCGGCCACGCAGGCGCCGTAGCTCCAGTCCACGTACGGCTTGGCGTGCCGTCCGGCCAGCAGGCCGTGCACGATGGCCAGCGGCCAGGCGAGGTAGGCGGCGGCGTGCAGCACCCGCCACGACCAGGGGGCGCGGGCCGCGAACCGGCGGCGCACGATGCCGGTCGCGGCGATCAGCACCACCAGGTCCGACGCAATCGTGCCGAGCCCGATATAGAAGGTCCGGCCGTGCGCCAGAAACGGCACGAATGCGTCAATAGTCTGTGCTTTATGCGCCATTATCTCCAGCACAATATGGGTGGTCAGGGCCGCCAGCGCGAGCAGTGAGATCGCGCGGTGCACCGCTTGCAACGCGACGCGTCGGCCCGCCGACATGACGATTCTGTCGGTGGCTAGCAGCCCGGCCCCAACCGCAGCGGTGAGCGCGACGAGGGCGAACACACCCGCGTAGAAGAGCAGAAACCGCTGCACCGCGGTGACGATGGTGTGCCCCTCCCCCGTACGGGCGGCGGCAACCACGCAGGCCACCAGGGGAACGACGAAAACGACAAGCAAGAGAAAGAATCTGGAGACCACACGCCTTTGCGGGGGCGCCTGTTCCTCCTCCACCAGCCTTGGCCGCAGGGACTGACGGGAACGATCACGGCTGGCTGACATCATTCCCTCCCAGCGGAACGATTCAACACACATAAAGCGCTGTCATGAAACCACGGCCATGAAAGCATCACCATGAAAGCATCACCATGAAAGCACTGCCCTGAAACGCCGTCGGTTTAAGAACGGCATCACCGTGATCGGATCGCGCGCCGGATCCGACTGGAAGGGATGCTACGCCACCGGATAACAAGTTGGCCTCGAAACGATATATTTCGTTCCGCTAAAAGGCTTTTAGGCACGTCAGCGCGGCAATATCGGTGACGGCTCCCGACGCGCCGGCACCCTCTTGGGCCGGGCTGGCACCGGAGCGCATGATCTCCAGCGGCGCCGCGGGCCTGGTTCATGTGTGAGCGGGTTCGCGGCGCTGGGTGACGGGCCTCGCGCAGCCGTTCAGGTCACAAAAAGGCGCGGTCAGCGGGGCGGTCAGCCGCCGGAGACCCGGGATGGGGCGGCGGCGAGTGCGGCCGGTGAGGTACGGAGAGAGGTCTCCAGCACGGCCTGGCGGCGGCGCGGGTCCATCAGGTTCCAGCCGATCGCGGCCAGGTCTTCGGGGCCGGGGGTGAGCACGGTGACGCGGATGCCGCGGGAGCGCAGATCGCGGGCCGAGTTCAGCAGGCCCCGGGTGATCAGGCGCCGGATCCGGCGCTCGGCCCGCTCGATCCGGCGGCGCGGGTGGTCGGCGGTGACGCTGGCCATCGGCGCCAGCACGTAGACGTGGTCCACGTCCGCCTCGGCCATCAGGTCCAGGGAGGTCACCGAGCAGACCCCGCCGTCCACGTAACGCCTGCCGCTGATCGGGACGGGCTCGTACCAGCCGGGGATGGAGCAGGAGGCGACGACGGCGTCGGGCAGCGGCGCGGGCGGCGAGCCGTCGCGGCCGAAGATCACGCGGCGGCCGGAATCGTAGTCGACCGTGCAGATCCAGGTGCGGCCCATCACCCACCCCGGCTGCTCAGGCTGCCAGCCGGGCTGCTGGCGGGCCTGCAGGTACACCAGGTCGACCATGGCGCGCAGCGGCACGTGCCGGCCGCGGCCGCGCGGCAGCCATCCGGTCGCGGCCACCCAGGGACTGACCTGGTGCGGCCGGCGCAGGCTGGCCCGGACCAGCGCCGGGGAGCCGACCCGCCAGCTCGGCAGCGGCGGCAGCGGGCCGTCGAGCACCTGCAGGGTCGGGTCGCTGAGCAGGCCGGCGGCCTCGCCGCGCTGGTAGGCCAGCATGTCCTCGATGCTCACGCCGCAGCGCAGCGCGGCGGTGATCACGCTGCCCGCGCTGGTGCCGACGATCACGTCCAGGTCGCCGACCGGTCCGGGCAGCCGTTCCTGCAACGACGGCAGCAGGCCGGTCATCCAGGCCGCGCCCAGCACACCGCCCGCGCCGAGCACGAGCCCGATCCGCGAGCCAGACCCCCACGAACTGCCGGTCACCTTAGATTCGCCCACGTTAAGACTTTATTACTCGCCAGTCACTTTGGTCAGTACTGGAGGGGTCCGTGTTGACCGGCCGGTGGCCGGGCCCAGGCTCAGCCCACCCCGGTGGCGCTGGCAATGGCTATCTGGTCCCGGCTAACGTCGTCCATTGTGAGCGACCGGCCCGGAGCACACCGCATCGCCCAGGTCAGTGCCACCCAGGCCAGGGGGGACAATGCCATCGTGCGTGGTCTGCGCCACCCGCTGGTGGTCACCCAGGCTTGTGACCGGGTGCGGTCGGCTGGCGCGGCGACGGTCGTGCTTGTCGAGGGAGTAAGCGACCGGGCGGCCCTGGAAACACTGGCCGTACGCCAGGGCCGCGACCTCGGCCAGGAGGGTGTGGCGGTCGTCGCCATGGGTGGCGCCACGAACGTTGGCCACTTTCTCGGGTTGCTCGGCCCGCCGGGACTCGGTGTCCGGCTGGCCGGCCTGTGCGACGAGGCCGAAGAGGGCGATTTCCATCGGGGGCTCGAGCGGGCCGGGCTCGGGTCCGGCCTGACCCGGGGTGGCGCCGAGCGGCTCGGGTTTTTCGTGTGCGTGGCCGACCTGGAGGACGAGCTCATCCGGTCGCTCGGCGTGGCGGCGGTGGAAGAGGTGGCGCGCGGGCAAGGTGAACTCGGCGCCTTCCGCACCTTCCAGAAGCAGCCCGCGCACCGGGGCACGCCGCCGCACAAACAGCTCAGGCACTTCATGGCTACCCATTCAGGGCGCAAGGCGCAGTACGCGCGACTGCTGGTGGAGGCTCTGGATCTGGACCGGGTGCCCAGGCCGCTTGACCGGGTGCTCGCGCATGTCGTGGCAGGCCAGGCCGGTGGCGAGGTGGTTAGCTAGGGGCATGGGGAGGGGGCACAGGGCGGCTGGCCGCCCGGCCAGCCGATGGCCGAATCCGATCGCCGTGGCCGTGGCCAGCGTGGCGACCGTCGGCTTGGTGCTGCTGCTGATGCACCCCGCCCGGCCGAACCCGAGCCGTCTGCGGGGCAGGCTGTCGGCCGCCGTGCAGTCGCTGGCCCAGCACGCGGAGCTGAGCCCCGGGCCGATGGCGCAGGCCAGCGTGTCCGGCGGCAGTCCGGCCATCGGTGCCCTGTTCGCGGGCACCGGCGGCCGCCTGGGCAGCCACTTTTGCACCGCGAGCGTGGTGAGCAGCCCGCACGGCAACCTGCTGCTCACCGCCGCCCACTGCATAAGCCACGTCCCGTCCGGCCACGTGGTGTTCGTGCCGGACTACCACGGCGGCCGGGCTCCCTACGGAGTCTGGCCCGTCACCCAGGTGATCGTGGACCACGCCTGGGCCGCGTCGGCCGACCCCGACGACGATGTGGCCTTCTTGGCCGTGGGCGGGCGGGGTGACGGCGACGTGGCCAGGCTCACCGGCTCCGAGCAGCTCAGCTTCGCCGAGCCGTACGGGCAGGCCGTCCAGGTCACCGGCTATCCGAGTAACAGTGACGTGCCGATCCGCTGCACCAACCAGATGCGCTGGTTCAGCCCGGACCAGCTCCAGTTCGACTGCACCGGCTACAGCTTCGGCACCAGTGGCAGCCCGCTGCTGTCGGGGGTCAGCCCGTCGACCGGTCTGGGCACCTTGATCGGCGTGATCGGCGGCTACGAGAAGGGTGGCGACACGTCGGGTGTGTCGTACGCGGCCAGATTCGGGCCGAGCGTGGATGCCCTCTACCGGACCGCTCTGGCCCGGTCGTAATCCCGCGCTTCAGGGCATGGGGGCGATCCAGGGGCGGGCGGCGAGAACGGCCAGGTGCAGGCAGACAAGCGTGTCCTCCAGGTTGGCCATGGTCTCGGTCCGGCCCTGCCTGACCTCGGCGCGGATGAGCTCGGTGGTGGCGCCGGCCAGGGCGAAATAGGCCTGGTAGGGCACGGTGGGCCAGTCGGGATGGTCGAGGCGGGCGCGCTCGTGCCAGGCCCGGTTCAGCCGCGCGAAGCTGTGCTGCGCGTTCTCGATCCGCTCGACCGCGCGGGTGCCCACCGCGGGCATGTCGATGTAGAACGCGCGGGTGAAGGTCGACTCCTGCACCAGGAACTCCAGAAAGGCCCGCAGCCCGGCGCGCAGCACATCCTCGGCGGACGCGGCCGGGGGCAGCGCCTTGGCCGCGGCGATGACCCGGTCGATCATCAGTTCGCGGCCCTGACCGGTGGCGGCGAGGAAACAATCCTCCTTATCGGTGAAGTGCGCGTAGAAGGCGGCCTTGGACACGCGGGCGCCGCGGACGATCTCGGCCACGGTGGTTTCGCCGAACCCGCGCCTGGCCACCGCGGCCACGGCCGACCGGAGCAAGCGTTCCCGCTGGGCCGCGCGCACCTCCTCGGCGGGCAGTCCGCTGCGGCCACGGGGCAGGCCGGGCTCACCTTCGTGGGTACCGGCGAGCACACCCTCTTGTCTGAGTGCGGACACACTCCTAACATAACGAACAACAAAAGTACGTACTAGTACTTATGTGCTAGCACAGCACGTGTGCTAACGCGCCGACGCGGGCCGGCCTCGGCGCTCCCGGCATCCGGGCTTAGGCCCGACGACCATTGCGAGGACCGCATGAATGCGACTGCAGCGGACACAGTCCCCGGTAGGGGCAGAGGCCTGTCGGCACTGTGGCGCCGGCAACTCGGCGGCTATCCGGACACCACCGCCCGCACCGTCTACCTGGCCATCACCGTGCTGGCCACCATCACGTTGTATTACGAGCTTTACGTGGTCGGCTCGGTGTCCACGCTGATGCTGGCCAACCTGCACATGAGCTTTACGTTCTTTGTAGTCATCCTGGCGTTCGGCAACCTGATCGGTGCCTTCGGCTCGCTGTTCGCCGGCATCACCGACCGGTGGGGGCGGGCCAACCTGGTCGTTGGCGGCCTGTTCCTGACCGGGGTGTTCACCCTGTTTATCATCCCGGCCGCGACCAGTCGGTGGGCCTTCGGCATCGAGTACTTCGTGGTCGGCCTGATCGAGGGCGTCTGCCTGGTGGCCACACCCGCCCTGATCCGGGACTTCTCCCCGCAGGTGGGCCGGGCCACGGCCATGGGCTTTTGGACCAGCGGGCCGGTAGTCGGGAGCCTGATCGTCGCGGTCGTGGGCAGCGCCACCATCCCCGCCATCGTGCACAACACCAGGTTCTGGACACACGAGTTCCGCATCTGCGGCGTAGTCGGCCTGGTCGTGTTCGTGATCGCGCTGGTCGGGCTGCGCGAACTGTCCCCGCAACTGCGGGACCAGCTCATGGTGACGATGCGCGACCGGGCCCTGATCGAGGCTCGGGCCAAGGGCCTGGACATCGAGGCGGCGCTGCGCCACCCGTGGCGTCAACTGCTCAAGGCAGACGTGATCATCTCTTCAGTTGCCGTGGCCGTGATGCTGCTCATCTACTACACGGCCGTCGCGTTCAGCCTCATCTACCTGAGCACCGTGTTCGGCTTCTCGATCAAGGACGCCAACGGGCTCGGCAACTGGAACTGGGGTTTCAACGTCATCGCGGTGATCCTGGTCGGGCTGGTCTCCGACCGGCTCCGGGTGCGCAAGCCCTTCATGGTGATCGGCGGAATCGGCGCCGCGGCGGCGACCGTGGTC
Source organism: Streptosporangiaceae bacterium (assembly GCA_036267135.1). GTDB lineage: Bacteria > Actinomycetota > Actinomycetes > Streptosporangiales > Streptosporangiaceae > PALSA-505. Next base: position 54,191 of record DATAWQ010000082.1, on the reverse strand, counting down.
TACCTGCTGCAGGCCGGCCACCACCCCAGCTACTACACGCTCGCCATCATCCTGGCCATCGGGGCGTTTTTCCTCGGCGTGGCCTACACGCCGTGGATGGCCAGCTTCACCGAGACCGTCGAGGCCCGCAACCCGGCGCTCACCGCCACCGGCCTGGCCATCTGGGGCTGGATCATCCGCGTGGTCATCTTCATCTCGTTCCTGATCATCCCCCTGGTCATCAACTCGGTCACCCCGCTGGTCAACTACGGATCGACCGTGCAGGCATATGCGGCCACGTACAAGACTCAGCTCGCGTTCGCGCAGACTCATCCGCAGGTCGTGGCGGCCGTAAAGAAGATCCCGCCGTCCGTCCTGGCCACCGCGCAGAAGATCCCGCCGCCGGTGCTGGCCACCGCCAAGACCGACGCGACGCAACTGGGGAACGCGCAGAAGTTCGCGCCCGAACTCGCGGTGATCGAGTCCAACCCGACGCTGTTCGCCAAGCTGGCCAAGTACACCAACCCGGCCAAGATCCCGCCCGCCCTGTCGGCCCAGGCGGTCACGGCCGCCGGAGGCGGCGCCAAGGGCCTAAAGATCCTCACCACCATCTCGGCCAATCAGGCGGCCATCGCTGGCGTGATCGCGGTCGGGCCCGCGCTGAAGACCGTCGCCCCGTACGCGGCTGACCTGAAGACCATCGCGCCCTACTCGGCCGATCTGACGACTATCGCGCCCTACACGACGCAGCTCACGGCGCTGGCCAAGGTGCCGGCATCCGTGTTGGCCTATCTGGGCGCGCATGCGGCGGCCGTCCAGAAGGCGGCCGCGCAGACGGCCAGCCAGTGGCGAACCTGGTACTGGGTGTGCTTCGCCGGGATCGTCCTCTTCCTGCTGAGCATCCCGCTGCTGCGGGGCCGGTGGAAGCCGTCCGACGCCCGGCGTGACGAGCAGGAGCACGAGGCCATGGTCGAAGCGGAACTGGCCAAGCTGCACAGCTGAACCCGCCGGTGCCGGCCTGGCGGCGCGCATCGCGCGGTCAGGCCGGCACCGGGCGGTCGCTCTCCTCCCCCGGTGTGGCTTCTCCGGAGGCCGGCGCGGTGGGTGACGCGGCCCGCTGGCGGCGGAACCCGGGCAGCAGACGGGCCAGCAGCAGCGCGCCTGCGATGCAGGCGAGGCCGCCCGAGATCACCGACGTGCTGTCACCGAAGGCGGTGGCCACCGCGCCCGCCTCCATGTCGCCCAGGCTGGGGCCACCAGCGACCACGGCCATCTGCACGCCCTGCAGCCGGCCCCGGAGCTCATCCGGCGCGGCGAGCTGAAGGATCGTGTTGCGGAACACCGCCGAGATCACGTCGGCCCACCCGGCGACGGCCAGCAGCACCAGGGCGGCGGGCAGCCAGGTCACCAGCCCGAAGCCGGTTATCGCCAGCCCCCACGCGATGACCGCGATGATCACTGCCAGCCCCTGGCGGCGGACCTTGCCGACCCAGCCGGTCGTCACCGCGCCGATCAGGGCCCCGGCCCCCGGCGCCGCGTACAGGAAGCCGACCGTCGAGGCGCCGCCGCCGAACACCGTCGAGGCCAGCGCGGGGAACAGCGCCCTGGGCATACCGAACACCATCGCGTTGATGTCGAGCAGGTAGGCGCCCTGAATGCCCTGGCGGCCGCGCAGGTACCGGAACCCCTCGATGATCGAGCGCACCCCCGGCGTGTGCCCGGTGTGCGCCGGGCGCTGCGGGGAGATCAGGAACACCGCGCCCATGCAGATGATGTAGCCGGCCGTGTCCAGCCAGTACACGAACCTAATCCCGGCCCCGGCCAGCAGCAGCCCGGCCACGGCCGGCCCGGCCACGCCGCCGAGCTGGAACAGCGACTGGAACATCGCGTTGGCGGCCGGCACCTCCGACCGCTTGACCATGTTCGGCACGATGGCGTTGCGGGCCGAGCTGTCGCAGCCGCTCAGCCCGGCGGCGATCGCCGGCAGCAGGAACAGCGGCCACAGGGCCGAGGCCGTGTCGGCGTTGATGGCCAGCCCGGCGCCGCACAACGCGCTCAGCGCCTCGACCGTCAGCAGCACGCGACGGCGGTCGACGGCGTCGGCCAGTGACCCGCCGAGCAGCGAACCGATGATCAGCGGAAACAGCGCAGCCAGCGAGACCAGGCCGACGTCGAGGGAGGAATGGGTCAGCCGGTACACCTGATAGGGCACGGCGACCGCGGTGAGCTGCGAGCCCAGCACCGACGCCAGCTCACCGGAGACGAGAATCCGGAAGTCCCGCGAGCGGCGCAACGGCGTGAGATCGATGAGCACCCGCCGCGCCGGTCCCCTGAGCCACTTCGCGCCGCGTCCCATGGCGCCGAGTTTCGCAGGGTGACTGACCGCCAGTCAATTGAATTGACTGGGGGTCACCCAATGGTGGAACCTAGGTACGATCACCCCGGCCGGTAGGCCGGGCGAAGGGAACCGGGGCCGGCGGAACCGGACGGGAACGGGACGACCAGCGCCGGGCAGATGGGAACGGCTTCGGGGAAGGGAGGCGGTGATGTCGCGGACTAAGCCTGCCGAGGAACGGCGAGCCGACCTGCTCGCGGCCGGCCGGTCACTGTTCATCACCAAGGGCATCGCAGCGACGACGCTCGAGGAGATCACCACCGGCGCCGGGGTTTCCAAGGGCCTTTTCTACCAGTACTTCGGCTCCAAAGACGATCTCGTGGCCGCCCTGCAGGAGCAGTTCTCCAGCCAGTTCGCCCAGCGCATGCGGGACGCCATCGACGCCCAGCCGGATTGGGCCGCGAAACTGGACGCGACCGTCCAGGCGGCCTTCGAGTGCTACCGCGAACTGCACGAACTGCACGAGGTGCTGTTCCACCACGGCGGCCACGAGCACGGCCCCGGCCGCCCCGGGCAGGCCCAGCCGGGCCGGCCGCAGGCGGTCACCAGCCCGGGCGGCGCCGAGCCCGCGCGGCCCGGGGGGCGGCACGCCGGGCAGCACCGGGGACCTGCGCACACTCCGCATGCCCAGGTCATGCGGGAACTGCTGGACGCGGGCGTGGCGGCGGGTACCTACCGGGTCGATGACACCGAGACGACGGCCGTGCTGTTCTACATGACGATGCACGCGCTCGACCTGCACTTCCACGGCGGCCAGCCACCCACGGAAACCCAGCTCGTCCGGGCCACCCAGCAGATGTTCCGCCGGGCCGCCGGAATCGCCGGCTGACCAGGTCAGGATCGGGCCGGAGGCCGGAGGCCGGACGGTCAGGTGGTCAGGTGGTCAGGTGGTCAGGTGGCAGGTGATCAGGTGGTCAGGTGGGATCGGCGGCGGGACGGTCCACGCCGGGGGCGCCCGCTGCGGTGTCCGGGTCGGCGGCGGCCGTGTCCGCGGCGGTGTGAATGCCGCGGCGCAGGCCGACGATCGCGACGATGGCGGCGATCCCCATCGTCGCGGCCATGCCGTACAGCACGGCCCGCATGCCGTCGGCCAGGCTGAGCCGCGCGGCGTGGTACACCTTCGCCGCCAGCGCGGCCGGCACCGACGACGGCGCGCCCGACCCACGGGACGAGGACAGCGAGTTGGCGGCACTGTGCGCGGCGGCCGAGGGAAGCCCGAGTCCCTGCAGCCTGGTGACCAGGTGGCTGCGCTCCACGGTGATGAGCAGCGTGCCCAGGGCGGCCAGGCCGAAGCTCGACCCGAAGTTCCGCACGGTCTGGGTCACCCCGGTCGCCTCGCCGTAAGAGAGCCTGCCGACCTGGTTGATCGCGTCGGTGTTGGCGGGCCCGAGCATCAGCCCTATGCCGAACCCGGACAGCACGATGAAGTACCACTGATGCCCGAGGCTGAGCTGCGTGGCCACGCCCGCCCACAGCACCAGGCCGACGACCGCGATGACGCAACCGGCCACCACGGTCTCCTTCGCGCCGCTGCGGTCCAGGCGGCGCCCGCCGATCTGGACGCCCGGCGCGAAGCCGCCGAAGAAGCACAGCAGGTACAGACCGGCGTTCTGTGAGGTGTAACCCAGCGCGACCTGGGCGTAGACGCTGGCGAAGAAGAAGATCGGGATGAACACGATCATCGAGGTGAACAGCACGATGTTCTCCACCAGGAAGGCCCTGATCTTGAACATGCGGACCTGGATGAGCGGCTGGCGCTCGCGCAGTTCGGCCACGAAGAACGCGATGAGCAGCAGCACCCCCGCCACCATGCAGGCGATCGTGGTGGCGTTGCGCCAGCCCCAGACCTGGGTCTGCTGCAGGCCGAAGATGGCCAGGCCGACCCCGCCCGAGATCAGCACGAGGCCGCGCACGTCCAGCCGCCCTGGCCTGGTCTCGGTCACCGGGCGGGCGATCGCGGTCAGCACGAGCGCGATGATGGCCACCGGCACGTTCACCCAGAAGATCGCGCGCCAGGTCCACTCGCTCAGGTAACCACCGAGGATCGGGCCGACCGAGGTGAGCCCGCCGGCCACACCGAAGAAGATGGCCATGGCCCGGCCCCGCTCGCGTACCGGAAAGGCGGAGACCACGATGGCCAGCGCCGCCGGGTACATGATGGCCCCGCCCACGCCCTGGATGACCCGCCAGACGATGATCCAGGTCTCGGCGTAGGACCCCGTGGGCGTAAGCCCGCAGCAGACCGAAGAGATGGCGAACACCAGCACGCCGATGACCACCATCCGGCGATGCCCGATCATGTCGGACAGGCGCCCACCGAACGAGAACATCGCGGCGAGGGCCAGCAGGTATCCGTTCACCACCCATTGCACACCGTTGATCGACAGGTGCAATTCCGACTGGATCTTGGGCACGGCAATGGACACGATCGTCTGATCGATGAACGTCATTGCGACCGCGAAGATCATCGCGGCCAGGACCAGCGTCTTCCTGCTGTGCCCGGTGTCGGCAGCGCGCGCTGGATGCTGACTGCTCATACCGTGATCCCCTCCCGTTACCCGGTACGGTATTACACGCATTTTGGCCCCGTCATCAAGATCGCGTGCGGCACTTTTTGGAGACGGATCGCACTCGGCAGGCGGGTTCGGGCCGGCCGGTGCGGCGGGCCGGCCGGTGCGGCGGGTCAGCCGGTGCGGCGGGTCAGCCGGGAACCGGCTCGGCGGCTACGGCGTCCGCGAAGGCCCGCAGGGATGGGAACTCCCAGTCCGGGGTCACCGCGACCGCGGGTGCCGGGGTGGCGCCACGGCCGGGCCGGCCATGGCGGCGGTTGATCCAGGCGGTGGGCAGTCCCGCCCGCTGGGCCGGGACATGGTCGTGGAACAGACTCTGGGCCACGTGCAACAGCCGGCCGCGCGGCACGCCCAGGCGATCGGTCTCGGCCAGCAGGGCCTCGAAGTTGCGCGGCGACGGCTTGTAGGAACCGACGTCCTGCGCCGTGATCACGCTGGTGAACGTCACGCCCAGCCGCTCGTTGCTGGCCGCGAACGACTCCCGGTCCACGTTGGACAAGATGATCAGCTGGTACCGGCGGGCGAGATCGGCCAGCGCGCCGGCCGAGTCTGGGAAGGCGGGCCAGCCGGGGACGGACCCCGCCAGCCGCTCCGCATCCTCCTCAGTGACCTCGACGCCGAACTCGCGGCCCAGGCCGCGCAGGCTGGCGGCGAGGATGCGCGGGTAGACGTCGCCCGGATGATCGGCCTCGGCGCGCTCCTCGTGCCGGGAGTAGGCCACCAGCAGCGCCTCATCGCCTGTGTCAAGCCCGCGCGAGTGCGCCCATGGCCCGAGCACCCCGGCCAGGCCCGCCTCCCAGTCGATCAGGGTGCCGTAGCAGTCGAAGCTCAGCGCGTCGAAATCGGTGAGTCTCATTGGTCACGCTCCGCAATAAGGTCGAGGAAGAAGTGTTCGGCGCTGTCCAGGTGCTCTTTCCAGGCCTGCACGGCCTCGCGCTTGCGCCCGGACCGCAGGGCGGACAGCAGCACGTCGTGCTCGGCGGCGATCTGCCCGGCGCCCCGGTAGGCGGGCCGCAACTGGGCGATCAGCAGCCGCAGCTCCGCACCGGCCTCGTTGAATGTGCGCAGCAGGCGGGGGGCGCCGGCCGCGGCCAGCACGGCGCGGTGGAAGGCGATGTCCGCGTCGGCCACCCTATCCCAGGAGACCCGGTCGGGCAGGGCGCTGAACTCGGCCAGGGCCGCTTGCACCCGGTCGAGCGGTGACCGCTCCTGGACGACCAGCCGGACCGCGGCCAGTTCGATCGGCCTGCGGAGCCGGTACAGATCCACGGCGTCGGCGGCGGTGAACGAGCGAACCCGCGCGCTGCGGCCACGTCCCCGTTCGAGCAGGCCATCGGCGACCAGGGTCTGCACCGCCGCCCTGATCGTGGGCCTGGCCGCGCCGAACTCCGCGGTCAGGTCGGTGTCCCGCAGCTCCTCGCCGCCGGTGTACTCCCCCGCCAGCAACCGGCGCCGCAGTTCACCGGCCACCGCGTCCGCCACGGTGACCGTCTCCAGAGTCATTGACTAACTGTATAACAGCTAGTCAGGCAGGCAAGTCAGGCGAGCACGGACCGGCCAGTTGGCTACCGCGCACTCATCCCTGCCTGCCTTCGCCCGGTTTCCACGCACACGTTGCCGCAACGCAACCTCTCTTGAGTCTACGTTGCCGCAACCAAACCCTTCCCGCGAGCTTCTTCAGCCGGTGCTTGGGCGGGGAACTCGTCACTGGGAAGGATTTGGTCGTGGGAGCGACCGAGGGCTCACGGTCGTGAAGTTCCGGTAGGCGCATGGACTGCCGGCCTCTACGGGAAGGATCCTGGCTGCCGGAACAACCAGGATCCTTCCCAGTGATGGAGTTCTGGTGGTCGCACGGGTGATCGGTCTCAAGGCGAAGGATTCTGGCTGCCGGAACGGCCAGGATCCTTCATCACGTTGACCGAGCTGGCGCCGACGGGGCGGGCGGGACAGGCGGGGCGCGCTTAAGCTCGTTGGCGGGCTCGGAGATTTCGGTTCTTGATCTTGTTTCCGCAGGTGGCCATTTCGCACCAGGCGCCCCGGTGGGCGTGCGAGCGGTCGAAGAAGGCCCAGTGGCACTCCGGGTTGCGGCAGGCCTTCAACCGCGGCCAGAGGCCGGACTGCTGGGCGTCCCGCACGATCAGCAGCAGGCCAGCCAGGCCGTCGGTCAGGCTGCCGTCCGGGCCCGGGGCCAGGCCGACCAGGCCGTCCGGGCCGACGCTTAGCCGCGGGTGGCTGGCCTCGGCCAGCGCGGTCAGCGGCTCCAGTTCCTCGTCCGCGGGCGGCGGTTCGCCGCCGTTGTGCGCGAGCAGGGCGCGCAAGGCCTCCCTGACCTCGATCGCCTGCCGCAGCGCGGCCACGGGCAGGGGGGCCTGCGGGCCGGCCAGGCCGGCCGCACGCAGCCAGGAGGCACCGGTCTCCGCGTCGGCCAGCAGGTCGATCCCGGTATCGCCTTCCCAGGTGTTCACGAACACCTGGACGAGCAGCAATGGCCCCGGCGCGGGCTTGTTTTCGCCCGCGCCGAGCCAGGGAGGCAGTTCGGCTAGGCCGCCCGCCGTCACGTCACCCGTGGTCCCGCCCGCGGTCGTCATGGGTTCAGCCTAACCGATCATGTGACCGGTTAATTCCTTTGACGGGTCATGCATGACTAGTAGAATCGATATACAGGTCACGGCCGCCGCACCATGCTCCGATGGAACCGTGTCACCAATGAACCGTGCCACCGATGGAGATGACCCTCATGTTGCTCGTCACCGAGCAGGCAGGCACTGGCCCAGCGGCCAGGCACGCTAACCCTTGGGACCGGATCGTGGCCCGCGTCCGGTCGTTCACGCTGGACCATGAGCTGGCCCGCGGCGCCTCTCCCGAATCCAGCGTGCGGCTGGCGCTGCGTGCTCAGCGCCTGACCGGGATGCGGGAACGACGGATGCTCGCCCACGGCATCAGGCACCTGCTGGACAGCACGGGCCGCCCGGCCAGGACGGCCGGGTCGGTCAGGCCGCTCGTCAGCGTCCGCCGGGAACAGGTGCGGGCCGCGGCGCCGGAACTGGAGGCGCTGGCCGATCGGCTGCTGCGCCCGGCGCCGGTGCCCGCCCGGGGTATGGCTCAGATCAGCCTGCTGCTGCACGACGGCAGCGGCCCGGTCTACCGGCGCAGCAGCGCCGAAGACCTGCCCGCGCGCGTCCACCAGACCGTCGAGGCGCTGGACACGCTGGCCTGCTGGTAACTCTGCCTGCTGGTAACTCTGCCTGCTAGCAGCCCTGCTTGCCGGTAACTCTGCCTGCTAGTAACCGGACCAGGCACAGCCCAGCGCGGTAGCGTGCCCCCATGACGGATCCCACCGGCATGCTCGAGGTGGCCATCGAAGAGGCCCTGGCCGGGCTGGCCGAGGGCGGCATCCCCATCGGGGCCGCACTGTTCGGCGCGGGCGGGACGCTGCTGGGACGCGGCCACAACCGGCGGGTGCAGGACGGCGATCCGTCCATGCACGCCGAGACTGCGGCGTTCCGCGCGGCCGGCCGGCAAAAGAGCTACCGCGGCACCACGATGGTGACGACGTTGTCCCCGTGCTGGTATTGCAGCGGCCTGGTCCGCCAGTTCGGGATCACCGGCCTGGTGGTGGGTGAGGCGGCCACGTTCAGTGGCGGCCACGACTGGCTGGCCGAGCACGGCGTCACGGTGACGTTGCTGGATGATGCCAGGTGCCAGCGGATGATGACCGAATTCATCGAGCGCCACCCGCGGCTCTGGTACGAGGACATCGGCCAGGACGCGACGGGAGACGATTTTCGCACATCACCATAACCGGCAACATGTTGGACGTTACGCGGCTACGATGCGCGAGTGGACGCTGAGCGCGCGAATGTACTGCCACGCCGCAACGCCACCCGAGCCAAGCGGGCTGGCCGACACCGCAGCCCGGACCGGCTCTCGGTGCCGTCGGCTGCCCCTGCCCTGGTCCTGGCGGTTCCAGCGGTGGAATCGGCCGCTGCCGCGGAGATCGTTTCCGGAATAGCTTCGGTGGCCGCCAGCCTATGCCCTGGCGCCGCCATCCACGCTGGATACGCCGACGAGGGGCCGAACAGCCTGACTTCGGTGCTCGGCTCGGTGGCGCGAGCGCGCGAAGAGCAAGGCAACGTCCTCGACGAGGCGGACGGCCAGGCGTCTCGGTTCGCCGCGGTCGTGGTTCCGCTGGCTCTCGGGCCCGACCCCCGCCGCGACTCCTACTTCGCCCGTATCGTCGCGCAGGCCGGCCCGGCCTTCATCCTCACCCCTTATCTGTCCCCGCACCCGGTGCTCGGCGGGGCGCTGCACGACCGGCTGGCCGAGGCCGGGCTGGTCAAGCCGCGGCGGATCTCCGGCCTCAGCCTGGTGACGCTGTCGGTTGGTGTGCTGGTCGCCGCTCCCGGCGGCGAGGCCGCCAGGCAGACGGCGGAGGCGGCGTCCATCATGCTCGCGGCCAGGCTCGGCATGCCGGTGGCACCGGCCTGCCTCGGCAGCCAGGCCAGCATCGACAGCGGTGTCGCCACGCTGCGGCAGTCGGGGGCCACCCATCTCGCGATCGCTCCTTACGTGATCGGCCCGGAACTCGACCCGCAGGAAATGGCCGCGCTGGCGGCGGCGGTCGGGGGGCAGTGCAGTCCTCCGGTGGGCGCCCACCCGGCCCTCGGCCAGCTCGCCACCATGCGCTACGGCGCCGCCCTGCTCGAGCCGGCCCCGGCGCCCGCCCCCCGGCGGGAACCGGCCCCGGACTCACCTCCGGCCCCCGGCGCCCCGCTCCAGTCCAGGCGGCCCCGGCCCGGCCTGCCCCAGCCCGGACCGGCCCAGGCCAGCCAAGCACAGGCCAGCCAAGCACAGGCCAGCCAGCCCGAATTCAGCCAGGCGGAGTCCAGCTTGCTCGACCGCGTCAGGTCAGGCCTCGTATCGGACGACGTCCCCACCGACGGGTTCGCCGGCCGGACCGACTGAAGACCGCAGCCTCCCCTGCCAGACCAGCACGTCCAGATGGGCGGCGGTCTCCATGACCGCCATCATCTGGTTGAACGGGTCGAGGTCGTCGAAGGACCGCTCCCGGCGGGTCCACAGCAGCGCCCTGGCGGCTTCGTAGGCGGTGCTGGCCCCGGCCTTGATCACCGCGGCGCTGGCGTCCAGCCGCCGGTCGTGATGGACGATCAGCTCGTCGATCCTGGTGTGCGCGCTGCCGGTCACGGCGCCGTGGGCCGGCAGCAGGCGCAGGTCGGGCAGCGACCTGACCAGGCGCAGCGACGCGAGGTAGTCGCCGAGCGGAAGCGGTGGCCTGGCCGCCTCGAACCCGATCGACGGGGTGATGTGCGGCAGCACGTGATCGCCGGCGAAGAGCAGGCCGTTGCCCAGGTCGGCAAAGACCATGTGGCCCCTGGTGTGGCCGGGGGTCGAGATCGCCCGTAGCGTCCTGGTGCCGACCTCGATCTCCTCGGTCCCCTCCAGCCAGGCGTCCGGCTTCTCCCACTCGCCGCCGCGATCGCGCTCGGGCCAGTTCTGGCGCATCCGCTCGACCAGCGGGAGCGCGCCGCAGCGCAGCAGCAGCGTGCCGTACACGGTGGACGGACGGTCGCCGGAATCCATGATGAAGTCCAGCGACCCCCGCTCCCCCGCGCCGAGCAGCACCCGGGAGCCGAACAGCCGGCGGACCACGATGGCCTGCGTGTAGTGATCGCGGTGCACGTGGGTCACCAGGAACCGGCGCACGTCGCCGAGTTCGCGTCCGATGCCCGCCAGCGCGGCCTCCAGCCGCTGCCTGGCCTCGGCCAGGGCCCAGCCGGAGTCCACCAGGGTCAGGCCGTCGCCGTCCTCGATCGAGTAGACGTTGACCGCTCGCAAGCCGTCGTTCGGCAGCGGCAGCGGAATCCTGTGCACCCCGTCGGCCACGGCGAACGCGCCGGGATTCTCCCAGTCCCTGGAGTGCTGATGGCCGGCGATGGCGCCTCCCGCTGCGGTTCAAACTTCGGTGAGCCGACGGTACTACGCCGCTTTGCCGTACCCTGCCCCGGGGACCAGCGCCCAGGCCGGACCTCTACTGTTCCGCTAACAGACATTAAAGATTTGGATTGTGTCCACCTTGGCCTGGGCGATTACGCTTCAGCTAAAGGGGCCCGCAGCGGAGGTCAGCGCCAAGTCTGACCGTGCCCGGCGGCCCCGGCGGAGGAGGGCCCGCGTTGGCAACCGCAAGCTGCCGCGAGTTCGTCATTGATCATGTCGCCGACGAGGTGCCGCAGCGCATAGCGGCGGCGCTGGAACCGCGTTTCCGTGTGGTCCAGGAGACCCGCAGGCACACGCGGCAGGTATGGCTCGACACGTTCGACTGGCGGCTGCACGCGGCCGGGCTGGTGCTGCGGCAGATGACCGGGCCTGGCGCGGGCGAACTCGTGCTGACCACGTGCGCGGGTGAGACCGTGCTGTCCCAGCCGCTGGCCACAGGTAGCACAGCTATCGGTGGGCCGGCGGCGCGGCGGGCCCGCTGGCCTGCCTTGCTGTCGGCCATACCGGACGGCCCGCTCCGCGACCGGCTCGGGCCGGTCATCGAGGTCCGGGCGCTGCTGCCGCTGGCCAGGTCGGAAGGCACGCTGACCCAACTGCGCGTGCTCGACGACGAGCTCAAGACGGTCGCCCGCATCACCGTGGAGGCCGCGTCGCAGGCCCAGCCTGCCTCGGGACCGCTGCCACCCCGGCTGTTGATCACTCCGGTCCGCGGTTACTCCGCCGCCGCGCAGCGCGCGGCCCGGCTGCTGGGCGCGGCCGATGGCTTCGCCCCGGGGACCGAGCCCGCCTTCGCGGCCGTGCTGGCCGGCGCCGGGCGCGCGCCTGGCGACTACACCGACAAGGTCGGCGTGACGCTGCCGCCGTCGACCCCGGCCCGGCAGGCCCTGGCCACCGTGCTGCTCCGGCTGGCCGACACCATCGAGGCCAACGTCGGCTTCGTACTCCGCGACGTCGACGCCGAGTTCCTGCACGACCTGCGGGTAGCCGTCCGCCGCACCCGGTCGGCGCTGAAGCTGGCCGGTGACGCACTGCCCGCGGGCCTCGCGGACCGGTTCGCGCCTGAGTTCAAGTGGCTGGGCGATCTCACCACACCCACCCGCGACCTCGACGTCTACCTGGGCGGCTTCGGCCAGATGACCGAGCGGCTGCGCGCGGCCGGACCCGGTGACCTCGAACCGTTCCGCGCCCACCTGACCGCCCGGCGCCTGGCCGAACGCCGCAAGCTGGTCCGGGGGCTGCGCGCGGCCCGGTTCACCACGCTGATGGCGGACTGGCGGACGGCTCTGGCCACAGCCGCGAAACCACCACGCCCACCCGGCCGCAAGCGGGCCGGCCCGGCCGGGCCGGACATCGCCACCCTGGCGTCCGAACGAATCGCCCGGGCCTACCGCCGGGTGGCCAAGCGGGGCGCGGCCATCGCGGCGGACGGGCCGGCCGGCGGGCCACCGGCCGAGCAGATGCACGCGCTGCGCAAGCGCGGCAAGGAACTGCGGTACCTGCTGGAGTTCTTCGGCTCGCTGTACGAGCCCACCGCGCTGCGCCGCGCGGTCAAGGACCTCAAGGGACTGCAGGACTGTCTCGGCGATCTCCAGGACGCGGATGTGCAGCAGCACGCGCTGCGAGAGTTCGCCGTCCAGATGGTGGACCAGCCGCCCGGATCCGGGAAGCCGGCCGAGCTCGCGGCCACCCTGCTGGCCATGGGTGAGCTCACCGCGCTGCTGCACGTTCAGCAGGACCGGGCCCGCGCCGAGATGGCCGGCCGTTTCGCCGAGTTCGCCCGGGCCGGTAGCCTGCGCACACTCGGCATCCTCCCCGGAACGGCCCAGGCATGAAAGTCTTCGCGACGTACAACATCAAGGGCGGCGTGGGCAAGACCTCGGCCGCGGTCAACCTCGCCTACCTGTGCGGCGAAGACGGGTACCGGACCCTGCTGTGGGATCTCGATCCGCAGGCCGCCGCGTCGTATGTGTTCCGGATCCGGCCCCGGGTCAAGGGCGGGGCCAAGGCGCTCATCCACGGCGCGAGACCGCTCGACGAAGCGATCAAGGGCACCGACTTCGACGGCCTCGACCTGCTGCCCGCCGACTTCACCTACCGGAACATGGACCTGGCGCTGCACCGCGCCAAGCGGCCCACCCGTCAGCTGGCCCGGCTGCTCGTCCCGCTGGCCGGCGAGTACGACGTCGTCTTCCTCGACTGCCCGCCGAGCATCTCGCTGGTGTCGGAGAACATTCTGCACGCGGTGGACACGCTGCTCGTCCCGATCATCCCGACGACGCTGTCCGAGCGCACCTTCGACCAGCTCACCGGCTTCATCGAGACGCTGAACGGCCACCGGCCCGACGTGCTCGCGTTCTTCTCCATGGTAGACAGGCGCAAACGGCTGCACCGCGAGATCATCGAGCGGCTGCCCTCGACGCGTCCCGGCATCGCCGAGGCGACCATCCCCGCGATGACGCTGATCGAGCAGATGGCCGTGCGCCGGGCCCCGGTGGCCGCGTTCTCCCCCCGCAGCGCGGCGGCGCAGCGTTACCGGCAGCTCTGGTCCGAACTGCGGACCCGTTCCGGTTTGCCTGACCGCCCGTTGTCATGACGGATCTCCCCTTTAACGGGCCCGATGAACGCCGTCGACGACTGGTGGCCGCACTGCAGGCTAGCGGCGCCTTGCACGACGACCGGGTCGCGGCGGCGCTGAACCGGGTTCCCCGGCACGTGTTCCTGCCGGACATCGATCTCGACCAGGCCTACGCCGACGACGCGGTGCCGACCAAGCTGGACGCCGAAGGCCGCCCGATCAGCTCGTCCTCGCAGCCAGCGATCATGGCGCTGATGCTCGAGCAACTCGACGTGCGGCCGGGCCAGCGGGTGCTCGAGATCGGCGCGGGCACCGGGTACAACGCGGCCTGCCTGGCCTGCCTGACCGGCGACGCGGGCCTGATCACCACGGTGGATATCGACGACGACTTGGCCACCAGCGCTCGCGAGCACCTGGCGGCCTGCGGGTTCGGCCAGGTCAGTGTGGTGTGCGGGGACGGCGGGCTCGGCTGGCCGCCGGACGCGCCCTACGACCGGATCATCGCGACCGTGGGCGCCTGGGACATCGCGCCGGCCTGGACCGGCCAGCTCGCCCCCGGCGGCCGGCTGGTGCTGCCGCTGGCCCTGCGCGGCGCCCTGCAGTACTCGGTCGCGTTCGAGCCCGCGGGTGACCACCTGGCCAGCGTGTCGATCCTGCCGTGCGGGTTCATGCGGCTGCGCGGCGCCTTCGCCGGGCCGGAAACGGTGACCAGGCTCGGCGGGCCTACCGGGCTGCTGGTGGAGGACACCTCCCGGCCGCCCGGCGCCGACGACCTGGCCGGACTGCTCACCCAGCCCGGACAGACCATCGGCACTGGCGTCCAGGTCACCGGCCGGGATCTGTACGCCGGGGTCGCGCCGTGGCTGGCCACCCGCGAGCCCACCGGCATCGGCCGAGTGACCGATCCCCCGCCCGACCCCGGCGCCACCCGGCCGGCTTCCCGGCGCGGCAGCCGGATCCTGCTGGCCGGCGCGCACGGCTGCGCCACCGTCGGGCCGGTGGGTGCCCCCCGGGCCGACGCCGGAGCGGCGTTCGAGGCGGGCGCCCGTCCATACGGAAGTGAAGGATTTCAGTTCGCCGAACGGCTCACGAGCCACATCCGTGCCTGGCAGGCCGCGGGGCGGCCGTCCCTGGCGGACCTGCGGATCGCCGTGTACCCGGAGGGGACGGCGCTGCCCGATGTCCCGGGCTCGACGGTGATCGTCAAGCCGCACACCCGGCTGATGCTGACCTGGCAGGACGGCCGGTTCTAGCGCGGCGCCCCGGCTAGCTGACAGGCTGGGAGTGACGGGTGCGGCAGACGGTCCGTGCGGACGAATCGCCAGGACCGGCCGCAGCAGATCTGGCAAGGGGGATTTGCGATGGGAGCATTATTCACGCGCGTTCTCACGGCAGCCGCGGTGGCGGTGGCGGTGGCGGGCACGGCGTCGGCCGGAACAACGGCGGGCGCCACGGTCAGGCCGGGCCCAGCGGCCAGCCCGGGCACCGCTTACGTGCTCAACACCGGCACGACCATCTCGGGTAACACGGTGACACCTATCAACACCGCCACCAACAAGGCGGGCCCGGCGATCAAGGTCGGCCGGGGCCCAAACGCCATCGCGATCACACCGAACGGCAAGACCGCCTACGTGGTCAGCGGCAGGTATCCGTGCCCGACGTGCGAACAGATCAAGCCCGCGAACACGGTCACGCCGATCGACACGGCCACCAACCAGCCTGGTACCGCGATCAAAGTGGGCAAGGACCCGGCTGCGATCGCGATCACGCCCAACGGCAAGACCGCCTACGTGGCCGACGGCGGCAACGGCTCCGGAACGTCGGTGACCCCGATCGACCTCGCCACCAACACCGCGCTCAAGCCGATTCCTGGCTGGCTGTGGCCGACGGACGTCGCGATCACGCCGAACGGCAAGACCGCCTACGTGACCGGGTTCGCGTCCGACACGGTGCGGCCGATCGACACCGCCACCAACAAGGCCGGTGCGCAGATCAGCGTGGGAAAGGGTCCCGCGCCCATCGCGATCACGCCGAACGGCAAGACCGCCTACGTGGTCAATGAGTTCTCCCAGTCGGTGACGCCGATCGACACCGCCACCAACAAGGCGGGCCAGGCAATCGCGTTCGGCAAGCCGACGATCGAGTCCGTGCCCGATCACATCGTGATCACTCCGAACGGCAAGACCGCCTACGTGGTGGACGGCAACTCCAGCAAAGTGTTCCCGATCGACATCGCCACCAGCAAGCTGGGTAAGCCGATCACGGTCGGTTCGGATCCAGTCGCTCTCGCCATCACCCCGAACGGGAAGACCGCCTACGCGGTGGCGGGCTCGGGCACGGTGACCGTGTTCAGCACCGCCACGGACGCGATCACCAAGAAGATCAAGATAAGCGGGCTGCTGGCCAACGTGGCGATCACGCCGTCCGGGGCCACCGCCTACATCGTCAACGACCAGTTCCAGCCCGGGACCGAGCCATGCTCGGTAACCCCGGTCGCGACCGCCACCAACAAGCCGGGAACGGCGATCAAGGTCGGGCGGGCCCCCACCGCGATCGCGATCTCCCCCTGAGGCGGGCAGCCGGGGCCGATCCGGTGTGAAGTCGGCCCCGGCTGGTTATCACGTGGACTGGCTGGGCTTACTTAGCCGGGGTGAGGATTCCGAGCACGCCGTTGGCGTAGCCACCCGGGCCGGCGCTGAACACCACAGACGACGCGCCGCCGAACGCGGAACTGCCGGTCCGCAGGCCCCACAGCCCGCTGATCGTGATCGGGTAGCCGGTGGAGTCATTCAGTGTGCCGGCGAAGGCACCCGTGGTCGGGTTGAACGCGTTGATCCAGCCGTTCCCCAGGTTGCCCACCAGCAGGTCACCGGCGAACGGGCCGAATCCCTTGGGCGCGATGTCCAGACCCCACGGCGCGTTCAGCGGGCTGCTCGCCCCGGCCGAGACCAGGTGGTGCAGCAGCTTGCCGTTGACGCTGAACACGTCCACGTAGCCGAGCCCGGCGCCAATCACCACGTCGGTCTTGGACGCGTTCTGCTTGCCGTAGGTGACGTAGAGCTTGCCGCCGAGCAGTTGGATGTTGAACGGGGCGTAGTTGGACGGGATCTTCGAGTCCTTGAACTCGCTCGGCGCTGAGACCGGGGCGAACATGCTGTTGAAGATGTCCACCTTGGCGTTGGCCACGTCCGCGGCGAACAGCTCCGGGCCCGCCGTGGGCGTGGTGGCCAGGGCCAGGCCCTTGAACACCGCGTTGGCCGGGGTCATGCCGCCGGGACCGCCGGTGGGGCTGTCCTCGACGGTGAACTTCGCGCCGCCGTTCCAGGCGGCGATCTCACCCGGGGACTGAGTCTTGCCAATCGAGTCGCTGTCGACGATGAAAGCCGCCGCGCTGCCGGATGCACCGCCCACGGGGAACGCGCTGGCGTCGCCGTTGAACACCTGGCCGGTGGGGTTGCCGCCGGGCATGGGCACGGTCAGGTCCAGCGTCACCGCGCTGCCCTTCACGCCGCCGGAGTAGACGGTGGCCCTGCCCGAGTTGTTGTCGGACACCCAGATGGGCTCGTTCGGCCCCGCCGCCAGGCCCCAGGCGTTCTTCAGGTTCTTGTCCACCAGTTTGGCGCCGAACGAAGAGTTGCTGGCGACCAGGTTGGTCTGGGTGAAGTTGTTCGTCGGGGCCGACGTGGCCAGCGCCGGGCCGGTGGCGGCAACCAGGCCGCCGGCGGCCACGAGCCCGGCCGCCGACATAGACACGATGAGTGATTTAGGGCGCAGTGATGGTCGGTGACGCATGCGGTTCCCCTTCGTCGGATGACACCGTGGAGTAGCCCGGCCGCGCTGGCCCAAGCGCGACAAGCTCGACACTGCTACTACGGATGTCCGGGGCGAAGGGTTCAGCCCGTGCGTTACCTGACGCCGTACAAATGCTCGAGCGCGAGCTGGTCGAGGCGCTCGTAGGCCAGGCCCCTGGCCCCGATGGCATCGGCGTCGACGGTGAAGCCCCGCAGGTCGCGCCAGGATTCACCGTCGGCCAGGGTGGGCGTGGCCAGCCCGGCGGCCCCGGTGGCGGCCAGCGCGGCGGCCACCTCGGGGTCGGCGCGGAAGGCGCGGACCTTCTCCCGCAGGATCAGGTAGTTGCGCATGCAGGCCCGGGCCGATTCCCACACGCCCTCGTCGTCCTCGGTGCGCGGCGGCTTGTAGTCGAAGTGCACCGGGCCGTCGTATCCGCCGGCCTCCAGCGTGTCCAGCACCCAGAAGGCACCGCGGGCGTTGCCCGCGCCGAACCGCAGATCCTGGTCGTAGCGCGGCCCGTTCTGGCCGTTCAGGTCGATGTGGAACAGCTTGCCGTGCCACATGGCCTGGGCGATGCCGTGCGCGTAGTTGAGCCCGGCCATTTCCTCGTGGCCGATCTCCGGGTTCAGGCCGAACAGTCCGGGACGCTCGAGTTCGGAGATGAACGCGAGCGCATGCCCGAGGGTGGGCAGCAGGATGTCGCCGCGTGGCTCGTTCGGCTTGGGCTCGATCGCGAACCTGATCCCGTAACCCTGGTCGGTCACGTAGGCGGCCAGCACGTCGAAGGCCTCGCGGTAGCGGTCGAGCGCGGTGCGCACGTCCTTGGCCGCGCCCGACTCGGCGCCTTCCCTGCCGCCCCAGCAGACGTAGGTCCGCGCGCCGAGCTCGGCGGCCAGGTCCAGGTTGCGCATCACCTTGGCGAGCGCGAACCGGCGCACGTCCCGGTCGTTGGCGGTGAACGCGCCGTCCCTGAACACCGGGTGGGAGAACAGGTTCGTGGTCGCCGTGGTGACCACCAGGCCGGTCTCCGCCAGCGCCGCCTTGAAGGCGCCGATCCGCTCGTCGCGCTCGGCCTCCGTGGCCGCGAAGTCGAAGACGTCGTTGTCGTGGAAGTTCACGCCGTACGCGCCGATCTCGGCCAGCTTGCGGACCGCGCGCTCGGCCGGCATCGGCGGCCTGGCAGCCGGCCCGAACACGTCGATCGCCTGCCAGCCGACGGTCCAGATCCCGAACGAGAACCGATCGGACGGCTGCGGCTCGTACTGCTCGCTCGGCTGCTGCTCGCTCGGCATGGGCGTGCTCCTTCCCGCAGGCTGCTGT
Source organism: Streptosporangiaceae bacterium (assembly GCA_036267135.1). Lineage (GTDB taxonomy): Bacteria > Actinomycetota > Actinomycetes > Streptosporangiales > Streptosporangiaceae > PALSA-505. Next base: position 35,545 of record DATAWQ010000082.1, on the reverse strand, counting down.
GGCGGTGGCCAGGCTATCGGGGAAGCTGATCCGGGGTGACCATGCGGAGGTCACGACGGACCGCGAGCAGCGCGGCCGGTCCCTGGGCCAGGTACCTGCGCCCCAGCCGGCGCGGCTCGCGGGCCAGCCGCACCAGCCACTCGGCCCCGATCCTGGTAGACCAGGACGGCGGGCGCGTGGACGTGCCCGCCACGTAGTCGACGGCCGAGCCGACCGGCAGCGCCACCTTCGCCCGGGTGCCCGCCATGTGGTCGCGCAGCCACAGCTCCTGCCGGGGCTTGCCCAGGCTGACCGCGAGGATGTCCGGCTCGGCCGCCGCCACGGCCGCGGCGAGCGCGGCGCCACCACCTGGCCGGTCGAGGTCCGCCCACCGCACCGGCCAGACACCGGCCATGGCCAGGCCCGGCCGGCGCCGGGGCAGCTCGTCCCGCCAGTACGCGCGGGTGTGGTCGCCGCCGCCCACCAGCCCCACCCGGGCGCCGCGAGCGGCGGCGAGGTCCAGCACGGGGCCGATCAGCTCGCAGCCGGCCACGGCCGGGGGGCGGGGGCCGCCCGCCCGGCGGCCGACCGCGTTCACCACGGGCCTGCCGTCGAGCAGGGTGAGCCACCGGATTCCGTCCACGACTCCCGTCGGCAGCTCCGCCGTGGTCCGGGCGAAGTGGTGAACGTGGTCGAGGTTGGCGGAGGCCAGCACGGTCGGCGGCCACCGGCCGGCCAGCGTGTCCCCGATCATGCCAAGCACCTCACCAGGCGCCAGCACGTCGATGGTGACCGCACCGATCCGCGCCTGCGGCCAGCCTGCCCCGTCCACGGCCGCTCCTCCGTTACCGCGCCCTCCGTGAAGTTCACGGCGCGCCCCCGCAAAGCCGTCATACTGCTCAGTGACAGACTATTACCCTGCCCCGCACCCAGTGTTACGAGACACGTCCAGTTTTCGGTATACCTGGCTAGTACGGGGAGGCGGGTTGGTCAGCGCGCGTGATCTGGTGCGGTGGCTCGCGTCCGCTGATCTCGGCGCCCCTGACGGGCACTGCCTGAGCTGGTGGAATCCCGACCACCGCGGATACGCCTACCCCGAGATCAGCGGCCTGCTGCTGCGCCTGCTCAGCCTCGCTGAGGCGGCCGCGGACCGGCGGCAAGGCCTGCGCCGCGCGCTGCTGCGCGACGGCGAGGCGGGCGGGGCGGTGCACCGGGGAGCGCAGGGCTACACCTTCGACACCGCCATGGCCCTGGCCGGCCTGCTCGCGCAGATGCGGGCCGACGCAGAGGGCGGCGGTGGCGTGGCCGGCCGGGTGGCGCACGGCTGGGCGTCGGTGCTCATCACCGCGGCCGGCCGCGCCGACCCCACCGCGGGCCAGCACGACCCAGGCCGCCCTGGCCGCCCTGGCCGCCCGGCGGCGGACACCCGCTGGTCGATGGCGTTCGGGGCACATCAGGCGAAGGTGTGCGGCGCACTGCTCGACACCGGCCGGGCGCTCGGGCCGCTGCCCGGGCTCGACGACGCGATATCCGCCTGCGCCGGCGCGGCGCTCGACGTCCAGGAGGACGACGGGAGGTTCCGCATCCACGCGGCATCGCCGATGACCTACGCGCACGGCCACTGCTACGCCGTGGAAGGGCTGCTGATGTGCGCCGCGGCCGGCCGAACGGGGCACCTGCGGCAGGCGGAGGCCGGGGCGGCCTGGCTGGCCTCGGCGCAACAGCCCGACGGGAGCCTGCTGGCCTGGCACGACGGCCACGCGGCCAGCGGGCCGCCGCGGGCGGACGCCACCGCCCAGGCCCTGCGGATCTGGACCTTGACCGGCCCCGACAGGTTCGCCGGGCCCGCGGCCCGCGCGCGGGGGTTCCTGGCCGGGCTGTGGGCGCCACCGCGGGGGCTGCGTTACGAGCCGGGCAGCGGTGACCTGAACGCCTGGGCCACGATCTTCGCCGCCCAGGCGCTCGCCTGGCACGCTGATCCTTCCGCCGCCGACGCGGCCCGGATCGTGTGACCCGATGACGACCGCGCTCGTCGGGGGTGGCCCGGCCGGGGCCGCGCTGCTGCTGGCGGCGGCCAGGACCGGCGCCCTGGACGCACTGCTCGACGACGGGCTCACCGTGATCCACGCGGGCCCGGCCGACGGGTTCGGCGCGGGCCGGCTCGGCGGTTACCTGGTGCGGTCCGACACCAGGGCCCGCGTCTTCGCCGAGTGCGCCGCCCCGGTGCTCGGCCGCGACCCGGCGAACGGGCTGATCGCCCGCTGCGACCACGACGAGCCCGTGCCGCTGCGGACCGCCGCCGCGCTGCTCGCCGCCGCCGGGCGGCGGGTGCTCGACCGCGTGCGCGCCCACCCCAGAGCTGTGGTGCTCAGCCCGGCACGGGTGACGGGGCTGCGCGCCGCCGACGGCGGGGTGACGCTGCGGCTGGCCGGGCGGCCCCCGGTGCAGGCGCACCGGGCCGTGCTGGCTCTCGGCGGGCGGCCGTGGACGCCGCCGGGTTTGCCGGTGGAGGGGCGACTGGTCCTGCACAGCGAGCAGGTGCTCCGGCGGCCCGGCTACCGGGAACTGATCTCGCGGCTGCGCGAGGCGCCGAGGCGGGGCCGCGCCGCGGGGCCCAGGGTCACCGTGGTCGGCGGCTCGCACAGCGCGTTCGCCGTGGCCGGCCTGCTGCTGCGGTCCCCGGTCCGCTGGGCGCCCGGCGCGATCACCATCGCGCACCGCAGCCCGGTGCTGGTGACCTACCCGGACGCGGCCGCCGCCCGCGCGGACGGCGCGGCGGTCCGCGGCGACCAGATCTGCCCGGCGACCGGGATGGTCCATCGCTTTGGTGGCCTGCGCTCCGACGCGGCCGCCGTCTACCAGCGGATACGCCGGGGCGCGGAGCCACGGGCCCGGCTGGTGCGCGTGCCCGCGGGCTGGGACTGGTTCGCCGGCGTGACCCGCGACGACCCAGCTGTGGTGGCCGCGACCGGATACGGCCCGGCCGTGACCGGGCTGCTCGGCGGGGACGCCGGAAGCTGGTGGGACGGGAACGGGCGATTGCGGACAGGCACCGGTGCGGTGCTGCCGCACGTCTACGGCCTGGGTCTGGGCACTCGCCGCCCTCGTGGGCCCGGCACCGGCGGGGAGCCCGCCTTCGATGGCGCGATCGACGGCGTCTGGTTCTACCAGAACATCGTGGCCCCCGACTTGCTGGCCCTGGTGCTGGCCGATGGATCCCCGGGCTGATCCACCCGGGCCAATACCCCTGACTACCCTCAGCACACGCCATAATCGCCGCGTAACCTGGAGTAGCTGCGAACTCCACAGAATGCCGAGCCCATGACGACCCCCCAGTCGACGCCGACCTCATCCATTCCACCCTCACCCAGCCCGACACCCCACCTGCCTAGCCGATGGGTCCCTGGGCTGAGTGGCCGGGCCGGACGATGCCGTGTTCGTAGGCGTGGACGGCGATTTGCACCCGGTCGCGCAGGCCGAGCCTGGCCAGGATGCGGGTGATGTGGCTCTTGACTGTGGCCTCGCTGAGGTAGAGCCTGGCCGCGATCTCGGCGTTCGACAGCCCGGTCGCGATGAGCCTCACTACCTCGCGTTCCCGCTCGCTCAGGCCGCCCGCCGGGCTGTCGGCCGGGGCGCCGGGGGCCGGGCCGCGGCGATGGCGCCGGTCAACTGCTCCCGGGTGACGTCCTTGAGCAGGAAGCCGCTAGCTCCGGCTTTCATGGCGTGGTAGACGTACTCGTCGAGGTTGAAGGTGGTCAGTATGAGGATCTTGGCCCTGCTGCCGCCCTGGGCGAGCTGAGCGGTGGCCTGGATCCCGTCAAGGCCAGGCATGCGGACATCCATCAAGATGACGTCCGGGTCTAGGCGGCGGGCCTGGGCCAGGGCCTGGCTGCCGTCGCCGGCCTCGCCAGCCACGGCGAGGTCTGGCTCGGCTTCCACCAGCATCCGCAGGCCCTTGCGGATCAGGTCCTGGTCGTCGGCGATCAGGACGCTGATCATGACGGTTCGCCTGTCGGCAGCCGGGCGCACACGGCGAACCCGCCGCTGGGAAGCGGCCCGGCGCGCAGGTCACCGCCGAACACCGCGACCCGCTCGCGCATACCAGTCAGTCCCTGGCCCGCACCCACCTCCCCTTCCCCCTTCATTCCCGGGGGCGCCGGGTGGCCGGGGCCGTTGTCGGTGACCTCGATGCTCACCGCGCTGTCCGCGCAGCCCGACCGTCACCTCGGCGCGGGCCGGGCCCGCATGCTTGAGCACGTTGGTCAGCGCCTCCTGGACGATGCGGTAGGCGGAGACGTCCACGGCCGGTGGCAGCGCCGTGTGGTCACCGTCGATGGACAGGCTGACCTCAAGGCCCGCGGCGCGCAGGCGGCCGGCCAGCGCCGGCAGTTCGCTGATGCCCGGCTGCGGGGCGCGGCCGGTCTGCTTGCCTGGTTCGCGGAGCACGCCGAACAGGCGGCGGGTTTCGGTCAGGGCCTGCCGCCCGCTGTGCTCGATCTCCTCCAGCGTGGCAGGGTCTGCCCGGCCGCAGGCCCGCGCCCCGGCGGCGTGCAGCACAACCACGCTGAGGTGGTGGGCGACGATGTCGTGCAGTTCCCGGGCGATCCGGGTCCACTCGGCAGCCGCGGCCTGCACGGCCTGGCGTTCCAGCGCCGCGCTCCGCGTGGCCATCGAGGCGGCCTGCCTGTGGGCGCGGACCAGCACGCCAGCCAGCAAGAACGCCACAAGCTGCAGCAACGACAAGGCCACGGCCGCCGAGCCGCTCTGCGACGGGAAGGCCAGGCCCAGCAGGCCGTTATCCCGTTCACTGCCCGTACAAGTGTCACGAGTTGATGTGACTAAGAGTGACTCGGCCGGCTGTCTCCAGCCATGATCAACTGCGATAGCTCACGCCAGGCGGGCCGCAGCCTAGGACGCGACCGCCACGCCGAGATGCGCAGCGAGCACGGATACGCAGCGGGCCGCGGCCGCGCCGTCGCCGTACAGGTCACCGCGGCTGACCATGGCCGCGAGCGCGGCGGGATCGTCGAGCAGCGCGCCGGCCTCGGCGACGATACGGTCGGTGCCGGTCCCGACCAGCCGCGCCGCCCCCGCGGCCAGCCCCTCGGTCCGCTCGGTGACGTCTCTGAGCACCAGTACCGGCGTGCCGAGGCATGGCGCCTCCTCCTGAATGCCACCGGAGTCGGTCAGGATCAAGTCCGCGAGTTCCATCAGGCGCACGAAGGAACCGTACGGCTCGGGCTCGGTCAGCAGCACGTTCGCCAGCCCGGCCAGCCGGCCGAACGGCAGCCGTGCTCTCGGGTTGGGATGGGTGACCACGACGACGGTCAGCCCGGGGCGGTCGCGCGCGATGCGCTCGACGGCGGCGGCGATCCGCTCCATCGGCTCCCCCCACGACTCGCGGCGGTGCGCGGTCACCAGCAGCACCCGGCGGCCCGAGGCGGCCCAGCGGGCGCCGATCCGGGCTAGCCGCGCATCGCGGTAGCCGACGTGGCGGCGGATGATCCGCAGCGCGTCCACGACGGTGTTACCGGTGAGGTAGACCATGTCCGGGTCGATGCCCTCGGCCACGAGCCGGGCCGCCGCGCTCGGCGTCGGCGCGAAATGCAGGTCGCAGGCCAGCGACGCCATCCGGCGGTGGATCTCTTCGGGGAACGGCGCGTGCCGGTCGCCCGAGCGCAGCCCGGCCTCCACGTGCGCGACCGGTATCCGCTGGTAGAAAGCGCCAAGCGCGGCGCCGAGCGCGGATGTCGTGTCGCCCTGCACCAGGACGGCGTCGGGTTGTTCCGAACGCGCCAGCGCGGCGAACCGGCTCAGCACGGCGGCGGCGATCTCGGCCAGGCCGGACCCGGCCTCGCCGACGGCGAGGTCCACGTCGGCCGCGATGGCGAAGATGTCGAGTACCTCGCGGACGGCCTCGGTGTGCTGGCCCGTGGTCACCACCACCGGCAGCAGCCCGGGCTGGCCACGCAGCGCCAGCACGATCGGGGCCAGCTTGATCGCCTCGGGCCGGGTACCGATTACCACTATGATCCGCCTGTAATCCATGTGTCCCTCGTTACCGGTTAGTTTCGGCCTTGGTCCCCCCCATGGCCGAGACCCGACGGCAGGGCACCGGATCATCGCGCAAGCCACATTATGCACGATTGCGGGCGTAAAGTATTCGTTTCCACTCTGGTCAGGGCGCGGTCGCGTCCCGCAGGGCGGCGTACCGCTCCCTGACCGCGGGCACCGGGTCCCCGGTGTAGCTGGCCGCCGGGGCAGTGGGCCAGGACGGCGGCTCGGCGGAGCCGGCCAGCGCCCAGGCTGCCTGCCTGGCCGCGCCGAGCGCCACGTATTCGGCGGGCTCGGGCACCAGCACTTCGGCGCCGAGTATCCCGGGTGCGAGCACGCGGATCGCCTCGGACCTGGCGCCACCGCCGATGAGCAGCACCCGCCTGGGCGCCAGGCCGACCCCGGCCAGGTGGTCGATGGCGTCGGCCAGCGAGCACAGCACCGCCTCGACCGCGGCGCGGGCCAGGTTCTCCCTGGTGCCGCTGGCGGTGGTCAGGCCGCTGAGCACGCCGGTCGCATCCGGCCGGTTCGGTGTCCGCTCGCCGTCCAGATAGGGCAGCAGGGTCAGCCCGCCCGCACCGGGTTTGGCCGCGAGCGCGAGTGCGGACAGCTCGCCGGTATCGGTACCCAGCAGGTCCGCGGTGACGGTGAGCACCCGGGCCGCGTTCAGCGTGCAGACCAGGGGCAGGAACCGGCCGGTGGCGTCCGCGAACCCGGCCACCGCCCCGGTCGGGTCGGCCGAGGGCCGCTCCGTCACCGCGTACGCGGTGCCCGATGTGCCGACCGAGACGGCCACGTCGCCTGCGCGCAGGCCGAGCCCGAGCGCGGCGGCCATGTTGTCGCCGGTGCCCGCGGACAGCACCGCCCCCGCCGGGGTGTGGCCCACCACGCCGGCCGGGGCGGCCAGGCGAGGCAGTTCCACGTCGTGTCCCAGCGCCGCCTTGGCCAGACCCCGCTCCCAGCCGCCGCCGGACGGCGAGAAATACCCGGTCCCCGAGGCGTCGCCGCGGTCGGTGGCCGGACCATCGGCGGCCCGTCCGCCGAGCCGCCAGGTCAGCCAGTCGTGCGGCAGCGCCACCAGGCTGGTGCGCGCCGCGTGGGCAGGCTCCCGCTCGGCCAGCCAGCGCAGCTTGGTCACGGTGAACGCCGCCGTCGGCACGCTGCCGGTCCGGCTGGCCCACTCCCCCGGGCCGCCGAGCTCGGCGATCAGCTCCGCCGCCTGCGGCGCCGACCTGACGTCGTTCCACAGCAGCGCCGGCCGCACCACCTGCCCGGCCTCGTCCAGGGTGACCATCCCGTGCTGCTGGGCGGCCACGCCTATCGCGCTGGCCTGGTCGAGCAGCCCGTCCCCGGCGGCCAGCAGCGCGTCCCACCAGGCCTGCGGATCGCACTGCGTCCCGCCGGGATGCGGGGCGGAGCCGACGCCGAGAACGGCGCCGTCCTCGGCCTGGCACAGCACCACCTTGGTCGACTGGGTCGAGCTGTCCACTCCGGCCACCAGCATGCGGGCTCCTTCGGGGCTGGAGGGCTGGCCGGGTACACCAGCGGGCGCACCGGCCGCCTGTCACGCTACTCCCCTGGCTGTATCTTTCTTTTCCGCAGGTCCGAGGGCCGGGCCGGACGCACTGAACGGCATATTCTGACGGGCATGGAGCCGTCGCGGGAAGCACCCCAGCCACAGCCGTGGCCGCTGCCGCGGTGGGTCAGGCAGCCCAGCGCCATGGTCATCGACATCGCGATCGTGGCGCTCGTCGGAGCAGCCCAGATCAGCGGGTCGATGCTGATCCACCACGACACCAGCATGTCGGCTGGGCACCGTCCGCTGGACGCGTTCGGCGTGGCCCTGCTCGCGGCGAGTGCGATCGCGCTCGCGGCCCGGCGGCAGCGCCCGGTGCCTGTGCTGGTAGCGACCGTGGCCGCGGTGATGCTGTACTACCTGCTCGGCTACCCGGGTGAGGTTGCGTTCCTCAGCCTGTACGTCGCGTTCTTCACCGCGATGGTCACCGGCCACCGGCTCGCCGCCTGGGTCGGCGCGGCCGCGCTGTCGGCGAACATGTGGCTGTCCTGGATCGCCGGCTACCCGCTGAGCGGCGCGGTGATCGCCTGGGCGGTCGCCTGGCTGCTGATCGTGCTGGCCGCCGGCGAGATGGTCAGGCTGCGCCGGGACTACCTCGACTCACTGCGGCAGCGGGCGATCGAGGCGGAGCGGACCAGGGACGAGGAGGGCCGCAGGCGGGTCAGCGAGGAGCGGCTGCACATCGCGCGCGAACTGCACGACCTGATCGGCCACAACATCTCGCTGATCAACGTGCAGGCCAGCGTCGGGCTGCACCTGCTGGAACGCCAGCCCGAGCAGGCCTGCACCGCGCTGACCGCGATCAAGCAGGTGAGCAAGGACACCCTGGACGAGCTGCGGCTGGTGATCGGGGCGGTGCGCGGGGCCGGCGATGAGGGCTCGCCGCGGCGGCCCGCCCGCGGCCTGGGTGACCTGGACGCGCTGGTGTCGGCCGCGGCCGCGGCCGACCTGGACGTGCGGATGGAGGTGGCCGGCCAGCCGCGCCCGGTGCCCGCCGGGCTTGGCCTGACCGCGTTCCGCATCGTGCAGGAGTCGCTGACGAACGTGCGGCGTCACGCCGGTCCCGCCACCGTCGCCGTCCGGCTCGAGTACGGTGACAGCGACCTGACCGTCCGGGTGGAAGATGACGGCCAGGGTTCCGGGACGGAGCCACCCCTCGTCACACCTGCTGGCGGGGGGAGGGGGCTGACCGGGATGCGGGAGCGCGCCGCCGCGGTGGGTGGTCATCTGGAGGCTGGCGCCCGGCCGGGCGGCGGGTTCCAGGTCGTGGCCAGGCTGCCGCTCGATCCAGCCATGGGAGGCACATCATGATCCGCATCCTGGTCGCGGACGACCAGATGCTCGTGCGCGCGGGGTTCCGCGCGCTGCTCGACGCCGAGGACGGCGTCGAGGTGGTGGGCGAAGCCGCCGACGGCGAGCAGGCGATCAAGCTCACCGCCCAGCACCGCCCCGATGTCGTGCTGATGGACATCAGGATGCCCGGCCTGGACGGCCTGGAGGCCAGCCGCCGCATACTCGCCGACCCGGCACTGGCGGGCGTCCGCATCGTCATACTCACCACGTTCGAGGCGGACGAGTACATCTTCGAGGCGATCCGCCTGGGCGCCAGCGGCTTTCTGGTCAAGGACACCGAGCCGGCCGACCTGATCAAGGCGATCCGGGTGGTGGCCGGGGGTGAGTCGCTGCTGTCGCCCGGGGTGACCCGCCGGCTGATCGCCGAGTTCGCCAAGCGGGCGAAGGAGCCGCTCACGCTGCCCACCATGAGCGAGCTCACCGAACGCGAGCGCGAGGTGATGGGGCTGGTGGCGCTGGGGCTGTCCAACGACGAGATCGCGCAGCGGCTGGTGGTGAGCCCGGCGACCGCCAAGACGCATGTGAGCCGGATAATGATCAAGCTAGGCGCCCGCGACCGCGCTCAGCTCGTGGTGTTCGCCTACGAGTCCGGCATGGCCCGGCCCGGCTGGGTGACATGACCGGACGCTGGAGGGAGGCGGCCCATGTGGTGGCACGGCCACAGCGGTAACTGGAACGGCTGGTGGGCCCTGGCCTGGGTCTGCTGGATGCTGATCATCTGGGGCGGGATCGCCGCCCTGGCCGTCTTCGTTGTCCGCCGCTGGCGGCGGTCACCGCGGCGGCCGGCCACGAGCCCCGAGGAGATCCTGGCCGAACGGTACGCCCGGGGTGAGATCACCACCGAGGAATACCAGGAACGGCTCGCCGTACTGCGGGACGCCGGCGGCTGAGCTCGCGCCTGGTGTCGCGTTTCTTCAAGACCACATCGGGTGATTCGAACTAGCATCCAGTGCATCGGATGAGTCAACGAGAGGATGAGCCGACGATGAGCACTGTCGCAGCCCTCGCCATGGTCAATATCGACTGCGGCAACCCGCGTGCGCTAGCCGAGTTCTACCACCAGATCCTGGGCTGGGAGATCGCCTACAGCGACGACAACTACGCGATGATCACCGAGGGTCCGACCTCCGTCGGCTTCGGCCGCATCGACGACTACGCCAGGCCCGCGTGGCCGGATCCGGCCACGCCCAAGCAGTTCCACCTCGACTTCTACGTCGAAGACCTGGACAAGGGTGAGCAGGCCTGCCTGGACGCCGGGGCGGCCAAGCCCGAGTTCCAGCCGGGCGGTGACCGGTGGCGGGTGCTGACCGACCCCGACGGGCACCCGTTCTGCCTCTGCGTCAAGCAGGACAGCTGACCCGGGCGCCTGCGCACGCTTCGCGCCGCCTGGAGCCGCCGGCCGTTGTGGCCCGCGGCTCCAGGCGTGCGGGCCACGTCGAGGTGGCCACCGTTCATTAAGCCAATCGGTCAAGAAGGCACTGGCGGGCGCTTTGGCGTCTTCATCTGGACCGGCATGGAGTTCTTCTTCGGCAGGGGGTACGGGATGCCGACGTCCTCGGTCCCGGCCAGCGCGTTGAGCACCGCCTGCTCGATCACCTTCAGGTCGCCGTAGATCGAGGTTGTGGGCAGCTTGGGCACGGTGGTGTTCGGCGGGTGGACCAGGTCGAGTGCGGTGGTCATGTCGCCGGTGACGCCACGCCGCCAGGTGGACAGGTTGGGCACCGTGACGCCGAACCTGGTCTCGATGAAGCGCAGCAGCGAGGTGTGGTCGAACGTGTCCGAGCACAGGTAGCCGCCCCGGCTGAACGGGGAGACGACCAGGCACGGGGTGCGGAACCCGAGGCCGATGGGCCCGGCGATGCCGTCGGCCGCCGCCGGGAGCACGGTGAGGTACTCATCCGCGGTGCCGGCCGGCGCCGTGACCGGGGGCACGTGGTCGAAGAAGCCGCCGTTCTCGTCGTAGACGACGAATAGGACCGTCTTCGCCCACACGTCCGGGTTGGCGACCAGGGTGGTGAGGACCTGCTGGACCAGGTACTCGCCGAACTCGGGCGGCGCGGCCGGGTGCTCGCACTCGGCCAGCGGCGAGGTGATCCAGGACACCGAGGGCAGGCTGCCCGCGGCCACGTCGGCGGCGAACGTCGCCGGGTAGACCGGCGTGAGCGCCTTGGCGATCAGTTCCAGGCCGGTGACCGACAGCGGGTCGTTGTAGGCCTTGAAGTACGGCAGCGGGCTGAGCCCGATCAGGCCGAGCGGGTCGTTGTAGACCTTCCAGCTCACTCCAGCCTTCAGCAGCGCCTCCGGCATCGTCTCCCAGGTCAGCGTGTTGTACTCGGAGACCCGGTCGGAGAACGTCTCGACCACGGGACCTCCGCCGGTGCCGTTCGGGTCGATGGAAGCCGACAGCGACATCAGCCGGTTCGGGTCGGTGGGGCCGAGCACCGAGCAGTGGTAGCCGTCACAGATGGTGAAGGCGTCGGCCAGCGCGAAGTAGAAGGCCAGCTCGGACTTGGTGAAGTGGCCCATCGTCACCGGGCCGTTGGCGTCCCCGTCACCGGCCAGGTGCGCGGTCATGAAGCTGTCCATCGCGCCGTTGTTCCAGCTCTGGTGCTGCGGGCCCCAGGAGTGGGTGATGTCGTTGGTGGTCTCGCCGTCCTTCAGCGGAGGGTCGCTGAACAGGTGGAACGGCTGCATGAAGCCGTTCGCGTCCACCCCGGTGCCGGGCTTGTAACCGAACTGATCCCAGATCGGGTAGGTCTTGCCGTTCACGGTCTGGGTGAGGACGCTGGGGTCGGAGAAGCCGCGCACTCCCGACAGCGTCCCGAAGTAGTGGTCGAAGGAGCGGTTCTCCTGCATCAGGATGACCACGTGCTCGATGTCGTTCAGCGTCGGCTTGGTGGTGGGCCGCACGCTGGCCGCGGTCTCGATGAGCCGGGCCTGCTGGCTGGTCAGCTTGCTGCCCCGGCGTCCCGCCACCACACCGGCGGCACCGAGAGCCGCTCCGCCGAGCACGAACGCCCGCCTGGTCGGGTCCTGCCCCGGCGCCCCCGCCTCGGCGTCCTGGCCGGTGTCGCCAGGTCCCGCGTTCTGCTGCGTGTTGTCCTCGGTCACCGCTACCTCCTGATTCAGGCCAGCCCTGGTGGGCGTGCTTACTGAGAAGCGCCAAGAGAGTACGCGGAAAGTCTTTACCAGCGCCGAGCGGCAGGCAACGAGATCCTGACAACCCGGCGAATACCCGTCAGGACGACGCCTTCTTGGTCGAACCGCTGCTGGGGGTGGCACTGGGTGTGGTGGATGTCGGCGACGGGCTGGAACTGCTGGTCGGCGACGGTGAGCTGGAGGATGGCGTCGGCGAAGGGCTGGCCGAACCGGTCGGCGAGGTGCTCGGGCTGGGCGACGACGAGGTCGGGTGCGGGACCACGACGCGGTGGGTGGCGGGCGCGGCGGGGTGCGTTGACTGTCCCCCGACCAGGCCGCCCACGCTGGTGCCCGTCCCCTTGTGATGCCAGACCACGTTGTCCAGTGGTTTGCCGGCCGCCGCCTCGAACGCGGTGATGCCGCCGACCACCCCGACAAAGACCCCCAGGCAGGCCACGGTGACGGCCAGCCAGGCCGGCCGCCCGCGCAGCCATCTGACCCAGTCGCGGCCCGCGGCCCGCCGGTCATCGCGACCGCCGTCCTCGCCGTCATCCTGGCTGGCCTGTGGCGTGGACACGGTCTCTCCCGCCGCGCCATCGGCCCGGGTGTGATCGGGCCGGGTGTGATCGGGCCTGGTCCGCGTGCCAGTGGACATCCGCTCCGCCGCCCGCTGGGCCGCGATGACGGGGGCGACCTCCTTCAGGCGGCCCGCGGTCCGGCCCAGGTAGTGCTTGTAGGTCGCGCTGCCGAAGGTGCTCGCCACGCTCATCACGGCAGCGCCGATGAGGGTCCCCGCCACCCCCAGGTAGGAGGCCGCGACGGCACCCGTGACCGTCGCCAGGACGCTGGCCAGGACCTGCAGGCCGGTGACGTCGATGCGCCGCTCCCCGCTGCCGCTCATCTCTTCCTTTCGCCGCCAGCCGGACTTTAGGTCGACAACAACGCTACCGGCCGATATTCCTGGGCAGACCGGCTTGATACCGTGCCCCGATGAGCGGCCACCAACCCGCAGTGCTGGTGATCGGGGCCGGTGTGTGCGGCCTCACCACCGCGATCTGCCTGGCCGAGGCCGGGCTTGACGTCACGATCCGCGCGGCACGCCTGCCACCGGACACCACGTCGGTGGCGGCCGGCGCCGTCTGGGGACCGCACCTGGTCGAGCAGAGCGAGCGGGTGACCCGGTGGGGCGCGGACACCATGGACACGCTGCTCGAACTGGCCGGGCAGCCGGGCACCGGCGTGCACCTGGCGCGCGGCATCGAGGCGGTGCGCACGCCCGCGGCACCGCCCGCCTGGATGACCGGCCTGCCGGGTTTCCGGCTCTGCGAGCACGCCGAACTGCCCGGCGGGCTGGCCACCGGCTGGCAGTTCCAGGCCCCGGTGATCGGCATGCCGGTCTACCTCGGCTATCTGCTGGACCGCTTCACCGGCGGTGGCGGACAGGTGCAGGTCGGCACGGTGGATTCGCTGGCGCAGGCGGCGCAGGCCGCCCCGGTGGTCGTCAACTGCCCGGGCGCCGGCGCCCACGACCTGGTGCCCGACCCTGAGGTCCAGCCGGTCAGAGGGCAGGCCGTGGTCGTGGCCAACCCCGGCCTCACCGACTTTCTGGTCGCGCCCACCGAGGACGGCACCGAGTTCAGCTACATGTTCCCGCACGGGGACACCGTGGTCATCGGCGGCACGGAGCAACATGGGAACTGGAGCCTCGAACCCGACCGGGAAACCTCGCGGCGGATCCTGGCCCGGTGCGCCGCGCTCGAACCCCGCCTGGCCGGCGCCGAAATACTGGCCGAGCGCGTCGGCCTGCGCCCGGTCCGGCCCACGGTACGGCTGGAGGCCGAGCGGACCGGCGGCGGGCTGCTGCTGCACAACTACGGCCACGGCGGCGCGGGGGTCACCCTGTCCTGGGGCTGCGCCCGCGAGATCACCGCACGGGTCATCGGCGACCGCTGACGCCAGCTCCCAGGGTCAGCCGGGGGCCAGGTCGCGCTGGTACCAGGTGCCGGGCCGGCCACCGATATCGGCCGGGTCGGCCGGGCCGACCGGGGCGAACCCGGCCTTGGTCAGCACCTTCTGGGACGCGACGTTCTCACAGTTGGTCGCTGCCTTGAGCGTGTGCAGGCGGTGCTGTGACACCGCCAGCTCGCACAGGTCCCGCAGGGCCGCGGTCGCCACGCCGCGGCCGGCGGCCTGCTGCGCGACCCGGTAGCCCACCACGGCCGTGCCGTCCTCGATGTCGTACAGGTTGAACCGGCCGAGTACCGACTCGTCCTCGCCGACGAACACGTAGAAGGCGCAGATTCCGGCCTCCTGATCGGCCAGCGCGGCGTCGTGCCGCTTCGCGAACTGGTGGAAGTACTCATCGCCACGGTCGGAGATGAAGCCCGTGAAGTAGGCGCGGTTCGCCAGTTCGAAGGACAGGACGGCCGGGGCATCCTCGGCGCGCAGGCGCCGCAGCTCAGGCACCGGACTCAGAAGCCGGGGAAGACCTGGCGCAGCCGATCCAGCCCCACGTCGCCCGCTGCCACCGTCACCGGCGGCGTGTGCGCCGGGTCGAGCCGCCCGTAGACGAGCCGAAGCAGCGCCTCGGCGGGCATCTGGAACCGGGCGGCCCCGGCGCCGTCTTCGCCCTCTTCACCGGGCCCGGCCTCCGCCAGCGACACCGAGTCCGTCACGTCGAGCCGGAACTGCCGCTCCGGGCCGGTAGTCGCGATGCCGGCGCCGAATGGCTCCCCCGATGCCTTGCCCGCCCACTGGGCCACGAACGAGACACGGTCCACCAGCAGGGCCACGGCGTCCGGGGCGACCGTCGCGCCCTGGTCCAGGGTGACGGCCACGTCCCAGGAGTGCAGCGCGTGCTCACCGAGGCGCAGCCAGACCAGCCCGACAGCGTCGAACTCCTGGCCGAAGAGCAAGGCGCGAATCCCGTCGAGTTGCTCGTCGGTGAGCTGCTCGAGCTGGTCGAGGTGCCGGGCGTCCTGGATCAGGCACTGGGCCGCCTGCTCGTCCGGATCCCTGGCGTCCCACACGGCCCAGATCTTCTTGAAGTCGTCCATGTCGGGCAGCTCGGCGCCGCTCAGCACGGCGGTCAGGCTCGCCTGGGCGATCTCGGCCTGGCTGCCGATGTGCGACAGCACCTGGGCCACCGTCCAGTCGGTGTCGTAGGACTGCCCGCGCAACTGCTCCGGGCTGAGCGGGCCGGCCAGCGCCGCCAGCCTCTGCTGCGAGCCCCGCAGGGCGGCGATCCACGTCCGGGCGCTGGACGGCATCGGGTACCTCCTCGAACCTGGAGCGGGCCCACCCCGCGTCGCCCGCAGATTAGCCGATGCCCAGCGGGGCCCCGCGACCGGCCTCTGAACGCCGGCCCGCCGCCCTCTAGGCTGGGGGCATGAAGATCGGTTTCGGTGCACCGGTTTCGGGTGCGTGGGCGACGCCGGAGAACCTGGGCGCGTTCGCGACCAGGGCTGAGCAGGCCGGCTACGACTCGCTGTGGGCATTCCAGCGGCTGCTCGTCCCGGCGGGCTCCAGCATGGACCCGGTGTACCAGAGCGTGTTCGACCCGGTAGCGGCGCTCGGATACCTGGCGGCCCGCACCTCGCGGATCAGGCTCGGCGTCGCCGTTGTGAACCTGCCGTTCGTCTCCCCCACCGTGCTGGCCAAGCAGGCGGTCACGCTGGACATCCTGTCCGGGGGCCGGTTCGACCTGGGGCTCGGCGTTGGCTGGATGCCCGAGGAGTTCGAGGCGGCCGGTGCGTCCATGGCCCGGCGCGGGGCCCGCGCCAGCGAGTACGTGGCCGTGCTGCACACGCTGTGGGCCGAGGGCGTCACCGAATTCCACGGCGAGTTCTACTCGGTCCCGGCGGGCCGGGCCGAGCCCAAGCCGGTCCAGCCGGGTGGCCCGCCGGTCCTGCTGGGCGGGCTGGCGCGGGCCGCGCTGGAGCGGGCCGGGAGGATCGCCGAGGGCTGGGTGACCTCCAGCCGCACCGACCTGTCGCGGATCGGCGAGGGCATCGCGACCGTGCGGGCGGCGGCCGAGGCGGCCGGGCGCGACCCGGCGGCGGTGCGGATCATCTGCCGCGGTGTGGTGCGGGCCGGGCAGGAGGCTACCGGGCCGGACGGCCAGCGGCTGCTGCTGTCCGGTTCCTTCGAGCACATCCGCGCCGATCTCGCCTGGCTGGGCGAGCAGGGCGTCACCGAGGTCTTCTACGACCTCAACTGGGATCCGCTGATCGGCTCCCCCACCGTCGAAGAGGCCGCCGCCACCGAGCGCGCCAGCGAGATCCTGGACGCGCTCAAGCCGGCCTAGCCGACGAACCAGCCGACGGGCTAACCGGGAAGGGCGACGTTCGCGGTCAGGCCCTCGCCGTGGGCGATGGCGGCTGCCTCGGTGCGGCTGGCCGCTCCCAGTTTGGCCAGGATGTTGGACACGTGAACACTGGCCGTCTTGGGTGCGATGAACAGTTCGGCGCCGATCTCCCTGTTACTGCGGCCAGCCAGGATCAGCCGGAGCACGTCACGCTCCCGGCTGGTCAGGCCGGCCAGCTTGCCCGGCCGGCCGGCTGACCCGCCCCCGGCCTGCCCGTGCACCAGCCGGGCCCGGCGGCCCAGGTCGGCGAGCGCGGCCCGCAACGGCGCCGCCCCCAGCCGGTCAGCGACTTCCACGGCCCTGTCCCACTCACGCTGCGCGTCTTCCCGCTGCCCGGTCTCGGCCAGCACCTCGGCCAGCCGCCAGCGCGCCCGTGCGGCCTCGTAGACGAACCCGTGGTCGAAGGCGGCCAGGACGGACTGCCAGGCCTCGGGCGTGCCTTCGCCGTTGACCCGGCGCCACTCCGCCTCGGCCCGGGCCAGCCAGGCCCGGCCCTCGAGCCCCAGCACCGCGTGCGGCCTGCGCTTGTGCGCGGCTCCGGTGCGGGCCGCCTCGATCAGCTCGCTGCCCGCGTCGACCTCGGCCTGCTCGGCGGCCCGGTCACCGGTGGCCCGAGCCCGCTGGGCCCGGTCGGCTCGGGCGGAGAGCCCGATCGCGGCGAGCCGGATGACCGGCGGGCCATAGTCCTTGGACTCGTCGGCCTCGGCTTGGAGGGCCGCGCCGATCTCGGCCAGCGCCGTGTCGGTGTCGCCGTGCCAGAGGGCGTGCTCGGCCAGCAGGCCGCGCGAGGTGTACTCGGCGAATTCGGCGCTCGGCCACAGCGGTTCCAGCCAGCGGCGGCGTTCGGCGATCGCCGCGTCGTGTCCCCTGGCCACGTCGATGAACAGGGCCATCGCGGACAGCTCGGCCTCGGCGTTGGTGGTGACCCGGACGCTGAACCCGTCGGCGAGCTCCTGCGCGTGGTCCCAGTCCCCGTCGCCGTAGTGCGCCAGGTAGTGCATGTACTGCAGGTCGGTGCCGTACGGGGCGAGAGCCAAGCCGGAACGCTCGGCGCGGCTGAAGCCCTGGTGGGCGATCATCGACGCCTCGGTCAGGTCGCCCCGCTCCAGCCTGGCCCTGGCCAGGTGGAACGCGGCCCGCAGCTCCACCCCGAGCACCTTGGCCTGGCCCGCCAGCTTGTGGGCGGCGGCGAGCTGCTCGAACATCTCCTCCAGATGCCCGCTGCGCTCGCTGACCAGCCCGAGGGAGACCAGTGCGTCGGCCTCGACCCAGGGCGCGTCGGCGGCCCTGGCCACTTCGAGCGCGCACTCGGCCTGGTCCCGCGCCTGGTCATCGTCGGTGGCCAGCAGCACGTTGGCGTAGGTGGCCATGGCCCGGGCGCGCTCCCAGGTCGGCGGGGCGTCCGGCATGGCGTCGATGGCGGCGCGCGCCATCTCGGCCGCCTCGGTGATCGACTCGACCTGGACGAAGTAGAACGCGAGCCGTTCCCGGATCCGGCAGACCAGATCCGGCGCGTAGGTCTCGTCGAGCACCGCGCTCACCCGCCGGAGCTGATGCACGGCCCGGGGGACATCACCGCTGGCCGCGGCGTTGCTCGCGGATTTCAGCGCGAGTCTCGCCCGGTTCACGCCGGCCAGCTTCTCCGGCTCGCCCACCCGGTCCCACAGGGCCAGCGCTTGATCGTAGTGCCGGTGCGCCTCGGCCGGGGCAGCCAGCCGCTCCGCCTCCTTGCCCGCCCGGACGGACGCGGCGAAGGCACCGGCGATGTCGTGACTGGCCAGGCTGTGGTGGGCCAGCTCGGCGGCCGAGCCCGGCACTGTGTCCAGCCGTTGCTCGTCGGCCAGCAGGGCCGCCAGTGTGCCGTGCAGCCTGGTGCGCTCGCCGGGGAGCAGGTCGGCGTAGATCGCCTCCCGCAGCAGCGCGTGCCGGAACGTGAAACCCTCGTGCCCGTCCGGGGCGAGCAACTGGTGCGCGACCGACTCGCGGATGGCCTCCTCGTACTCCAGAGCCGACAGCCCCGACGCGGCCATAGCCAGGTCGTCGTCCACCCGGCGGCCGCCGACCGCCGCCGCCCGCAGCGCCTGCTGCGCGGTGGCCGACAGCTCCTCCACCCGGGTCATGAGCAGCGCGGCCAGGCTGGCCGGCAGCTCCTCGCCGCCACCCGAGGCGGCCAGCAGCTCCTCCGCGTAGTAGGCGTTGCCCTCCGCCCGCTCCAGGATCGTGATCAGCTCGGGGGCGTCCAGTGTGCGCCGCCGGCTCAGCTCGACGAGCGTGCCGAGGTGCTCGGCCAGTGCGGCCGGCTCCAGCGGGCCCAGATCGACCGGCGTCACGTTGGGCAGCCGCAGCAGTTCGGCCACCACCGGCCGCAGCGGGTGCCTGCGGTGCAGGTCGTCGGTCCGGTAGCTGCCCAGGACGGCCACCCGTTCCCGGTGCAGCACCCGGGACAGGAACGTCACCAGATCCCGGGTGGACCGGTCGGCCCAGTGCAGGTCCTCGAGGACCAGCAGCACCGGGCTCGCCTCCGCCAGCTCGCTGAGCAGCCCCAGCACGGCCCCGAAGAGCTGCTGACGGGCCAGTTCGCGGCCATCCGCCCGGTCGAGAATGCCCAGACCGTGGTCGGGCAGCAGACGGCCGAGCACGGGCCGGTCCGCGACCAGCCCGGCCACGGTGGCCGCCTCTTCCCCCGCCACGCTGCGCAGAGCGTCGGCCAGCGGCAGGTAAGGAACGCTGTCGCCCAGCTCGGCGCAGCGCCCGGCCAGCACGGTGAAACCACGATCCCGGGCCCGCCCCGTCAGCTCGGTCACCAGCCTGGTTTTGCCTACCCCGGCGTCCCCGCTGACCAGCGCGACCGCGGCTTCGCCCGCCGCCACGGAGTCCAGTAGGGCGAGCAGCCGGGCAAGTTCGCTGGCGCGGCCGACCAGCCGTCCGCACGTGTCCTGCTGCATATGCATAAGTATCTCATCAGCCCCCGACATTCTGATCCCACCGCAATCCGTGACGAGACCGGAGGCTGCGGCGCGGCTGCCGCCAGCCCCACCCGCCGTGATCGGCGCGTCACTCCGCCCCTGGTACCCCTGGACGGGAGCGGGCTGTAACCGCGACCAGCATTTCGTCGGCATCTGAGGTAGCTTGCTCAAGTTGGCACAGGTTGCTGTGCGCCGGGAACGGGGTTGGAACGGAGCAGCTAAATATGCCTGGAGAGGATGCCCACCAAGCGGATATTTACGAGGTAGGTGTCTCAATAGTCCCATTCGCCGAGAGCGCCCCGCCGGTCCGGGACGACCACAACAGGACGGACGAAGGCACCGTTCCTGGCTACGACGACGCAATCGGGGCCAGAAAACGTACAGCGCGGCTCTCCACCCAGATCAGGCGGGGCGACGAAGCCGTACGGGAAGCGACCGAAGCGATCGCCGACCAGATTGGCATTGCCGCACAGCGTATAGCGGAGACGATTGATCGACGGATTACGCCGTCCCCGAACGGCCAGAGCCTGATGCTCGATGAAGTGGAGATCAGTTTTGGCGTCAGCCTGGCAGCGGGCATCCAGGCGCTTTTCACGGCGCAGGCTGACTCCAGCGCACAGGTAACCATCCGGCTCTCCCGCCAGACTGTGGGGCAGCCTGGCGGAAGCGCCGACTCAGGTAATCGGTAGGCATATGACAGAGCCAAGGATCGGCCGTCTCCTAAGCGACACGGAACGAGACGCCAGGATGGCCGATGAGACAGCATTGGCGAATGCCGGCGAACCGCTGCGTACCGCATTCGTCATCAGCAGCCGCCACATACTTACCGCCTGGCACTGTGTGCGTGAATCCCTGACTTCTCACACACAGCTTTGGTTCCGGCTACGGATCGACGGACCACTGACCCGGAGTTATGCATATATTCCTGTGCGGGTCACCAACTATGACATCAATTTCGATGTGGCCGCCTTGACCATAGATCCAGCGCGATTGACTGCTGTGGATCTCACCCTGCAGACAGCGGCTGAAATCTTGTCCGCCGCAGCTATTGACCTGCACCCAGAGGTGAGCGTCGACCACACGGTTCAGGTGATGGGCTTCCCGCAGAGCGGCGTTGGCGCAGACAGCGACACCAATCACGCTACAGTCGCCGGTATCGCTCTGCCCCTGGGTGAGGTAACCGGGGTCAAACTCACCGGGACGGCGTTCGGGGCTGTCAACCCCGTCGATCCGCATGGCATTTCGGGTGGGCCGGTCCTCCGCAGGATCGCGACGGCTGGGCGGCCCGCCGCCGTGGCGGTCATCCGGGCCATTCCCCGTGGGGCCATCCCGGAGGCTGCCGCAGGCGCATCGCTGATCGCTACCCGTATGACAGACGCCGCCACCTGGCTTCCCGAAGTCGCGATGGCGATGCGAACCGGGGACACAGCGCAGCCGCAAAGGCTGGCGGCGGTGGGTGAGCGAAACGTGCTCGCGGTGTCCCGTGCGTGCGCCCAGACCTTGCGTGACAGCGTGGTCCTCTTCCCGGATCCCGAGCTTGGGCCGCTGACCGGGTGGCCGCACTTCTTCGAAGAGGCGCTGGTGAAGGAGCGGCCCACGGCGATCGGCACGGCGTACGGGCTCAAGCTCACGCTGCTCCTCGGTGAAGACGATGGCAGGCTGGACAGGCCCGCGCTGGCCGAGACCCTTTGGAAGCTGCGGCGTACGGACGGCGGATGGGCCACGAGATCAGGACCGGGAATCGGCCGCCAAGAGGTCAGCTGGCTGATCCTTGGCGCTCTGGCCAGCGCGGGGTTCGATGCGGAGCGGTTGACGGAGGCGGCAGCGAAGGCCGAGGCGGAACTGTCACCGGAGGCAGACCCCGTCGGCATGGCACGCACCAATATCGTCTGCGCTGTGATCCGCGGTTTGGCCCGGGTGCGGCCAGACTCCAGGAAACTTGCGCCGTTCCGGGAGATTCTGCTCGAAGGCGCGGTTCAGGATCCGCGTCATGACGATCTCCTCTGCTGGGGTAGTCGTCTGCCAGCGGCTGGGGTGCGGGCGTCGATCCCGTCGATGGCTCACACCGCCATGGCTGTTGTCACGCTGGCTCGGGCCGACCGGGTGCTTGGGCCCACCGGCGCTTCGCGATCAGCTGTGGAGCAGGCATTGCGCTGGCTGGTGGCGCGTCGCAGTCTGGTGAACAGCATTGAAGAAATCAGGAGAATCGGCACGGGTGACCGCCACGACCTGATGACCATCTGCCATTTCACCGCGGCCTGGGTGGCGAGGGCCGTCCTGACGGCGAGCACCGGCCGGGTACCAGGAACGGACCTCCTCCTCGACATGGCGGTGCAAGAGGTGTGGCGCTCCTACACAACCGGCAGCTGGGAGTGGGAAGAGCAAGATCGTCCGCTCTGGATGACTTATCAGGGTGCGTGCGTGATCAGGGACTACGCGATGCGGGCCTGGACGCCGTCATGACAGGCCTTCAGGACTGAGGCTGGTGAGGCAGCCAGGCATGGAACCGGCGATCGACAGCGTCACCCGTTGGCTGCACGACCTGCTGGATGGGGCCAAACCTGGGGGCGAGACCCAGCAGGCCGCATTCCAGGCCCTTTCCAGCCTCGCGCAACCTGGGCACACAGTGGCGGTGCTTCGCTCATTGCGCGCGCGCCCGGCGAACGTTTCCAGATTGCTAGCTCGCTCCTACCGGCATCCGCTGGGATTCGACCAGCTCGCGCTTATTGACGCCGCCCCACGGTTTAGGTTGCGCCTGCATACGTGGTGGCCAGACAGTGACCGGGGTACGGAGCACGTGCACGATCACCGGTACCCACCAGCCGCGGCCATCCTGCACGGCGGGTATGCGATGCACCTGCTGCGGCCAGACCCCGTGGGCGTTCAGATGACCGAGTTCCGCGAGCAGCCGAACCAGCTCACGGAGGGATGGCAACTCGACCGAATCGGTGACACATCACTCGGCCTGGTTGGCACAATCCAGCTCACCAAGGGTGACGCCTACGCGCTGGCGGCTGACACCCTGCATCAGGTGGTCGTGGCCCCTGGAACTCAATGCCTGACATTGTTCCTCGAATCCACACCGGTCGGATTGACCACTCGTGTCTTCGCCGAACGTGGCGCCAGCGCGCGAGCCAGCACCCCCAAGCAGCACCTGACCAGAGAAGATTACCTGCGCATTCTCGACGCTGCCCTCACGGTCATCACCACTTAACTGATCGTGCCCGCAACCCTTGACGAATTGCTGTGAGGTTGTGCAAGTCCAGCCCAAAAGTTTCGATCATGTCTATCGGCACCCATTCCCAACCCTGATCCGTTTCCGGCGGATCAATATCGGGAAACTCGATCTCGTCGACACCCGATGGGGATACGAGGAAGTTGTCCTGGAGGTTCTCCACCTCGCGTCCCATCCAGTCACTTCTGAATGTCTGGTGCCCCGCGTACTTGATCACGGTTCCGGCCAAACCGGTCTCCTCGCGCAGTTCGCGCAAGACGCCACGGCGGGGTTCCTCGTCACCGTCAAGCTTTCCGCAGGGTATCCCCCATCGGCGGGGCAGGAACCCCTCCTTACCGCTGCGCTGAACCAGGAGGATGCGATCGTAGTGGACGACAATGGCCGCCGCGAGTCTGAGCGGCTCGAGGGTCGGCGCCTGATTGCGCTGCATAGCCCTCCTGATGCCGGACCATGATCACTAACACTGCTCCCGATTGCAGTGTAGCTTCAAGCTACCGCTCAGCCAGGCCGGTAAACATTAGATTCGCCCGAGGCAGCCTCGAGGCCCGCGGGAGGTTCGGCTATGTTTCGCGACTCACCGGCAACGGCACCAGGTTGAAGGTGCCATACGCGGTGGAGCCCCAGGTGGCCCACTTGATGTGCTCGATACCCCAGTTACCGTCGGCGCAGGTCAAGGTGAAGGAAGACGGGCGGGCCTGAT
Organism: Streptosporangiaceae bacterium; assembly: GCA_036267135.1. Taxonomy (GTDB): domain Bacteria; phylum Actinomycetota; class Actinomycetes; order Streptosporangiales; family Streptosporangiaceae; genus PALSA-505. The sequence continues at coordinate 12,178 of DATAWQ010000082.1, read as the reverse complement.
CCGATCCCGCGCAGCGTCGCAACCACGGTGCTGATGTGGCCGGCAGGCGCGCCCGCTTTGACCGGCGGCAAAACAGGCGCCTCCGGCGCGCCCTGCTGTCAGTACACGGCCATGGTCGCGGTACCAGGCGATTCCGGCTGACCGGCGGCGCTGCGCTAGCATGAGGCATGACTTCCAGCGCTAAGGCCGCACTCGACGGCATCGAAGACAAGTGGACGCGCTGCTGGGACGAGCAGTCCGTAGTACAAGTTTGACCGGACGGCTCAACCTCAACGCGGCGGCGTCTACGCGATTGACTCTCCCCCGATAACGGTAAGCGGTTCGCTGCACATCGGGCACGTGTGCTCGTACACCCACACCGACCTGGTCGCCAGGTTCCAGCGGATGCGCGGCAAGGCTGTGTTCTACCCGGTCGGGTGGGATGACAACGGCCTGCCCACCGAGCGCAGGGTGCAGAACTACTTCGGCGTCCGCTGCGACCCCACGCTCCGCTACGACCCTGGATTCGTCCCGCGGGAGAACGCCAAGGGCGAGCAGATTCCCATTTCCCGGCGCAACTTCATCGAGCTGTGCGAGCGGCTGACCGAGATCGATGAGCAGGCGTTCGAGTACGTCTGGCGGCGGATCGGCCTGTCCGTGGACTGGTCGACCAAGTACCGGACGATCGGCGACGACGCCAGGGCGATCTCGCAGCGCGCGTTCCTGCGCAACCTGGCCCGCGACGAGGCGTACCTGGCCGAGGGGCCGACCTTGTGGGACGTGACCTACCGGACCGCGGTGGCCCAGGCCGACCTGGAGGACAGGGAGGTCAGCGGGACCTGGCACCGGATCGCGTTCAGCCGTCAGGACAGCGCCGGCCAGGACAGCGCTGGCCAGGACAGCGCTGGCCAGGATGGGCCGGTGATCGTGGCCACCACCCGGCCCGAGTTGCTGGCCGCCTGTGTGGCCCTGGTCGTGCATCCGTCCGACGAGCGGTACGCGTCGCTGGTGGGCACCGCGGTGCGCACGCCGGTGTTCGGCGCCGCTGTGCCGGTGCTGGCGCACCGGCTGGCCGAGCCGGGCAAGGGCACCGGCATCGCCATGGTCTGCACGTTCGGCGACACCACCGACATCGTCTGGTGGCGGGAGCTTGGGCTGCCCACCCGGCCGGTGATCGGCCCGGACGGCCGGCTGCTGCCCGAACCGCCACCGGAGATCACCAGCCCCGCAGGGGTGGCCGCCTACCAGCGGCTGGCCGGGCTCACCGCGGTGGCCGCCCGGCGGGAGGCCGCGCAACTGCTGCGGGAGGACGGCAGCCTGATCGGCGAGCCCGAGCCGGTCATCCATCCGGTGAAGTTCTACGAGCGGGGCGACAAGCCGCTCGAGATCATCACCACCAGGCAGTGGTTCGTGCGCAGCGGCGGCCGCGACCCGGATCTCCGGCAGGTGATGCGGGAGCGCGGCGCGGAGCTGACCTGGCATCCGCCGTTCATGCAGACGCGCTACCGGCACTGGGTGGACGGGCTGGCCGGGGACTGGCTGGTCAGCAGGCAGCGGTTCTTCGGCGTGCCGATCCCCGTCTGGTACCGGCTGGACGGCGAAGGGAACCCACGGTACGACGAGCCGGTCCTCCCGGCCGACGACGCGCTCCCGGTGGATCCGGCCGCGCAGCCGCCACCCGGCTACGACGAGAGCCACCGCGGCCAGCCGGGCGGGTTCGCCGCGGATCCGGACGTGATGGACACGTGGGCGACGTCTTCGCTCACGCCGCAGATCGCCGGCCGGTGGAGCATCGACGACGACCTGTTCGGCCTGGTGTTCCCGATGGATCTGCGGCCGCAGGCACACGAGATCATCCGCACCTGGCTGTTCTGCACGGTGCTGCGGGCCCAGGCCGAGTTCGGCGTGCTGCCCTGGCGGCACGCGGCCATATCCGGCTGGATCGTGGACCCGGACCGCAAGAAGATGTCCAAGTCCAAGGGCAACGTGGTCACCCCGGCGGCGGTGCTGGAGGAGTTTGGCTCGGACGCGGTCAGGTACTGGGCGGCCAGCAGCCGGCTCGGCGCCGACGTGACGTACGACCCGGGCCAGATCAGGATCGGCAGGCGGCTGGCCATCAAGATCCTGAACGCGAGCCGGTTCGTGCTCGGCATCGCCTGGGAAGTCCCACCCGCTGGGGCCACCCAACCCAGAGCCGCCCAACCCGGAGCCGCGGCCGGCCTGATCACCGAGCCGCTGGACCGGGCCATGCTGCGTGAACTCGCGGAGGTCGTGTCGGACGCCACCCATGCGTTCAGCGACTACGACCATTCCCGGGCGCTGGAACGGACCGAGGAGTTCTTCTGGACCTTCTGCGACGACTACCTGGAACTGGTGAAGGCGCGGGCTTACGGCGAGCACGGTAACCAGCCCGCCGCCTCGGCCAGCGCCGCGCTGCGGCTGGCCCTGTCGGTGCTGCTGCGGCTGTTCGCGCCGTTCCTGCCGTTCGTGACCGAGGAGGCCTGGTCGGCCTGGCAGCCTGGTTCGGTGCACCTGGCCGCCTGGCCGGAACCTGAGCCGCTGGCGGAACTGGCCGGGGATCCGGGCGTGCTGGCGGCGGCCTCGGCCGCGATCGCGGCGGTCAGGAAGGCCAAAACCGGGGCGAAATTGTCGATGCGGACGCCGGCCAGGGCGCTCACCGTGACCGCACCAGGTGATCATCTCGCCCGGCTGGCCGCCGCGGCGGGGGATGTGCGGGCGGCTGGCCATCTGGACCGTATCGACCTGCGCACAGGCCAGGAAACCGGCCACGAGGTGCTGCTCTGACCGGGAACAACCGGGGCCGCCACCTCGCTGTACCTGAGCGGAAGAAAGGTAGTGTCGCGACTATGGACAAGGTCACAAGGACCGAAGCGGAATGGCGGGAGAAGCTGTCCCCCGAGGAGTACCAGGTGCTGCGCCAGGCAGGCACCGAGGCGCCCTGGAAGGGTGAGTACACCGACACCAAGACCGAGGGCGTGTACCGGTGCCGCGCCTGCGGGGCCGAACTGTTCCGCAGCGACGCCAAGTTCGAATCGCACTGCGGCTGGCCCAGCTTCTATCAGCCCACAGCCGATGACGCCGTGGTGCTGCTGGAGGACCGTTCGATGGGCATGCGGCGCGTCGAGGCCCGCTGCGCCGCCTGTGACTCTCACCTCGGGCACGTGTTCGAGGGCGAGGGCTACCAGGTGCCAACCGACCAGCGCTGGTGCATCAACTCGGTCTCCCTGTCCCTGGAACCTGCCAGGCCGGGGCAGGACAAGGCCGATCAACCTGAACGGCCCGGGGCGAACGCATGACCTCGAAGCTGCGCCGGATCACGGCCGACGAGCTGTCCGGCGATACCGCCCAGAGCACTGGCATGCGGCGCAGCGCAGCCATCTCCGGCGCCCAGGTGGGCGCCGGGGAGCTGTGGATGGGGCGGACCGTGATGGCACCCGGCGGGCAGTCCGCCGACCACCATCACGGCGAGTCCGAGACCGGCATCTACGTGGTGTCGGGCACACCGGCGTTCGCGTTCCGCGACCCGGAGTCCGGAGAGGTCGTCCGGCTGCAGACGCAGCCGGGTGACTTTGTCTGGGTACCGCCGCACGTCCCGCACCGGGAGGAGAATCCGTCCGGCACCGAGGCGGTGCTCGTGGTGGCCAGGTCCACCCAGGAAGCGATCGTGATCAACCTGCCCGGCCTGTGAGCCGCCCCCGGTGGAACGCCGGTGCGTTCACCGCCCACCTGGGCGCCTCCCCCGCCGCCCAGCGCTCCAGGTTCTGCGCGAATACCCGGCCCGACCTGGTGAACATGGCCCTGGTCAGCCCGCCGGCGTGCGGTGTCGCGAACACCCTGGGGTGACGCAGCAACGGGGACTGCGGGTCGGCAGGCTCCTTGGCGTGAACGTCCAGGCCGGCCCCGCCCACCTGCCCGGCCTCCAGCGCGGCGAGCAGGGCGGTCTCGTCCACCAGGCCGCCGCGGGCGACGTTGACGAACAGCGCACCGGGCTTCATCGCGGCGAACTCGTCGGCGCCGAACATGCCGGCGGTGCCCTCGTCTAGCATGGCGCAGCACACCACCACGTCCGCCTGCCCGAGCAGCCTGGGCAGGCCGGCCGGGCCCGCGACCTCGCCGACGCCGGGCGGGCCGCCGCGCCCGGGATGAGCGCGCACGCCGGTAAGCCGGACGCCGAACCCGGACAGCCGGGCGGCCAGGGCGTCGCCGATCGCGCCAAGCCCGACGATCAGGACGGTCTGGCCGAGCAGCGAGTTGCCGAGCGGCCTGCTCTCCCACCGCCGCTCCCGCAGCGCCACGGTGAGCTCGCCGAGCCGCCGGCCCAGCACCAGCATGTGCAGCACCGCGATCTCGGCGACGCTGTCCGCGTTGCCGCCTGCGTCACCGGGAATCCGGGCCACGTACACGCCCAGTTCGGTGGCGGCCGCCACGTCAACCTTCTCCAGGCCGACCCCGAACTGCTGCACCAGGCCGAACGTGCCGGCCTCCAGCGTGGCCGCGTCCACCGGCGACCCCCACGGGCAGACCACGTCCACGCCGTCCAGGTAGTCAGACACCCGGCCGCGCGGGCTCACCGAGATGTCCCAGCCTGGCAGCTCGGCGGCGAGGTCGGTCCAGCTCAGCTCGGCGCTGAACCGCGGCACTCCGAACAGCACTTTCCGCACGTCACGGTCTCCCCTGCGGGTTACGGCAGCGCTGGCTAGGGCAGGGTGGCGAGCAGTTCGCTGACAGGTTTGCGGCGGCCGGTGTAGAACGGGATTTCCACCCGGGTGTGCCGCCGCGCGGTGGCGCCGCGCAGGTGCCGCATCAGGTCGACCAGCCGGTGCAGCTCGTCGGCCTCGAAGGCCAGGATCCACTCGTAGTCGTTGAGCGCGAAGCAGGCGACCGTGTTGGCCCGGACGTCTGGGTACTCCCTGGCCATGATGCCGTGCTCGGCCAGCATCGACCGGCGCTCGGCGTCGTCGAGCAGGTACCACTCGTAGGACCGGACGAACGGGTACACGCTCACGTAGTCTCGCGGTTCCTCGTCGGCCATGAACGCCGGGATGTGGCTCTTGTTGAACTCGGCCGGCCGGTGCAGCGCCATCGCGGACCAGACTGGCTCGCTGGCCCGGCCCAGGGCGGTCCGGCGGAACCGCGCGTACATCTCCTGCAGGTCGTCGGCGGACGGTGCGATCCACCAGAACATGTAGTCGGCGTCGGCCCGCAGGCCCTGCACGTCGTAGCAGCCGCGGGTGACCACGCCCTTGCCCGAGGCCTGCTGGCACAGCTCGGTTATCTCCGCGGCCAGCCCGTCGCGGCCGCTACCACTTGGTGTGCCCTCGGCGTCGAGCGCGCCCGGGCCCTTCACCCGGAAAACCGACCACATGGTGTAGCGGATCAGCTCGTTGAGCTCCCGCGCACTGTGTGTTTTGTCAGCACTGTGTTTGTCGGCACCGTGTGTGTCGGTCGTGGGCTTCGCTGTCATGCCTTCATTCTCCGCCATCGCCGCGGCCACCACAGCCGTGGCCCCCGGCGGCGGTGAGCCCGGCGGCCAGCTCGGCCAGGTGCTCGAGCACCTGGCCCGCCGCGGCCTGGGCGGTGGCGACGCAGGCCGGGATGCCGATGCCGTCGTAGGCGGCGCCGCACACGGCCAGCCCGGGCTCGGCCGCGATCGCGGCCTTGATGCGGGCCACCCGGGCGGTGTGCCCCACCGTGTACTGCGGCAGCGCGCCACCCCACCGGGTGACCCTGGCGGCCCGCGGTCCGCCCGCGACCCCGGTCGCGGCGGCCAGCTCACCGGCGGCCAGCTCGGCCAGCTCGGCGTCGTCGCGCTGCAGGATGGCGTCCTCGCCGATCCGGCCGATCGAGCACCTGATGATGTGCGGCCCGCCATCCGGCGACAGATGAGGCCACTTGACCGTGCTGAACGTGACCCCCTTGACCGCCTGGCCGTCCACCGCGGGCACCAGGTAGCCGCTGCCGGCCAGCGGGGCGGGGAACGCGGGGCGAGGATAGGCCAGCGTGACGATGGCCATGCTCGCATAACTGATCTCGGCCAGCGCAGTGGCTGCTTCCCTAGCCGGCCCGGCCAGCAGCCTGCCGGCCGGGCCGGCCGGAACGGCCACGATGACCGCGTCGGCCTCGGCGGTGTGCGGCGCGCTGGCCGGGCCGATGACCAGGCGCCAGCCGCTGGGGGTCCTGGTGAGCTCGCGGACCATGGCCCCGGTGCGCACGGTGGCGCCGCTGGCCCCGGCCACGGCCGCGGGTAGCGTGCCGAGCCCGCCGGCCAGAGCGGCGAACACCGGTTCCCGCGCGGCGCCGGACGGCGGCTGGGCCGGCAGCAGGGAGGCCGCGGCCTCCGCCAGCGAGCGGTGCCGCCGGGCGGCCGTGGCCAGCGCGGGCATGGTCGCCGTCAGCGACAGCTCCTCGCTGCGGCCGGCGTAGACCCCGCCGAGCAGCGGGTCCACCAGCCGGTCCACCACTTCCTGGCCGAACCTGGCCGCCACGTGCGCGGCCACCGGCACGTCACCGTCCAGCGGGGTGGCGGGCAGCTCCGCGTCCTGCCTGGCCCTGGCCAGCCCGGCCGGGGAGACCACGCCCGACCGGTCCAGTGTGGCGACGTCGGCGGGCACCCCCATGAACTGGCGGGCCGGCAGCTCGTGGAACGCGCCGCGGCTCCAGATCCGGGCCGACGTGGTCCCGGCCGGCACGAGCTGATCGCCCAGGCCTACCGCGCGGATCAGCCCGGTGCCCTCGGGGCGGCGGGTCAGCAGCGCTTCGGCACCGGCGTCGACGGCGAGGCCGGCCACCTCGGACACGGTCAGCTTGCCGCCGAGCCTGGGCGATCCCTCGAACACGGTGACGGTGGCCCCGGACTCCCGCAGAAAGTAGGCGGCGGCCAGTCCGGCGATGCCGCCGCCGATCACGGCCACGTGCCGGGGGTGGGCGGGGGCGGTCATCCCGCCAGTCTGCCAGGCCACCCGGGCCGGGTGGACAGAGTGGGGCTGGGCTGGCTCGGGCTGGGCTGGCTCGGGCTGGGCTGGCTCAGGGCTTGCGTCCGACCCCACACCAGAACGGTACCGGCCCGGGCACCGGCGGATCGGTGGGGTCGGGCCGCCAGTGCGGCAACTGGACCAGGCCGGGCTCCAGCAACTCCAGGCCATCGAAGAAGCCCAGCACCGCGTCGTGCGTCCGCATGGTGGCCGGAGCGGTGACCAGCTTGATGGTCCTGGCCACGGCCTGGCCCATCCGCTCCGGCTCGACGTCGATGGCCGGCTGGCCGAGCACCAGATAGCTGCCCGGCGGGCAGGCTGATTTCAGGGCCTCGATGATCGCGGCCGGGTGCTCCATGTCGCCGATGAACTGCATGACGCCGAGCAGCACGACGGCGACCGGCTGGCTGAAGTCGAGCGTCGCCTCGGCTGTGGTCAGGATCTCCTTGACGTCCCGCAGGTCGGCCTCGATGTACGCGCAGGCGCCTTCCCTGGTGCTGGTGAGCAGCGCGCGAGCGTGCGCCAGCACCATCGGGTCGTTGTCCACGTACACGATCCTGGCGTCCGGGGCGGCGCGCTGGGCCACCTCGTGCGTGTTGCCTGCCGCGGGCAGCCCGGTGCCGATGTCGAGGAACTGCCTGATGCCGGCCTGCACGGCCAGGTGGCGTACGGCGCGGCCGAGGAACGCACGCTGCGCCCTAACCCCGGGGATGATGCCAGGCATGGCCTCAATGACCTGCTGTGCGGCCTCCCGGTCGGCCGCGAAGTTGTCCTTGCCGCCGAGCCAGTAGTCGTACATACGGGCCGGGTGGGCCTGGCTGATATCGACCTGTGACAGCTTGTCCGTACGCGCGGTGTTCCGCCTTCGCTCACCCACGGCCGCCCCTCCCGCCGTACCATTGCGCCCGGGCCATCCGCTCAGTTGAATTCTGCCCGGGCCACACCGCAAAGTTATATCCAGCCGACGGCGAACCGTACACCCCGCGCGGGGTGCGATCTGGTGATCAGGACCTGGCGGATTCGGCATGCACCAAGTCGGTCAGCCTAGCCAGCACGTCGGGATTGGTCTCGGGCAGCACGCCATGCCCCAGGTTGAACACGTGCCCCTCGGCCGCCCGGCCGCGGCCGAGCGCGTCCTTGGCCCGGGTCTCGATCACTTCCCAGGAGGCCAGCAGGACGGCGGGATCGAGGTTCCCTTGCAGCGCCTTACCGGGTTCGACCCGGCGCACCGCCTCGTCGAGCGGCACCCGCCAGTCCACCCCGACCACGTCGGCGCCCGCCTCCCCCATGAGCCCGAGCAGCTCACCGGTTCCCACACCAAAATGGATGCGCGGCACGCCGGAGGAGGCCAGCGAGTCGAAGACGCGCCGGGTGTGCGGCAGCACCAGCCGCCGGTAGTCGTCCGGGTTGAGCGCACCGACCCACGAGTCGAAGACCTGGATCGCTGACACCCCGGCGTCCACCTGAATCTGCAGGAACGAGCGGGTGATGTCGGCCAGCCGCCCGAGCAGCGCGTTCCACAGCACCGGGTCGCCGTACATGAGCGCCTTGGTCCGGTCGTGTGTCTTCGACGGGCCGCCCTCGATCAGGTAGGAGGCGAGCGTGAACGGCCCGCCGGCGAAACCGATCAGCGGGCGGTCCTTCAGCTCGGCCACCAGCATCCGCACGGCCTCGGTCACGTACGGCACGTCACCAGGCTCGAGCGGGCGGAGCCTGGCCAGGTCGGCGGCGCCGCGAATGGGCTGCTCTATCACGGGCCCGATGCCCGGGCTGATGTCCAGGCTGACCCCGACCGCCTTGAGCGGCACCACGATGTCGCTGAACAGGATGGCCGCGTCCACGGCGTACCTGCGCAGCGGCTGCAGGGTTATCTCGGTGATCAGTTCTGGCTGGCGGCAGGCCTCGAGCATGCCCATGCCCGACCGGGCGATGCGGTACTCGGGCAGCGAACGGCCGGCCTGCCGCATGTACCAGACCGGCGTGTACGGGACCGGTTTACGCCTGCAGGCCAGCAAGAAGGGCGAATCGCCCTCAACCGGCTTCACATCAGGGATCGTCTCACAGGCCGGGACCGCAGCCTGCACGAAGCCCGCAGGTGACGGGCGGTCGCCGGATCCGTGACACACCGTGGGAGATCCAACGCCGTAACGGCAAACCGTGCCAACATCGTGACCGGTGCCCGAACGGTGCGCCAAACACAGGGCCCGGGGGGAACGGGGGTAAGGAGGTCGCCGGAGATGGGCCTGACCACCCGCTACTGCCACGACTGTGGCCGGGAGCAGGCATTTGACCAGCCGTACGAGGATTTGGGGAGCTGCCCGGACACGCTGGACGGCGAGTGCCCGGAATGGATGTGCACCGGGTGCGGCGCGGCGCTGGTCACCGGCGTGTACTTCCTGCTGGCCAACGCGAGAGACCTGCCGCCGGGCCGGGCAGCATGAGAAGGCGGCGCCGACGTACGCTCGGCTCATGAGGCCGGCCGGCCCGGAGGGCCATGGCACCCAGGCAGGCGACGCTGTCTTCAGGGTCGCCGCCGCCGACCTGTACGCCGGCCGGGAGGCTCAGCGCCCGGTCCGCCCGCAGGTGACGTTCGAAGATGTCGCCGCGCCCAGGACGCTGGCCCCGTACGCGGCCGCCATCGCGGCCACGATCGCGGCGCCAGACGACGACGCGGAGATCGGCTCGGGCAAGCTAGTGCTGCTTTACGACCCGGCGGGCCAGCCGGGCTGGGCCGGGCCGTTCCGGGTGATCGCCTACATCAGGGCGGAAGTGGAGCCCGAACTCGCGGCCGATTCGCTGCTCGGCACGGTGAGCTGGACCTGGCTGACCGAGGCCCTGGACGCCGGGGCGGCCGGGTACGCCGCGCCCAGCGGCACGGTCACCAGGGTCATCACCGAAGGCTTCGGTGGGAAACAGGACGAGCCAGCGGCCACCGAACTGGAGATCCGGGCCTCCTGGTCACCCGTGGGGCCGCCGGGCGGGCCGGAGCCGCCCGCGCTGGCCGGCCACGTCACCGCCTGGTGCGACGCGCTGTGCACCGCGGCCGGCCTGCCACCGGTCCCGGCGGGCGTGCGCGTGATGCCCCAGCGTTCGATGTCACCGACCTCACGGGGCAGGCGGCGCCCGTGACCGAAGAAGGCAGCCCAGCGCCGCCGGACGGCGCGGTACCGCTGCTCGACCCCCGCGACGGGCTGCCTGACGTGGTCGCCACCGCCGACGCGCTGGCCGTGGCCACGGCGGCGCTCGGCGACGGCAAGGGCTCGGTGGCGGTGGACGCCGAGCGCGCCTCCGGCTTCCGGTACGGCCAGCGGGCCTTCCTGGTCCAATTCCGCCGGGCCGGGGCGGGCACGGTGCTGGTCGACCCGACCGGCTGCCCCGACCTGTCCGGCCTGGACGCGGCGCTGGCGCCCGCCGAAGCGGTGCTGCACGCCGCCGGCCAGGATCTGCCGTGCCTGGACGAGCTGGGCTACCGGCCGCGGGCCTTGTTCGACACCGAGCTGGCCGGCCGGCTGCTCGGCTACCCCAAGGTGGGCCTGGCCTCGCTGGTGGAGGAGGTACTCGGCCTGCAACTGGCCAAGGGCCACGGGGCCGAGGACTGGTCCACCCGGCCGCTGCCCGAAGAGTGGCTCCGCTACGCGGCCCTGGACGTCGAGGTGCTGGTCGAGCTCAGGGACGCGCTCGCGCAGCAACTGGAAGAGCAGGGCAAGACGGAGTGGGCCAGGCAAGAGTTCGCGGCCGTGCTCGCGGCCAGGCCGCCGGGGCCACGCCCCGACCCCTGGCGGCGCACCTCCGGCATCCACCGGGTCCGCAACCGGCGGGGTCTCGCCGTGGTGCGCGAGCTGTGGCTGGAGCGTGACTCGATCGCACAGCGGCGGGACCTGTCCCCCGGGCGGGTGCTGCCGGATGCCGCGATCATCGAGGCCGCGCGGGCGCTGCCAAAGAACGGCGAGGAACTCACCGGGCTGCCCGGGTTCACCGGACGCGGTGCCCGCAGGCACGTGCGCGACTGGCTGGCCGCGGTGGGCCGGGCCAGGGCACGGGTCGAGACGGCCCTGCCGCCGCCCTCCGGGCCTAACGTGGACGGCCCGCCGCCGACGCACCGGTGGGCCGAGCGCGACCCGGACGCCGCCCACCGGCTGACCGCGGTCAGGGCGGCGGTGGCGGCGCTGGCCGACGCCCACCACATGCCCACCGAGAACCTGCTCCACCCTGACGCCGTGCGCAGGATGGCCTGGAGCCCCCCGGATCCGCCGGACGCCGAAGCCGTCGCCGGGCAACTGCGCGACCACGGAGCCAGGGCCTGGCAGGTCGAGCTCACCGCGGGCCCGATAGCCGGAGCCCTGGCCAGGCTCGGCGAAAAGGACGAATCCTGAGCGCGCATCCGCTCCCCGGGGTGTTCGCGGCCATGGCCCCGCTGCTCGACCACTACGGATACCTGGCCGTGGCCGCCTTGTTGTTCCTGGAGAACCTGGGCGCGCCCATCGTGCCGGGCGAGACGATGCTCATCGCCGGGGCGATCTACGCCGGGGCCGGGCGGATGAACGTGGTGGCGCTCGGCCTGGTCGCGGTGGCGGCCTGTGTGGCCGGCGGCTGCGGCGGCTGGGCGATCGGCCGGTTCGGCGGGCGCGAGCTGGCCGAGCGCTACGGGCGCTACGTCTTCCTCACCGCCAAGCGGCTGGACCGGGCCGAACGGTTCTTTGCCAGCCGCGGCGCGCTGGTGATCACGTTCGCCCGGTTTCTCGAAGGGCTCCGCCAGGCCAACGGCATCATCGCGGGCCTGACGGAAATGCCGTGGGCCCGGTTCCTGATCTTCAACGGGCTCGGCGCGGTGATGTGGGTCGCGGTCTGGATCAGTGCGGGCTACCTGGCCGGGGACCACATCACGGCCATCTACGCCGACGTCACCAAGTACCTGCTGTACGTGCTGATCGCCGTGGCCGTCGTGATCGCCGCCCTCATCGGCCGCCACCTGCTGCGCCGCCGCCGCTCCACGGCGGGGGTCAGTTAGCCGACCGCAGATCGCGGTGCTAGCTGAGCGACCGCAGATCACGGTGCTAGCTGAGCGACCGCAGATCGCAGGGCAGGGTCGAGCCGGCCTTGGACACGCCGGCGCAGGGCAGCAGCCGGTCGGTGTCCGGGTAGTCGGTGTACACGTTGAAGATCACTTCACAGTCGCAGCAGCAAGCGCCGCGCCGCTGCAGCCGCTC